>CAKUFZ010000001.1 GCA_934654475.1 uncultured Coriobacteriales bacterium
GGGGTTCGCGCGGCCGCATCGACTGGGGTGCGGCGCGAGGGAGAACTATACACGCGGCTGCAGGGGGAGGGCAAGCGTCGAGCCGCGACTGCACAGGATGGACACAAGTCGGGGGATAATAGTTGTTTAGACCCGTTTTCCCGGCCAAGGAAGGGCGCGGGAGCCACAGGCGCGGCGCCGCGCACATTCATGCTCATTCACAAGCAGGCTTCGGACACGGCAAGTTCCTCGACGGGGCCAGCCCCCTTTATTGCATCCTGCTTCAGGTCACCCACACGCTTGGCTGGACCAGCCAAAAAAAGAAGGGGCACAGACATAAGCCTGCGCCCCTTCAATGGGAACGTATCTATGAGAGCGGAGCTCCCAACAGAGCCCAATGACCTTTTGAGCGACTGGTAGCCGCCACATTAGGCCCTGTTGCGATGCCTTGACTCTCGAACCGAGACCGGCGCAACCGCCGCGCCATTGATGACTTGCATGCGCCCAAGAGCGGCATTGCGCTGCGCAGGCGAATCATGGCGATGCTCGAACTCATCCTGCACCATATGGTCTATATACGCAGACGAAACAGGGGCGTCCGATACGGACATATCGACAACGGCGGACTGCCCTGCAATAGCGCCCTGGGAATACGCAGGGGCCGCCTGCGCGCGCAAACAAGACGAAGGCTGCTCGATCGCACCATAAACCGCAGACGCATAAGAAGCCGCCCTGCTTGCACGCTCCCCCTGTCCCGCTTCGGCGCTCGTGGCAACAGGTGCGCTAATCATCGTCGAATAGCTGTTGAAAGCGGCATATGCGCTGCTTGCGGCAGCAACGGCCGCAGCGAGGCTTCGATCAGAAACAACCGCACTGCTGGCAGGAGGACGAGGCGGGGTAAACGAGCTCGCCGGCGCGACACTCTGACTCTGCATGTCCACGCCGACACGCTGGGTCACAGAAATCGCGGATGCCGCAGCAGGTCCTGGGCGGCGCGACGAGTTCTGCAGAGCCTTTTCCCGCGAATTCAGAGCACCATCAGCAACCTCGGAGCGCCCCTCGTACGAATGGCGAACGCTGGTGCCGGCCAGTCCGGCACGATTCGCAAGGAATTCCTCATCGCGACCAACAAGAAGAGCCGCCGCCGGCGAGGCAGAGGCACGAATGAGCTCTTGACGACGCATGGCAGCCTGTGCATCTACGCCGGGCCCAATAACAGGTGCGACATAATCCTGACGCTTAACTTGAGGTGCAGGCTGAGCCTTTGTGGCAATCAGAGAAACAAAGTCATCCGTCGAGAGACCCTCTTCACGTGCAGGCTGTTGCTGTTCAGGCGCGCGCAATTCACTCAGCGCGACACCTTGCCAATCATCACGCTCGACGAGCGGGTCAGCCGCCAGGTCGTTGTGACGAACGGGCGACACGCCATCGATGACATCCATCCCAGAAAAGTCAAGATGGCTGCTCGGCACCGTTACGCGGTGCACATTGCCAGAGCCCGTAGCAAGAACCCGTGCCGTCGTGACAAAATCCGAGGCGCTTTCATCGTTGGAAGAAGCGCAGTTGAACGGCATTGTAAGGTCGGTTTGGGCATACGCCTCGCGAGCCGCATGGCCTTTTCCTTCAAGGTGAGGAACGCCGCCGCCTGGACCCTTATCGGGGTCATCGTCGGGGTGGGCCGAGCCAGACCTTACCGGCTCCGAAGCGCCAAAAGACGCGGCGTATCCCGCGGCAAAACCCTCAAGCTCATCATAATCGTCACTATCACACGGCGACACGGTGCCGTGAGACGTTGGGGCATCCACCTTTTTGGCAGGTTGGTCGAACATGGCGCTCTCATCATCAAGAACAAATTCACGTGCCTGGTCGTATGAAACCGGATTGCCCGACGCACTGTCGACCAGGGCAATAAAAGATGCCGTGTCCTCGATAGATGCGGCGCTTTCATTCTGCGTTGCGCTAAAGATCATGGGGGATGACTCCGCTACCATCGCATCGCTACGAGCCTCATGGTTTGATGAAGCATTGTGCGAATTCTTTTTTCGGAAAAGAGAAAAGGCAGCCGCAAATACGCCCATTCCCAAGAAGGCGGCGCCAGCCCCGAGAGCATAAGGAACAACGGGGAGAATACTTTGCGATGCATCGGTCACGACCGACGCGATACCCTGCTGTGCGAGAGAGTCCTCGATCTGACCGACAATCTGCGCCGTGGATTGGCCGGCCGCCTGCGAGAGCTCCTCGAGCTGGGCGGAACTTACGGCCACGCTCGTCATGGTTTGCTCGGCAGTTTGGACGGGCTGATCGACAGGTTCGGCGAATGCTTGAGGACAAGGAATTCCAATGCCCAAAACGCAGACAAGGCCAGCCGCGCAGAGAACGCGGCGACCCGCACCAAACAACGGTTGAGAACGTTTCAAGATGCGACTCCGTTGCTCATGGCTTGTTGCGGCACAGTGGATACGACAAAAAACATCCTTAAGCATACCGTTTTACCAGCTTAAACACAACATTGTATTACCAAGGCATTGAGACTTTCCAAAAACACGCACGGCCGCCCGCAGGCGGCCGTGCTAAAAGACTCAAGTATGGGCAAAGCCAGATGAACGACTACAAATCACCCATGTAGTCGTTGCCCTGGGCCTTCTTTGCGGCGCGAAGGAGGAACTCCTCATTGTTGGCCGTGGCACGAAGGGCCTTGATGAGGGAGTTCATCGCGCGCTCGTTGTTGTTCATGTTCGCGAGCACGCGACGGACACCCCACACAAGCGGGGCACTTGCCGGGTCGAGAAGCAGCTCTTCCTTGCGGGTGCCCGACGAGACGGGGTCGACGGCGGGGAAAACCCTGCGATCGGCCAGGTCGCGGTCGAGCTTGAGCTCCATATTGCCCGTACCCTTGAACTCCTCGAAAATGACCTCGTCCATCTTGGAACCGGTGTCCACGAGGGCAGAGGCGAGAATGGTAAGAGAGCCACCGTTCTCAATGTTGCGAGCAGCGCCCAAGAAGCGCTTGGGCGGGTACAGAGCCGTGGAGTCAACGCCACCCGACAGGATGCGACCCGAGGCGGGCTGCGCAAGGTTGTACGCACGCGCAAGACGCGTGATGGAGTCGAGCAGGATTACAACGTCCTCTCCCTGCTCAACGAGCCTCTTCGCGCGCTCGATGACAAGCTCGGATACCGTGATGTGGTTCTCGCAGGGCATGTCAAACGTCGAGGCAACGACCTCGCCGTGGATGGAGCGCTGCATGTCGGTAACTTCCTCGGGGCGCTCGTCCACCAGAAGGCAGATGAGATGGACCTCGGGGTTGTTAGCAGAGATGGACTCGGCAATCTTCTTGAGCACCGTGGTCTTACCGGCCTTGGGGGGCGAAACGATCAGGCCACGCTGACCCTTGCCGATGGGGGCAACCAAGTCGATGACGCGACCGAGGATGGAGTCCTTGCCATGCTCCATGCGCAACGGCTCGCTCGGGAAAACAGGCGTGAGATCGCCGAAACGGGGGCGTGTACGCAGCTCCTCGGGATTCTTGCCATTGACCTGGGAGACTTTGCAAACGCCGGGACGCTTCTCACCGGGACGCGCGACCTTTGCCGTGCCGTTGAGCATGTCGCCGCGGCGCAGGCCATTGATGCGAATGAGGGCAGCAGGCATGAACAGGTCGGAATCGCTGGCCAAATATCCCTTGGTGCGCACGATGCCCGAGCCGTCGTTGGAAAGCTCAAGCACACCGTTGAAGTCGAAGAAGCCCTCCTGGCGGTACATTTCATCATAAACCGCCTGGACAAGGGAGGCGCTGGCGACCCCGTCATGGGCAATCGACAACTCGTCGGCCTTGGCAAGGAGGTCTTCCTCAGCCAGGGCGGCAAGCTCTTCAAGCGAAAGGGACGGACCGGTCACGTACTCGCGCTCGCGACGGCCGTTGCGATCGCGACGGTCGTTCTTGCCGTACTTCTTCTCGAACTTCTCGCGGCCGCGGTCGGGTCGATCGGAGTACTGCTGCTTGCCCTGCTGCGGTCGCTGGGGGCGAGAGTCATCGGAAGGCTTGCTGTCACGGCCCGCCTCACGAGCGCGCGACTGAGCAGCGCGATCGTCGCCGCGCGTCTCACTTCTACGATCGTGACGACGACGGCGCGAGCCATAGCCCTCGGAGACTTCCTGCGACGCAGGAGCTTCGGCCTTGGAGGAAACATCCTCTTGAGCAGGCGCCTGTGCAGTGGCAGGAGCAGAAGCAGCCTGAGCTTCGCCCTCCTGGGAGGTCTGAGAGGCTTGCGTATCCTCTTTGGACTTCTCCTCGCGCGAGGAAGCCTCGACGACAGGGGCGGGCGCGGGGGCCTTCTTGCGAGGGGCCGCTCCCCTCAGGACCTTTGCCGCCGCTCGGGCAACCTCGAGCGACTCGGGCGTGGGGTTCTGAAGCGCGTCAAGAATGGTTTGACGCGCCTCCTCCTTCTGCGGAGAAGGCCTTCCGCGACGACGGTGCATAGCGAGGTCGCGCAGCTCGTCGACGCCGGCCTTGTCGAAGTCAATCTCGTCGGCACTGTGATGGCGCACGCGCGAAGGAGCGGGAGCCGGGGCAGCCTCAGGCGCGGTGGCTTCCTGCTGGGAAACGGCCACGGCGGCGTCGACAACCTCGGGGGCCGCATCCTCCTTGGACTTCTCGGAAACAACCTTGTCGTCTTTGCGAGACACGGGTCCGCGCGACTTGTTGCGCGTGCGAGTGCGCTTGACGGGCGCGGGCTTAGCGGAAGCAACATCTGCAGCAGCGGTATCCTGGCTCACGGGAACAGAATCGGCAGGGGCCTGATCAGGCGCAGTGGGACGGGTCGTCGCAGCGCCTTCCTCCCGCTCGGCAGACTCCTGCTTTCTCGGAGCATCGACACGTGCCGCAGGCTCCTTCTTTGCAGAAGGCTCGGCCTGCTCGACAGGCTTCTCCGCCACGGGGGCATTCTGCTGATCGGCAGGCCCAACCTTTACGGGGGCCTCTTTCTGCTCGACCGGGTCCTTCTTTACGGCGGGCTCAACCTGCTCGGCAGGCTTTTCTGCCACGGGGCCATCCTGCTGACCGGCAGGCTTGGCTTTTGCGGAAACCGCCTTCTGGCCTGCCTGCTTTTTCTTTGCAGGGCCATCCTGCTTGTTGGCCGACCCCTTCTTTTCGGAGGCCTTTGCCTTGGAGGTTCGACGGCGCGGGCCAGAAGCGGGCTTGGCCTCTTTCCCTTCAGAAGAAGGGGCGTCTTGACCTGCTGCAGAAACAAGAGGAGCGGGGTCGGCGCCAGCCTTCCCCGCCTGAACTCCTTCAAGCTCCTTTGCAGCTCGAACCTCGGTCGCAAGCTTGGCACCTTCGGGCCGTTGCGCAGGTGCAGCAGCAGGTGCGGGCTTGCTCTCGGGAGCCGGAGCGCTCGTCACTTCAGGCGAACGCTGCTCTGCACCCGTCGAGGGGTCCTCGATCATGCCTGCTCAACTTTCTTCCAGTCAGCCAGGAAACGCTCAAGGCCGCGGTCGGTCAGAGGGTGCTCGATGCACTTCTTCAGCGCACCGAAAGGCACCGTGGCGATGTCGGCACCCATAAGGGCAGCCTGCGTGACATGATGGGGAGAACGCACGGAAGCGGCGATAATCTCGACCTCATGGCCGAAATCGTAGTTGTTGACGCAGGAAACGATGTCGTTGAGCTGGTTGAGGCCATCCTCGGCGATGTCGTCGAAACGGCCGACAAACGGGGAGATGTAACGAGCGCCGGCGCGGGCGGCCATGATGGCCTGGGGGGCGCTGAAAACGAGCGTCATGTTGACCGCGATGCCCTCGCTGGCCAGCTGCTTGGTGGCGGCCAGGCCCTCGGCCATGACGGGAATCTTCACGACCACGTTGGGGGCGATGGCAGCCAGACGACGGCCGTCTGCGACAATCTGGTCGCGCGTCATAGCGGTGGTCTCAGCGGAGACGGGACCGTCGACGATCTCGCAGATGCGAGCGATGTGGTTCTCGAAATCGGCGAGCTTGCCACCGATTTTTGCGTACAGGGAGGGGTTGGTGGTGACGCCGGCAACGACGCCCCAGGACGCCGCCTCACGAATCTCGTCGAGATCCGCGGTATCGAGGAAGAACTTCACGAGTGCTCCTTTTCATTGCATTGCAATTTGTCTCCCCCAACATGACATGGGTTCGGCCTGGCAAAGGGGCACATAGCCAACCACAGTGCCGATATGAGGGAAAGGGATACGCGCATACTATAGCACCAGAAAAACCCAGTCGCACCCCAGTCGCGCAATATACTATTCGAGGAAACGGAAACGCCATGCGACGCCCTCAAAGGGCGTCTGTCATACGCAGCAACTCATCGGCATATGCCCGCCCATACCGCGTGATATAGCGAAAGCCGCCTTTGCAGTGAGGGCGGTCGCCGCGGGCACCGCCAAACAATATCGGCTCCATCATCTCCTGCTCCTCCATGCTTCTCAGCGTCATCGAGACCGTTGCCTGCTGCAGTCCTGTGAGATTCACGATGTCTGTGACCCGCATGCTCGGACATGCACGCATGCCATAGCAAAATGCGATAAGGCCGCTGGCAGACATGGGGACACGCCCCATACGAGCGACGATGGAAACGACGTCGGCGAGTTCAAGCCCCAGACGGTCAAGCAAGGAGCCGGGAATAAGGTTGTCGAGAAAAGCCTGGCAAAGCTCGACGGTGAGCTCATTGCCGTACGGAGTGAGCGCGCAGAGGTTCACACGGCGATCGAGGTGGGACTGTTCCAGCGACACAAGGCCGATCTCAACAAGACGCGAGACGCGGCGAGACATGGTAGATGGCCAAATAAGTTGTTCCTTGGCAATCGCGCCCACCGACAGGGGCGCTGAAATCTTAAGGAGCGCAAGGGCCGAGAAATCGTCGAAAACGATACGCCGCTGTGGATCCAGCGCGCGACGCTCTATGTTGAACTGCCGATGAATCTCGAAAAACAGGCTTCGGTCCAACACGACCCCCAATATCAAGGCATGTCATGCACGTATAACAGGCAGTCACGCAGCACACACAACGATTAGCTATACTACTTCAAATCTGTACACGAGACTGTCGTCGACACAAGGAAGAGTCCACATGCCCAGCGTCGCATCCACCAACGAGCGCCCCAACAGCCCCGGCGTCCTCATAAGTTTTGAGGGGCTTGACGGAGTGGGCAAGACGACGCAGATCGGTCTCGTCGAAAACGCTCTGCACGCACAGGGTCGCGAAACGCTGCGTTTGCGCGAACCCGGAGCGACGCGCCTGGGCGAGGCAGTGCGCGAGCTTCTCCTCGACAAGCAGGACCTCGACATCTCCCCCATGGCTGAGCTGCTGCTTTTTGAGGCCGCGCGTGCCCAGCTCGTCGAAAGCGTCATCCAACCCGCACTTGAGCGGGGATGCGTGGTCTTGTGTGACAGGTTTTACGATTCGACCGTCGCCTACCAGGGGCACGGCCGTCGTCTGGGCACCGATCTGGTCCACAAGGCAAATGTGCTTGCCTGCGGGGCGCTCGAGCCCGACCGCACGCTCGTGCTCGACATGGACCTCGCGCGTGCCCACACCCGTGCCTGCGCACAAGGGGCCGACCGCATGGAGCGCGAGCCCAACGACTTCCATAAGCGCGTGCGCCAAGGGTTCCTGCAGCTCGCAGGAGACGAAGCGCAGCGCGCGCGCATCGTAGATGCCTCTGGAAGCGTGCAGCAGGTATGGGGGCGCGTTCGTGATGCCTTGAGCGACCTGCTCAACCTACCCGTTGAGCTCCCTTCAGACACCGAGGAACCCCGATGAAGGCCGCGCAGATCGCAGCCCCCTGGGGCAACGCAGGCAACCTGATCAGCCAGCTCTGCGACCAAAAAGAAATAGGCCACGCCTACCTTCTTGTGGGTCCCGCGAACTCGGCAAAAACTGACGCCGCCATGCTTTTGGCGAACGCCGCCGTGTCGCGACTCGACCAAATCGGCCCCTCCGACCTCGGTCGCCCCCATCCGGACATCCACCGACTCGAGCCTCAAAGTGCCACGGGATACCTGGTGGGACAGATTCGCGAGATGCTCGACGACGTGCAGCTGTCCCCCATTTGCTCGCCGTTTAAGGTCTATATGATGGCCGAGGCGCAGCTTCTTACCTCATCTTCAGCAAACGCCCTGCTCAAGAGCTTGGAGGAACCGCCGGCAGACACGGTCTTCATCCTACTGGCGACTTCTGCCGACGCCGTGCTGCCCACCATCGTCTCGCGTTGCCAAACCATACGCTTCCCCGCCAGAAGCCAGGAGCAAACGGTGGCGGACCTTTGCGCCTCAACAGACCAGACCGAGCAACGCTGCCGGGCCGCCCTGGCCTTTTGCGCCGACACGCAGCAAGCGACGCAATACTTGGGCGACGAGACAAAATGGGCCGTGCGCGACATGGCGCTCAAGACGCTTGCAGGCCTTGCGAGCCGCGACGACGTCTGGGCGATGAGCCGCGCGGCTGCGCTCGTCGATGCAGCCACCGCCTCAACCCAAAGCCTGCAAGACGCCCAGGAGGCCGAGTATGACCAGGCCCAGGCGATTTTGAGCGCCACGGCCCTCAAGGAAGTGAAAGATCGCCACAAACGCGCCCTCACCGCCGCAACGCGTTCGGGTATCATGGCAGCGTTGAGGGCACAACGCGCGCTTTTGCGCGATGCTCTGCTGATGCAAAACAACCCCGCGGCAACGCCCGCTTGCATTGATTTTGCCGACGCGGTCACAGCATTCTCCAGGCTTTCCCAAGAAGCCTTGCTCAGCTGCATCGAAACGATAGGACGCGCCATGCGACGCGTTGAGAAGAACACGCTGCCCCGACTGGCGGTCGAAGGCATGCTGCTAGAACTCAAGGAGACACTCACATGCCGACCGTAATCCCCGTCCGCATGCATTTCAACGCCCAAGACCTGTGGTTTCTGCCTGGCAGAAGCCAGGCGAAGGCCGGCGACCACGTCATCGTTCCCACCGAGCGCGGCACTGAGTTCGGTTTGGCCACGGCCGACCCGTTCTCGGTCCCCGACTCCGAGCTGAAGGGCAAGAGCGACCTGCGGCCGGTCGTGCGCATCGCCACAGACAAGGACATCGAGCGCGCCGAGGACCTCGCGGCCCAAGGCGAGCAGGCCATGCCCATATTCAGGAAACTCGTGAAGGAAAGCGGCCTGGACATCAAGCCTGTCGGCGTGGAGTTTCTCTTCGGCGGTGAAAAGGTCGTCTTTTATTTCGCCGCTGAGGACCGCGTGGACTTCCGCGACCTGGTGCGCGAGCTGGCGGGGGAATTCCACCAGCGCGTCGACATGCGCCAGATCGGCGTGCGCGACGAGGCGCGCCTGGCGGGCGGCTACGCCCCCTGCGGCCAGGAGCTGTGCTGCGTGAGGTTCGGCGGCCAGTTCCAGCCCGTTTCCATCCGCATGGCAAAGGAACAGGACCTTCCCCTCAACTCCTCGAAGATTTCGGGCGTATGCGGCAGGCTCATGTGCTGCCTGCGCTACGAGTTCGACGCATACCGCGACTTCAAGCAGCGCGCACCAAAAAAGAACAACCTCATCGACACGCCGCTGGGCAAAGCGAAGATCGTCGAGTACAACACGCCCAAGGAAACCCTGCTCCTGCGCCTGGAGAACGGCAAGTCGTTCACCATCGCCCTCAAGGACATGACCTGCAGCGAAGGCTGCTGCAAGCGTTCCAAGGAACAGAACATCCCGCTTCGCCCCGACACCGTGACGCGCGAGGCACTCGAGGCGCTCGGCACGGCGGAAATTGCCATGCAGCTTGCCGAGCTCGACCGCGCAAACGGTGAGGGCGACGGCTATGCGCTCGACATGTCGCTGCTCGATTCGCAGCGAACCCCGCGCAAGCGTAAGACCGACAAGGCCGAGCCTGCCGCGCAGGCAACGCCCGCCCGCAAGCCTCGCCGTCAGTCCAAACCCGCACCGGCTGCCGAGGAAGGCAACGCCCAGGGCAACGACACGGCGCAGACCCCGAAGGAAGAGCAGAAGCGCGGCCCGCGCGGTGGCGGCATGCGACCGCGCCGCACGCAGAAGGCAAGCCCCGACGCCAAGCGCACGGCCCCCGCGACGCGCGATGCCAAAAACCCGGCAGACGACACGGCCAAGCCTCGCCGCCAGGCAAACGCCGCCAAGCAGGCCGGCGCCAAATCCGGCAAGGCGACCGAGCCGGCCGGCGAGCCCCAGAAGCGCACGCGCCGTCACCACAGCGCCGCCGCCACGGCTCAACAGGGCCAACAGGGTCAGGCTGCCGAGCAGACGCAGGTCAAAAACACCCAGCGTCAGGCCGCCCCGCAAGAGTCTCATCGTTCGGGCGAGCAAAAGCCCCGCAGGCGCACGGCGCCCTCCCCTGAGGCAGGGTCCAAGCAGCAGCGTCCCCAGGCAGAACGCCGCAGGCACACCAAACCGGTGCAGGACAAGCCGTCCGGCGCAGAGGGATCGACTCCTTCTACGAGCCAGGCTCCGACTCGCCGTCGCAGGCGTCCCGGTGACAAGGGTGGCTCAAACGAGCAATAACGATCACATCGACACGATCGACGAGGGAGCAACACAACGATGCCGCGCAACATCGCGATTTTGGTACAAGACGAAACGATGGCAAGCCAGGGCTTTCTTCAGGCATTCGCTCAGCAGGGCAACGAGGTAACCTGCATCGTATGCAACGACCTTCTGCCCGTCGCACTGCAGATGGCCAAGCCCGACTTTGCGATTGTCAACGGAAACGCCTGGCACGAGGCAGGCGATGCCCAAGAGCTTCTTGACTCGATGGGTATCCCCTACCTGGGCGCCGGCGCAGCCACGATCAGGCGCTGCCGTGACGCCGCACAGCTCTCCTACATCATCGAGGACGCACTGGCCCAGGGCAGCATCGACGCTGGGAAGGTGAAGCAGCTCACGCTGGCTCCGTCGGTCCAAGGCGCCCTGCTGCAAACTGGCCAGCTCAGCAGCATCGTAGCCAACACGTTTACCCCAGGCGAGCCGCTCACCCTGCGTGCCGATGGCGCGGAGTTCTTGAACCCCGGCGTTGCAGTGCAGGATCAAAAGGAGCTCTCGGAGGCGCTCATCGCATTCAAGGATGCCGACAAGCGCGCCGTCGTGCGCCCTCAAATCAAGGGCGTCGAGCTCATTGTGTGCATCATGGGCGACCTTTCGGACATTCTCATCCTGCCTCCCATCGAGGTGAAGGGCGCGCTTGACGACAGCTCGACGTGGCAGGTCCCCGTGGATATGCAAAGCCTTGCCGACAACGAGCAAGACGCCCAGGCTATTCGCAGCGAAGTCGAACGGTGCGCGCTCGACGCCTTCCTTGCATGTGGTTGCCGCGATTTTGCCTGCGTGCGTCTTGTGTGGGACGGCGGATGCGCACGCGTGCTCGACGTCGACGCAGTGCCAAGCCTGTCGCAGGGCTCCCCCATCATGGCGGCGCTGACCGCAGCCGACGTCAATCTCGCAGAGCTCGCCTGCGAGTTCTGCGAGATTGCCGACGAGACCCTTCTGTAGGAGATTCCATGCCCGCCCAGAGGCCCTGCTCACCACATATCGCGCCTCTGGGCGGAATAGATAGCCTTACGACCCTTGCACACACGGTCAAGGCAGTTTTTTGCGATTTGGACGACACGCTGCTCGATGCGCATCATCGGCTGCCATCCGAGGCAGTCGATGCCATCCGACACGTTCAAGCCAGCGGGGTACGCTTCATACCCACAACCGGGCGCCCAGTATTTGCCCTCAAGGCGCTTTTTGGCCCCATGCTCGACAACCTCGGGCTCGACTACATTGCCTGTAACGGCATGGATGTGCGTCAAGCAGGGCAAACGCTATTGCATGAGACCGTCGGTTTGAAATCGGCACGTACACTCCTGCAGCGCGTCATTGACGACCCCATGCCACTGGGATTTGTGGTGTACGGCCCTGAAGCTCCCTACGTCATGGACATGGAAGCGGATTTTGTTCGCAGCAAGATAGAAAGCCTGCATGAAGCGCGCGTGCGTCCGGCAACAGCCGGCCTTGAGGACGCGCAGATAAGCAAGCTAGGCATCGTTGCCTATTCAGGGGCTCGCAAGCTCGCACAGGACCTTTCGAGCGAGCTGTCGGAGCATTTCGAGTTCAGTGCCTGCGGCGACAAATGGGTGGATGTCGCGCTGAGGGGACGCACGAAGCTCGGCGGCATCAACATGCTGCTCAATGCATACGGTATGCAGCCCACGGAGGTCCTTGCCATCGGCGACTCGATGAACGACCTCTCGATGCTCAAAGCCATCCCCAACAGCGTCTGCGTTGCGAACGCGATGCCCGAGGTCAAACAGTATTGTCGCTTTGAGATTGGCGCCAACACCGAGCTGGCGGTTCCTCGCCTACTGGAGCAAATCTCTCGGATCCGCGCCGAGTAGCCCGCTTTCGGCTGATTGCGACACTCCATCTATATATAGATGCACAAGCCGCCGTTTGCTTGATATCGAGCAGATGCGCTTGTCAAGCAATGTGCTCGACAAACAAAAAAGGGGCGGCACAAGGCCGCCCCTCAGCAAAATCGCTTAAAAGTAAAACTTAGAGCTTGTGGACGTTGCTGGCCTGCAGCTTGCCGTTCTGGCCAGTGGTGATCTCGAACTCGACCTTCTGGCCCTCGTCCAGGGTCTTGAAGCCGTCCATCTGAATCTCGGAGAAGTGCACGAACAGATCGTCGCCGTCCTCACGAGAGATGAAGCCGTAGCCCTTGTCCGGATTGAACCACTTAACAGTACCCTGAGCCATGTCTAGCCTTTCTTTCTACCCTTTTACGGGCAAACCGAGTAAGCGAATCGAGTCGACACGCTTACGAGAAAACACGGTCCTCCTATGAACCGCACTCGCTTATAATACCTGAAATGTGCAGGCTTTAGGAAGCCAAGTTCACATTTCTTTAGATTCCCACCAATCTCAACAAACTAACGCAATTACTGCGCCCAGGCGGAATCCATGCCTGCAAGACGCTCGGCAGCCGTGACACAGTTGAGCATGAGCATGGCGCGCGTCATGGGACCAACGCCGCCCGGAACCGGGGTGATCGCACTGGCCTTGGCAGCCACCTCGTCATAGGCGACGTCACCGCAGAGCTTGCCGTTCTCATCGCGGTTCATGCCCACGTCCACGACAACGGCACCTTCGCGCATCCAGTCGGACTTGACGAGGTTGGCATGGCCGATTGCGCTGATGACGATATCGGCCTGCTGCGACGTCTCAGCCTTGTTGGGCGTGCGGCTGTGGCAGATGGTGACCGTGGCGTCGTTTGCGATGAGCATAAGGGCCATGGGCTTGCCCACGATGGTGGAGCGGCCCAGCACGACGGCGCGCTTACCGGCCACATCGATGCCGTACTCGCGCAAGATACGCATGACGCCGGCAGGCGTGCACGGCCTGGGACCGGGGAGCCCGCGCACAAGACGACCGAGGTTGACAGGATGGAAGGCATCCACGTCTTTCTCGGGCGAGATGTGGGCGATAGCGCGTTCGGCGTCGAGATGTGCCGGCAGGGGCATCTGCACAAGGATGCCGCTGACCTTCGGGTCGGCGTTGAGCCTGCCGAGAAGGTCCTCAAGCTCCTCCTGCGTGCAGGTGGCGGGCAGGTCGTAGTCAAACGCCTCGATGCCCACCTCTGCACAGTCCTTGCGCTTGTTGCGCACATAGACCGAGCTTGCAGGGTCGTCACCCACAAGCACGACCGCCAGACCGCACGGATGACCCTGGCGCTTCAGGACTTCCACACGCTGAGCGGCCTCGGCCTTGACCTTTGCCGCGACGGCCTTGCCGTCGAGAATCGTCGCCATATTAGAACAACCCCGTGATACGGCCCGACTCGTCAACGTCGATCTTCTCGGCTGCGGGAACCTTGGGCAGGCCTGGCATGGTCATGACGCTGCCGGCAAGCACGACGACGAAGCCGGCGCCCGCAGAGACCTTGACCTCGCGTACAGCAATCCTGAAGCCACGGGGAGCGCCGAGCTTGACGGGATCGTCGGAGAAGCTGTACTGCGTCTTGGCGATGCACACAGGCAGGTGGCCATAGCCGTTCTCCTCAAGCGCAGCGATCTGCTTGAGGGCAGCGGGGGCGAAGTCAACGCCGTCGGCATGGTAGACGCGCGTGGCGACAGCCTCGACGGCCTCCTTGATGCTGGCGCCGGTGGGATAGGCAAACTTCAGCTCGCTGGGCTGCTCAACAAGACACAGGACCTCCTGAGCCAGCGCGATGCCGCCCTGGCCGCCCTTGGCCCACACCTCGGAAAGCACGGCGTTGACGCCCTGCTCGGCGCAGGAAGACTGGATGAGCTCCAGCTCGGCAACCGTATCGGTGGGGTGACGGTTGATGGCGACCACAACCGGCATGCCGTAGACCTCGGTGAGGTTGGCGACATGCTGGAGCAAGTTGGGCATGCCGGCCGCAAGCGCCTCGAGGTTCTCCTCGTTGAGGTCGGTCTTGGCAACGCCGCCGTTCATCTTGAGTGCGCGGGCGGTGGCCACGAGCACGACCGCATCGGGGGCGATGCCGGCCATACGGCACTTGATGTCGAGGAACTTCTCGGCACCCAGGTCGGCGCCGAAGCCGGCCTCGGTGACCGTGATGTCGGAGAGGGCCATGGCCATGCGCGTCGCCATGACGGAGTTGCAGCCGTGGGCGATGTTTGCGAAGGGACCGCCGTGCACGAAGGCAGGCGTGCCCTCGAGCGTCTGCACGAGGTTGGGCTTGAGGGCGTCCTTGAGCAGGGCGGCCATGGCGCCTGCGGCCTTGAGCTGGCTGGCAGTCACAGGCTCGCCGGTGTAGGTGTAGCCCACGACAATGCGGCCCAGACGCTCCTTGAGATCGGGGATGTCGCGCGCAAGGCACAGCACCGCCATGATCTCGGAGGCAACCGTGATGTCGAAGCCGTCCTCACGCGGGGTTCCGTTGGCCTTGCCGCCCAGGCCGTCGACGATGAAGCGAAGCTGGCGGTCGTTCATGTCGACCACGCGCTTCCAGGTGATGCGACGCGGGTCGATGCCCAGGGTGTTGCCCTGCTGGATATGGTTGTCAAGCATGGCTGCGAGCAGGTTGTTCGCCGCGCCGATGGCATGGAAGTCACCCGTGAAGTGCAGGTTGATGTCCTCCATGGGGATGACCTGGGCATAGCCGCCGCCAGCAGCGCCGCCCTTCACACCGAAAACCGGGCCCAGGCTCGGCTCGCGCAGGGCGACCGCGCACTTCTTGCCCAGGCTCGTCAGTGCATCGGCCAGGCCGATGGTGGTCGTCGTCTTGCCCTCACCGGCAGGGGTGGGGTTGATGGCAGTGACAAGCACGAGTTTGCCAGCAGTGTGGTTCTCCTCGCGCAGCAGGTTGTAGTCGACCTTTGCCTTGGTGCTGCCGTAGCGTTCCAGATATTTCTCGTCAAGACTGAGCTTGGAGGCGATTTCACCTATCTCGCGGGGGGTTACGGACTGGGCGATCTCGATGTCACTTGCCATGGGGCTCCCTTCCTTTTTGGAATGTTGCATGCATGTTACGTGCCACATTGAAAAGCTACCATGGCATCGCAACGGCATAATGCTGGTTTCGTGAAGCGCCTTTGAGCGGTGCGAGCGTGCGGCTGAACGTCACTGGTCGGCGCGAGCGGCAAGGGCCTCGCTCACTTCGCGGGGGCTGACGTCGGCATCAAACCCATAGGCGTCAGCCAGGGCCTGCGCCTGCTCACGACGAAGCTGGGCCATGCCGGGGTCGGCGGCCTCATAGGTGTCGGCAGCCTGCATCAGGGCATATGCGCAGTACACGACAAGCGTCTCGTCAACGGCCGAGAGCTGCATCATCGTGACAAGCGAGGAGCTCGACAGGGCCAAGGCACAGGACGCGTCCATGTCAAGCACGCCGCCCACGACGCTTTCGAAGTCCTCGCGCGCCTCAAAGGCATCGCCTGCACGGCGAGCGTCGATGCCGCGAAGCACAGCGTCGCAGAACCGCGCGACCATATCCATGAGATAGTCGCTTTTAATAGACAAGCCTCATCACTTCCTTTTGAAACCGACGCGTCGCCGCGTCACTCGTCAGCCTCGGCAACCGGCAGACCCAGGTGCTCAAATGCGCGCGGGGTCGCCACGCGACCCTTGGGAGTACGGTTGATCAAACCCTGCTGAAGCAAAAACGGCTCATAGACATCCTCGAGCGTGGCCGCATCCTCGCCGACGGCGCTGGCCAAGGTGGAAAGGCCAACGGGATGGCCCATAAACGTCTGGGCAAGCGTGGAGAGAATCTTGTTGTCCATCCAGTCCAGGCCCATCTCGTCGACCTCGAAGAACCCGAGCGCGTCGCTTGCCACCTGCGCATCGATGGGAGAAGCCCCGTGAACCTGGGCGTAGTCGCGCACGCGCTTGAGAAGACGGTTCGCCAAACGCGGGGTGCCGCGGCTGCGCGAGGCGATCTGCGCGGCTCCCTGCTCGTCGAGGTCGACCCCCAGGATGGAGGCCGAGCGCATGACGATCTGCGTGAGCTCGGAAGGCGCGTAGTAGTCGAGGCGCGAGATGATGCCGAACCTGTCGCGCAGGGGGCCCGTTAGAAGACCGGAGCGCGTCGTCGCGCCCACAAGCGTGAAGCGCGGCAGGTCGAGCCTGATGGAGCGGGCGGCAGGACCCTTGCCGATTACGATGTCGAGATAAAAGTCCTCCATGGCGGGGTAGAAGACCTCTTCCACCGCATGGTTCAGACGGTGAATCTCGTCGACGAAGAGCACGTCGCCTTCCTGCAGGTTCGTAAGGATGGCGGCAAGGTCGCCGGTCCGCTCGATGGCTGGGCCCGAGGTGCACTTGATCTGGGCGCCCATCTCGTTTGCCACAATGGTGGCGAGCGTGGTCTTGCCCAGGCCCGGAGGACCGAAGAAGAGCAGGTGGTCGAGGCACTCGCCACGCTGCTTGGCCGCCTCAATGGCCACGCGCAGAGTCTGCTTCACGCGCTCCTGGCCAACGTAGTCATCAAGGAGCTGGGGGCGAAGCTTGCGGTCGACGTCGAGGTCTTCCGCCGTAAGCGTGGGCGTAACGGCGCGTTCGGCGGGCGCGGAGGCACCGTCGCCCCAAAGGTCCTGCTGGTCTGCTTCCCACATCGTCTATTAACTCCCGAGGCGCTTGAGGGCGAAACGAATCGCCGCCGAGGTGTCGGCGGCAGGGCCATCATAACCCTTGAGCGCAAGGTCGCACTCGGCCGAGGTAAAGCCCATCGAAAGAAGCGCCGCGCACGCCTCGTCGAGTGCCGAGGCCGCCGGCGGCGCGGGCATAGCGAGCTGCGAGGTGGACAGGCGCGCGGGAGCCTGGGCACCCAGCGAGTCCTTGAGCTCCAAAATCATGCGCGACGCGGTCTTTTTGCCCACGCCCGGCACGCTCGACATGCGCTTCTCGTCGCCCGTTGCCACGACCTCGCGCAGGGCGTCGGGGGCAAACGTGCTGAGCACCGAAAGGGCGAGCTTGGGACCGACGCCGGAAACACCCACGAGCTTATCGAAGACCGCCCGCTCATCGGTGCTTGCGAACCCAAAAAGGGACAGGGCGTCATCGCGTACCTGCATGCGAGTGAAAAGCATGCACTCCGCATCCTCGCCAGGTGCGGGCAGGCTTGCGGCGGTGACGGTCGAAACACCGCACTCATAGCCGACGCCCGCAACGTCGATAACGACGGAGAAGGCGGTCTTTTCCTGTATGCGACCTCTGAGAAACGAAATCACAGTCTCGTGCCCCTTTCGCGATATGCGCTGGCAGACGGTTTGGAGAGGTTCTGAGCGCGACTCATGGTGCGCCAGACGGACAGGTGGGCATGGCAGATGGCCGCCGCGAGCGCATCGGCCGCATGGTCAGGCTTGGGTTCGTGCTCCAGATGCAGCAGGTTCTTGACCATATACTGCACCTGCTGTTTGTCGGCCACGCCGGTGCCGGCCACCGCCTGCTTAATCTGCATGGGGGTGTATTCGCCCACCTCGAGCCCGCACCCCGTGCATGCCACAAGCGCCGCGCCTCGCGCCTGGGCGGTGGCGATGGCGCTCTGCGCGTTCGAGCAGAAGAAGACCTCCTCGACGGCAACCTCCATGGGAGAATAGCGCATGATGACCTCGGCGATCTCGTCGTGGATGCGCTTCAGGCGCATGGGCAGCGTGAGGCCCTTGTCGGTGTGGACGCACCCGTAAGCGCGCGCACGGCATTGGCTGCCACGCGTCTCGATGACCCCCCAGCCGGTGTTGGCAAGGCCGGGGTCGATGCCGAGAATGACCAAGCGAACACCTCCAGAAAACAAAAAACGAACCGCCGCTCACTCGCAGACGATTCGCATTACACCTGCATACATGCTATGTGTATGGTATGCCGCGCTATCGGCCAAAACAAGGACGGACACTGGGTCTAGCAAATGAACAGACGACGGCGCTGAACACGCGGTACCGAGCAGGGCAATCGCAGAGGTACGCTCCCGTTCTGAAGCGAAGGCGTCAATGTTTGAATGTGTTACGTTACATTATCAAGTTTGATGTATCTCATCCAAATGCTCAGCGCCCCAGCCCCGATGGGCGTGTACAATTAACCACCGTTCATCTGAAATTACCAGCCGTTCGCCATCGTGCGAAGACTCAGGCATTCAACGCGGCACACCGCCGTACATAGCGAGGAGAACCCCGTGGAAACAGCCGGCACCCCCAACGAAACCACTCGACAGCCGTATGCTTCAACAGACTACGACCTTGTTGTGGTGGGAGCAGGACCTGCCGGTATTATGGCGGCTCGCGAGGCGGCACAGGCCGGCCTGCGCACGCTGCTCGTGGAGAGCTCGTCGCTGCCGCGCCGCAAGAGCTGTGGCGGCATGCTCAACGAATATGCCCAGCGCTTCCTTGAAGACGTCGCGCCGCTTCCCCACGGGATGGTGCTCGACCCGGCATGGGTGAACTTCCGCTACTACGACTGGGATCGCAAGATTAAGAAGCCCTGCTCGCTGCGGTTTGCCAACGTGGATCGGGCCATGTTCGACGAGTGGCTCTTGGGCCTGCTTCCCGACCGAGTCGACGTTTGGGACAAGAGCACCTTCGTGAGCTGCACCGACGAGGAATGCGGTGTCGACGTGCAGCTGCGCCGCGACGGCCGCGAGGCGCACGTCCATGCACGTTGGGTGATCGGTGCCGACGGCGCTCGCTCTGCCGTGCGACGCTCGCACCCCTCCTGGCCGCAGACGCAGAGTTACACGACCGTGCAAGAATACGTAACAATTCAACCAGGCGCAATAGAGCCCTACTTCGACTGCATCTACTCGCGCCACATCGACCCGGCCTATGGCTATGGCTACATCGTGCCCAAGGGTGAGGTTGCCATCATCGGCTCGGTGTTCTTCCCCAAGACAAAAGGCGTCACCGCTATGCACGAGAAGGCAATCGAGGTGTGGCGACAGCGCTATCAATTTGGCGATGCCGTGCGCCGCGAGGGTGGCAGCGCTATCCAAGTACGCTCCGCAAACGACATCATCTCAGGTGAAGGTCGCGTTCTTATGGCAGGCGAAGCCGCCGGCATCATGTCGCCCAGCTCCGGCGAGGGTATCTCGTTTGCCCTCAACTCCGGCAAGCTGGCCGGTGCCGCCGTTGTGCAGGCGGCAAAGGGTGCAGAAGAAGCCGTCGAATTGTACGAGACGAGTCTTGTACCCATCCGCAAGAACATCCGCCGTCGCTTGCGTTTCTTCCCCGTTATGAATTCAAGCTGGGGCAAATGGCTCGGCGGCTGCATGCCGACGCCACTCATCAGCAAAGTCACCGAATGGCTCTAGCTCTTAGAAGCTCCCAAACCCGAAGAAGGCCGTTACGGCGCAAGGACTGTGGGCTGTGTTCGGGGCGAGTTCCGCAGTGAATGCAAGAAAAGGGCCAAAAGTGCGCGAAGCGCACCCTTGGCCCGGGTTTTCGTAGCATTCGGTACGAGGACCTGTCTGAGCCCTGAACACAGCCCGCAGGCCAAGGGGAAGCCTACAGCCTGAAGAGGTATCCGACTCCGCGCACGGTCTCGATGTGGTTGGAGATCTGGGGGCCGAGCTTGGCGCGGATGCGCCTGACATGGACGTCCACCGTACGGGAGCCGCCGCAATAGTCGAAGCCCCACACGCGGCGCAGAAGCGTCTCGCGCGAGTATGCACGCCCAGGGTGGGTCACCATGAAGGCAAGCAGCGAGTACTCCATATAGGTGAGGTCGATGGGGGCGTCACCCACACGCACCTGGTAGGTGGCGAGGTTGACCATGAGGTCGTCGACCTTGACGACGTCGTCGTCGCTGGTCTCCTCGCCGGGCCACAGCAGGTGACGGATACGCACGGCATATTCGGCGTCGCTTGCCGTGGTGCAAATGAAATCGGCGACGGGGCGCATGGGCAGGTGCAGGTCGGGCATCTGGCCCTCGGTCACCACGAACAGCATCGGGGTCGAACTGTCGGCAAGCGTCATCTCGATGTTCTCAACCTGCGAGGCCTGAACACCATTGGTCTCCAGGACGACGAGGTCGAATTCGCGCTCAAGAATCGCCTGGGAGAAGCGCGAAACGCTTGCAAGCAAAATGGAGACATCGAGCACCGACGACAGGCGACGCATACGCTCGTGACCGTCAGCCGTCTGTGAAAGAAACAAGGCTGTCTTGTGGTGCATCTCAACCTCCCATAAAAACGAACCCAGAAAAGCAATCTTTTCCAATCAATCATTATTGCAGAGATTAAAAAAGATGTGTTGCAGAACCATTTCAATTGTTGGGCAAATCAAACCTCGTTGTTTCATCACAGCCATGTGAGTTACCTGACACCATTGTTACGTTTTAACAAACTGCGGCGGCATTTTCGCTTTCGAAACATTCTAAGCGGACAGTTCAATATGTCATTGGTCTGTCCCGATCCCCTTCTCTTTGACCACAGGGAATAGGGACGCTCATCATGCACGTTCGTTGGAGGTTTGTATGAACGCATCCGCCACCCTGCCGCCCAAGGCATGGGGACTGTATCGCCCGGAGTTCGAGCACGACGCATGCGGCATCGGCGCACTGGCAAACGTCAAGGGCGTTCGCACCCATCAGATGCTCAGCGACGCCTTGTCGGTGCTTCTCAACATGGACCATCGAGGCGGCGCGGGCCTGGAGTCGAACACGGGTGACGGAGCAGGCATCCTCTTCCAGGTACCGCACAGGTTCTTCCGCAAGGAGGCCCAGAAGTGCGGCCGCCTTCTGCCCGACGAGGGCGACTACGGCGTCGCCATGCTGTTCCTCCCGCGCGACGAGAATCTGTTCGAGCAGGCACGCACCCTCGTAGAGCGGTGCTGCTCTGAAAACGGCCTCCCCGTGCTTTTCTGGCGCGAGGTGCCTGTCGATGCGCACGACCTGGGCGCGACGGCGCAAGCCTGCCAGCCGCGCATCTGGCAGGCCTTCATGGTGCGACCAGGCACGGTTGAACGCGGCATGGAGTTCGAACGGGCCCTCTACATCGCACGCCGCTCCATCGAGAAGCGCGCCCAGGGCATGGGCATGCCGCAAAAGGACGTCTTCTACGTCTGCTCCATGAGCGCACGCGTCATCGTGTACAAGGGCATGCTGCTTGCCAGCCAGCTCAGGACGTTCTACCTGGACCTTTCCGACGCCACGGTCGAGACGGCCATCGCCTTGGTCCACTCGCGCTACTCCACGAACACCACGCCTTCCTGGGAACGCGCGCATCCCCAGCGCTACATCGTGCACAACGGCGAGATCAACACGTTGCGCGGCAACGTCAACTGGATTCGCGCCCGGGAAGCCGACCTGTACTCCCCCATCATTCCCCGCCTCGACCGGGTGCTGCCCATCATCGACCGCGAGGGCTCCGACTCGGCAATCCTGGACAACGTGGCGGAGTTCCTGTACATGAACGGGCGCAGCCTGCCGCGTGCCATGAGCATGCTCGTGCCTGAACCCTGGGACAACAACGACTCGCTCAGCGCCCGCCGCCATGACTTCGACTCCTACCAGTCGTGCCTCATGGAGCCGTGGGACGGCCCGGCCGCAATCGCGTTCACCGACGGCGTGCGCATGGGCGCCGTGCTCGACCGCAACGGCCTGCGCCCCGCTCGCTACACGCTCACGCGCGACGATCGCCTGATTCTGGCCTCCGAGACGGGCGTGCTCGACATTCCTCCGCAAAACGTGCTGCTCAAGGGCGGTCTCATGCCCGGACAGATGCTTCTTGTGGACCCGGCGCAGGGACGCGTCGTGTGGGACGACGAGATCAAAGAGGACATGGCCTCGCAGCGCCCCTGGCACGAGTGGATTCAGAAGAACATGATTCGCGCGGCAAGCCTTCCGCTGCCCGAGGGGTATGACGCCGAAGGCGCAGGACAGGAGTTCCCCGAACTCGAGGTTCCCGCAGGCGAAACACTTGCCAGCATCTCGAATCGCTACGGGGTGTGCTACGAGGACGTCGTGTCGCAGATCGCCCCCATGGCGAGCAACGCCCACGAGCCCCTCGTCTCCATGGGCGTCGACTCGCCGCTCGCCGTGCTCTCCGAGCAGCCCCGCAAGCTCTACAGCTACTTCAAGCAGCTGTTCGCCCAGGTCACCAACCCTCCCATCGACGCCCTGCGCGAGAAGATCGTAACCTCGACCATCTCCTACCTCGGCAACCACGGCAACGCGCTCGAGGACACCAGCGCCAACTGCCGCCGCATCCGCTTGGAAGCCCCCATCATCGACCGAGAGATGTTCGAGCGCATCTGCTCCATCAAGAAGACGGGGTTCAAGGTCGCAAGGCTGCGTTGCGCCTATCCGCGCGCCCATGGCGAGCAGGGACTTCGCGAGGCTCTCGACGCCCTTGCCGAGCAGGCGTTTGAAGCCGTGGAGGCAGGCTGCAACATACTGGTGCTCTCCGACAGGGTCACGCCCGGCGAGGTGCCGGTGCCGAGCCTTCTGGCCTTGGGCCGCGTGCATCACCATCTCATCCGCAAAGGCGTGCGCACCCGCACCGACCTGGTGGTTGAGACGGGCGACGCCGTGAGCACGCACGACTTCGCCATGCTTGTGGGCTACTCGGCAAGCGCCGTGTACCCCTACCTCGCCCACGCCCAGGTGCGCGACGCCGTGCGCAAGGGCCTCGTCGCCCTGCCTGAAAACGAGGCAATCGCCAACTTCGACAAGGCCGTGACGGCGGGCATCGTGTCCATCATGTCGAAGATGGGCATCTCCACCATCCAGGGCTACCATTCCGCGCAGATCTTTGAGGCGGTCGGCATCGCCGAGGACGTCGTGAACGACTGCTTCACCGGCACGGTCAGCCGCATTGCAGGCCTGAGCTTTGACGAGCTTGCACGCGAGGCAAACGAGAAGTACGACCGCGCCCTGGCCATTGCGGCCAGCGCCGTGCCCGACCAGCTCCCCAACTCGGGTGAGACGGCCTGGAGGCCGGGCAAGGAAGACCACCTCATCGACCCCACGACCATCTTTGCGCTGCAAACGGCCACCCGCACGGGCTCGCAGGAGGCCTGGGACGCCTACAGCTCCATCGTCAACCGCCCCGGTCGCGCCGTCGTGCTGCGCAACCTGCTCGACTTTGACACGCGCACCTGCACGCCCGTGCCCATTGACGAAGTCGAGCCGGCCAGCGAGATCGTCAAGCGCTTCAAGACGGGCGCAATGAGCTACGGCTCCATCTCCAAGGAGGCCCACGAGGCGCTCGCCATCGCCATGAACCGCCTGCACGGCTTCTCCAACACAGGCGAGGGCGGCGAGGACATCGTGCGCGAGGTGCCGCTGGCCAACGGCGACACGGCGCTTTCGGCCATCAAGCAGGTGGCTTCGGGCAGGTTCGGCGTGACGAGCCGCTACCTCTCCACGGCCCGCGAGATTCAGATCAAGCTCGCCCAGGGCGCAAAGCCCGGCGAGGGCGGCCACCTGCCCGGCAAGAAGGTGTACCCCTGGATCGCCAAGACGCGCCGCTCGACGCCGGGCGTCAGCCTTATCTCGCCGCCGCCGCACCACGACATCTACTCCATCGAGGACCTAGCCGAGCTCATCTTCGACCTCAAGAACGCCAATCCCGCGGCCGACATCTCAGTCAAGCTCGTAAGCGAGACGGGCGTGGGCACCATCGCCACCGGCGTGGCCAAGGGCGGAGCCGACAAGATTCTCATCTCCGGTCACGACGGAGGCACCGGTGCCGCGCCGCGTAACTCTGTCTACCACGCCGGTCTGCCGCTTGAGCTGGGCCTTTCCGAGACTCAGCAGACGCTTTTGCAGAACGGCCTGCGTTCGCGCGTCATGCTTGAGGCTGACGGCAAGCTCCTCACGGGCCGTGACGTGGCCATCGCGTGCCTCTTGGGCGCCGAGGAGTTCGGCTTTGCCACCGCGCCGCTCATCGCCCTAGGCTGCCTCATGCAGCGCGACTGCCACCAGGACACCTGCCCCGTGGGCGTCGCCACGCAAAACGAGCACCTGCGCGCCCGCTTCACCGGCAAGCCTGAGTACGTCGTGAACTTCATGCTCTTCGTCGCAGAAGAGCTCAGGGGCATCATGGCTCGCCTGGGCTTCCGCAAGCTCGACGACATGGTGGGTCACGTGGAACTGCTGCACCAGATCGAGATCCCCGGCAACTGGAAGGCCAACACGCTCGACCTTTCTGCCGTGCTCGCCAAGCCCGAGCTCGTCTTCGGCGCAAACATCCCCGGCGCGGACACGCCTCACTTCGACCCGGCGATGGCGTTCAACCACAAGCTTGGCAAGACCCTTGACGCAACGCTTTTCGTGCCACTCACCCAGACGACGCGCGACAGCCTTGCACCCACCCGCTTCCACGCCGACATCACCAACGTCAACCGTTGCGTGGGAACGATGCTGGGCGCCACGGTGACGAAGGCCTACCCGGAGGGGTTGCCCGCGGGCTCCATTCGCATCGACTGCTCCGGGTCGGGCGGCCAGAGCTTCGGGGCATTCTTGCCCGCAGGCATCGAGCTCAACATCTGCGGCGACGCCAACGACTACTTCGGCAAGGGCCTGTCGGGAGGAACGCTCGCCGTGCATCCCGACCCCGCGACCCCCATCCAGTTCGACGAGAACATGGTCATCGGCAACGTTGCGTTTTATGGCGCCACCGCAGGATGCGGCTATGTCAACGGCATGGCGGGACAAAGGTTCGCGGTCCGCAACTCCGGCGCGACGCTCGTGGTCGAAGGCGTGGGCAACCATGGCTGCGAGTACATGACCGGAGGCGTCGTGCTCATCTTGGGTCCCGTGGGCCTCAACTTCGCAGCAGGCATGAGCGGCGGCGTCGCCTACGTCTATGACGAGTTCGAGACGCTCGACGATTGCACCAACCACGACATGGTGACCATCGAGGCGCCCTCCCCCGAGGAAATCATGCAGATTCGCACCCTCATGACCAACCATGTCAAGGCGACGAACTCGCCGCGCGCCATCAAGATGCTTTACCAGTTTGAAAACGTGCAGCACCGCTTCAAGAAGGTCATTCCGACCGACTACAACCGGATGCTCACGCTCATTGCAAACGAAGAAGACCAGGGCAAGACGCATGACGACGCGCTGCGCGACGCCTTCGCGGTCATGACCGGCAACCAGGCATAAGGAGAGACGATGGGACAGATTGGTGGATTTCTCACACAGGAGCGCGTCGACCACGCCACACGGCCCTGCCTCAACCGCCTCGCCGACTGGAACGACATTGCCGTGCCCAACGACGACGACACCCAGCGCAAGCAGGCCGGTCGCTGCATGGGCTGCGGCGTGGCGTTTTGCCAGTCGGGAATAGCCTTCGGCGCCTCTCGGGCCCTTTCGGGCTGCCCCTTGCACAACCTCATTCCCGAGTGGAACGACCTCGTGTGGCGCGGGCTTTGGCAACAAGCCTATGAGCGTCTGACGCTTACAAACCCCTTCCCCGAGTTCACGGGGCGCGTGTGCCCGGCGCTGTGCGAAAAGGCATGCAACCTGGGCCTGCACGACGACCCCACCTGCATCCGAGACAACGAGCGTGCCATTGTGGAGCACGCCTTCGAAAAGGGGTGGGTCAAGGCTCCCGTTCCCCGCGTCAAAACCGGCAAGCGCGTCGCCGTTGTGGGTTCGGGACCTGCCGGCCTGGCCTGCGCCTGGCAGCTCACCCAGGCCGGCCATGACGTCACCGTCTTCGAGAGCGCGGACCGCCCAGGCGGCCTGCTCATGTACGGCATCCCCTGCATGAAGCTGCCCAAAGACGTCATCATGCGCCGCGTTGCCCTGCTGGAAGAAGCCGGGTGCCGTGTTCTGCTCGAGACCCAGGCCAGCTCTGAGATTACCGGGGATTTCGACGCCATCGTCGTTGCCACGGGAGCCAGAAAGGCACGCACGCTCGATGTCCCCGGCGCACAGGCCCAGGGCGTCACGCTTGCACTCGACTACCTCACGGACGCCACAAAGGCCGTCCTCGACGGCACAGCCCCGTCAATCGACGCCCGTGGCCTTGACGTCGTCGTCGTGGGAGGCGGCGACACAGGCACCGACTGCCTGGCCACAGCACTCAGGCAGGGGGCCAAGAGCGTCACGCAGCTGCAGTATCACCCCGCACCGTCGCCCGTGCGCCAAGAATCCAACCCTTGGCCCTGCTGGCCCAACGTGTACACGAGCGACTACGGCCAGCTCGAGGCGGCAGCCAAGCAAGGTGAAGACCCGCGCCAGTGGTCCACGAACACCCTCGAAGTCATCGCTGACGAGCAGGGCCATGCCCGCCAGCTCAAGGTGTGCGAGGTTCGCTGGGAGGGCGGCAAGCCTCAGCCCGTTGCAGGCACACAACGTCTTATCCCGGCAGATCTCGTGCTGGTCGCACGCGGCTTTGCCGGCCCTGAGCCCGAAGCGTTCGGCGCACTGGGAATCGCGATGACAAACGGGGCAAGGCGCCTGCCTGTCTGCATTGCACAAAGCGGCCCCGACATGTTCAAGGTGGCCGGCCGCGACGGCTTCTTCGTCTGTGGAGATGCGCGCCACGGCGCAAGTCTCGTCGTCAACGCCATCGACGAAGGCATGCGCTGCGCTGCCGACGTCGATACCTGGCTCAAGACCCGCTAACCTCCGAAGCACATACAAGCAAGCCCAAAAAGCCTGCAAACGAGAGGCGCCCGTCCGACACAAAGCCAGGCGGGCGCCTCTTTTTGAAACGACAAGGAGCAATGGGAGACAGAAACACAAAAGGGCCGCACCGCGCCTCAAACGCGATACGGCCCCATAGCGTCAATCTTTACGCGGGGTAGTTCATGTGCGCATCGTCGATGCGGTACAGCGTGTTTTCCAGGAACCTCCTGGCATACCAATGGGCAAAGTCGATGTTCTGGTCACGCCAGTTGCCACAGTCACGCGGGGCGGCACCGGGGATGTCCCCCTCGAAATCGCGCACAAATTCAAACATGCGCGTCAGCACATCGACAACGTCTTTGCTCTCAAGGTCGCCGGCAAAGATGACATAGAAGCCCGTGCGGCAACCCATGGGCCCGAAGTACACCGTGCGCTCTCGCCACTCGGGGTCGTTGCGCAAAAACGTCGCGCCGAGATGCTCGATCGTGTGGACCTCACCCGTACCCATGACAGGCTCGTCATTAGGCTGCGTGATGCGCACGTCGAACGTGGTGATGCACTCGGCGCCGATGCGATCCTTGCGCGAGACGTAAATGCCAGGCTCAAGGTCCTCATGGTTTACCGTAAAGCTTGCAATCTTGTCCAAGACCCTTCCTCTCCCCTTTTGAACGTATGTCGCAATCTAGAGCATGGGCAGGTAGCGCCCGAGCTCCCAAGCCCCAACATGCGAGCAGTACTCTGCCCACTCGGCCTTCTTTTGGGCAACGATGTAGTCGAAGACATGCTCGCCAAGAACCTTGCGCATGAGCTCGGAGGACTCGAAGTTCTCGATGGCCTCGCCCAACGTGGAGGGAAGACGCTTGATGCCCATCTCGCTCAACTCGGCCTCGCTCATCTTTGCCACGTTCTGCGGCAGGGCAGCAGGCAGCGGCAGCATCTCCTCAAGGCCGCGCAAACCAGCCGCGAACACACCGGCAAAAGCCAGGTACGGGTTGCAGGCCGGGTCAGGGCTGCGCAGGTCAAGTCGTGAGGACAAAACCTTGCCCGCCTTGTAGTGAGGCACACGCACAAGTGCGGAACGGTTGGCGGGCGCCCAGGTGACATAGAGCGGGGCGTCGAAGCCGTTGACAAAGCGCTTGTAGGAGTTGACATACTGGTTGGTAAGCAGCGTGTACTCGGGCGCATAACGCAAAAGGCCAGCCAGGAAGTACTTTGCCGTCTGCGAGAGCTGGTAGCCATCCGGGTCGTGCGGATCATAGAAAAGGTTCACGCCGTCGAGGTTGTGCAGCGCGATATGCAGGTGCATGCCCGAGCCGTCATAAGCCGCACAGGGCTTGGGCATGAACGACGCATAGCACCCATGCGACTGAGCCACCTGCTTCACCACAAGACGATGCGTCATGACGGCGTCGGCCATCGAGGAGGCGTCAGCATAGCGCAGGTGAATCTCATGCTGGGAGGGGGCGTTCTCATGATGAGAGTACTCCACCGGGATGCCCATGCGCTCGAGCATGAGGACACTCTCACGACGCAGGTCGTTGCCCGAGTCGAGCGGCATGTTGTCAAAGTACCCGCCGCAATCGAGGGGCTCGACGCCCTTGGAGTCCTTGAAGTAGAAGTGCTCGATGGCGGGGCTCAGACTGCAAATCATGCCACGATCGTAGGCCTCGTCGCACACCCGGCGCAGCACGGCTCGCGTGTCGCCCTCAAAAGGCTCGCCGGTGGGAGTCTTGATGTCACAGAACATGCGGGCAGCACCCTTTTCCTGGGGGCGCCACGGCAGAATCTGGAACGTCGAGGGATCGGGAACCGCCACGCAGTCCGACTCCTCGACAGGCGAGAAGCCGGCTACGCTCGAGCCGTCGAAACCGAGGCCCTCTTCAAGCGCGTCGTCGAGCTCGCCTGAAGTCGCGGCAAACGACTTGAGGTTGCCGAGCGTGTCGGTAAACCAGAACTGTATGAAGTGCACGTCGCGCTCTTCGACGGTACGGAGCACGAACTCGATGTCCTCGTGGAGCATGCTGGCCTTCGCCTCATCAAAGCCCATATCATTCGCCTCGACCATAGCGCGGCAACTCCTTCCATCCGGCGGCTTGCACACACGTCCAAGCACGCATATATATCGCCAGCCTACTTTGACACATAAATGTTACCGCAGGGTTGCCGCAGGCGCATCGACGCTGTTGCTCTACTCTTTCTCACCAGGACGATCGGTGTGCTCCACGCGGGGACCGAGCTTGCGGTCGATGTCGTCGAGCGCCTTGCTCACAGAGGGGCATGCACCATCTTGAGGATGTCCGCTGCAACCCTGCTCGTTGCATCCGGTGCAATGACCTTTGTCAGTACCGCGCTTGAGTGCGCGCAGGGCAAGGAACAAAAGGGCCGCGAGCACGATGAGCACGGCCACGGTCTGGGGATTCATGGGGCCCTCCAAAGTGTTTCTACAGAAAAGTCGGGGCCGAAGACACAAGCCTCCGACCCCGACTCAATGACATTGCTTGCTCGTTAGAGCTGACTCTACCTTACTTTTCCGTGTCGAACTTCGGCATGGGGCGGAAGAGCTGGAAGAGCATAAGTGCCAGGAAGGCAAATGCCACAATTGTCCAGAAGCCGAACTGACCAAGCGCGAAGAGGTTGTAGAACTGGTTGATCATAAGGGCGACCACCCAAGCGAAGCAGCACTCATAACCAATAGCGATCCAGAACCACTTTGCAGAGTTCATCTGCTTGCGAATGGTACCCATGGCGGCAAAGCAGGGGGCGCACAGCAGGTTGAAGGCACCGAAGGCGATCATGGCGCCAGTGCTGGAAACCATCGTGCCAAAAGCCTGCCACATCTCGGCATCGCCCTCGCCGAAGTCGGCGAGGTTGTACAGGGTGCCAAAGGTGGAGACAACGTTCTCCTTGGCAATGAGGCCCGTGATGGTCATCGAGGTGGCCTGCCAGGAGTCAAAGCCGAGCGGGGCAAAGATGATACCCACGGCGCTGCCGAACGCAGCGAGGATGGAGTAATCCATGTAGCTGGTCACGTTGGGGTCGGTGATCTCCATGTCGGGGTCGAGCATCTGGAAAACGCCGTCGACCCAACCGAAGTTGGAGAGGAACCACACAAGCACGGTGGCGGCGAAGATAATCGTACCGGCCTTGACAATGAAGGACTTCACGCGCTCCCAGATGTGAAGCAGGTAGCTGCGAAGCGCGGGCATGTGGTATGCAGGGAGCTCCATGATGAAGGGGCAGGCCTCGCCGGCGAACCACTTGGTCTTCTTGAGCATGATGCCCGAAACGATGATGGCGGCGATGCCCATGAAGTAGAACAGCGGCACAACCCACCACGACTCGGAGTCGGCACCCACGAGTGCGCCCATGAGCAGGGCGATGATGGGGGCCTTGGCGCCGCAGGGCATGAACGTCGTCGTCATAGTGGTCATGCGGCGCTCGTTTTCGTTCTCGATGGTCTTCGTGGCCATGACACCGGGAACGCCGCAGCCCGTGGAGATGAGCATCGGGATGAACGACTTACCCGAAAGGCCGAAGCGGCGGAACACACGGTCCATGACGAACGCGACGCGGGCCATGTAGCCGCAGTCCTCAAGCAGGCACAGGAAGGCGAAGAGCACGATCATCTGAGGCACAAAGCCCAAGATTGCGCCCACACCGCCGATAACGCCGTCGACGACCAGGCTCTGGACCCAGGGCTCGACGTTGGCGCTCTCGAGGGCGTCGCCCACAATGACCGGGATACCGGTGATGTAGGTGCCGAAGTCGTGGGGGTCAACGCTGTCAGCGTCGTCGCCAGCGGCCTCGACCGCCTCGTCATAGGCCTCTTGGCCAGAGCCGAGGAACCAACCGTCGCCAAAGACGCCGTCGTTGGCCCAGTCCGTGCCCCACGTACCCACCGTCACGACGGCGACATAGTACACCAGGCACATGACCACGATAAAGATCGGGATGCCGAGCCAGCGGTTCGTGACGATGCGGTCGATCTTCTCAGTGGTGGAGACCTTCTTGGGGGCCTTCTTGAGGAAGGCTGAAACCACCGAGGCGATGAGGTCATAGCGCTCCGCCGTCACGATGGATTCCGCGTCGTCCTCAAGCTCCTGCTCCATGGCGGCCGAAATGGCCTTTACGCGGGCTTGCTTGTCGCCCGAAAGGCCGAGCTGCTTGATGGCCGTCTCGTCGCCCTCGAAAAGCTTGACGGCGTACCAGCGCTTGAGAGCCGCAGGCGCACCGGCACCGGCAATCTCGTCAATCTTGACAAGGGCGTCCTCCATCTTGTCGGAGAACTTGACCGTGGGGGCAGCGGCCTTCTTGGCGGCGGCAGCCTTCTTGGCGGCGGCGATGACCTCGTCAACGCCAGCGCCCCTCAGCGCCGAGCATTCAACGACGGGGCAACCAAAAAGATCGGAAAGCTTCGCGGTGTCAACGACGTCGCCGTTCTTCTTGAGCAGGTCGGTCATGTTCAGGGCGATGACGACGGGAAGACCGAGCTCGAGAATCTGAGTGGTCAAGTACAGGCTGCGTTCGATGTTCGTGGAGTCGACAAGGTTGATCACGACGTCAGGACGGTCGTTGACCAGATAGTCGCGCGAACAGACCTCTTCGGGCGAATAGGGCGACAGCGAGTAAATGCCAGGCAGGTCGGTGACGACAACGTCCTTGTCGCCGAGCAGCTTTGCCTGCTTCTTTTCAACGGTTACGCCGGGCCAGTTTCCAACATAACCATTTTCGCCGGTGATGCGGTTGAACAGTGTGGTCTTACCGCAGTTGGGGTTACCGGCGAGAGCAACTTGAATGCTCACAGTTGTTTCCTCCTGGGAATTGCTGGTGAGGCTCCTATGCCCCACCTGCAGGCTTTGCAGCCTGTCTTTGCTTTGGATCGGCCCTCAGGCCGATTACTCCTCAACGATCACGTTCTCTGCTTCGTCTTTACGAAGCGACAGCTCATAGCCGCGTACGGTGACCTCGATGGGGTCTCCCAGAGGTGCGACCTTGCGAACGTGCACCGAGGCGCCCTTCGTGATGCCCATGTCCATGATGCGGCGCTTGAGTGCACCCTGACCGGCAAGGCGCACAACGACAGCGTCGCCGCCCACGGGGATATCGCGCAACGTTTTCATCTCATTCCTCCTCTCGCACACTTGATCCTGCTACATCACGTAGACGTGACGAGCGGTCTGCTCGTTAAGTCCCAGACGTGAACCCTTGATGGTCACGATTACCGTGCCCGCGCCTTGCGAGACGACTTCGAGCTCGGCACCGTCGACGAATCCGAGAGACTCGAGGTGGCGGTGCATCTCGTCGTTGCCATGCACCGACTCGACGTGCATGACACGACCACCCTGGGCCAACGACAAAGGCAGTGCTCCCGACATGACTCCTCCTTCTCCAGACAGCAAGATTGCCCTAGTTAACAAATCGGAGGATATTCTAACCATAATGTTCGCCAGGGTAAAGTTCGATTCAGGTAATTAATAAGAAAGTTATATAGGGAGAATTTTGGACCGACAAAAAGAGGCGGGCTCCCCTTGCAGGGAACTCCGCCTCTCTCGTAGAACCAAGTGATTTGATATCGGGACTCAACCCTTTGCGGCATTCGACCCGTTTGTATTGGCCGCAGTCGAAGCGTTACCTCTTCTTGGAAGCCCCATGAGCCGCATGAGCGGAATTGCTTTTGCCGCCTTTTGTCTGCAGGCGCACGATGCAGACGACGGCAGCGGCAAGGACGACGCCGCAGACCGCGGCCACGGCAATGGCGACAGGCGACACGGCAACTTGGGCACTCGGCGCGTCCTGCTGGACGGCGTCCTGAGACTCAAGCGTCGCCGCCGAGCCGCTCGTGGACAGCTTCTCCTTGGTAGCCGCCGTGCTAGCAGTAAAATTAGGTCTGCCGTCGGGGTAAGACACCGTGGCGAGCAAGCCCGTGCCCGTGTCCTCGACCTTGACGGTGACACGATACGAAGGCGTCTCCCCGCTCGAGGCCACACTCGACAACGACGTACCCTGGGCAGGACGAACCGTGTAGGTGTACTCCCCCGCTTCAGAGAGCTCGATGGTGGAGAAACGCACGGTGCCGTTGGCATCGTTGGTGCCCGTGGTCACTACGGCGCCAGAATCGTCAACCACATCGAACGACATGCTGCCGGCAGCAGACTTTCCGCCCGGCTGGCTCACCGACGCGGTAATGATCACAGCGGCGGCATGATACGGCTCGGAGGCAGCGGTGCTCGTCTGCGTCTGCGTTGCCGCAGACTCAACAGACTTGTAAGAGTTGACAAACCCCTGCGTTGACGAGGGGGTCACCTGGGCAACGAGGGCAGTCTTGTCGTCGTTTGCCTCAACAACGACAGTGAACGTGAGTACCGAGTCGTCATAGGTGATGCCGGCCGCATCGCCGGGCACCTGGACGACCTTGTAGGTGTAGGTGCCAGGCTTAGTAAAGGTCGCCCCGCCAAAGTCAACGACTCCATCCTGCGTGTTGACAGCCATGGTGGCGGTAGGCTCGGGAGCGCCGTCAATCAAGGTAATCTTGAACTGATACGCGCCCGCGTTGAGATCGGCTCCCTTGAGGGTCACCTTTGTGGACAGGCTTGCCGTCACAGGAGCCAGGGCCGCTTCCTCGGAGCCGCCAGACGCATCCATCTCATTAGAGAACGTCGGGACCTCAGGCTCGGACACGGTAAGAGCGCCGTCTTGGCCGTCGACGTCGACATGGACGGCCACATCGAAAGACGACGCATCATAGGTGACGCTGGCAAAATCCCCAGGTACCTGGGAAATGCGATAGGTGTAGTCTCCGGGAGCAGAGAATGCCACTTCACCGAAATCGATCAAGCCATCCGCATCGTTTGATGCCTGCGAGAGTTCCGGCTGAGGGGCACCGTCTAGAGGCTCGATTGCAAACAAGAACTGATTGGCAGCGAGCTCGGAGCCTTCAAGAGAAACCTTTGCTTGAAGGTGTGTTTTTGCAGCCGAGGCGTCAGCGGAGCTTCCTTCACCGTTTCCCGTCTGCGAACCGTTGGTTCCGGGGGTCTGCTCGGAAGAAGTTCCGGCACCAAAGGCAAAGACGTTTTCGGAGGCCTTCTCAAGCCCCTCGAATTGATATTCGGCATTCAGCGAGGTTGCCGTATAGACGCCGCAAGACAGTGCCTGCTCTTGGGAGATGCCGTAGAGATGAACCGCTTGCGTTGTCGCATTGGGTGCCTCGGTGTCTGCTTGAGACGCATCTGCGCCGGTCTGGGCACCATCGGTGCTCGCAGGAGCCTCGTCGTCAGCCTTCGAGTCCCCAGCGACCTCCCCCGAGCCAGTCGCATCTGCGCTCACAAGGCCGTCGAGCGCCCCCTCAGGGACGACGACATAGGCGACCTTCAGGTTTGCCAGAGCCGAAACGTCATAGGACTTCCCGCATTCAAGCACGCATGCCATGACAGCCTCGCTGTCGGCAAGCTCTTGGGGAAGACTGGACGCATCGATGAGCGCATACACGGCCTCGGCCCGGGTGAAAACAGAGTGCCCGCCAAGACACGCATCGACATCCTCGGGCTTCACCGCACAAACCGAATCAACAGACACATCGCTTTGTGCAGGCTCGACGGCGTCGACTCCAGAAGTTGCGACAGTAGTAGCAGCGTCGCTTGTGGCCTCATCAGCAAAAACGACGGAAGTGTAAGGCAACGCAACGCAACCAGCACAAAGGGCCGCACAGGCCAAGGGCGCGACAAAAAGACGCATGCCCAGAGAAGTTTGAAGGCGGACCATAATGGCCTCCTAACGTATGGGATGGGCGCGGCCTGCGCAGCAAGCGCCGACCGCGCCCATTCAGGGTCCTCTTCAGTATAGCGCGCAGGCACATCACCATGCGCCGGCGGGCAAATCAACGCGAAAAGGTCCGCCACATACCTTTAAAGCACTTTAAAGCACGCGCAGGGAAACTTCCTTGAGCTGCTTCGTGCTGACCTCGCTGGGTGCCGCGCTCATAAGGTCGCTGCCCGAGGAGGTCTTGGGGAAGGCCATGACGTCGCGGATGGAGTCGCAGCCGCACAGCAGCATGCAGACGCGATCCAGGCCCAGGGCGAAACCGCCCAGGGTGGGGGCACCATAGCCGAGCGCCTCGATGAGGTAGCCGAACTGGGCGTTTGCCTGCTCCTCGGTGAAACCAAGGCGCTTGAGAACGCGCATCTGCAGGTCGGCGTTGTGGATACGGATACCGCCGCCGCCGGCCTCGTAGCCGTCCATGACGAAGTCATAGGTGTAGGAGCCCACGCTCAGCGGGTCGTCCTCGATCTTGTCGAGGTCCTCATAGCAAGGCTGGGTGAAGGGATGGTGCTCGGCGGAGTAACGCTTCTCATCCTCGTCGTACTTGAACATCGGGAAGTCGACAACCCACAGGAAGTCGTGGCCCTCACGCTTGATGCCCAGTGCGTTTGCCATGTGGGTGCGCATGCCGCCCAGAATCTCGTCGGCAAGCACGCGGCCGCAGGCGGCGAACATAACGAGGTCGCCGGGCTCAACGTTGGCGCGCTCCTTGAGGGCGGCCATCTCCTCGTCAGAGAAGAACTTGACGATGGGGCTGTTGACGGAGCCGTCCTCACGGAAAGCGATCCAGGCAAGGCCCTTGGCGCCGAAGGTCTCGGCGACCTTGGGAAGCTTGTCGATCTCGCCGCGGGTCCAGGTGCCGGCGCCCTTGGCGTTGATGCACTTGACGACCTGGCCCTCGGTGTTGGCAGCCGTGGCAAAAACCTTGAACTGCGAGTTCGCGAAGATGTCAGTCAGGTCGACCAGGTGCATGCCGTAACGCGTGTCAGGCTTGTCGCATCCGTAGGTGTCCATGGCCTCCCAGTAGGGCATGCGGCGCAGCGGCGTGGGCAGCTCGACGCCCACATGGGCGAAGGCGTCCTTCAGGACGTCCTCAAGAAGGCAGATGGCACCGTCCATGTCGATGAACGACATCTCGAGGTCGACCTGGGTGAACTCAGGCTGGCGATCGGCGCGCAGGTCCTCGTCGCGGAAGCACTTGGCGACCTGGTAGTAGCGCTCAACGCCGCTCACCATGAGCAGCTCTTTGAGCAGCTGGGGCGACTGGGGAAGAGCGTAGAAGTTGCCCGGCTGGATGCGGCTCGGGACGATGAAGTCGCGAGCGCCCTCAGGCGAGGACTTGAACAGGATGGGCGTCTCGACCTCGAGGAACGCGCGGTTGTGCAGAGCCTCGCGCATGCCCCAGCAGAAGGAGTTGCGCACCTTGAGGTTGTTGAGCATCTCGGGACGGCGCAGGTCCAGGTAGCGGTAGCGCAGGCGCGTGTCCTCGGCGGTATCGATGCCGTCCTCAATCTGGAAGGGCGGGGTCTTGCACGTGTTGATCACCTTGATGTCGGTGATGAGGACCTCGACCTCGCCGGTGACCATGTTGGGGTTCGTGGTGTCGTCAGGACGATGGCGCACCGTGCCGGTGACGGAGATGGGCCACTCGGGACGGATGGTCTCGGCGGTGTGGAACGCCTCGGCGCCAGAAAGCTCCGGGTCGAACGTGCACTGCGTGAGACCCTCGCGGTCGCGCAAGTCGACGAAGATGAGACCGCCGTGGTCGCGGCGGTGCTGCACCCAGCCATTAAGCGTGACGGTGGCGCCAATGTCGCTGGCGCGCAGCTCGCCACAGGTGTGAGTGTGCGTTGAATGCTCGTTCAGAACGCTCGTCATTGGGGGGTCTCCCTAATCGGTCTGTGTCACCCCGTGTCGGTTCGGGTGACTTGCCTACAGACGCCCGGCGTGCGTAAACGGCGCACAACCAGGCAGTCGCCTCCCGGGCGGAAGGCGACAAATCCCAATGATAACGCTCTTTTGTGAATTATGGATTAAGAGTTCTTGAGCATGACTTTCTGCATGACACAAGCAACGTCCTCGCATGCGTCGCAGCAGGCCTCCATGTGAGAGAACATGCCGTTCCACGAAATGAGGTACGCAGCCGAGGCGTCAGGGTGGTTGGCAAACAGGTCGCGCTTGTTCTCGATGTAGAACTCGTCGCCCTCAGACTCACGGTCATGCACGGCAATGAGAAGCTTTTCAAGCTTCTTGGGCTTCTTGAACTCGTTGAATGCCTTCGTCGCCTCGTAGAGCGCCTCAACCGCGGCATCGATGACGCGCGCAGTGGGCACAACCGCGGGGTGAAGCTCGTTGAAGTCGTACATATAGATGTGCTGCACGACCTCCTCGATCTCGTCGGTCACATCGTCGAGCAGCATGGTGAGCTCGGTGACGTCCTCGCGATCGATGGGAGGCAAAAACTCGGTGGCGAGACGCTCGATGATCTCGTGGGCGATGTCATCTCCCTCGTTCTCGATGGTGTGAATCACCTCCATCTTCCCGCGAAGCCACTCGGGATCGGGCTTGAAGTTCTCGACGACATCGAGCAGGGCCTGCGACTCCTTGCGAGCGATGTCGGCCTGGGCACAAAACGCTTCAAAATAGTCGAACTTGTGCTTCTTCGGCATGAGAAAGCCTTTCGTTTTGGAAGATAAACGCACGACTCATCCATCATACCCACCTTGAGCCCCCCACAGGAAGAAAAGCGTGCCTTCATCGCTGAGAGGACATACCGCACGGGTACAATTCGACTCGTCAAACACGATGAGAAAGGTTGAGTTATGGCCGATACGTCCAACCAAACCGCGCGCAACCTTCATGTGGGCGACGTGCTGCACGGTTTTCGGGTCGAACGCATAGAGGACCTGCCCGAAATCGACGGTCGAGCCGTGGTGATGCGCCACGATCAGACCGGCACGCCGCTCATGTGGCTTGCAAACGAAGATGAGAACAAGTCGTTTTCCGTCACGTTCAAGACGCCGCCCGTCGACAACACGGGCGTCTTTCACATCCTAGAGCACTCCGTTTTGTGCGGCAGCGACCAGTATCCGGTAAAGGAGCCGTTCGTCAACCTGCTCAAAACCTCGATGCAGACGTTCCTCAACGCGCTCACGTTCTCCGACAAGACGATGTACCCGGTCGCAAGCACCAATGAGCGCGACCTCATGAACTTGATGAGTGTCTACCTCGACGCCGTACTCTTCCCCCAGCTCTACCACAAGCGCGCAATCTTCGAACAAGAAGGCTGGCATTACGAAGTGGAGGGCGAAGGCGCAGACAGGCACCTCGTGACCAATGGCGTTGTGCTCAACGAGATGCGCGGGGCCATGTCCGACCCGGACGAGGTCGCTCTGGCAGGCCTCAACGCGGCGCTGTTCCCCGACACCGCCTACGGATACGAATCCGGCGGCAACCCCGCGGCCATCCCCAACCTCACCTATGAGTCGTACCTGGACACCCACGCGCGCCATTACAACATGGCAAACGCCCGCATCGTGCTGTACGGCGACATCGCTCTCATGCCCGAGCTCGAGCTCATCGCAAGCTTCATCGACAAGGAGCGTCAAAGCGGACGCGCGGCCGGTTCTGCAAACCCCCTGGAACTTCAGGCGCCCGTCGTACGTCTCGACGCGCATAAGGAGATGCAGACAAGCCCCGACAACGCCTGCGTCACGGAAGGATTCGTCATCGGAACGTTCCGCGACCGCACGCGCGTCCTGGCCTGCGAGATTCTGTGCGACGCCCTCATGGGCAGCAACGAGGCCCCGCTCAAGCGCGCGATTCTCGAATCGGACTTGGGCTGCGACGTGGACTGCTTCGTGTACGACGGCCTGCGGCAGCCGTATGTGGTCATCGAGCTGCGCGGCGCACGCGCCGGGGCGGCAGACGAGCTCACCGAGCTGTTGAAGGCCGAGTTTTCCCGCATGGCACGCGAGGGCGTGCCGCGCGCAGAACTCTCGGCGGCACTCGACGCCGCCGACTTCAGCCTGCGCGAGCGTGACTCGGGCATGGCCGATGGCGTGGCGCTGGCCATCAACGCCATGTGCGGCTGGCTGTACGACGACGAGATGCCCTGCGATTACCTGCGCTACGAAGACTCGATGCGCACGCTGCGCGAGGGCCTCACCACGACGTTTTGGGAAGATACCGTACGCGACATCTTTGTCGACACGAATCACCACGGCCGCTGCGAGCTTATCGCCCTCGAAGAAGATGAGCGCGAGGCGGAACAAGACCAGGTCGATGCAGCCGAGGAGGTATCGCCCCAGCAACTTGACGATGTTGAGCGTGCAGCCAACGAGTTGCATCGCATCCAAGACGAGCCCGACTCCCCCGAGGCGCTTGCCACCCTGCCACGCCTGCACTTGTGCGATGTGGGGCAGGGCCCGACGGAGACACCCTTCGTTTTGGCCCAAGACACCCCGCTGCCGTGCGCCCATTACGACCTGGACACACGCCGCATCGATTACACCTATCATTACTTCCCCCTCGACGACCTAGCCTGGGACGAGCTCTGCTATGTGACGCTTGCCTGCAGCCTGCTCGGCAAGATGGCCACAACCAGCCACAGCGCCGCAGAGCTCGACCTGCTTGTGGAAAGCCGCCTGGGACGCCTTGGGTTCTCCACCCATGTGACGCGCCGCGAGGACACGGGACAGCCTTGTGCCTGGCTTGTCGTGGGGGCCTGCGCCCTTTCGGAAAACGTCATCGACCTGGCCGAGCTGCCCGCACATGTGTGGTCGCAAACCGTCTTTGATGACACCGAGCGCATCCGTACGGTCCTTACGCAGCAAAAGCTCGATGCCGAGCAGGCTTTTGCAAACTCCGGCCACTCATACGCCCTGGCACGCGCCATGAGCTACACCGATGACAAAAAGAGGCTGGGCCAGCACTTTGGCGGCGTCGATTACTACCGTTTCGTCTGCGAGCTGCTCAAAGACTGGACGGAGGTTTCTCGCGACCTTCCGGCCAAACTCGCCGATGTCTGCAAGCGCACGTTCAAGCGCGGAAACGACTATCACAGCTTCACCGGCCCCAAGTGCGACCTTGCCGCTTACTGGGACAAGGCGGGCACCTTTGGCCTGGAGGAAGCAGGGGCTCAGCAAACACGCCTCGTCGTTCCCCCTGCTGCGCTCGTCAACGAGGCATTCGTTGTTCCCACTGACGTGTGCTTCGTCTCTAAGGCCCTATGCGGCCCTCTTTCTGGCAACACGTTCTCCGGCGCATGGAACGTGGCGCAAAAAGCCATCAACTACGAGTATCTCTGGAACGAGATTCGCGTGAAGGGCGGCGCCTACGGCTGCGGCATCAAACCGGACATCGACGGCGAGGTGGGCTTCTATACCTTCCGCGACCCCAATCTCGACGACTCTCTTGCTCGCATGGACGCCTGCGCCTCCTGGATTGAGAGCTACGAACCCACTGAGGAGGACTTGGAGGGTTACATCGTGAGCACCCTTGCGGCCCACGACTCTCCCAAAAAGCCCTACCAGGTGGCACGCAGGCAAGACGGCCTTTACCTTGCCCGCCGTGACCCCCTCTGGAGAGAGCGCTTGCGCAACGAGGAACTCGCAACGACCCCGCAGGCGCTGCGCGACCTTGCCCAGGCCCTGCACGGCGTCGCCGAGCAAGGTCGCATCTGTGTCTTCGGCAGCCGTGACATCATTGCAAAGGCGTCTGTGGACCTCGCCGTCGTGGACCTGATTTCCAAGCAGTAAATCGACCTCTTGTGGCTTTGGCCCGCTTGAGGGCCACTGGGAGCAAGCCATGCTGCTATATTAGTTTTCTGACTTTTGACGTATTATTGGCCGATTCTTTACAAAGTTGGGGACCGATGGCACTCACCCTTTCCGCTTTCATCGAACAGGCTGCTATGTATCCTGTTCTATGGCTCATCGTTGCACTCGTTATCGCCGTTACCGTCATCTCGGGCGCAACCGACGCACCCAATGCCATCGCAACCGCGGTTTCCACACGGTGCCTGCGCCCCGGCACAGCCATCGCGCTCGCGTCGGTCTTTAACTTCGTGGGCCTGCTCGGCATGACCTACATCTCCACTGCCGTGGCCCACACCATGTTCGGCATGGTCGATTTCTCGGGAAACACCCATGCGGCGCTTCTCGCCTTGGTGGCCGCCATGATAGGAGCCATCGTCTGGGGCGTGTTCTGTTGGCTCATGGGCATCCCGGCCTCGAAGTCCCACTCGCTTATCGCTGGCATCACAGGCGGTGCCATCGCACTCAACGGCTGGGCCGGCGTCGTTCCCAGTGAGTGGGCCAAGGTCATCTACGGCATGGTTTTCTCCCTGGGAGCCGGCTTCATCCTTGGCTGTGTGCTCATGAAGTTCATCAACTTTGCGTGTCGCAACGCCAACCGTCGCAGCGCAAACCGCTTCTTCATGGCCGTCCAGGATGTGTGTGCCGTGGCGCTCTCGTTCCTGCACGGTGCCCAGGACGGCCAGAAGTTCATGTCCATCGCCCTTCTGGGTATCGCGCTCTCCTTCGGCTCCTCTGAGCCGAGCGCCGACGGCTTCCCGCTGTGGCTCATGATCGTGTGCTCGCTGGCCATCTCCCTGGGCACGGCCGTAGGAGGCAAGCGCATCATCAAGTCTGTCGCCATGGACATGGTCAAGCTTGAGGTTCCCCAGGGCGTTGCCGCGAGCCTCTCGACGAGCATTACCCTGCTTATCGCCTCGCTCACGGGCATGCCGGTTTCCACCTCGCACGCCAACACGTCTTCCATCATGGGCGTGGGCTTCATCAAGAACCCTCACAAGGTGAAGTGGGACATTGCCAAGCACATGGCCGCAGCCTGGGTGCTCACCTTCCCCTGCTGCGGCCTCATCGGCTTTGCCCTGGCCAAGCTGTTCATGACCATCTTCTAGGGCTTTCATTTCACATCGCACCACGTGCCAGCAAACACAGACGGGCCGGGCCTGCTTCATCGCATGCCCGGCCCGTCTTGTTTTTAGGCACTAAAAAGGGGCTCGAGATGAATCCCCGAGCCCCTCGCTTGCGGTCTTTAACAGCTGCAACTGTATTCTTACGCCAGACCCTCGGCGTGAAGAACCGTCGCGATGCGCTCCATAGCCTCCTTGCAGTCGGCCGTGCTGCCAAAAGCAGAAAGACGGAAGTAACCCTCGCCAGCAGGACCAAAGCCAACGCCAGGCGTACCTACTACCTGGGCCTTCTCAAGCAGGAAGTCAAAGAAGTCCCACGAGCTCATCTGGTTGGGGCATTCAAGCCAGATGTAGGGAGAGTTCTTGCCACCAGTGTAACGGATGCCAAGCTTGTCGAGACCCTCGGCAATCGTGCGGGCGTTGAAGAGGTAGATGTCCACCTGCTCGGCCGTTTCCTTCAGGCCCACAGGGGAAAGCGCCATCTGGGCAGCACGTTGCACAATGTAGGGCACGCCGTTGAACTTCGTGTTCTGGCGGCGTCGCCACAAAGCGTTGAGGTTACCGTCGGCGACCTCAAGATCGGTAGGAACGATGGTGAAGCCGCAACGCACGCCGGTGAAGCCAGCGCGCTTGGAGAACGAAGAGATCTCAACCGCACACTTGCGCGCGCCTTCAATCTCAAAGATCGTATGCGGAACGCCCGGCTCACGGATGAAGCTCTCGTACGCGGAGTCGAAAATGATGAGAGCATTGTTTGCAAGCGCGTAATCGACCCATGCCTTGAGGCCGTCTGCGTCATAGGTGGCACCCGTGGGGTTGTTCGGCGAGCAAATGTAGATGACGTCGGCGTGTACGTCGCTGTCGGGACGGGGAAGGAACCCGCCCTCGACGTCGCTGCTGGCAAACAGGATATGGTTTGCCGCCATGACGTTTGTGTCGACGTAAGCCGGATACACAGGGTCAGGAATGAGCACGTTCGAACCGGGCTCGATGATGTCAAGGAAGTTGCCCAGGTCGCTCTTGGCACCGTCGGACACGAAGACCTCGTCGAGACCGACCTCAACACCCAGACCATGATAGAAATCCTTTACCGCCTGGCGAACAAACTCATAGCCCTCGGCGTCATCGCAATACCCGCGGAACGTCTCAGCAACGCTCATCTCGTCCACCGCTTTGTGCATGGCCTCAACGATGCAGGGGGCGAGGGGCAGCGTCACGTCTCCGATACCAAGTCGAATAACGCGCTCTTCGGGGTGAGCCTGCTTGTAGGCGGCAACCTTCTTTGCAACGGTGGAAAACAAATAGCTCTTCTCGAGCTTATTAAACGACGGGTTGGTCTTCAAGGCGTGTCTCCAATCTGGATGCATCGATGCATATCGAAAGCGATGATACGTTACCAAGGTTTCAAAACGTCGTCAGGATATTGAACGTCCCAAAACGTCAGGCCACAAGCCGGTGCACAGGGCCCGGCGGCGCAACGTTCGCATGCAGCCAGCGCCTGGCTTACCCACTCAACAGGCCTTCTTCCTAGGCCAACCTCCACAAGGGTTCCCACAATGGAGCGGACCATGGAGTGAAGGAACGCATTGCCCACAATGTCAAAAACGAGCGTCTCTTCTCCAAGCACAACCTCAGGCTCAAAGAACGCCGACATCACATAACGACACGTCGGCTTGTCTACAGCGCTCTGAGCCTTGCAGAAGCTCTTGAAGTCATGTTCGCCTATCAGGCAGCGTGCCGCCTCGTTCATGGCATTGGCATCGAGTGCATGGGGCTGAGCAGTACGAATCCACCAGCTCCAGTTGGCACAAAAAAGCGGACCGACAGGACCCGAACAAAGGTGATACCGATATCGACGCGCACGAGCATCAAATCGCGCGGAGAAGCCCGTCGGCGCTCGATACAGCTCATACACGCGGATGTCCGGCGGAAGAACCGCGCCGAGCGAGCGCAGCAGGCGCTGGGAGGTGCGCTGCTCAAACTCCTCGGCCCCAAACGGCAGGCTCACGTATTGTGCGCGAGCATGGACCCCCGCATCCGTCCTGCCTGCACACGTCAGCTCAACATCACGGCGCAACACCGTGCGCAGCGCCTGTCGCAGCTCACCTGCCACTGTCTTGACATGAGGTTGCTTCTCCTGCTGCGCAAATCCAGCGTAGGAGGTCCCGTCGTAACCCACACGCAGCACAAGAGTCTCGTTGCCGCTATCCAAGGTCGCCTGGTTTTCTGCTTCCACGCAGAGACACTCCCCTTCTCAATCTCATTCGGACACGCGCCGTATCGGGTGGCGCACCAACAATGCGCGGCTAACAGAAAACCGCCAAGCCGGCAGCAATCATCACGCCCGCACCGGCAACAAGCCAATCCGAAGCTTGCATGGCATGGGCATGCAGCTCAACGCGGTTCACGCCCGTAAAGCCTTTCACGCTCAATGAGAACGCGAAATCATCAGCATAGCGGAACATGGCAACGCATAGCGGCACCATAAGCGGGACATAGGAAAGAACCTTTCGCACCGGATTGCGCGAAAGGCCAATAGCCGCACCGCGCGCGTTCTGTGCCATTCGGATTGTAGCGAGTTTCTCACACGCAAGGGGGATACACCGAAGCGCGAGCCCCAACATAACCGCGATATCGCCAGCCGGAAAACCAACCTTGCCCAATGGCTTCAAAAGCCCCGTAAGGGCCTCGCTCATTTGAGCTGTCGTGCACGCGCACGTCAAGACAAGCGAGAAGACCACGATAGACATGAGGCGGGCGCAGGTAAACGCTCCTCGCGCGAGGCCCGTCCACGAGATGCCGGCGGCCCCCACAATCGCAACATCACCCGTTCCATCAAATACAAGGGCAGCCGAGATGACAATCAGCGCGTAAAGCACCCCAAGCAAGGCAAGGCTGCGGCCAAGCAGGGCAAGGCTTCCGCCCAAACGCACATACAGAACCAGGGCCACAAGCCACAGAAGCGCCAAGGTCAAAGGGGATGAAACCGTCAGGGCGCAGACAGAAAAGACGCACGTCAACACGAACCAAACTCGCGCATCGAGCGAGAAAGCAGCAAGAGCGGGCATGGGAACAGGGATGGCCTTAACATCGGTACTGCCTGCGAATGTCGGATTGGCGGGACCAGTTTGCCCTTGCATAGATGCAGGAGGCGAGGCAGAAGGGACGGCGTCAACACTGCCTTCAGTCGTGGGGCACGTGTCAGTTTGCGCAATGGAGGGTTCTGACACAGAGGGGTCAGGGACGCGGAATTCCTTACGCATCGACGTTTCCCCTTTCATCTGCATACATCGCCTGGACACGACCGTTCTCAAGCACATATGCCTTCTCGGCAAGTCCAAAGAAGACCTCAGGCTCATGAGTGACCACCAGCACTCCCCTGCCCTGTTTCAGAAGACTTGCAAGCATTGCAAGGAGACTGTGTATACCGGCAGCGTCAAGCCCGACAGTCGGTTCGTCCAAGATAACGAATTGGGACTCCATTGCAAACACCCCGGCAAGGGCCACGCGTCTCTTTTGCCCGCCCGAAAGACACTGGGGATTGAGGGTGCCGATCGACTCCGTATCTAGGCCCACATCGGCAAGTGCATGAGCCGCCACGCGCAAGGCATCACGACGGCGCAGCCCGCAGTTTTGAGGGCCGAAGGCAACATCGTCGATAACTCGAGCCTTAAAGAGCTGGTCTTCAACACGTTGGAAGGCAAACCCAACGGAGCCGGGAGTGACACAGTGCCCATCAAGTGTGGCATGGCCCGAGCAGGGCGCAAGCAAACCGGCGAGAATGCATGCAAGCGTTGTCTTGCCAGATCCCGAATCACCCACAAGAAGGGTCAGTTGAGCCGGCTCGATTTCCAAGTCAATATCCCTCAGCGCAAATGAAGAGGCCGTATCAAAAGAAGCGCCCGACATGATGGGCCCGGATTCTTTGACCTGTGGCACATATGAACACCGCTGTGCCCGGAGCAAAGAGGCAGCGACAGCCTCACCCCTGGTTGAATTCTCATGACTCAAAGATGTCCAACCCGCATGAGTAAACCTGGCCTCGTATGACAGAGCCTCGCACGTGGCATAGGGCGTCGTCCGCAGTCCCGTCCTCTCAAAAAGCCCTGGTTGCGCCAGAAATTCTCGAGGACTACCCTGCCAAACGATACTCCCCGCCTCGAGTGCAATCACAGAATCGAAGTCAGAAATCTCATCAAAACGGTGAGAAATTTGGATGAGCGAGGTTTGCGAATCGAAGCTTGCAAGAGCCTGCCGCACACAAGCGCGCGCGTTGGCATCAAGCATGCTGAACGGCTCATCAAGCAGCAGAACGCGGGGCTTCAGCGCCAAGGCCGCCGCAATGCACACTCGTTGCTTTTGCCCGCCAGACAACGTCGACAGATTTCGATACCGAAGATGTTCAATGCCACACGCATCAAGGGCTTGCGTCACACGCGCCCTGATATCGTCTGACTGCATCGCCGTGTTGCAGAGAGCAAACGCAACTTCGTCTTCCACCGTTGAAGTAACGAAACTTGCATCGGGGTCTTGGCCCACATACGCAAAATCGAATCGAATGGCCGAGTATTCCGCCTCAGCGTTTAAAGGGTCGTCATCGAAAGCAACCGAACCTTCCAGCAAGTCGATTGTCCCCAAAAGGGCACGAAGCAGCGTTGACTTTCCAGAGCCGTTCGGACCGACAAGAGCAATCTTGCCCGCTTGCGGCACCTCAAAGTTCACGTTTGTTAGCTGAAAGGCAGATCCTGGACACGAGGTTATCGGCCTTGTGGTCGGGGATGCGACTCTCAATGCCATGAACGGCCCTTTCTAAACGAAAAAAGGAGGCCCATAAAGGACCTCCTTTCATGCAAACATATGAAGAGTGAGAAGCGTTGCGCTTACTCGGCCTTGGCCTCGGAGGCCTCCTCGGCGGGAGTCTCCTCGACGACCTCAGCAACGGTCTCCTCGGCAGCCACGGGGGCAACCTCGGCAACAGCAGCCTTCTCGGCCTTCTTCTTGGGCGTGCAGGGCTCGGTGACGAGCTCGATAATCACCATGGGGGCGTTGTCGCCCTTACGGGGCCCAAGCTTGATGATGCGGGTGAAACCGCAGGTGCGGTCGGCCCACATGCCCTGCTGAACCTTCTCGAAGACCTCGCGCACAATCTCCTTGTCGTTCAGCTTGGCGATGGCAAGACGACGGCTGTGAAGGTCGCCGCGCTTAGCCCACGTGATGATACGATCCACGTCGCCACGGATAGCCTTGGCGCGCGTCTCGGTGGTCTTGATGCGATCGTTAAGGAAGAGAGAGCAGACCAGGCTACGCTTCATAGCCTTGGTGTGGGAAGCATCAGTTCCCAGCTTCAGCCCGTGCTTCTTGTTGTGCCTCATGCTAGTGATCTCCCGATCCTACTGCTTCAGGCTCATGCCCATCGAGTCAAGCTTGTCCTTGACCTCTTCGATAGACTTGACGCCGAAGTTGCGAATGTTAAGAAGGTCGTTCTCGCTGAAATCGAGAAGCTGACGCACGGAGTGAATGCCGGCGCGCTTCAGGCAGTTGAACGAACGAACAGACAGGTCGAGGTCGTCGATGCGCTTGTCGAGCTCGACGTTGTCGACGGGTTCTTCCTGAGCGAAGATGGAAGTCTCCTCAGGAACGCTCTCCACCGTGGTAAGCGTGAGGAAAGCGTTGATGTGCTGGTTGACGATGTTCGCAGCCTGCACGAGAGCCTCAGTGGGCGTGACAGCCCCGTTGGTCTCGACTTCAAGCACGAGCCTGTCGTAGTCGGTACGCTGACCAACGCGGCAGGGCTCAACGAACTTCGTGCAGCGACGAACCGGCGAGAACAGGCTGTCGACATGGATGATTCCGATGGAATCATCGCCACGGGCATTGGACTCGCCGGGGGCATAGCCACGGCCAGTGCCGATACGCATGGACATCGTGAAATGAACGCCGTCCTCGAGGGTGGCAATCACATGCTCGGGATTGATGAGGTCGAACTCAGCGGGAACGAAGAAGTCCTCGCCAGTCACAACCGCAGGACCGTCGATGTCAACCGTGGCAGTTGCCTCGTCGCCAATGTTGTTGGACTTGAAAACAAGACCCTTAACATTGAGAACGATGTCCGTCACGTCCTCGCGAACTCCGGCCAGGGACTGGAACTCGTGCTGCACGCCTTCGATGTGAATCGCCTCGACAGCAGCGCCGTCAAGCGACGACAGCAGAACGCGGCGAAGCGAGTTGCCCAGGGTGTCACCAAAACCACGCTCGAGCGGCTCAACCGTAAAGCGTGCAAAGGATTCACTGATTCCCTCGACGGTAACCTGAGGCCTGATGAACTCTGACATGTAGTACCTCCAGACTCGTAAGCCGCAAATTACTTCGAGTAAAGCTCGACGATGAGCTGCTCCTGGATGTCCATGTCGATCTGGTCACGGGAGGGGATGTTGAGAACAGTGCCCTGAAGCTTCTCGATGTCAAGCTCGAGCCAGCTGGGGACCTGACGGTTCTCAGCAGACACAAGGGCGCTCTTGATGACGAGCATGTCCTTGGCCTTGGGGGCAACAGCCACAACGTCGCCGGGCCTCACGCGATAGGAAGCGATGTCCACACGGTGGCCATTCACGAAGATGTGGCCGTGGCTCACGGTCTGGCGAGCCTCCTTGCGGGTGCGGGCAAAGCCAAGACGGAAGACAACGTTGTCGAGACGGGACTCGAGCAGCGACATAAGGTTGCTGCCGGTGACGCCGTTCATGCGACGGGCCTTCTCGTAGTACATGTGGAACTGCTTCTCCAGAACGCCATAGATGAACTTGGCCTTCTGCTTCTCACGCAGCTGAATGCCGTACTCGCTGTCCTGGCGACGACGACGCTTCTGCGGGTTGCGCTTGGACTCCTTGGTATAACCCATGACGATGGGGTCGATACCCAGGGACCTGCACCTCTTCAGTACAGGGGTCCTATCCACTGCCATATTGGTATTCCTTCCTTACTTACACGCGACGACGCTTGCGCGGACGGCAACCGTTGTGCGGAGTGGGGGTCTTGTCCTGAATGCTCGTAACCTCGAGGCCAGCAGCCTGGAGGGAACGAATGGCCGTCTCACGACCCGAGCCCGGGCCCTTGACGAAAACGGCGACCTTGCGCATGCCGTGATCCTGAGCGGCCTTGGCGCAAGCCTCAGCAGCCATCTGAGCAGCGAAGGGAGTGGACTTACGAGATCCCTTGAAACCAACCGTACCAGCGGACTGCCAAGCAATGACGTTGCCCTGGGGGTCGGTGATGGAGACGATCGTGTTGTTGAACGAGCTCTTGATGTGAGCCTGGCCAACAGCGATGTTCTTGCGGTCGGCTCGCCTCACGCGAGTCTTAACAGCCTTCTTGTTGGATGCCATTGTAGCTTAGCCCCTCTTCTTCGCACCGATTTGACGACGGGGACCCTTGCGGGTACGAGCGTTGGTGTGGGTGCGCTGACCACGGACAGGCAGACCCTTACGGTGACGCAGGCCACGGTAGCAGCCGATGTCCATAAGGCGCTTAATGTTCTGGGAAGTCTCGCGACGAAGATCGCCCTCGACGAGGTACTTGCCATCGATAGCGTCACGAAGCTTCGTGACCTCATCCTCGGTCAGGTCCTTGACACGAGTCGCGGGGTCAACGCCAGTCTCGGCGCACAGCTTGGTGGCGGTGGTACGGCCGATGCCGTAGATGTAAGTCAGGCCGATCTCGACGCGCTTCTCACGCGGCAGGTCGACGCCAAAAATACGGGCCATTCGCTCTCTCCTCTCTTAGCCCTGGCGCTGCTTGTGGCGCGGGTTCTCACACACGACAAGAATCTTGCCATGGCGACGGACAATCTTGCACTTGTCGCAAATCTTCTTGACCGAAGGACGTACCTTCATTGCCTTTTCCTTTCGGTTGAACTAACACTCTATATCTTCGTCCAGCCGCAGACGTTGGTGCCGAAACGCATACGAAATCTTACTTCCTGCGTGGATACATTTCCACCCGTCGGAAGCAAGTCAGAACAGTGTAACGACCAAAAACCCGGTTCGTTACTTATAACGATAGGTGATGCGACCGCGAGTCAGGTCGTACGGAGAAAGCTCAATGACAACCTTGTCGCCAGGCAGGATTCGAATATAGTGCATACGAATCTTGCCAGAGATGTGAGCCAGAACAGTGTGACCGTTCTCCAGCTCAACCTTGAACATAGCATTCGGAAGCGGCTCTACGACCGTTCCCTCAAGCTCGATTGCATCTTCGCGCTTGCTCACGTTACTCCACTTTCCCTCGAACCGCATACAGTGATGTATCATACACTAGACAAGACGCCAAGTGTAGTGATTCACAAAAGATACGAGACGACAACACACTATCTAACAAGACGCGTTACGTCCACAATCAACATCGAGAGAATCGAATCCCTCTTCCGCAGTTGTGATAACCGGTCCGTCCTTGGTAATCGCCACCGTATTCTCGAAATGCGCGGCCATGCTTCCGTCATTGGTTACAACGGTCCAGTCATTGCTCAGCGTGTGTACATGGCGGCGACCCATCGTGATCATCGGCTCGATAGCGAGAACCATACCGACCTCGAGCTTAATACCAAACCCGCGGTGACCATAATTGGGAACATTGGGCTCTTCGTGCATCTTGCGCCCGATGCCATGACCCACATACTCGCGAATCACACCATAGCCATGCTTTTGAGCATGAGACTGAACGGCATAGCCGATATCGCCAAGGTGATTGCCGGGAACAGCCTGCTCGATTGCGAGAGCCAAGCAATCGCGCGTAACTTCGAGCAATGCTTTGCAATCGTCAGAGATGTGGCCGACAGCAAACGTCCAAGCGTTGTCGCCGACCCATCCGTTGACCGTAGCTCCCGTATCAATCGAGATGATGTCACCCTCGCACAGAATGCGATCGCGAGAGGGAATGCCGTGAACTACCTCGTCGTTGATTGAGGCACAGATGGTGCCCGGGAAACCACCGTAGCCTTTAAAGCCAGGCACTCCCCCATGCATGCGAATGAAGTCCTCGCAGAACTTGTCGAGTTCCCAGGTAGAGACGCCCGGGCGAACCATCTCACCTGTCAGGCGCAAAGCCTCTTTAGAAAGGGCTCCGCAAACCTTGAGGCCCTCGATATCTTGGGGAGACTTGAGCTTAATCATTGACGATAGCAGCCTTCACGTCAGCGAAAACCTCGTCGACGGGACGATTTCCGTCAATCTCAACCAGAACACCGGCGCCGGCGTAGTAGTTCACAAGGGGCGCGGTGGAGGTGTGGTAGACATTGAGGCGGTTCTTGATGGTCTCAGGGTTATCGTCGGCACGCTGGTACATCTCGCCAGAGCACTGCGGGCACGTCGCGTCAGCAGCAGTTCCGGTATAACCGCATGCGCGGCACACGCGGCGAGAAGACAGGCGATTGATGATTACCTCATCGGGAACCTCAATCGCAATGGCAGCGTCAATACGACGACCGTCAGCAGAAAGCACGCTATCGAGAGCTGCGGCCTGGGTAGTCGTACGGGGGAAGCCGTCGAGAATGAAGCCCTTCTCACAGTCCTCCTGGTTCAGGCGCTCCTGCATAAGGTCGATGATGAGCTCATCAGGCACAAGGGCGCCGGCATCCATATAGCTCTTGGCCTTGAGGCCCAGGCGCGTGCCCTCCTTGACGGCAGCGCGAAGGATGTCGCCCGTGGAGATGTGAGGAAGGCCGAACTCATCGATGATGAACTGAGACTGAGTGCCCTTACCTGCACCGGGAGCACCAAGCAACACGAGATTCATGAGAGCCTCCTTTGAAAAAAATGGGCGGGCAAAGTGCCCGCCCATAAGGGTAAACGACAGATGGCTTACTTAAAGAAGCCGCCGTAGTCGTGCATCTTGAGCTGGCTTTCAACCTTGCTCATTGTATCAAGCGCAACGCCAACCATAATCAGAATCGAAGTACCACCAAATGCCTGAATGAGCGTGTTGTTCGTGAAGAAGAACAAGATGCTCGGCACCACCGCGATAAGAGCGATGAAGATGGCACCAGGAAGTGTGATGCGATTGAGCACGTCCTTGATGTAACGAGCGGTCGCAGCACCAGGGCGAACACCAGGAATGAAGCCACCCTGCTTACGAAGGTTGTCAGCCGTGTCCTCAGGATTGAACACCATCGCCGTGTAGAAGTACGCGAAGAAGATGATCAGAGCGAAGGACAACAGCCAGTTAAGCCAACCAGCCGACACCGCATTAGAGAAAACCTGGATCCATTCCACATTGGGGAAGAAAACAGCAAGCTGCGCCGGTATGTAGAGAAGCGAAGAAGCAAAGATGATCGGAATTACGCCCGCGGTGTTGACCTTGATGGGCAGATAGGTGGTCTGGCCACCCATCATCCTTCGGCCGACAACACGCTTGGCGTACTGAATCGGAATCCTGCGCTGTCCCCTCTCGATAAAGATAATCGGCGGGATAACAGCAACGATAACGATAACCACGAGAATCGTGATGAGTGCGCCGTACGAGTTGTACTCAACAGAAGAGAAGATTGCCTGGGGCAGGCGCGACATGATGTTGGCAAAGATGATGAGCGACATACCGTTGCCCACGCCGTACTGAGTGATGAGCTCACCCAGCCACATGATCAGAACGGAACCGACGACAAAACCAAAGACAATCATCACGTCGAGCAGTGCTTCAGGCATACCCATGCCAGCGAAGCTAATGCCATAGGACGGGCTCTTGAACAAGAGCAAGTAACCAATGGCGTTGATCAGCGACAGAACAATCGTAAGATAACGAGTGTACTGCGTAATCTTACGCTGGCCGGTCTCACCCTCCTTCGCAAGCTCGCGAAGCGAGGGAATCACCGCCTGCATCATCTGGAGGATGATGGAGGCGGTGATGTAGGGCATGATACCGAGGGAGAACAACGAAACATACGACAAAGCACCGCCTGCAAACAGGTTGAGCAATGCCATCGTGTTCGCCATGCCACCATTGGCATCTTCGAACTGGCTAACCAAATCCCCAAATGGAATACCGGGAAGAGGAATGTACGAACCGATGCGGTACAGCACGATGATTCCCAAAGTAATGAGAATCTTCTTCCTCAGTTCAGGCTCCCGGAACGCATTGAGGATGGCAGTTAGCACGGACGCTCTACCGTCCCTCCAGCGGCCTCAATCTTGGCCTGGGCGGAGGCGGAAACCTTGTCAACCTTAACGGTCAACTTCTTGGTGATGTCGCCATCGCCGAGAACCTTGACAAGGGTCGTGGACTTCTTGATGACGTTCTTGGCGACGAGGGCATCGGAATCGACGACATCGCCATCGTTGAACAGGGCATCAAGACGAGCGAGGTTCACAGGGAAGTACTCAACACGCGTGGGGTTCCTGAAGCCAGGGAGCTTAGGAAGACGCATGGCGAGCTTCATCTGGCCACCCTCGAAGCCCGGGCCCTTGCCGCCGCCGGAGCGGGACTTCTGGCCCTTCTGGCCACGGCCAGCGGTCGTTCCGCCGTAACCGGAGTTACCGCGGCCGACGCGCTTGCGGTCCTTGCGCGAACCAGGCGCAGGATAAAGATCGTTAAGCTGCATGATGACTCCTAAATCTCCTCGACCGTGACGAGGTGACGAACCTTGAGGATCATACCGCGCACGGAGGGGCTGTCGGCGAACTCGACGACGTTGTTGATGCGGCGAAGGCCCAGGGAACGCATGGTGTCGCGCTGATCCTGAGGATAGCCGATGGTGCTCTTAACCTGCGTGATGCGCAGGGTCTTGGTCTGCTCAGCCATTCTTAGGCCTCCTTGCCGACGAACATCTGGGCAACGGAGATGCCACGGCGGGCAGCAGCGGCCTCGTTGCTCTCAAGACGGGAGAAGCCCTCAGCGGCAGCCTTGAGGATGTTCATGGCGTTGCTGGTGCCGAGAGACTTGCCGAGAATGTTCTTGATGCCGGCGAGCTCGCAAAGGGCGCGAACAGGGCCGCCGGCGATGATGCCGGTACCAGGAACAGCGGGCTTCAGAACGACGCGACCAGCGCCGAAGTGGCCCTCGACCTCGTGAGGAATGGTGCCATCCTCAGTAACGGGGACGTAGAACATGTTCTTCTTGGCGTCCTCGATGCCCTTCTGGATAGCCAGCGGCACCTCAGCGGACTTGCCCATGCCCACGCCGACGTTGCCCTTGCCGTCACCAACGACGACGAGAGCAGACAGGGACATGCGGCGACCGCCCTTGACGGTCTTGGAAACACGGTTGATGAAAACGACGCGCTCCTGCAGCTCGGGCTGAGCGGTCTCATTCTGGCGATTACGCGGCATTCGTACTCCTCCTAGAAGACCAGGCCGGCGCTACGGGCACCGTCGGCGAGGGCGGCCACGCGACCATGGTAGAGGTTGCCACCGCGGTCAAAAGAAACCGTGGTGATGCCAGCCTCGATGGCGCGCTTACCAACAAGCTCGCCCACGAAAGTGGCAGCTTCCTTGTTGGAGCCGATCTTGCCGGTCGCCTTGAACTCAGCGTCGAGGGTCGAAGCGCTCACCAGGGTCTTGCCGGCGACGTCATCGATGACCTGAGCGTAGATGTTGGCGTTGGAACGGGTGACGCACAGACGCGGGCGGGCGGGAGTGCCCGAGATCTTGCCGCGAACCGCGCGATGGCGACGAGCGAGACGCTCCTGCTTCGCCTTGTGCTTGTTCATGCTAAGTCTCCTCGCATACGACCGAGAGAAAGCCTCGGTGCTACTTTACTACTTCGAGGCCTTACCGAGCTTACGACGGACAACCTCGCCGTCGTAGCGGATGCCCTTGCCCTTGTAAGGCTCGGGCGGACGCAGGAAGCGGATATCGGCCGCGACCTGGCCAACACGCTGGTTGTCAATGCCCTTGACAATGATGTGCGTGTTGTCCGGAACCTCAAAGCTGATGCCCTCTTCGGGCTCAACAATGACGGGGTGGGAGAAGCCCAGGGAAAGGTCGAGGTTCTTGCCCTTGAGGGCAACACGGTAGCCGACGCCCTGGAGCTCGAGCTTCTTGGAGAAGCCCTCAGAAACGCCAACAATCATGTTGTGCAGAAGGGTGCGGGTGAGACCGTGCATGGCACGGCAGGTGCGCGAATCATCGGGACGGGTAACGATAATCTCGTTGCCCTCCTGCTCGATGGTCAGCAGCTCGTAGAAAGACTTCTTGAGTTCGCCCTTGGGGCCCTTAACAGCGACATCGTTGCCGTTAATGGTCACTTCAACGCCGGCAGGGACCGGGATGGGCTTCTTACCGATACGGGACACGGTGGTTGCTCCTTTCCAGCAGTCCGTTACCAAACGTAGGCGATGACTTCGCCGCCGACGCCAAGCTTACGAGCGTCGCGGTCGGTCATAACACCCTTGGACGTAGAGATGATAGCGATACCCAGGCCGCCGATGACGCGGGGAAGGTCATCCTTGCCCACGAAGATGCGCAGGCCGGGCTTGGAAATACGACGGATGCCGCGGATAACCTTGGCGCGACGCTCGCCGTACTTGAGGGTGATGACAAGGTCGTCATGGGGAGTACCGGCCTCGACGACGTAGTCGGCGATGTAGCCCTCCTCCTTCATAACGCGAGCGATCTCGAGCAGCTTCTTGCTGGAAGGCATCGAGACCGTGGCCTTGTTCGCAGAGTTCGCGTTACGAATACGCGTAAGCATATCTGCGATCGGGTCACTCAGGTTCATTAGGTTCCTCCTATAGTTCTGGATGAGACTGTCCAGAGGTTCGCTTCCGCCCATAGCGGTCGCGCCTATCAGAACAGATCCCCGGCGCTAAACTACCAGCTAGCCTTTTTGACACCAGGGAGTTCGCCATTGCTAGCAAGCTCACGGAAGCAGACACGGCACAGACCGAACTTGCGGTAGTAGGCGCGGGGACGCCCGCAACGCATGCAACGGTTGTGCTGACGAGTCGAAAACTTCGGCTCACGCTCAGCTGCGGCGATCATCGATTTCTTAGCCACTCTTCCTCCTCTACAACACTCGTTTTCTATGCAACGCTATTTGAAACAAAGGCGGGAAGCCTTTACTTCACAAAGGGGAAACCCAGCGCGCGCATGAGGCTCTCGGCCTCAGCGTCGGTGGTGGCGCTGGTCACGAACGTAATGTCCATGCCGCGGACACGGTCGATCTTGTCGAACGGAATCTCGGGGAAGATCTGCTGCTCCTTGACACCCATGGAGTAGTTGCCGTTGCCGTCGAAGGACTTGGTGGACAGACCACGGAAGTCGCGGATACGGGGGATGTCGATGGAGACAAGACGATCGAAGAACTCCCACATGCGGTCGCCGCGCAGGGTGACCTTAGCGCCGATGGGCATGCCCTCGCGCAGGTGGAAGGAAGCGATGGACTTGCGGGCGCGGGCAATCATCGGCTGCTGGCCGGTGATTGTGCGCAGGTCAGCAACAGCGCCGTCGATAGCCTTGGAGTCGGTAGCAGCCTCGCCGACGCCCATGTTGACGACGATCTTCTCGAGACGGGGGATAAGGTGCACGTTGCTGTACTGGTACTTCTCCTGAAGCTCAGGACGAACCTTCTCGAAGTAGGCAGTCTTCAGACGAGGCGTGTAATCCATGAACGAACTCTCCTCTTACGGGGTTTTAAGCGCCGGGAACGCCCGACGCCTCCCAGAACCACTCTGGGAGCCAAGCAATAGATAATAATAGCCCCGCCTGGATATGTCCAGACGGGGCTAAAGATTCCACGACTTGTCTAGATTGTCGTGAAGAAATTAGAACTCAGCGCCGCACTTCTTGCAAATACGGATCTTGTTGCCCTCGGCGCTCTGGCCGCCGTGACCAACACGCGTGGGCTTGCCGCACTTGGGGCAAATGAGCTGCACGCGGGACACGTTGATAGCGGCCTCCTTGGTGACAATGCCACCACGGGGGTTCTGCTGGGTGGGACGGACGGACTTCTTGACAAGGGCGACGCCCTTGACAACGACCTTGCCGTCGGAAGGAAGGGCGCGAATGATCTCGCCAGTCTTGCCGGCATCCTTGCCGTTAAGAACCTTGACGGTATCGCCCTTGCGAACGGTGAGCTTTGCCATTTCTTCCACTTCTCCTTACAGGGTCTCGGGAGCCAGGGAAGCGATCTTCAAATACTTGCGATCGCGCAGCTCGCGGGCCACGGGGCCAAAGACACGGGTGCCCTTGGGGTTGCCGTTGGCGTCAATCAGAACAGCGGCGTTGTCGTCGAAGCGGATGTAGCTACCGTCCTTACGACGAATCTCCTTCTTGGTGCGCACGACAACGCAGCGCACGACGGAACCCTTCTTAACGTTACCGTTAGGCAGGGCCTCCTGGACAGCGCAAATGATGACGTCGCCCACACCGGCGTAACGACGCTTGGAACCACCAATAACCTTGATGCACTTCAGCTTGCGTGCACCGGAGTTATCAGCGACCTTGAGAACGGTCTCTGCTTGAATCATCGCATCCTCCGAATGATGCTCTCAGGTGATAGAGGTAGGCCCGCACCGTGCGGCTTACATACCACAGGAAAAGCCTGCGCGCGTCATTTGGCGCGCGCAGGCGCATAAAGAAACTTACTTCGCGCGCTCGACGATCTCAAGCAGGCGCCAACGCTTGGTCGCAGACAGCGGACGAGTCTCCATGATACGGATGGTGTCGCCGACGTTGCACTCGTTGTTCTCGTCATGGACGTGGAACTTCTTCGAGCTGGTGACCATCTTGCCGTACTTGGGGTGACGCTTGCGCTCAGTGGTGGTCACGACGACGGACTTGTCGCCCATGATGGAAGTGACGACACCCTGGCGAACCTTGCGGCGGTTGCGCTCCTCAGCCATTGTTACTCCTGGTTCTTCTGGGCAGCGATCTCACGGGCACGAATCTCGGTGAGGATGCGTGCAACATCCTTCTTCACATTCGTGACGCGGGCCGTGTTGTCAAGCTGGCTGGTGGCCATTTGAAAACGGAGGTTGAACAGCTCGGCACGGCACTCCTTCAGCTTCTCCTGAAGCTGCTTGTCGTCGAGCTCCCTGATCTCTGCGGGCTTCATTAGTTGGTCTCCTTCGCGTCAGACTCGGCACGGGTGATGACCTTGGTCTTGATGGGCAGCTTGTGGGCAGCCAGACGCAGGGCCTCCATAGCAATGGCCTCATCGACACCGTTGATTTCGAACATTACGCGGCCGGGCTTAACGACGGCTACCCAACCCTCGGGGTTACCCTTGCCCTTACCCATGCGGGTCTCAGCCGGCTTCTTGGTGATCGGCTTGTCGGGGAAGATGGTAATCCACACGCGGCCGCCACGCTTCATGTAACGGGTCATAGCGACACGAGCGGCCTCGATCTGGCGGTTCGTAATCCAGTGAGCCTCCTGGGCAACCAGACCATACTCACCGAAGTTGAGCTTGGTCCAGCCCTTGGACTTGCCCTTCATGGAACCGCGCATCACCTTACGGTGAGCGATTCGCTTAGGTGCGAGCATCTAACTACCTCCTACCTTCGTTGCGGCCGCCACGACGCTGGCGAGGAGCGCCCTCAAGGGCAGGGTTGGGTGCAGGCTGGCCGGGAAGCTTCTCGCCCAGGTAGATCCAAACCTTCACGCCGCAAGAGCCCATGATGGTGTGGGCAGTGGCGGTGCCATAGTCAATCTTGGCGCGCAGGGTGTGCAGCGGCACGCGACCCTCGCGGTACCACTCGCGACGACCCATCTCGGCGCCGCCCAGACGGCCGGAGCACTGGATACGAATACCCTTGGCGCCGGACTTACGGGCAGACTGAACGGCCTTGCGCATGGCGCGACGAAAAGCGACGCGCTGCTCGAGCTGCTCAGCGATGCTCTGAGCCACGAGGGTGGCGTCGAGCTCGGGGCGCTTGACCTCGATGACCTCAACGCTGAGGTCGCCGCCGGTCTTGCCGGAGACCTTCTCGATCTCCTTGCGAAGGGTCTCGATCTCGGTGCCCTTCTTGCCGATGACGATGCCAGGACGGGCGGTGAAGATGATGACCTTCACCTTGTCGCCGGCGCGCTCGATCTCAACGCGAGAAAGAGCGGCGTCCTTCAGGCGAGCGGTGAGGAACTTGCGGATGGCAAGATCGCTCTTCAGCGTCTCCTTGTAATCCTTGTCGGAAAACCAACGGGAGCGCCAGTTCTCGGTGGTGCCGAGACGGAAGCCAATAGGATGTACCTTCTGACCCATAAGACTTACGCCTCCTTCGGTGCGACGACGACGGTGATGTGGCTGGTGCGCTTGTTGATGCGAGCGGCAGAGCCCTTAGCGCGGCAACGAATGCGCTTCATCGTGGGGCCTTCGTCAACAAAGGTGGTCTTAACAACAAGGCTGTCGGCGCGCATGCCGTAGTTGTGCTCGGCGTTAGCGACGGCGCTGTTCAGAACCTTAGCCACGGTCTCGGCAGCAGAGCGCTCCGAGAAAGCCAGAATAGTGCGTGCCTCGGCGATGCCCTTGCCACGAATCTGGTCAACGATAACGCGGACCTTACGAGGAGAGATCCTCACGTAGCGGGCGATAGCCCTGGCTTCCATAACGTTCTTCTCTTCGCTCATTACCTCTTGCCCTTATCTGCCGAGTGGCCCTTGAAGGTACGAGTAGGTGCGAACTCGCCCAGCTTATGACCAACCATGGACTCAGTGACATACACAGGCACGTGCTTGCGGCCGTCGTGGACCGCGATGGTGTGCCCAACCATCTCAGGGAAAATCGTAGAGGCGCGAGACCAGGTCTTCACGACCGTCTTATCGCCAGACTCGTTCATCGCAATGATGCGGCCGAGGAGGCGAGGCTCTACGAACGGGCCCTTCTTCAGGCTTCTGCTCATTTACGTATCTCCTTCTCGGGTTACTTCTTGCGACGGCGGATGATCATGTGGTTGGAACGCTTCTTGCGAGCGCGCGTCTTGTAACCCTTGCTAGGCGTGCCCCAAGGCGAAACAGAGGCGCGACCAGAGGTGTGGTTCTTGCCCTCGCCGCCGCCGTGGGGGTGGTCAACGGGGTTCATGACAGTACCGCGGACGGTAGGACGGATGCCGCGCAGGCGGTTACGACCGGCCTTACCAATGCGGATGTTGGCGTGCTCAGCGTTGCCAACCTCACCGATGGTGGCACGGCAGGTGAGAAGCACGCGACGCATCTCGCTGGAGGGCATGCGCAGGATGGCATACTTGCCCTCCTTGCCCATCAGCTGGATGGACGTACCGGCGGAACGGGCGATTGCGGCACCCTTGCCGGGCTGGAACTCGACAGCGTGGATAACGGTACCCACGGGGATGTCGGCGAGCTGCAGGCAGTTGCCGGGCTTAATGTCAGCACCAGTGCCGCTCATGACGACGTCACCAACCTTCAGGCCCTTGGGCTGGAGGATGTAGGACTTCTTGCCGTCAGCGTAGTTGATGAGGGCGATACGAGCGCTGCGGTTCGGATCGTACTCGATCGTAGCAACCTTGGCGGGCACACCGTCGTGGTTGCGCTTGAAGTCGATGACACGATACATGCGCTTAGCGCCGCCGCCCTGATGGCGCATGGACAGGTGACCGCTGTTGTTGCGGCCGCCGTGCTTCTTGATGGGCTCAAGAAGGGGCTTGTAAGGCTTGTTCGTCGTGATCTCAGCGAAGTCCGAGACCGACGTGAAGCGCCTACCAGCCGAAGTAGGCTTGTACTGCTTAACTCCCATTTAAACTCCTCTCGTCCGATTGCCAACAGGCGCATGGGAGTGAGGCTGAGCCTCCGCCTGTGACCCCGGACAACCACGGCTCCGGGTGTATCCATACAACACCCGAATACAACATAAAGCCCGAGGATCTAGGTCCTCGGGCTAGAAAACCAAAGGGGTATTCTACGCCTGAGCGCCGAAAATCTCGATGGAATCGCCCTCAGCGACAGTAACTACAGCCTTTTTCCACGTACGGGTGTAGCCAGCCTGAGCACGGACGCGCTTGGGCTTCGGCTTGACCCACAGGGTGTTGACGCGAGTCACCTTGACGCCAAAGATGTCCTGGATGGCGCGACGAATCATGGGCTTGTCGGCGCGACGGTCAACCTCGAACGTGTACTTGTTGAGCTCCATCTTGTCGAAGGCAGCCTCGGACACGACCGGGCGAATGATGATGGAATGCGGATCGTAAACAGACATTAGGCGAGCTCCTCACCAAGACGGGTGGCAACGGGCTGGGCCAGCACCAGAGCGTTGTTGTCGAGCATGAAATACGTATCGATCTCATGGTCGAAGAGAACGGTAACCTTGGGAAGGTTACGGAAAGAAAGGGCGGTCTCAATGTCGTCCTCGGTGAGCACGACGGTGACGCGCTTGCCGTCCAGACCAAGAGCCTTGATGCAGGCAACGGCGTCCTTGGTCTTGGGGTTGGCGAAATCGAACTTGTCGACAACGACGAGCTCATTGTCAGCCAGCTTAGCGGAAAGGGCGCTGCGCATAGCGAGCTTGATCTCCTTCTTGTTCATGTTGAAGGAGTGATCGCGAGGGGTCGGGCCAAAGACGACGCCGCCGCCACGCCACTGGGGAGCACGAATCGAACCCTGACGGGCGCGGCCGGTGCCCTTCTGACGCCACGGCTTGCGGCCGCCGCCGCTGACCTCGGAACGGCCCTTGGTGTCATGGGTGCCAGCGCGATCGGCAGCCATGAGGTAACGCACGCACTGGTGCATCACGGGCACGTTGGGGGCGATGCCGTACACGGCCTCGCTGAGCTCGAGCTCGGCGACCTTCTCGCCGGCGATGTTCTTGACATCAATCGTAGACATTGTCTATCTCCTTAAGCCTTTGGGCTACTTCGACGGGGCCCGTTAGGCCATGCGGACGATGACGAAGCCGTTCTTGGCACCAGGCACGGCACCGCGAACGATAATCAGGTTCTGCTCTTCGTCAACGCGGACAACCTGGAGGTTGCGAACGGTAACACGCTCGTCACCCATGTGACCAGGCATGCGAACGCCCTTGAAGATGCGAGAAGGCTGGGAGCACTGACCCACCGAACCCGGGGCACGGTAGTTGTGCGAACCGTGGGTCTTACGGCCGGCGTCGAAGTTGTGGCGACGGATGGTACCCTGGAAACCCTTACCCTTGGAACGGCCGGTGACGTCGACCTTTGCAACCTGAGCAAAGTCGGCGACGGTCACGAGCTCGCCGCAGGAGTGAGCCTCGCCCTCGGGAACGCGAACCTCGCGAAGGTAACGGGTGGGCTTCACGCCAGCCTTGTCGAAATGGCCACGCATGGGCTTGTTGACATGCTTGTCCTTGATGTCGCCCCAGCCGAGCTGAACAGCGCTGTAGCCATCGGACTCGACAGTCTTGACCTGCGTGACGGCGCAGGGGCCAGCCTGGATGACGGTCACAGGAACGACTTCATCGTTCTCGTTCCAGACCTGCGTCATCCCGATCTTGCGACCAAGAATCGTGTTGATCATGATCTTCCTTACCTCGGGCGGTCTTAGGACAAAATACCCGGCCCTTCCGGGCATACCTAGAGGACCGCAAACGTATGGCCGTGCATAAAAAAGCACAGCCCTCTAAGAATATCTCAGAGGGCTGTGCATTACAACTCGTTAACGAAATCTCTAAAGCTTGATCTCGATATCCACACCAGAGGGGAGGTTGAGACGCATGAGCGAGTCAACGGTGGAAGGCGTGGGCTCAACGATGTCGATGAGGCGCTTGTGGGTGCGCATCTCGAACTGCTCACGGCTGTCCTTGTTCACGTGGGGCGAACGGATGACGGTGTAGAGGTTGCGCTCGGTGGGCAGCGGGATGGGGCCGGAAACCTTGGCACCCGTCTGCAGCGCGGTGTCTACGATGAGCTTGGAGGACTGATCCACGATCTCGTGGTCAAAACCCTTCAGGCGAATCCTGATCTTCTGAGAAGCCAACTCGATACCTCCAAAAATCAAGGGTAAGGCATTTAGCCGAGCGCCGCAGCGCTCCCCTTCTCTGCTGAAATTGCTTTACGCCTTGGCGTTCTTGCTGGAAACCTCGTCAGCGATGTTCTTGGGAACAGGCTCGTAGGCGCTGAACTGCATGGTGTAGGTGGCGCGACCCTGGGTGGCACTGCGAAGGTCGGTAGCGTAACCAAACATCTCGCCCAGCGGCACCTTGGCATTGATGACCTTGGCGTTCTTGCGGTCCTCCATGCCCTCGATCTTGCCGCGACGAGAGGACAGGTTGCCCATAACGTCGCCCATGTACTGCTCGGGGGTAACGACCTCGACAGACATGACAGGCTCGAGCAGGACGGGGTTGGAGCGGCGCAGGGCCTCCTTGATGGCCATGGAGCCGGCGACCTTGAAGGCAGCCTCGGAGGAGTCGACCTCGTGGTAAGAACCATCGATGAGCTCGACCTTGATGTCCTCGGTGGGGAAGCCAGCGATGACACCGTTGCCAAGAGCCTCCTGGATGCCCTTGTCAACAGAGGGGATGAACTCCTTGGGGATGACGCCGCCGACGATCTTGTTCTCGAAGACGTAGCCGGAACCAGCGGGCAGGGGCTCCATGTTGATCACGCAGTGACCGTACTGGCCATGGCCACCGGTCTGACGGACGAACTTACCCTCGACGTTCTGGACGGCCTTGCCAGCGGTCTCGCGGTAGGCAACCTGGGGCTTACCCACGTTGGCCTCGACCTTGAACTCGCGAAGCAGACGGTCGACGATGATCTCGAGGTGCAGCTCGCCCATACCGGCGATGATGGTCTGACCGGTCTCGGGGTTGGTGGACACCTTGAAGGTCGGGTCCTCCTCGGCGAGCTTCAGAAGGGCCATCTCGAGCTTGGTCTGCTCGTCCTTCGACTTCGGCTCAACGGCGATGTCGATAACGGGCTCAGGGAAGACCATGGACTCGAGGATGACGGGGGCCTTCTCGTCGCAGAGGGTGTCGCCCGTGGTGGTGTTCTTGAGGCCGACGACGGCAACGATGTCACCGGCGGAGCAAGAGTCACGGTCGATACGATCGTTGGCGTTCATCTCAAGGATGCGGCCGATGCGCTCACGGTTGTCCTTGCAAGAGTTGAGGGCATAGGAGCCGCTCTCCAGCTTGCCGGAGTAAATGCGCAGGTAGGTAAGCTTACCGACGAAGGGGTCGGTCATAATCTTGAAGGCCAGGGCGCTGAAGGGCTCCTTGGAATCGGCCTTACGCTCGGTCTCCTCCTCGGTGCCGGGAACGGTACCCTTGATGGCGGGAATGTCGAGCGGGCTGGGGAGGTAGTCGACGACGGCGTCGAGCAGCTCCTGGACGCCCTTGTTCTTGTAGGAAGAACCGACAAGAACGGGGTGCAGCTTGCAGGCGATGGTGCCCTTACGGATGGCAGCCTTGAGCTCCTCGACGGGAATCTCCTCCTCCATGAGGATCTTCTCCATGAGCTCATCGTCGAAGTTGGCGGCCTCGTCAAGCAGCTCCTGGCGCTTGATCTGGGCGATCTCGACGAACTCAGCGGGGATCTCGGCCATGGGCTCGGGGTAGGTCATGCCCTTTTCGTCGGCCTTGAAGTCCCAAGCGACCATGGTGACCAGGTCGATGAGGCCCCAGAAGTGGTCCTCCTCGCCCATGGGCACCTGGATGGCGACAGCCGGGGCGTCGAGACGCTCGTGCATGGTCTCGATGGCAGCCCAGAAGTCGGCACCGGTACGGTCGTACTTGTTCATGTAAGCGATGCGCGGGACGCCGTAGTTCTCAGCCTGACGCCAAACGGTCTCAGACTGGGGCTGGACGCCGGAGACGGCGTCAAAGACGGCGACAGCGCCGTCGAGAACGCGCAGAGAACGCTCGACCTCGGCCGTAAAGTCCACGTGGCCAGGGGTGTCGATGATCTGAATGCGGTAGTCCTCGCCGTCCTTCTTCCACGTGCAGGTGGTAGCAGCGGAGGTAATGGTTACGCCGCGCTCCTGCTCCTGGACCATCCAGTCCATCTTGGCGGCACCCTCGTGGACCTCACCGATCTTGTGGGTCTTGCCGGTGTAGTACAGGATGCGCTCGGTCGTGGTGGTCTTGCCTGCGTCGATGTGGGCCATGATGCCGACGTTACGAGTGTCGGCAAGCAGGTTCTTTTTGGCCATGCTGTAATCTCCTTAGATGAAGCCGTTAAGGGGAAGTTCGAATGTGCATCACTTGCGCGATGCACGACAGGCGACTTACCAGCGGTAGTGCGAGAAGGCGCGGTTGGCCTCGGCCATCTTGTAGGTGTCCTCGCGCTTCTTGACAGCGCCGCCGACGCCATTGGAGGCGTCGAGGATCTCGTTGGCCAGACGCTCGACCATCGTCTTCTCCTTGCGGTCGCGAGCGTACTTCACGAGCCAGCGCAGACCGACGGCCGTGGCGCGACGGGAGTTGACCTCCATGGGGACCTGATAGGTGGCGCCACCGACGCGCTTGGCCTTGGTCTCCAGCGTGGGCTTCACGTTGTCCATGGCCTTGCGGAAGGTAGCGATGGGCTCAGAGCCGGTCTTCTCGGCAACGAGCTCGAGAGCGCCGTAGACGATGCGCTCAGCGGTGGACTTCTTGCCGTCGAGCATGATCTTGTTGATCAGCTGCGTGACAAGACGGTTGTTGTATACAGCGTCAGGCGCAACCTCACGACGGACAGCAGCATTACGACGAGACATTCAAACTCCTCATGTTCAGTGCAGGCTCAAGGCCTAATGGGCGTTAAAGAAAGGCAGCTTACTTCGGGCGCTTGGCGCCGTAGCGGGAGCGGCCCTGCTTACGGTTGGCAACAGCAGCGCAGTCGTAGGCGCCACGGATGACCTTGTAACGCACACCAGGCAGGTCGCGGACGCGGCCGCCGCGCACGAGCACGATGGAGTGCTCCTGGAGGTTGTGGCCCTCGCCGGGGATGTAAGCGGTGGTCTCGATGCCGTTGACGAGACGAACACGGCAGACCTTACGAAGAGCCGAGTTAGGCTTCTTGGGGCTGGTGGTGTAAACACGGGTGCAGACGCCGCGCTTCTGAGGGTTACCCTTCAGGGCTGCGTTCTTGGACTTGGAGGCAACCTTGGTGCGCCCCTGGCGTACAAGCTGGTTAATGGTAGGCAAAGCTCTCGCTCCTTCAGAACTCGTCTTGGAAATGTCGGGCCGGGACGCGGCCCGGACACGAGGAGGTAGATTATTATCCCTCCTCTTGATTGTCAAAATGCCACGGAGCCGGGCGTATCCATCCCGGAGCACTTCCCCGCAGCTAAACGGGCTGTTTGTCTTTGCAACGTAAAACAAACTTCCCGGAGTTTTCACAAATGGGGCCCGCCAGATTACGGCGGGCCCCACAGTAGAACACAGTCGAAACCGAGCGTTACTCGGAATCGTCAAGCAGCAGGGCGTCCAGCGCGCTCATGTCGTCGTCGACAGGCTCGTCATCGGAGTCGTCGTCGGAAGAGGCGTGGTCGTGGCCCAGGTTGAGCAGCTCGTCGAGCGACTCAAAGTTCTCGCTAAGGACCTCAGAAGAGGAACCGGCGCTCGAAGCAGGTGCAGAACCGATCATCTCGTCATCGTAGTGGTGCGACGTGGGAAGCGCCGAACCAAGCAGGATGTCGTCGCCGTCGGGCGAGAAGACCATCTCGAGCAGCTGCGAGATGTCCTCGTCGTCGGCGCAAGAATCGTCGGGCTCGAGAATGTAGAGCAGGTCGCGGGCCTCAAGGCCGTCACGCAGCTCCTCGATAGCCTTCGCGCCGATACCGTCGATGCGCAGCAGCTCGTCCTCGGTCTTGCCGATAAGGTCGCCGACCGTCTCGATGCCGACCTCGGAGAACTTGTTCGTCCAGCGCTGCGACACACCCAGATCGTCGTAGAGGTAGAGCTTGGCATCCTCCGCCGACAGGGTGCGGCCGTTGTGCTGGTACACGCCCGAACCCGCACCGTAGCCGTTGCGGCCGCCGACCCACTCGGGCTGACGGGGCATACGAGCCTCGATCTCGCGAAGCTGCTCGGGTGCCCACTCGGGAAGCGTCTCGGCATTGCGGGCAGAACCCTCGATGACGCGACCGTTGTAGGTGAGCGGCACATTGCGGTAGGCCATGAGGCCGGTACCGGCAGGAATGCGCTTGCCGATAATGACGTTGGCCTTCAGGTCGTTGAGGTTGTCCTCGCGACCCTCGATGGCGGCCTTCGTCAGGACCTCAGCCGTACGTTCGAACGACGCGCTTGCCAGCCAGGAGTCCGACGCCATGGAGGCGCGGGCGATACCCAGGATGACGGGCTGAGCCTTGGGCGGGTTCTTGCCCTCGAGGGCAAGCTCGGAAACGACGCCCTCGAACTCGTGACGGTCGACGTACTCGTTGAGCAGGTAGTTGGAGTCGCCCGTGTCGGTGACGCGCACGCGACGCAGCATCTGCCTGGCGATGACCTCGATGTGCTTCTCGTTGATCTCGACGCCCTGACCCGTGTAGACGTCCTTGATCGTCTTCACGAAGCGGTGCATCGTGGTCGCGGTGTCGGTCAGCGAGCGGAGCTGCTTGAAGTCGGTGAAGCCCTTCGTGAGAGCGTCGCCGGCGCGTACCTCCTGGCCCGAGACGAGACCCTCGGTCATGTCGCGCTCGGAGACGCGAGTCTCGAAGCACTCCTGGGTCTGAGGGTTGACAACACGCAGGACAACCTCACCGTTGTCGGGCGTGATGCTCAGAACACCAGAGACGGTGGACAGAAGGGCCTCGCGACCGCCGACGATCTTGGAGTTCTTGACCGAGACGATGTTGAAGGCGCGGGAGACGAAGGGCAGGCCCTGCGTAATGTCTTCCTCGCCGGCAACGCCGCCGGAGTGAATGGTACGCATCGTAAGCTGCGTACCGGGCTCGCCGATCGACTGAGCGGCGATGGCGCCAACGGCCGTACCGATGTTGACCGGACGACGGTTGGAGAGGTCCCAGCCATAGCACTTCTGGCACACGCCGTGCTGGCAGGCGCAAGCGACGACGGAACGGAGCATGACCTTGGTGAGGCCCGCATCGGCCAGGCTGCGAAGGCTGGGGCGATCGGCGCTCGTGTCGGGAAGGTTCTCGACGCTGGCAATGTAGCTGTCCTTGTTGGCCAGCACCTCGCCGGTGGCGGGATCGACGATGACCTCGGCGACGCAACGGCCGATGAGGTCGCTCTCCAGGCCCTTCTCGTTGAACAGCGAGTACTCGACGAACTCGGTGGTGCCGCAGTCCTGGACGCGGATGATGACGTCCTGGGCGACGTCGATGAGACGACGCGTCAGGTAACCGGAGTCAGAGGTGTGCGACGCCGTGTCGACGAGACCCTTACGGGCGCCGTAGGTCGACAGGAAGTACTCGAGCGTGGAGAGGCCCTCGCGGAAGTTGGACTTAATGGGCAGCTCCAGCGAGTCGGGGCCGACGACCTTGAGGTCGCGCGGGTCGGTGTCGGGCGACATCGGGCGCTTCGTGTTCAGCATCTTCTTGGTGTTAACGTCGGACATAAGGCCGCGCATACCAGCGAGCTGACGGAGCTGCGTGATGGAGCCTCGAGCACCGGAGTCGGCCATCATGAAGATGGGGTTCTCGCGGGTGAAGCCCTTCTCCATCTCCTTGGCAACGTCCTTGGCGGCAACGTTCCACACGTCGATAACCGCGCGACGACGTTCGTCCATCGTGATCAGGCCCTCCTCGGCCTGCTCATCGATTTCGACGACGGCGGCGTCGGAGGCGGCGAGGATCTCGGCCTTTGCCTCACGCGGGATGACGGCGTCCCACACCGAGATGGTGAGGCCGGCGCGGGTGGCGTAGTGGAAGCCGACGGACTTGAGACCGTCGAGGACGATCTCGACCTGCGACATGGGGTACTTGTCGCAGCAGTCGTTGACAAGCAGGCCCACGTCCTTCTTCTTCATCTGGAAGTTGACGAAGGGGTAGGAGTCGGGAAGCACCGCATTGAGGATGATGCGGCCCACGGTGGTCGTGATGCGCGTGCCGGCCTTGTGAGCCTCGGGAGCGTCAGCATGGTTGAACTTGTCCCACACAACAGTGTCGCGGGACAGGCGAACCACGATGGGGTCGTTGAGGGCAAGACCCGCGCGAGCCTGGTAGGCGTTCTCGGCGTCGGCGAAGTTGCTGTACTCGGGAAGGTGGGCACCCTCGTCGATCTCGTCCATCGTCGTGACGTAGTACATACCGATGATCATGTCCTGCGAGGGGACGGTGAGCACCTTGCCGGAAGCAGGCGAACGCAGGTTGTTGGCCGACAGCATCAGGATGCGGGCCTCGGCCTGGGCCTCGGGGCTCAGCGGCACGTGGACCGACATCTGGTCGCCGTCGAAGTCGGCGTTGAAGGGCGCACACACGAGCGGGTGCAGGTGGATTGCCTTACCCTCGATGAGGACGGGCTCGAACGCCTGGATGGACAGACGGTGCAGGGTAGGTGCACGGTTGAGCAGCACGAGGCGGTCGGTGATGACCTCCTCGAGCACGTCCCACACGAAGGACTGGCCGCGGTCGATGGCGCGCTTGGCGGCCTTGATGTTCTCGGCGCGAGCGGTCTCGACGAGACGCTTCATGACGAACGGCTTGAACAGCTCGAGGGCCATGGCCTTGGGCAGGCCGCACTGGTGCAGCTTGAGCTGGGGGTCGACGACGATGACCGAACGGCCGGAGTAGTCGACGCGCTTGCCGAGCAGGTTCTGGCGGAAGCGGCCCTGCTTGCCCTTGAGCGACTCTGCGAGCGACTTGAGCGGACGACCACCACGGCCCGTGACGGGACGGCCGCGACGGCCGTTGTCGAACAGGGCGTCCACGGACTCCTGAAGCATGCGCTTCTCGTTGTTCACGATGATGGCCGGGGCGTCGAGGTCGAGCAGGCGCTTGAGGCGGTTGTTGCGGTTGATGACGCGACGGTACAGGTCGTTGAGGTCGGAAGCCGCAAAGCGACCACCGTCGAGCTGCACCATGGGGCGCAGGTCGGGCGGAATGACCGGCACGACGTCGAGGATCATGTTGGCAGGAGAGGTGCCGCCCTTGAGGAAGGCGTCGATGACCTGGAGGCGCTTGACGGCCTTGGCGCGCTTCTGGCCCTTGCCCTCCTCCACGACGACGCGAAGCTCCTCAGCGAGCTTGTTGAGGTCCATGCTGTCGAGAAGGTCGCGGATGGCCTCGGCGCCCATGCCGCCCTCGAAGTACATGGAGTAGTGCTTGCGCATTTCGCGGAAAAGCTCCTCGTCGGCAACGAGGTCCTTGACCTGGAGCTTCATGAACTCGTCGAAGGCCTTCTTGCGAAGCCACTTCTCGTCCTCGGCCTCTTCCTTGGCGTCGGCGAGGTCCTCCTCGAGCTCGGCGGGATCAAAGTCGTACTCGGGGTCGGCCTGGTCCTCCTCAGCCTGGGCGCGCAGCTTCTCCACCGTGCGCTGATAGCTGGCCTCAATCTCCTCGAGGTCGCTCTCGAGCTCCTCGCGAAGGTCGGCCTCGTCGGCCTCGCGGCCCTCGGCGTCGAGGCTCGTGATGATGTTCGACGCAAAGTAGAGCACCTTCTCGAGGTCCTTGTTCTTGATCTCGAGGATGGTGGCCATGGGGCTGGAGGCCGAGCCCTTGAAGTACCAAATGTGCGAAACGGGCGCAGCGAGCTCGATGTGGCCCATGCGGTCGCGGCGCACCTTGGCGCTCGTAACCTCAACGCCGCAGCGCTCGCAGACGATGTCCTTGAAACGGATGCCCTTGTACTTGCCGCACGAGCACTCCCAGTCCTTGGTCGGACCAAAGATCTTCTCGCAGAAAAGACCGTCCTTCTCAGGCTTGAGGGTGCGGTAGTTGATGGTCTCGGGCTTCTTTACCTCTCCCCTAGACCAACCGCGAATCTTGTCGGCCGAGGCAAGGCCGATGCGGATTCCCGAGAAATCGTTGTTGTCGAAATCAGCCACTGCTACTCCTTGTCGCTATCGCTCGAAACGAGGCTGTCGATCGCGGCATCGAATGCCTCGAAGGCGTCTGCATCGGACGCGTCGGAGGCGATCATGTCGCCGGCCAGGTCCTTGAGCGAAGACTCGTCGATCTTCTCGTCGGCCACGGCAGGTGCTGCGAGCGCGGCGGCCTTCTTGGCGTTGACGGGCTCCACGTCCAGTGCCAGGGAGCGAATCTCCTTGACGAGGACCTTGAAGGACTCAGGAACGCCCTTCATGGGGATGTTGTCGCCCTTGACGATGGACTCATAGGCCTTGACGCGGCCGTTGGTGTCGTCGGACTTGACGGTCAGGACCTCCTGAAGCACGTTGGACGCGCCGTAGGAGTACAGGGCCCAGACCTCCATCTCACCGAAACGCTGGCCGCCGAACTGAGCCTTGCCGCCCAGCGGCTGCTGGGTCACTAGGCTGTAAGGGCCAGTCGAGCGGGCGTGGATCTTGTCGTCGACCATGTGGCCGAGCTTCAGGATGTAGCTCGTGCCCACGGTGATCGGGCGCGTGAAGCGCTCGCCGGTACGGCCGTCGTAGAGCCAGGTCTTGCCCTGCTCGTTGAGCTGGGGCACGAACTCCTTGCGCATATGCGGGCCATAGAGCGTCTTGGCGCGGGCCAGGAGGTTCGTGTTGGCACGACGGATGACGTCGGCGATCTCGTCCTCGTCAGCGCCGTCAAAGACGGGCGTGGAGACGAAGAACGGGCCGGGGACGTACTCGTCGCCGCCGTTGTTCCAACCCTGTGCGGCAGCCCAACCCAGGTGGCACTCGAGCAGCTGGCCGACGTTCATACGCGAAGGAACGCCCAGCGGGTCGAGGATGACGTCGACGGGCGTACCGTCGGCCATGTAGGGCATGTCCTCAACGGGGAGGATGCGCGAAATAACACCCTTGTTGCCGTGGCGACCGGCGATCTTGTCGCCCTGCTGGATCTTACGGCGCTGGGCGACGTAGACGCGCACCAGCTCGTTGACGCCGGGCGGAAGCTCGTCGCCGTTCTCGCGGCTGAAGCGGACGACATCGATGACGCGGCCGTAGGCACCGTGAGGCATCTTCAGCGAAGTGTCGCGCACGTCGTGGGCCTTGGCACCGAAGATGGCGCGCAGCAGGCGCTCCTCGGCGGTAAGGGCACTCTCGCCCTTGGGCGTGACCTTGCCGACCAGAATGTCGCCGGCAGTGACCTCAGCACCGATGCGGATGATACCGTCGGCGTCGAGGTTGGCCGTCATGTCCTCGCCAAGGTTGGGGATCTCGCGGGTGATTTCCTCGGGACCGAGTTTGGTGTCGCGGGCGTCGATCTCGTGCTTGGAGATGTTGATCGTCGTCATAAGGTCCTGCTGGACGACGCGCTCCGAGACGATGATGGCATCCTCGTAGTTGTAGCCTTCCCAGGGCATGTAAGCCACGGTGAGGTTCTGGCCAAGCGCGAGCTCGCCCTTGTCGGTGGAAGGACCGTCGGCGAGCACATCGCCCTTGTGGACCTCCTGGCCGGTGTAGACGAGGGGCTTGTGGTTGATGCAGGTGCTCTGGTTGGAGCGCTGGAACTTGGGCAGCTTGTAGGTCTGAACCGTGCCGTCGTTGGCACGGATGCGGACCTGCATGGCGTCGGCGTACTCAACGACGCCGTCCTTCTTGGCGCGCAGGATGTCGCCGGAGTCGACGGCGGCGCGAAGCTCCATGCCGGTGCCGACGTAGGGGGCAGCCGGACGGATGAGCGGCACGGCCTGACGCTGCATGTTTGCACCCATGAGCGTACGCTTGGCGTCGTCGTGCTCGAGGAACGGAATGAGCGTGGCGGCGATGGAGATCATCTGACGCGGCGAGACGTCCATGTAGTCGACCTCGGACACTGCAACCTCGGCAGGAGTACCGAAGTCGCCGTAGAAGTCCTTGGTGCGGGCAATGACGTGCGTAGCAGGCTTGACCTCGCCCGTGATGGGGTCGACGGTGATGAACTCACGCGTGTTCTCATCGAAACGCTCGGCCGCCTGGGCGATAACGTGGCTCTCTTCCTCGTCGGCGGTCATGTAGTCGATCTCATCGGTGACCTTGCCGTCGACAACGCGACGGTACGGAACCTCGATGAAGCCGAACTTGTTGACACGCGAGAAGATGGCCAGAGAGCCGATAAGGCCGATGTTGGGGCCTTCGGGGGTCTCGATGGGGCACATACGCGAGTAGTGCGAGTTGTGAACGTCGCGGGCCTCGGTGGGGACGTTCGTACGACGGCTGGAACCGGTCTTGTGACCAGCAACGCCGCCCGGGCCCAGGGCGGACAGACGACGCTTGTGCGTGAGGCCTGCGAGGGGGTTGTTCTGGTCCATGAACTGGGACAGCTGGCTGGAACCGAAGAACTCCTTGATGGAGGCCACAATGGGGCGGATGTTGATCAGCGACTGAGGCGTGATCTCGTCGACCTCCTGGGAGGCCATGCGCTCGCGCACAACGCGCTCCATGCGGGACAGGCCCACGCGGAACTGGTTGCCGATAAGCTCGCCGACGGTACGCACGCGGCGGTTGCCGAAGTGGTCGCGTTCGTCGACGACGTAGCCCTCAAGACCGTCGTGGAGGTTGATGAGGTAGCGAAGGGCGGCGATGATATCCTCAGGCGTCAGAACGTAGACGTCGGAGTCGACGTTGAGGCCGAGCTTCTTGTTGAGCTTGTAGCGACCCACCGAAGCGAGGTCGTAACGCTGCTGGTTGAAGAAGAGGCCGTCGAGCAGGGCCTTGGCCGAGTCAAGCGTGGGCGGCTCGCCGGGGCGCTGCTTCTTGTAGAGCTCCACAAGGGCGTCCTCGCGGGTGGTGGTGGTGTCGCGCGCAAGGGTGCGCTGCACCATGGGGCAATCGCCGAGCAGCTCGATGATCTCCTCGTTGGTCTGAGCGATGCCCAGGGCGCGGAGGAACATAGAAGCGGGCTGCTTGCGCTTGCGGTCGATGCTCACGACGATGGTGCCGCGCTTGTCAGTCTCGAACTCGAGCCAGGCACCGCGCGTGGGGATGAACTGCACGCGATAGATCAGCTTGTTGGCGTCGATCTCGCGGAAGTAGTACACACCGGGCGAGCGGACGAGCTGCGAAACCACAACACGCTCCGTGCCGTTGATGATGAACGTGCCGCGATCGGTCATGAGCGGGAAATCGCCCATGAACACGACCTGCTCCTTCATCTCACCGGTCTCACGGTTCGTAAAGCGAACCTCGGTCAGCAGCGGGGCCTGATAGCTGATGTCCTTGGCCTTGCACTCCTCAACGGTGTGCTTGGGGTCGCCGAACTCATGAGCGCCAAACGTGACCTCAAGGGTCTTCGTGGCGTTCTCAATGGGCGAGACATCCTTGAATGCCTCGTCGAGTCCGGTGGACATAAACCTGTTGAACGATTCCTTCTGCACGGAGATCAGGTTGGGGAGCTCCATGACAGGCGGGATGCTTCCGAAGCTGATCCTCTCACGGTACGAACCCGTGGGATTGGGTGCGATTTCGAGATTAGCCACTCGGCGATGCCTCCTTCGAGTAGAGAAATGGCATGTTACGCGCAACCCTTTATTGTAAAGCAAAATTTCTTGTATGCAAAACCTCAGAATTCACGTACACCAAGACCCCTCATATGTGGTATAGGGCGCGCATACAAAAGGGCCACCCGAACAAATCGGGCAGCCCTCCCCCATTGCAAACCAAAAAGGCGGAGCCCGGTAACCCGGACCCCGCCTTGTGCGCTCGTAATAAGTAGGTTAAGACTACTTAACGGAAGCGGTAGCACCAGCCTCTTCGAGCTTGGCCTTGGCCTCGTCGGCCTTGTCCTTGTTGACGCCCTCGAGAAGAGCCTTGGGGCAACCGTCGACGGCCTCCTTGGCCTCCTTGAGGCCCAGGCCCGTGAGCTCACGGACAACCTTGATGACGGCGATCTTGTTGGCGCCGAAGGACTCGAGGACCACATCAAACTCGGTCTTCTCCTCCTCAGCGTCAGCGCCGGCGCCAGCAACAGCGGCAACGGCAACGGGGGCAGCGGAGACGCCGAAGACGTCCTCGAGCTCGTGAACGAGCTCAGAAAGCTCAATCGCCGTCATGCCCTTAAGGGTCTCGACGATCTCTTCCTTGGTGACAGCCATTGTAAAACTCCTTCTAATGCTATGCCGCACATGCGACAGGCGATTTAAAAAGCTCGCGGATCAAGCAGCTCTTAGGCGGCCTGCTCCTTCTGCTCGCGGATAAGGTCGATAACGCGAGCAATCTGGGACATGGGGTTGAGCATGGTGGCCAGGATCGTGCCGAGCAGCTGCTCGCGACCGGGCAGGTCGGCGATAGCGTTGGCAGTAGCCTCGTCACACACAGCACCATCGACGAGACCGCACTTGATCACGACGGACTTGTTCTCCTTAGCGAAGTCCTTGATGACCTTACCGGCGCTTGCGGGATCCTTCTCGAAGAAGACGTACGCGTTGGTACCGGTGAGCAGCTCGCCCATGTCGGGATTGGACGAATCAACCAGAGCACGGTTCACAAGGTTGTTCTTGTAAACAGAGCACTTGGCGCCGTTTGCGCGAAGGTTCTTACGCAGAGTGCTGAAGGCCTTCACGGTCAGGCCACGGTAATCGATGACGAAGAAACCGGCGTTGGCGCCGAGGTCCTCGGTGATTGCAGCAACCTGGTCAATCTTTTTCTGAGTGGGCATAACGTTGCACCTCCTTTCCTCGTGCGCGACCAGCCGGAAAGCTTGTGGCAGGCCGCATTCACAAGGAAATGAAAACGGCCCCCCATGCCGCAAAGACACAGGAGGCCGTAAGGTACAAACCTTTGACCACCTAGGCAGGAGGGTTGCCCCATTATGTCCTTAAGGACACCGGCCGTCTTTGGCAGCGGATCGCATCACGTTGATGTGCTTGCGTTTGCAAGCTGGTATATTTAAGCACAAAAAAGACCCCCCTGCCATGAGAATTGGCAGAGGGGTCCAAGCAACACCGTTTGAGCACAAGCCTACTCGGCAGCGGCGTCCATGAAGTTGCGCACCACAGCGGGATCGACCTTGATGCCAGGGCCCATGGTCGAGGTGATGGTGACGGACTTGACGTAACGGCCCTTGGCGGTGGAGGGCTTGACGCGGAGGATCTCAGTCATGAGCGCGCCATAGTTCTCCACGAGCTTCTCGAGCTCGAAGGAAGCCTTGCCCATGGGGATGTGGCAGATGCCGTAACGGTCAGCGCGATACTCGACGCGGCCGGCCTTGAGCTCGGAGACCATCTTGGCGACGTCCATGGTCACGGTGCCCAGCTTGGGGTTGGGCATAAGGCCACGGGGACCAAGAATCTTACCGATGCGGCCAACCTTGGCCATCATGTTCGGGGTGGCGATGGCGGCGTCGAAGTTGATCTCGCCCTTCTGGATGGCAGCGACGAGCTCGTCGGAGCCGATGACGTCGGCGCCAGCGGCCTCAGCCTCGCGGGCCTTGTCGCCCTCGGCGAAGACAGCGACGCGGACGGTCTTGCCGGTGCCGTGAGGCAGGGCGATGGAGCCGCGGATGTTCTGGTCGGCCTTGCGGGGGTCGATGCCGAGGCGGAAGTGAACCTCGATGGACTCGTCGAACTTGGCGCTAGCGGTCTCCTTGGCCAGCTTGGCGGCCTCAACGGGGGCGTAAAGCTTGTTGGAGTCGATCTTGGCGACCTGCTCGTTGTAACGCTTGCCGTGCTTAGGCATGGTGTTTCCTTTCGTGGTTGTGTCGGGTCCCTCTTGGGGCTCTCCCACTAACGGCGCGATGCCGTAGGTTCAGGTTTACTCGGCGACGGTGACGCCCATGGAACGGGCGGTGCCGGCGATGATGCTCATGGCAGCCTCAATGCTGTTGGCGTTGAGGTCGGGCATCTTGGTCTCAGCGATCTGACGCAGCTGATCCTGGGTGAGCTGAGCAACCTTGTCAGCCTGGGGACGGGCAGAACCGGACTTGATGCCGCAAGCCTGCTTGATCAGGACGGCTGCCGGCGGGGTCTTCGTGATGAACTCAAAGCTCTTGTCCTCGAACACCGTGATCTCGACAGGGATGATCGTGCCAGCCTTGTCGGAGGTGCGGGCGTTGAACTCCTTGCAGAACGCCATGATGTTGACGCCCTTGGAGCCCAGAGCGGGGCCAACGGGAGGCGCAGGGTTAGCGGCGCCGGCCGGAATCTGGAGCTTGATGAAACCAGTTACCTTCTTCTTGGGGGCCATATGAGATCCTCTTTCATATATGACTCGAACCAATGATACATATCTCATGAGCGTGCCCCATCAATGATGAGGACACGCTCGCTGGGATCAACCTAGTTGATGGAGGCGATCTGATCGAAGCTAAGCTCGACCGGAGTCTCGCGACCGAAGATTGTAACGCTAACGCGCACCTTCCCGGCCTCAGGATTGACCTCCGTCACGATACCGTCGAAATCGGCCAGGGGGCCAGACTTAACCTTGACGGTCTGCCCCACCTCGACGTCGACAGAGGTGTGACGGACAGGCGTGCCAGCCTCGTCACGGTGCATGATGGAGTTGAACTCATCACGCGTGAGGGGCACAGGCTTGTTGTTGTCTGCACCCACGAAACCAGTGACACCGGGGGTGTTGCGCACGATAGACCAGGTGTGGTCGTTCATCTCCATGCGAACGAGAACGTAACTGGGGAGAACCTTGGACTCCTTGACGCTACGCTGGCCACCCTCCTTGACCTCGGTGACCTCCTCAGTGGGGATCTCGATGTCAACGATGGACTTGGTGAGGCCGTTCATCTCAACACGATGCTGCAGGTCGGCCTTGACCTTGTTCTCGTAGCCAGAGTACGTGTGGACGACATACCAACGCTTAGCCATTACTTACCTCAATCCCTGGTAGGCGTAGAGCACAGGAACGATGACTGCGTCTACTACAGCGATAAGGACGCCGAAGAACACAAGCATGCCCAGAACGGCACCGGTGTACTTAACGAGCTCGTTCTTCGTGGGCCACGTCACGCGCTTGATCTCGGACTTGACGCCCTTGAAGTAGGTGCGAGCGCGCTCAACGAGGCCGGGCTTCTTGGAGTCGGCCTTCTTGGCGTCCTTCTTCTTTGCCTCGGCAGCAACAGCCTTCTTGCCCTCGCCAGAGACGTTCTTGGAATTGCTCGATGCCATAAGGTAGTCCTTAATCACCGTGAAGCAAATACTACAGACATAAAAAGACTCGCCCACCTTACGATGGACGAGTCGATAAAATACTGGCAGGCCAGGAGGGACTCGAACCCCCAACAAACGGTTTTGGAGACCGCCGCTCTACCATTGGAGCTACTGGCCTAGAACGTTACGACTCGCCGAATCCTAACGAGTCTCGCGATGAAGCGTGTGGTGACGGCACCAAGGGCAATACTTCTTGAACTCCACGCGATCGGGAGTAGTAGCCTTGTTCTTGGTCATAGTATAGTTGCGGCGCTTGCATTCGGTGCAAGCGAGGGTAACCATAGTACGCATTCGATCCTCCTGAAAAACAAGCCCCATCCGTGGAGCGCGATAAATAACTTTACTCTCTGTGCCACTGTATGTCAACGGACAATTTCGAGCCTACAATTTCGCCATGATTCGCAGTGACGAAAAGCTGGTCTCAGCGATCATTCGAGGACATGCAGGGACACAGAAACAGAAAAGAGCCCGACACCTTTCGATGCCGGGCTCCAGCAAGGCATAAAAGCGAGACTACTCGATGATGGTAGAAACGCGGCCCGAACCAACGGTGTGGCCACCCTCGCGAATAGCGAAGCGCAGGCCCTCCTCCATGGCGATCGGGTGAATGAGGGTACCGGTGATCGTCACGTGGTCGCCGGGCATGACCATCTCAATGCCCTCGGGCAGGTCAACGCGGCCGGTGATGTCAGTGGTACGGAAGTAGAACTGGGGACGATAGCCCGTGAAGAACGGGGTGTGACGGCCACCCTCGTCCTTGGTCAGGATGTACATCTCGCCAGTGAACTTGGTGTGGGGGTGAACCGAACCGGGCTTGCAAAGAACCTGGCCGCGCTCGATGTCCTCACGCTTGATGCCGCGGAGAAGGACGCCGACGTTGTCGCCAGCCTGGCCCTCGTCGAGGCTCTTACGGAACATCTCGATGCCGGTGCAGACGGTGGTCTGCGTGTCCTTGATGCCGACAATCTCGAGGGCATCGGAGACATGCAGGGTGCCGCGCTCGATACGACCGGTAGCAACGGTACCACGGCCGGAGATGGTCATGGTGTCCTCAACGGCCATCAGGAAGGGCTTGGCCTCGTCACGCTCGGGCGTGGGGATGTACTCGTCGACAGCGTGCATGAGCTGACGGACGGACTCAACCCACTTCTCCTCGCCGTTGAGGGCGCCGAGAGCAGAGCCGCGGATGATGGGCAGATCGTCGCCCGGGAACTCATACTCGGAGAGAAGGTCGCGGGTCTCCATCTCGACGAGGTCGATGAGCTCGTCGTCGTCGACCATGTCGCACTTGTTCAGGAAGACGACGATGTAGGGCACGCCGACCTGACGGGCGAGAAGGATGTGCTCGCGGGTCTGAGCCATGGGGCCGTCGGTAGCAGCAATAACCAGGATAGCGCCGTCCATCTGGGCAGCACCAGTAATCATGTTCTTGACGTAGTCGGCGTGGCCGGGGCAGTCAACGTGAGCGTAGTGACGCTCCCAAGTCTCGTACTCAACGTGGGAGACGGAGATGGTAATACCACGCTCGCGCTCCTCGGGAGCCTTGTCGATGTTCTCGAAGGCGGTGAAGTCGGCCTTGCAGCCCTCGGTCTCAGAGAGAACCTTGGTGATAGCGGCAGTCAGCGTGGTCTTGCCGTGGTCAACGTGACCGATGGTACCAATGTTCACGTGGGGCTTGGAACGAACAAACTTTTCCTTTGCCATTGTTCCTCCTCGTAGGAAAATTTCTTCCGGCTGGCTGACCGGTAATACCCTTATATATGCCTGCGGCGCGATAAACGCGCCGCATTAAGCATCATAATGGTAGCGGTGACTGGATTCGAACCAGTGACAACACGGGTATGAACCGTGCGCTCTAACCAACTGAGCTACACCGCCGTATGTGGTACTGCGAAAGGAAGAAGAAGAATGGAGCCTGCCACCGGATTTGAACCGGTGACCTCCACATTACCAATGTGGTGCTCTACCAACTGAGCTAGACAGGCATGGTGGGCGCTCTAGGATTCGAACCTAGGTAGGCATAGCCAACGGGTTTACAGCCCGTCCCCATTAACCACTCGGGCAAACGCCCATTCTTTGTTCTTCTTTTCTCAGGAACCTCTGCTTGCTCGCGTTGGGTTGGTGCGTTCAAGCAAGTGGGAATATTACGCGCCTCCACGCTGCCTGTCAACGGGGAATTTGGAAGAACTTGAAGTTCATAAGTCCTTCACAACCGTTGGAGGAAGACGTGGTGCCGGCTAGGAGACTCGAACTCATAACCTTCCGCTTACAAGGCGGGTGCTCTACCATTGAGCTAAGCCGGCACGTGGATTCCCACGGCGGGAGACTTTACACGATGTAGCTGCTCTATTGCAAGTCTGCAAGCCATTTGACACAAAGATATCTGTACTAAACAAACTGTGGCGGGTGCACCGGGTTCGTCTGGACAAGACCAGTCCGCATCCCCGCGCACCCGCCACAGCGAGAGCTCAGATCGATGTAAAACGCCCGTTATAGGACGTTGCCTACCAATACGCCCGCAACAATGACAACGGCTGCTGCAACGATTCCTGCGACTTTGCTTGACGCAGGAAGGTTCTTTGAGGCGCAGAAGAACAGGGCCCACAGGGCACATCCCGCCGAGGCCATCACGACGCCGACCACGGCTTGCGACTTCGTAGCGCGGATGGAGCCGGCCTTCTTCCACATGCGCTGCCCAAACAACGTGAGCACAAGGCAGCCCACAACGCCCAGGACGACGCTCAGCCACGCCATGTCGGACAAAACGGGGACATACAGCGCCCCCGAGACAACAAGGATGCAGGCAACCTCGAGTGCGATGGCAACTACCCACAGGGCAAAGGCGGCCACGCGCATGGGCATGGGGCTCTTGGCGCGGTCGAAATCGGTGCGGTGGGCGTCTTGCGCCTTCGCCCACTGCTGGTCGGCGGGCCTTTCCTTACTTTCGGCCATGGCTGGCTCCTTTGCTTTGTCTGGTCATTGCCATCTGCATGAGACGGGCGCGCACGTCGCTGGGAAGCCTGTCCTTGACCGTGGTACGCGCGGGTGCGCCCGTGTTGGGGACATAGCGCATCTCGTCGATGCGCTCGTTCATGTCGTGCGCCTCGTTGGTGAACATGCGCGAAGAGAGCCTCGTGACCCCGTCGGCAAACACCGTGGACTGCACCCCGGCATCGGACGTGATAACCGTGACCTCCCAGCCCTGCACGCGATAGGTACGTGCCAGTTGCTCGATGACGGTATCGGCCTCGACACCCGAGGGCGAAAAGACGATGTCGATGCCCGCGCTTCTGCGCGGGGGACGCTCAGGGTCGGGGTTGCCGAACCCGTCGAAGACCACTGTGGTGCGGCTGTAGCTTCCCTGTGCGAAGGCGGCCACGTCGGCGATGAGGGCCGCGCGGGCGCGCACGTACACGTCATGCAGCACCGGATCGCGCAGGTCGTCGTCAACAAGGCCCCTGTAGGGGCCCTGTGAGCGAATCACGTTGTAGCCGTCGACGAGAAGGAGGGACTTACGCACGTTAGCGGCTCTCCCCCGCAGGCTTGACGGCGGCCTTGGCCTCGCGCTCCTCGCGACCCATGACGCGGCGGAGCCACTCGTAGCACACCGCCGTGGTGGCCTGGGCGACGTTGAGCGACTCGACCTGGCCGCGCTGGGGAAGCGCGACGAGGAAGTCGCACTGCTCCCCCACGATACGCGAGATGCCCTCGGCCTCGTTGCCACACACGAGGGCGATGCGGCCCTCAAGAGGCGCATGCCAAATGTCGGCGTGCGCATGCTCGGAAGCGCCGGCAACCCAGAAACCGCCGTCCTTGAGCGTCTTCAGGGCGCCCACGAGGTTGGGAACGCGGGCGATGGGCACGTGGAAGGCGGCACCGGCGCTCGTCTTGTATACGCCCACGGTGACCTGGGCGGCGCGCTTGGAGGGAATGACGACGCCGTCGGCGCCCATGACCTCGGCCGTGCGGATGATGGCGCCGAGGTTGCCCTCGTCGGTGATGTGGTCGAGCACGAGCACGAGCGAGTCGCGCTTCTTGGCGCCCGCATAGGCGATGTCCATGATGTCGGCGTAGCGGTAGGGCGGAACCTCGCACATGATGCCCTGGTGCGCGCCGTGACTGCCGCCGTCGGCCGACATGCGGTCGAGCTTGGCCTTCTCAACGACCTCGATGGGCACGTTGGCACGGCGCAGCTTGGCGCACACACGCTCAAGCGCCGCGTCGGCCCCGCTGGGAGCGCCCTGCTTCTCACGGCCGCGCCTGGCCTGCTGCTGGCCGCGCTTTGCCTGCTTTCCGCCCGTGCGCGAGTCCTGGGCCTCCTCTTCGGCCTGCTTGGCCGGTGCCTGGACAAATACCTTGCGGATGGGGACGCCGGCCTTGAGCGCCTCTTCGACCGCGCGGCGGCCCTCGATGTAGTCAGCCATGTTGCCTCCTGCTGGCTTTGTCTTAGGCGCGCTTGACGCGTGCGCCCTGGGCGGTGTCCTCGATGACAAGGCCCAAATCGGTCAGGTCGTTGCGGATGGCGTCGGCCAGCGGCCAGTTCTTCTCGCGGCGGGCCTGGGCGCGCAGCTCAAGCAGGGCCTCAGCAGCCGCATCGGGGTCGGCGGCGGCGCATCCGTGCTTGGCCGCAAGGTCAACGAGGCCGGCGGGCAGGCCCTCGTCGTCAGCGCCCTTGAGGGAGATGCCGAGCACGGCCATGCCCCAGTCGATGACGTCGGCGGCAAGGCGGCATGCCTGGGCGTCAACGCGTCCCTGGGCCTGGTCGAGATAGGTGTTGGCGGCGGTCACGAGGCCGAAGACGGCACCCGTGGCACCGGCGGTGTTGAAGTCGTCGTCCATGCAGGTCTCGAACTCGGCGCGAGCCTTCTCGGCCGCCTGTGCGAGCTCGGCGGCAAGATCTGCGCCCTCGGGGGCGTGATCGGCCGCCCAGACAAGGTTCTGCACGGTGTTTGCGATGCGCTCAAGCGAGCCGGCGGCACCGCGCAGGCGCTCGAAGGAGAAGTCCAGCGGGCTGCGGTAGTGAGTCTGGGCCATAAGCAGGCGCAACGCGTCGGCGGGGTACTCGTCGAGCACGTCCTTGAGCGTGAAGAAGTTGCCCAGAGACTTGCTCATCTTCTCGCCGTCGACCAGGAGCATGCCCGTGTGCATCCAATGGTTGGCGAACTTGCCGCCCCAGGCGCACTGGGCTTGGGCGCACTCGTTCTCATGGTGCGGGAACTGCAGGTCGGCGCCGCCGCCGTGGATGTCGATGGGCATGCCGAGGTAGCGGTGCACCATGGCAGCGCACTCGGTGTGCCAGCCGGGACGACCCGGACCCCAAGGAGAGTCCCACGTGGGCTCGCCGGGCTTTGCAGCCTTCCACAGGGCAAAGTCGAGCGGGTCGCGCTTCTGCTCGCCGGCCTCGATGCGCGCGCCCACGAGCAGGTCGTCGATGTTGCGGCCGGAAACCTCGCCGTAGGTCTTGTCGGAACGCACGGAGAAGTACACGTCGCCCTGCGCCTCATAGGCATGGCCGCCGGCGATGAGCGTCTCGATCATCTCGATCATCGCAGGAATCTCCTGCGTTGCACGAGGGCGAATGTCAGGCTCCTGGATGCCGAAGCGCTCCATGACCTCGATGAACGCGTTGGCGTACTGCGTGGAGACCTCATCGGCCGCAACGCCGCGCTCGTTTGCTCGCTTGATGATCTTGTCGTCGACGTCGGTGAGGTTCTGGGCGAACGTGACGTCGTAGCCGCGCTCGACGAGCCAGCGGCGGATGATGTCGAAAGAAAGGAACGTGCGGGCGTTTCCGATGTGGATGTTGTCGTAGACCGTGGGGCCGCAGACATACATGGTCACCTTGCCGGGAACGACCGGCTCGAAGTCGACCTTGCTCCTCAGCGAAGAGTCGTAGAGCTTCATGGGGCGTGCGTCTCCTTACGCTTACATGCGGGCAAACCGCGGATATTGATTGCGTTACTAATTCTTAGATGGCCTGCATGAGCACAACGGCCCAGGCAGCAATGCCCTCTTCGCGGCCCACGAAACCCAAGCGCTCTGTGGTCGTGGCCTTGACGCCGACTTGGCTCGTGTCAACCGAACAGGCACGGGCGAGCCTCACGCGCATCTCCTCGCGATAAGGGGCCAGCTTGGGGGCCTGGGCGGCCACCGTGCAGTCAGCGTCGACGAGCTCGAAGCCCGCCTCGCGCGCCACCTCGACGACGCGGGCAAGAAGCTTGAGCGAGTCGGCGCCCTCGTAGACCGGGTCGTCGTCGGGGAAGAGCTTGCCGATATCGCCGCCGCGAACCGCGCCCAGAATGGCGTCTGCCAAGGCATGGGCAAGCACGTCGGCGTCGGAGTGGCCGAGAAGACCCTGCGTATGGGGGATCTCCACGCCTCCCAAGATCAGCTTGCGGTCAGGCGCAAAGGCATGCACGTCATAGCCGTGGCCGATGCGAAGGGTTCCTACCATGTTTGCGCTCATTGCTCCTGGGCCTCCCCGTAACGGGCGTGCAGAAGGGCGCTCACGGCAGGAAGGTCTTCCGGCACGGTGAGCTTCATGTTGTCGCGCGGGCAATCGACCAGGACGATCTTGCCGCCGATACGCTCCACCAAAGACGAGTCGTCGGTGCCGACGTAGCCTTCCTGAAGAGCCGCGCGATGCGCCTCGAGCAGGACGTCGGAATGGAAGACCTGGGGAGTCTGGGCGATCCAGAACAGCGAGCGGTCGGGCGTGCCCACGACAGAGGTGCCCTCGACAACCTTGAGCGTGTCGATGGCGGGGTGACCGCACACGACGCCGTCGGCATCGAGCGTGCCCTTGAGCACGTTGATGGCATGCATGATGGTCTCAGGGAGAATGAGGGGGCGCGCACCGTCGTGCATGGCGACGATGGGGAAATCCTGGGCGACGGCCTCAACGCCGTGCAGGGCAGATTCCTGGCGGATGCTGCCCGACGGGACGAACTCAACGGGTGTCACCAGGCCATACGGCTCCACGGCGAGGCTGCGGTACTCCTCGCAGCGCGCCTCGGGACAGACGATGACGATCTTGCCCACGCAGGGCACGGCGTCGAATGCCTGCAGACACCACGACATGAGGGGCTTGCCGCAGATGGGCAGCAGCTGCTTGCCCCCGTGGCGACCGAAGCGCTCGCCCGATCCGCCGGCGACGATGACGGCGGCAACGTTGGCTTTTTTACCGACGACCCCACGCCCCGAGGTGCTCGGGGCGTGGGGCGCAGGTGAGGTTGCCTCAGGCGGCTCATTGTATACCGCATTGCTGGAAACGACAGGCTGGATGCCCGCCGCGGAGTCGATATCTGCCATGGCTTGACGATTCCTTTCGAAGACCCTGCAATGCGGCAATCATAAAACAAACGGGACGCTTAGTCAGCGGCGCCACTCCCACAAGTGGTGGAAGGCAGCTGAGAAGGCGCGCCCATGCGTCCGCGCGAAGGGCGCGCGATGCGCTCGTCGGCAAACGTCTCACGCCTGCGCGGGGCGGGGATGACGCCCGCCTGGCAGTCGAAGGTGAGCTTGCCGTCCTGCTCGTCGACCGTGACGACCTGGCCGCGCGTGAACTCGCCGGCGAGAATCTTCTCGGAGAGCGGGTCCTCCACGAGGCTCTGGATGGCGCGGCGCAGCGGGCGGGCGCCGTAGGCGACGTCGTGGCCCTCCTTGGCGATGAGGCGCTTGGCGGCGTCGGTGAGCTCGATGTTCATGCCGCACGCGATGAGACGGTCGCGCAGGTCCTCGACGAGGATGTCGACGATGGAGAGCAGCTGCTCGTCGGTCAGGCTCTTGAACACCACGATGTCATCGATACGGTTCAAAAACTCGGGCTTGAACAGCTTCTTGACCTCGGTCATGACGTTGGCGTGGATGGCCTTGTCGTCCATGCCGCCGTCGGCGCGCTGCACCGCAAAGCCCAGGGGTGTGGTCTGGGCGATCTGGCGGGCGCCGACGTTGGAGGTCATGATGATGACCGTGTTGCGGAAGTCGACCTTGCGGCCCTGGCCGTCGGTGAGGCGACCCTCCTCGAGAATCTGCAGCAAGATGTTGAAGAGGTCGGGGTGGGCCTTCTCGATCTCGTCGAACAGGATGACCGAGTAGGGCTTCTGACGCACGGCCTTGGTGAGCTCGCCGCCCTCGTCGTAACCGACATAGCCGGGAGGTGCGCCCACGAGCTTGGAGACCGCGTGCTTCTCCATGTACTCGCTCATGTCGAACGTGATGAGCGCGTCCTGCGTGCCGAAAAGGAACTCGGCAAGCGCCTTGGAAAGCTCGGTCTTGCCGGTGCCCGAGGGGCCCAGGAAGATGAACGAGCCGGAAGGACGGCGCGGGTCGCGAAGGCCGGCGCGCGAACGGCGGATGGCGCGGGCGACCTTGGAGACCGCCTCGTCCTGGGCGATGATGCGCTGGTGAAGCACGTCCTCCATGCGCAGCAGCTTGTCGGACTCGGCCTCGGTGAGGTTGGTCACGGGCACGCCCGTGGCGCGCGAGACGACCTGCGCGATGGTCTCGGGCGTGACCTCGCCGGCGGTGGCGCCGCCGTCGTTGCGCCAGGCGTCCTCGAGGGTCGAGACGCGCTCGGCGAGCTCGCGCTCGCGGTCGCGCAGGCTTGCGGCGGCCTCGTAGCGCTGCTCGGAGACGGCCTTCTCGCGCTCGGCGCGCACGTCGGAGAGCTGCTGGGCGGCCTCGTCGAGCTCGGCGGGGCGGGCAACGGCGTGGATGCGCACGGTGGCGCCGGCCTCGTCGAGCAGGTCGATGGCCTTGTCGGGCAGGTAGCGGTCCTGAATGTAGCGCTCAGACAGGCTCACCGCGGCCTGGACGGCCTCGGGAGAGTAATGCACGCGATGGTGCTCCTCATAGCGGGCGCGCAGGCCTTCGATGATGTCGAGGGCCTGGTCGCTCGAGGGCTCCCCCACCTGGATGGTCTGGAAGCGACGCGCGAAGGCAGAGTCCTTCTCGACGTGCTTGCGGTACTCGTCGGTCGTGGTGGCGCCGATGACCTGGATCTCACCGCGCGACAGCGGCGGCTTCAGGATGGCGGCCGCGTCGAGCGAGCCCTCGGCAGAACCTGCGCCGATGAGGGTGTGCAGCTCGTCGATGAACAGGATGATGGACTTGTCCTCCATGACCTCGGAGACGACGCGCTTGAGGCGGTCCTCGAAGTCACCGCGGTACTTGGCGCCGGCCACGAGGGCGGACACGTCGAGCGTCCAGACGTGGCGGCCGCAGAGCATCTGCGGGACGTTGCCGGAGACGATGCGCTGCGCCAGGCCCTCGACGACGGCCGTCTTGCCGACGCCGGGCTCGCCGATGAGCAGCGGGTTGTTCTTGGTGCGGCGGGCCAGGATCTCCATGACGCGCTCGGTCTCGTCGTCACGGCCGATGACGGGGTCGAGCTTGCCCTCGCTGGCAAGCTGCGTGAGGTCGCGGCCGTACTCGCGAAGGGCGGAACCCTCCTGGTTCTGAGCCTGCTGCGTGCCGAAGCCCATGGGCAGGCCCATGCCAGCGGCAACGCCGGCCAAAGGCGGCGTCGTGCGCTTGGGGGTGAGCTCGGCCACGGCGGAACGCACCGCGTCGGCCGAGACGCCCATGCGCGTGAGCGCCTCCATGGCCACGCCGTTGCCCTCGCGCAGGATGCCCAGCAGCAGGTGCTCGGTGGCGATGTAGGACTGGCCCATCTGCATCATCTCGCGCAGGGCCGCCTCGAGCACGCGCTTGGCGCGCGGGGTGAAGGGGATGTGGCCGGCAGGCGCGGGCTCCTCGGGCTTCTCGGCAATCTGCTTGATCTGCTCGGCAGCCTCGTCATACGAGATGTCGAGCTTGCGCAGGGCCTGGGCGGCAATGCCGTCCTCCTCGCGGATGAGACCGAGAAGGATGTGCTCGGTGCCCACGTAGAGCTGGCCGTACTTATGTGCTTCTTCTTGGGCAAGGTTCATGACCTTGCGAGCGCCGTCAGTGAACTTCTCAAACATGGGGCGCCTCCTTTGCGTCTAGTCTGCGCAAGATATCTAAACGTTTGCGCTTAGATTTTGTACCTATAAGGACGTAAAGGCATTCATCCTCACGGAAAATCAATGCTTAGTGCTGGTGATGGCCGCAGGTGCACTCGTCGCCGCAGTCGCAGTCACCGTCGCAGTCGCACTCGCCGTCGTGGCAGCCGCAACCGCACCCGCAGCCGTCGCCGTGGCCTTCGGTAAGGCCGAGAGCAGCCGCGAGGTCCTGGGCCACATCGGCCAGGGCGACCTTGCGCTCCTCGTGGCTGGCCATGTCGCGCACGGTGCACTGGCCGGCGGCAAGCTCGTCGGGGCCGAGGACGACGACGGCGTCGACGTTGTACTTGTCGGCAAGCTTGAACTGGCTCTTGAGCGAACGGCCCTGGCGGTCGGCCTCGACGATGAAGCCGGCGTCGCGCAGCTCCTGAACGAGGCAGAAGGCCTCAAGGGACACCTCGGGGCCGGTCTGGGCCACGAAGACGTCGGGGTGGACGAGCTGGGGCATGGGGGCGTTGGCGGCCTGCATGGCGAGCACGATGCGCTCAAAGCCGGCAGCGAAGCCCAGGCCGGGGGTGGGCTTGCCGCCCGTGACCTCGACGAGCTTGTCGTAACGGCCGCCGCCGCCGATGGCGTTCTGCGAGCCGAGACCGTCGGTCACCTGGACCTCGAAAACGGTGCGCGTGTAGTAGTCCAGGCCGCGCACCAGGCGCGGGTCCTCGACGTAGGCGATGTGCTGGGCGTCGAGGTAGCGCTTGACGGCCTCGTAGTGGGCGCGGCAGTCGGGGCACAGGGCGTCGGAGATCTTGGGGGCGCCCTCCATCACCTCGTGGCAGTGGTCGTTCTTGCAGTCGAAGGCGCGCAGCGGGTTCGTGTCGGCACGACGGCGGCACTCCTCGCACAGCTCCTCGGAATGCTCGCGGATGTAGGCGGCCACGGAGTCGCGGTAGGCCGGGCGGCAGGCGTCGTCGCCCATCGAGTTGATGAGGATGCGCACCTGGCTCTGCTCGATGCCCAGGGCCTCGATGAAGCGCACGAACATGACGATGAGCTCGGCGTCGGCGGCGGGGTCGGAAGCGCCCAGGCACTCCACGCCGATCTGGTGGAACTCGCGCAGGCGGCCCTTCTGGGGACGCTCGGCGCGGAACATGGAGCCGGCATACCACAGCTTTGCGGGGGCGGCACCCTGCGGCACGAGGTTGTGCTCGATGAGGGCGCGCACCGTGCCGGCCGTGCCCTCGGGGCGAAGGGCCAGGCGCTGGTCGGCCTTGAGCTCGTCGGCCCTGCCCTCGCTCACCTTGGCGTAACCGTCGGGAGAAAGGACGGTGAACATCTCCTTGCGGACGACGTCGGTGGAGGTGCCCAGACCGTGGACGAAGACATCGGCCTGCTCAAAGGTGGGAATCTCGACGGGGATGTAGCCGTATGCAGTGAATGCCTCCTCGGCAGCCTCACGCATATAGCTCCACATGATAGCGTCGTTGCCGATGAGATCCTCAGTGCCCTTTGGCTTGTTAGTTGCCATGCTTAGCTCCTTGGGTAGACGGTTAGCCCCTCAGAATAACACGCGGGGAAAGAGGTGCATATTACTCCACGTAAACTGTGCTTTCAGTGCATAGTTTGTTAAGGTTGACATATAGGTGAAAAAACAGACGCCCCGGGCGCACAATGCACGGGCACAAGAGCGTGCCCAGGACAACAAGATGCCTGGGCACACATCGCGTATAGAGGTGAAAAACCACCTTTGGGAAAGGCGGGCATCATGCCGGAGTTCAACCTTGCAAGCGTCATTGTCGTCGCCGCAGTTGCGGCCGTGGCGATCTACGCCGTACGGCACCTCGTGCGCATAGGCAAAGGAAAGGATTCGTGCTGCTCGGGTGCCGGTGGAGACACGCGCACCGTACAGAAGACCAAGCACGTGGAGGTCGCCGACACCGATCCTGCCCACTACCCCTTCACCACGCAGGTCCGCGTGAGGGACATGGTGTGCGAGGGCTGCGTGGAGAACGTCCAGAACGCCCTCAACGCCCTGCCGGGCACATGGGCGACCGTGGACCTCGCCAGCCGCACGGCATGCGTGCGCACAAAGGCCGCACCTGACGTGGCCGCGCTTGAGAAGGCCATTGAGAACGCAGGGTACAGCGTCATCAGGATGTAGGGCGCTCTCCCCCAAAGCAATCCCGTGTAGGCCGTCCTTCGGGGCGGCCTTCTTGTTTGTGGGGCAGCTGCGCCATGGTGGGTGAAATGGGCCCTCAAAACGCAAAAAGGCTGCTGCTCTTTTGAGCAACAGCCTTGTGCGATGCAATGGAGCCAGCAATCGGATTCGAACCGATGACCCCCGCTTTACGAGAGCGGTGCTCTACCGACTGAGCCATGCTGGCAACTCCCCGTAGGGCGAGAAAGAATAGTAGCAGAGAGTCGCGGCACGACGCAAGACTTTTCTTGCACAAGTTGAAGCTCGCTCACGAGCAGCACACAATCGGTCCCAAAGAGCACATCTATAATGGCACGCCAGAACAACGCCGCACCTAAGGCAGGACGCATGGAACTCGACCACATCATCAACCACATCACCGGGCTCGACGAGGACGCAGTGCAGGAGGCGCACGGCCGCTGGGCACGCGTGGCCAAGCCGTTGGGCAGCCTGGGGGCGCTCGAGAAGGCCGTGGAGCACATCGCCGGCATCCAGGGCAGCGCCGAGGTCGCGCTTGCGCCCCGCTGCGTGGCCGTGATGTGCGCCGACAACGGCGTGGTGGCCGAAGGCGTGACGCAAACGGGCGCCGACGTGACCGCCAAGGTAGCCGCGCAGCTCGCGTGCCACTCCTCGAGCGTATGCGTCATGGCCCGCGTGGCCCACGCCGAGGTGCGGCCCTTCGACATGGGGATGCTCCACGAGGTGCCCGGCGTGCCCGTGCGCAACGCGACGCGCGGGACGCGCTCCATCGCGCAAGGCGCGGCCATGAGCCGCGCTGAGGCTGTGGCGGCCGTGCAGGCAGGAGCCGACATCGCATATGACCTGGCAGACGAGGGTTTTCGCCTCGTGGCAACAGGCGAGATGGGCATCGGCAACACCACAACATCTGCGGCGCTGGCATGCGCCCTTGTGGGCATGACGCCTGAGGCGGCCGTGGGCCGAGGGGCGGGCCTGGACGACAAGGGGCTCGCGCGCAAGGTCGCCGTCGTAAGGCGCGCACTTGAGGTGAACGCCCCCGACGCAGACGATCCCCTCGACATGCTCGCAAAGCTGGGAGGCTTCGACATCGCAGGCCTCGTGGGACTCTACCTGGGGTGCGCCGCGCAGCGCGTGCCCGTCGTCATCGACGGCTTCATCAGCTCGGTCGCAGCCCTTCTGGCCTGCCGCATCGCCCCTGCGAGCCGCGCCTTCATGCTTGCCTCGCATCGCTCGGCAGAACCCGCGGCGGCAGCCGTGATGGACGAGCTCGGCCTCTCCCCCATCATCGACGCGGGCATGCGCCTGGGCGAAGGCACGGGGGCCGTGTGCCTCTTCCCCCTGCTCGACATGGCGTGCGCACTCTACCGCGACGGCATGACGTTTGGCGAGTACCACATGGACGCATACCAGGAGCTGGGTAAATGATCTGCCTGGTGTGGGGCCCCTCGGCCAGCGGCAAGAGCGCCTGGGCCGAGGCGCGGGCATGCGAGCTAGCGCGAGGCAAAGCGGGCGGGTGGAAGGCGCGCGAGGCAGCGCCCGCCAACGGCGTGCGGCCCGCCCCCGATGAGACCGAGGCGGCCGCACCCGCGCGTCTCGCCTACTTCGCAACCATGCAGCGCGGCGGGTGCGAGGCTCAGGCGCGCATCGAAAAGCACCTGGCGCAGCGGGCGGGGAAAGAATTCGTTACATATGAGACGCCCGTGCTTTCTGCCCTGGCAAATGCCCCCGTGAACGCCAGAGCGACCGTGCTTCTCGACGATTTGGGCAACCTTGTGGCCAACGAGATGTTCGGCGTGGAGGCCCCGGACGCAGGCGCCGAGGAGCTTGCCGGGCGCATATGCGCAAGCTTGCTGGGGCTCGCCGGGCGCGTGCGCCATCTCGTGGTGGTGGCCGACGCCGTGGGCGAGGCCGGCTGGCGCGGCGGCGGTCCCACCCTCGCGTGGATCGAGTGCTGTGAGACCTGCTGTTGCCTGCTTGCGAACGCCGCAGACGAGGTCGTGGAAGTGCGCGGGGGCATCGCGCAAACGGTGAAGCCCGCGCATTCGGCTCGCCTCGAGCAGGCAACCACAGAGACGCTCACGAACCCTCCCACGCATCCCTCGACACGGAAGGCCGCCCCATGCGACACCCAATAGAGAGCCTCCGCGCCGCCGGCCGCGCCGTGGTCATGGCGTTCTCCACGTTCTCTCGCATACCCATGCCCCAGATATGCTGGGAAAAAGCCAACATGCGCTATCTCATGTGCGCCTTCGTGCTCGTGGGCGCGGTTGTGGGGGCGGCACAGGTCACCTGGCTTGCGCTTGCCGACGCCTTGGAGCTCTCAAATCTTCTGCAGGGCGTGGGGTATGCGCTTGTTGCCGTGGGCGTAACGGGCGGCATCCACCTCGACGGCCTCGCTGATGTGGCCGACGCCCTCTCGAGCCACGCCGAGCCCGCCCGCAAGGTCGAGATCATGAAGGACCCGCACGCCGGCGCCTTCGCCCTCATCGCCCTTGTCTGCTACCTCATGGCGCAGGTGGCGCTCGCCGGCGAAGCAAGCATCTCGGGCATGCGCGACCTTGTTGCTCTCGGCCTCGTCCCCCTCGCCTCGCGCTGCACGGCCGGCCTCGCCACGCTTGTGCTGCCCAGCGCCAGCATGCACGGCATGCAGCAGTCCTTCCGCGATGCGGGACGGGCGGACACGCGACCGCTCATCCTGCTCGGCGTCGAGGGGGCTCTCGTGGCGCTGTCCATGGTGGCGGTACGCCCCGTGTTCGGCCTGGTCGGCGTGCTTGTGTGCGCGGCCTGCGCGGCGCTTGCCGCCCGGCGCGCACGCAAGGAATTCGGCGGTTTCAACGGCGACCAGGCGGGATGCTTGCTTCAAACGTGCGAGCTTGCGCTCCTCGCCCTGTTCGTGGTGGTCCAGAAGGCGGGACTCATATGATCCTCATCACCGGTGGCACAAGCTCGGGCAAGGCGACCTTTGCACACAAACTCGCAGCGCAGCATGGATGGCGCGAGGACGACGTCGCCTTCAACGTGGAGGAACTGCTGTGGGGGCAACGTGGGGGCGCCGACCAGATTGCCCCAGCTGGCGACGATGCCGCCGGCCATACCAGCAGCAAGGCTCTCGCGGCAACGCCCGAACTGATTGAGCGGCTCGCGGCCAAAGCAATCGTCACCTGCTCTGAGGTGGGTGCAGGCATCGTGCCGCTCGACGCACAGGAGCGCGCCTGGCGAGAGGCCGTGGGCCGCATGGCCTGCGAGCTGGCGAGCCAAGCCGACGCCGTCGTGCGCATGGTGTGCGGCATACCCGTCGTGCTTAAGGGAGAACTTGCATGAATGGCGCAGGTCGCACGGGATTCGCACCCAGCGCCCATGAACCCATCCCCCTGCGCATCGCCCTCATCCGGCACGCGCCCACACAGGGTAACCTCGAGGGGCGCTATGTGGGAGCCACCGACGAGGGCCTAAGCGACCAGGGCCGCGCACGTGCCGGCGAGGCGGCCGTCGCGCTCGCCGGTCTGGCGCCCCGCCGCCTCTTCACGAGCGGCATGCGGCGCTGCGACGAGACGGCCGCCATCCTCTTTCCCAAGCTGGTTCCTGCGCACGTGCCCGGCTTGGCCGAGATGCACTTTGGGGCCTTTGAGGGCAAGACGTACGCCGAGATGGACGGAGACGCGCGCTACCAGGCCTGGGTGGACTCAGGATGCACCGCGGCGTGCCCCGGCGGCGAAGCGCAGGCAGAGTTCATCGCACGCGTGTGCGCAGCGTTTGAGCAGGTACTCGACGACCTTGAGGGCGTGCAAGCAGGGAGCGGGAATCAGGGTTTGCAGGGCAGCGGGCGGCATGTGGGCCTCGCAATCCCGGACGCGCACAGGGACGCTCGCGCCGCGGGAGCCGCGGACGCCGCTTTTCTTGTTCATGCGGGAACCATCATGGCCGTGATGTCTGAGCTGGCAGAACCCAAGCGCGGTTACTGGGAATGGAAGGCAGCGTATTGCGCGGGATTCGAGGCATGCGCACGGCACGCGGAGAATGGCTGGCGACTCACAGATGTGCGGGAGCTGCCACGACGCATGGAGTATCATGGCGCCTGACCGTATCAAGCGCGACGCCTGGGGATTGTGCCTGGGTATTGCAGGGGGAACCGGGTGAGATTCCCGGACTAGGGACATAACTGTGAGGGCGTGCGCCCGCAGTCAGATTACCCTGCCCGCCTGAGCGGCCATCCCGCAAACGGGAGGCCGCGCACCGCATCCGCCTTGTGAACCCCGAGGCAGGTGCCTGCCAGAAGGCAACGCCGAACCACTCGTCCGGCGGGCCTTGGCGTGCGCGTACTCCACGAGAGAATTGGACACGCACATGTTCGAGACCGCACTTTCCCGTCGCAGCGCCATCGCTACAGGCCTCGCCGCCGCAGGCGCCGGGCTTGCCGCCCAGACGGGCATCGCCCAGGCCGACGAGGCCAAGGCCCCCAAGCCCGTCATCCTCGTGGTGAGCTTCGGCACGAGCTACAACGACTCGCGCCACATCACCATCGGCGCCATCGAAGACGCCATCCGCGAGACCTACCCCGACTACGACGTGCGCCGCGCCTTCACCGCGCAGATTATCATCGACAAGCTCGCCGAACGCGACGGCATCGTCATCGACAACTTCGAGCAGGCCATGGACAAGCTCGTGGAGGAGGGCGTGCAGAAGGTCGTCGTGCAGCCTACCCACCTCATGGCCGGCTACGAGTACACCGACGTCCTCAACTCCCTGCAGCAAAACTACGCCGACAAGTTCGACGCCATCGTGCTGGGCGACCCACTGCTCACGAGCGACGAGGACTACAGCGAGGTCGTTGAGGCCATCTGCGACGCCACAGCCGCATACGACGACGGCCAGACCGCCATCTGCTTCATGGGCCACGGCACCGAGGCCGACTCCAACGAGGACTACACGCACCTGCAGCAGGTTCTGACCGACGCAGGTCACACGAGCTACTTCGTGGGCACCGTCGAGGCAACCCCCACGTTCGACGACGTCGTCGAGGCCGCCCAGGCCGCCGGCTTCACGCGCGCCGCGCTGCGCCCGCTCATGGTCGTCGCCGGCGACCATGCCAACAACGATATGGCCGACACCGAGGACCCCGACTCCTTTGCCAGCAAGTTCATCGCCGCCGGCTTCGAGGTCGAGTGCGTCGTGGAGGGCCTGGGCCAGCTCGTTGCCATCGACGACATCTACGTGCGCCACGTGGCCGACGCAATCGCCCAGCTCTAAGCCCGCACAGCTCCCCTATCTCAAGCAACAGGCCCCGCGTCGCACCGGCGTTCCCCAGGCCGGCATGATTGGCGCGGGGCCCTTTCTCGTTTCTGCAAGACACGCGTCATCCAAGGACGGCACATGACCCACAGCACACATCGCAGCGTCGTCGCACTCGCGACGCTCAGCCTCGCACTCCTCTGCGCGCCCCTGCCGTGGGGCGCAAACCAGGCCCAAGCAGCAGTGCGCATCCAGCCCGCAGCATCCCAGCAGGCATCCGATGCCGACGGCTCCCCCGACAAGGTGGCCCAGGGTGCGACGGCGGCCCAGCAGGACCTGCCCGACACCTCCAAGCTCACCGCCGTGCATGCCGGCGACCTTGAGGAGGGCACCTACACGATCGAGGTCGCCTCAAGCTCGAGCATGTTCCGCATCACCGAAGCCAAGCTCACCGTTGCTGACGGCAAGATGACCTGCGAGCTCACCATGAGCGGCAAGGGCTACGGCAAGCTCTTCATGGGCACGGGCGAGCAGGCCGCGCAAGCCGACGAGAAGGACTGCATCCCCTACGTGGACAATGCGGGCGGCACGCACTCCTTCACCGTGCCGGTGGAGGCGCTCAACACCGAGATTGACTGCGCCGCGTGGAGCATCAAGAAAGAGTCCTGGTACGACCGCACCCTGGTGTTCCTCGCCGACACGTTGAAGCCCGCCGAGGCGGCGCTCGCCGACGGGACCTACACGGCCAGCGTGGCGCTTGAGGGCGGCACGGGACGCGCGAGCGTCGAGACTCCCTGCACCCTCAAGGTGGAGAAGGGCGCCATGACCGCCACCGTGGTGTGGTCGAGCCCCAACTACGACCAGATGGTCGTGAACGGCACGCAGTACCTTCCCGTGAACAAGACGGGCAACTCGACGTTCGAGATTCCCGTGACGGCGCTCGACACGCCCCTGGCCGTGCAGGCCGAGACGTGCGCGATGAGCGAGCCTCACATGATCGACTACACGCTCACCTTCTCCGCACCCGTCGCACAGAAGGGCTAGACACGTGACCCGGAGCCGCGAGCGCACGCACACATGGCACGAAATGCCCCTCACGCGCAGGGATTTCATCGGCCTGACCGCCGCTGCTGGCGCAGGGGCGGCGTGCGTTGCGGCTCTGGGACTTGCGGGGTGCTCTGGCGCCGGTGACGAGCAGCCCTCGGGCGGCAAGGTCGCGAGCGACGCGGCATCGTCGGCGGCCCAGATGGACGAGCCCGACGAGGGCGGCCCCGCGAGCGCCGAGCGCCCCTCGTGGAGCAACCCCGAGGTGGGAGGCGGTCTCGTGCGCACGGGCAGCCTCGACCTCGCCTGGGCCACAGGCTTCACCGTGGACCTCTACGAGGGAGATCGCGCCCTTGCCTGCATCGCCGACGGCACGCGCTACCTCTTTGTGCCCGCGGGCGATGCGCCCCAGGGAATCGCCGACGATGTCACGGTGCTTGAGCGACCCCTTTCGAACATCTACCTCGCAAGTTCCTCGACGCTGTGCCTCTTTGCGGCCCTCGGCGCCGTGGATTGCGTGAGCCACGTGAGCGTCACGCAGGAAACTTGCACGGTGGAAGCGTTCGCGCAGGCCATCGCCTCGGGGGACATCGTCTACGGCGGCAAGTACAGCGCGCCTGACTACGAGGCGTTTCTCAACGGCGGCTGCAGGCTCGCCGTTGAGAACACGATGATCTACCACACCCCCGAGGTGCGCGAGAAGCTCATGCAGCTCGGCGTCCCCGTCATCGTTGAACAATCGAGCCTGGAGAGCGCCCCGCTCGGCAGGCTCGAGTGGATCATGCTGTGGGGCGCCATGCTCGACAAGGTGTCGGCGGCCCAAGAGGTTCTCGACAAACAGGCTCAGCTCGTCGAAGACGTCGAGAGACGTGTGGCGGCCGAACCGCTCGCGTGCACCGTGGCCTTCTTCTACATCAACGCCAACGGTGCGGCCGTAGTGCGCAAACCCGGCGACTACGTGGCAAAGATGATTGCCATGGCGGGCGGCACCTACGCGTTTGCCCAGCTCGCAGGCACAGACGAGAATCGCTCCTCCTCCACCACGCTCGAGATGGAGGCGTTCTACGCCCAGGCAAAGGACGCCGACGTCATTATCTACAACTCCACGGTGGCAGGCAGGATCGGCGGGCTCGACGAGCTCGTGGCGCTCAACCCCCTGCTCGCCGACTTCAAAGCCGTCAAGAACCGCCGGGCCTGGTGCTGCGAGCAGAACGTCTACCAGCAGATGACCGCGACGGGCGAAGTGGTGGCCGACCTGCACGAGGCGATAGCCGACACCGACCGCGACGAGCTCACCTTCCTCTTCAGACTCACATGACACACGAAAGGCGCGCGATGAGGCACACGGACAGCTGGCGGGACAGCAAGCGGCGATTCGTCGTGACCATGGTGCTGGCAAGCCTGGTGTTGGCGGCGCTTCTGTGTGCAAACCTGTGCATCGGGTCGGTGGGCATGAGCCCCGCCGAGCTGCTGGGGGCGCTCGCGGCAGGCCCGGGGGCAAGCGGCCTTGAGGCGAGCGTCATCTGGCAGATTCGCCTGCCGCGCGCCGTGAGCGCCGCCATCCTCGGCGGGGCGCTCGCGTGCTCGGGCTTCTTGCTGCAGACCTTCTTCAACAACCCCATCGCAAGCCCCTACATCCTGGGCATCTCGGCAGGCGCCAAGTGCGCGCTGGCGGCTGTGACGATCTGCGTCACCGGCGCAGGCGGGGCGCTTGCGTCCTGGCAGGTGGTGGGCGCGGCGTTCGTGGGCTCATTGGCGGCAACCGCCCTGGTACTCGGCTTGTCAACTAAGATCCGTTCCATGAGCATGCTCATTGTGGCCGGCGTGATGGCAGGCTACGTCTTCAACGCAATAACCGACTTCCTCGTGACCTTTGCAAGCGACCAGAACATCGTGAACCTGCATAACTGGGCCCTGGGCAGCTTCTCGGGGGCCACCTGGAGCCAGGTGGGCGTCGAGGCGGCCGTGTGCGCGGCGGGCTTTGCGGCCTCGATGGCGCTGGCAAAGCCCATGGCCGCCTTCCAGCTCGGCGAGGGCTACGCCAAGAGCGTCGGCGTCAACGTGCGGCTCTTTCGTGCGGCACTCATCGCCGTGGCAAGCCTTTTGGCCGCCTGCGTCACAGCCTACGCGGGCCCCGTGGGATTCGTGGGCATCGCGGTGCCCTACCTGGCCCGCACGGCGCTTGCCTCCTCGAAGCCCGTGCGCGCGGTGCCGGCGTGCCTGGTGATGGGGGCTGTCTTCTGCCTTCTGTGCGACCTGGTGGCGCGCACGCTCTTCTCCCCCACCGAGCTCAACCTGGGCACGGTCACTGCCGTGTTCGGCGCACCCGTGGTCATCGCGCTCATGATGCGCCGCACCCGGGAGGGACGTTAAATGACCAGGCAGATGGCATTGCAGACACGCGGCCTCGATGTGGGATACGGGCGGCGCTGCGTGGTGGGCAACGTCACGCTCGACCTTGTGCCCGGCGAGGTGCTGTGTCTTGTGGGACCCAACGGATCGGGCAAGTCGACCCTGCTCAAGACGATCGCAGGCCAGATTGCGCCCCTGGGCGGCAGCGTGCTGCTCGACGGGCGCGACGCGAGCTCCTTCAAGGCAGACGAGCTGGCGCGCAACCTCTCGGTGATGCTCACGGGGCGCATGGCCTGCGAGATGCTGAGCTGCTTGGACGTGGTGGAGACGGGCCGCATCCCCTACACGAACGCCCTGGGCACGCTGCGCGACGCAGACCGCGAGGCCGTGAAGAGCGCCATGCAGGCCGTGGGTGCCTGGGAACTGCGCGAGCGCGACTTCATGCAGATAAGCGACGGCCAGCGCCAGCGCGTGCTGCTGGCCCGCGCCATCGCCCAGGACGCGCCGGTGATGGCGCTCGACGAACCCACCTCCTACCTCGACATTCGCCATCAGTTGGAGCTGCTTGCCTGTGTGCGCGACCTTGCGCGCACGCGCGGGTGGACCTGCCTGCTGTCGCTGCACGAACTCGCCTTGGCCCAGAAGGTTGCCGACCGGGTGGCCTGCGTGTGCGAGGGCGGCATATATGCGCAAGGCACCCCCGAGGACGTGCTCGACGCACCCACCGTGGCCCATGTGTTCGACTTGGGGCGCGCGGCTTGGAGCGCGACGCTGGGGTGCGTTGAGGACGCGCCGCTCGAAAGCGCGGCGCGGGTGTTCGTGCTCGGGGGCGCCGGTACGGCCGCAGCCTCGATGCGGGCCTTGCGCCGCGAGGGCGTGGGCTTCTGCACAGGCGTGCTGCCTGAAAACGACGTGGACTGCGTGCTTGCGCACAGGCTCACAACCCACGTGGTGAGCACGCCGGCTTTCACGGTGCCCGACGACGAGGCGTTGGCGCGGGCCCGTGAGGCGCTTGCCGGCTGCGAGGTTCTCGTGGACTGCCTGGGCTCGATGGACGCAGGCCCCCTGGAGGCCTGCCGGCGCGAGATGCTCGGGTGCGCACGGACGGCGGGACTTCCCGTCTACGGGAGCGCGGCGCAGTATTTGGAAGCGTTGCGCAATCAAAAAACACGCGAAGATGCAGGCAGAAAGGCATGTATCTGCTGCGATGCCACGGCGGCGCAGGCAAAGGCGGTGAGGCCATGACGCTCGAGCACTACGTGGAGGTCGGCAAGAAGCGCCTGCGCTGTGGCTACACCACAGGCACCTGCGCGGCGGCGGCGGCCCAGGCCTGCGGGCAGGCGCTTCTAGCTGGAGGCTTTCCGCACTCCCTGCGTATCGACACTCCGGCGGGCATCGCGGTGGTAGTGGAACCAGAAGAGATGCATCGGGGCACCGATGCACAGGGCACCCCCTGGGCAAGCTGCGGGGTGCGCAAGGACGCAGGCGACGACGCGGATGCCACCGACGGCGCGCTAGTCGTGGCACGCGTGAGCCTCACGGACACTCCGGGCACCACAATCGAGGGCGGTGCCGGCGTGGGCCGCGTGACACGCGCCGGCCTCGACCAACCCGTGGGCGCCGCCGCCATCAACTCGGTGCCGCGTGCCATGATCGCCTCCGAGCTCGAACGGGTTGCCCGCGAGCATGGCTGGCAGGGAGGCTTTGCGGTGGAGGTGTCGGTGCCGGGCGGAGAGGAAATCGCGCGCAAGACCTTCAACCCGCGCCTGGGCATTGAAGGCGGCATTTCGATTCTGGGAACGTCAGGCATCGTGCGGCCCATGAGCGAGGAGGCCCTCGTCGAGTCCATCCGCCTGGAGATGCGCATGAGACGCGCACAGGGCTTGCGCGACCTCGTGCTCGTGCCGGGAAACTACGGCCAGGACTGGGCGCAAGACAGGGAAGACATCGACCCCACGCATATCGTGAGCTGCTCGAACTTTCTGGGCGAGGCGCTTGACTACGCTGGCGTGCTCAGCTTTGAGACGCTTGTGCTCGTGGGGCATATGGGCAAGCTCGCCAAGGTCGCGACAGGTGCCATGAACACCCACTCGCGCGTGGCCGACGGGCGCGCCGAGGCGTTCGCGGCACATGCAGCCCTGGCAGGTGCGGGGCGCGACGACATAGCCCGCCTTATGGAGTGCGCCACGACCGACGAGGCGCTTGAGGTGCTCGCAGGGCACGGTCCGGGCGAGGCGGCCGTCTCAGATGAGCGGGAACGCCTGCTTGCCGCGACGCTGCAGAGCCTTACGCGGGCAATTGCGCGGCACGTGAGCCGGCGAGGAGACCCCGTGGGCTGCGAGGTCGTGGTGTTCTCGAAGGCATGGGGCGAGCTGGGACGATCGGATGGGGCGCAGGAACTCTTGGACAGGCACCGCGTGCGCGGCACGGCGGCAAGGAAGGAAGGCCGTATATGATTGACTTTGTGGGAGCGGGCCCGGGCGCCGTTGACCTCATAACCGTGCGCGGCATGCATGCCCTGCAGCAGGCAGACGTCGTGGTATACGCAGGCTCGCTGGTAGATCCCGAGATGCTGTCGTATTGCCGCCCTGAGGTGGAAGTGCACGACTCGGCGCATATGACGCTTGAGGAAGTGGTCGAGGTGCTCGTGGCAAGCGAGCGCACCGGCAAGCGCACCGTGCGCCTGCACACGGGTGACCCGGCTATGTACGGCGCCATCCGCGAGCAGATGGACCTGCTCGACGAGGCAGGCGTGAGCTATCAGGTGATACCGGGCGTGTCGAGCGTGTTTGCCGCGGCGGCGGCCCTCAACTGCGAGTTCACCCTGCCCAGCGTTTCCCAGTCGCTCGTGCTCACACGCGTGGAGGGGCGCACGCCGGTGCCGAGCGGAGAGGAGCTGCGCGCGTTTGCCGCCCATGGCTGCACCATCGCGCTCTTCCTCTCCTGCGGCCTTCTTGAACGCGCCCGCGAGGAGCTGCTTGCGGGAGGCCTGCCACCCGAGACCCCGGCGGCCCTTGTGTATCGTGCAAGCTGGCCGGACCAGAAGATCGTGCGCTGCGACGTGGCAAGCTTGCCCGAAGTGGCCCGCGAGGCAGGACTCAGCAGGCAGGCAATCGTGCTTGTGGGAGACGCCCTTGCCGGCAGCCTTGCGGCCGCACGCGCCGAGCGGTCGTTGCTCTACGACCCGAGCTTCACGCACGGCTACCGCGTGGGAACGGGCGGAGACGAAACGCTGGCAGGCAGCGCGGATGCGGGCCCGGCGGCAGAGGATGACACGCAAGGCACGCAGGGCCCGCACGACCTGCATGACGAGGCGCGCGCATGAGCCATATTGTCATCGCGGGGTTCACGGTAAACGGCTGCGTCCTGGCCCAAAAGATAGCCAACGAGCTGGAGGGCGCCCGTGCCTGGGCGCCGCACCGCATCGCCGAAGAGGTGGGCCTGCCCGGCTTCGACAGTGTCGGGGCCTGGACGGGCGAGGCTTTCGCACAAGGCTGCGACGGCATCGTCTTCGTGGGAGCCTGCGGCATCGCGGTGCGCGCCGTGGCCCCATATGTGGCGAGCAAGATGCACGACCCGGCCGTCGTATGCGTGGACGAGGCGGGCACTTGGGCAATATCGCTGCTCAGCGGCCATGTGGGCGGCGCAAACGACCTTGCGCGCCGCATCGCGCGCATCGTGGGGGCCACACCTGTCGTCACCACTGCCACCGACATGCGCGGCGCCTTCGCCATCGACGAGTGGGCGGCCCGCCGTGGCCTCATCATCGCAAACCCCCAGCTCATCAAGCATGTTTCAGGTGCACTGCTCGAGGGCGGGCACGTTGGGGTGCACGTGGGACGGCAGGTGTCCCTGACAGGCGAGCTTCCCGCGGGGTTCGTGCGCGAGGAGTGTGCAAGCGACACGAACAACGCTGGCGACATCCGCAAGCCCTGCCCCGCAGGAGCCGCCCCCGACTCAGCGGATGTATCTCACGTTCTTCACGCGCACGTCCACATCGGGCCCGAGCAGCCCTGCGAAAACGACCCCGACACGCTGCATCTCATCACGCGCAACGCGGTGGTGGGCGTCGGATGCAGACGCGGCTGCGAGCCGGCAATCCTACAAGACTGCGTCGAGACGGCGCTGGCCGGTCTCGGCCTGGCGCTGGAAGCCGTGTCCACCCTGGCGACCATCGACCTCAAGGCCGCAGAGCCCGCCGTGATCGAGCTTGCCGCAAAACGCGGCTGGCGCTTACGCACCTTTAGCGCCCAAGCACTCGCCGCGCAAGGCGGTGACTTCGCATCCTCGGAGTTCGTGCGGACCCACGTGGGCGTGGACAATGTGTGCGAGCGGGCCCTTGCCTGCTGCGGGGCCATGCGCGTCCTCAACAAGCAGGCCCATCAGGGAACGACCGTGGCCGTGGGCCTTGTGCACGAGATGCTCAGCTTTGATATGAAGGAAGGAAACGACCATGCCTAAGCTCTACGTGGTGGGCCTGGGACCCGGAGCGGGAGCCGACCTCACACAACACGCCCGCGCGGCGCTCGAAGAAAGCCAGGTCATCGCGGGATACACGACCTACGTCGACCTTGTGCGCGATGCCTTTCCCGAAAAAGAGCTGCTCGTAAGCGGCATGCGCGGCGAGGTTCAGCGCTGCCGAGCAGCCTTGGAGCGCGCGGCAAGCGGGGCGACCGTGGCCCTTGTGTGCTCAGGCGACCCGGGCGTCTACGGCATGGCGGGCCTCGTGCTCGAGCTCGCCCAGGACATGGACCTCATTGACGCAGTCGAGGTGGAGGTCATCGCCGGCGTCACCGCCGCCACGGGAGGGGCGGCGCTTTTGGGCGCGCCCCTCATGCACGACTTCTGCCTCGTGTCGTTGTCTGACCTGCTCACACCCTGGGATGCGATTGAGGCGAGGCTGCGCGCAGCGGCCCGCGCCGGCTTTGTCATCTGCCTCTACAACCCCTGCTCCCACGGAAGGCCCGACCACCTGGCGCATGCGGCGCAGATCCTCCTCGAGGAGCTGCCCCCGACCTGCGTGTGCGGCATCGCCCGCAACGTGGGCAGGCCCGGCGAGGGGGCGCGCGTGCTCACCTTGGGCGAGCTCGCGGATGCCCCGGCCGACATGACGAGCGTCGTCTACGTGGGCAACGCCACGACGCGCGAAATCGCAGGTCGTATGGTGACACCGCGCGGCTACCAGGTGAGGTCGTAGATGGCAGGCAAGTCTCGGGCATACCGCGTCCTCGTGTTTGCCGGAACCACAGAGGGCCGCGAGCTTGCTTCGTGGCTGAGCGCGCAAGGCAACGTGGAGACATGTGTGTCGTGCGCAACCGACTTTGGGGCGCATCTTCTAGGGACGCTCCCCCATACCCAGGTCTTGGCGCAACGTCTGGACGAGGCGGGCATGGAGCGCCTCATGGCACAGGGCGCGTTTGATGTGGTGGTTGACTGCACCCACCCGTACGCGAACGTCGTCACGGCGAATGCCCGCGCGGCAGCCCTGGCTCAAGGCTGCGAGTACCTGCGCGTTGTGCGCGAGGGAGAGCCCGAGGGCGACTGGATGCGCGCAGAGTCACCGGCGCAGGGCGCTGAGCTGCTGGCGGGCCTTCCCGGAGACATCCTGCTCACCACAGGCACGAAGGACATCGCCATCTGGTGCGCACAACCCGGCCTGCGCGAGCGCATCTGGGTGCGCTGCCTTCCCAACGAGGCATCGGTGCAGGCGGCGCGGCAGGCGGGCATCCCGCCCGAGCGCATCGTGGGCGCCATGGGACCGTTCTCCCTGGAAGACAACGTGGCGCTCATCAGGCGCAGCGGCGTGCGCACCCTCGTGACAAAGGCGTCGGGCACAACAGGCGGGTTCTGGGAGAAGGTGCAGGCAGCGCGAGAGACAAACTGCGCGCTTGTCGTCATCGGACGACCGACGAAAGAAGAGGGCCTCACGCTTGAGGAGGCCGAGGCACAGCTGGCAAGGAGGTTTGGATGAGGGTCGACATCGTAGGCGCGGGACCCGCCGGTCGGCAAGGCTTGACCCATGGCGGCATGCAGGCACTCGAAGAGGCCCAGCTCATCATCGGAGCCGCCCGCGTCCTGCAGGAGCTTGCCCTAGAGACGGCCGCCCGCCAGGTGGCACTCGTGAGCCCCTCGGACATCGCCGAGGTGCTGGCCGGCCAAGCTCAGGCAGGCGTTGAGCGCGCCGCCGTGGCAGTCTCGGGCGACGTGGGACTCTACAGCCTCGCCGCCCCCCTGCGCGCCGCTTTGGCAAACATGCCAAACATCGAGCTCTGCGAGCACCCGGGCGTCTCCTCTCTGCAATGCCTGTGCGCGCGTCTCCATATGCCCTGGCAGGACGCCCATGTGCTCTCGGCTCACGGACGGGCGTGCGATGTGGCCGGGGCCGCCCAGTGCCACCGGCTCACCTTCGCGCTCACGGGCGGGGCGATTCGCGCCCACAACGTGTGCGCCGACCTCACGAGCCGCGGCATGGGCGACCTCACCGTGCACGTGGGCGAGAACCTCTGTTGCGCCCGCGAGCGCGTGCTCAGCGGCACCGCAGCCGAGCTCGCCCATGAGACGTTCGAGGACCTCGCCTGCATGCTCATCGAGAATCCCTCGCCTGTCGAGCGCGCCTGGCAGGCACCGGGCCTGCGTGACGCCGACCTCACGCGCGGCGACGCCCCCATGACAAAGGAAGAGGTACGCCAGGCCATCGTGTGCAAGCTGCGCCTGACGGAAGACGCCTGCATGTGGGACATCGGCGCGGGCACGGGCTCGGTAAGCGTGGAGTGCGGCCTGGCAGCGTGCGCCGGGCGCGTCTACGCCGTGGAGGAAGTGCCCGAACGCGTCGACCTCATCGCCGAGAACGCCCGCAAGCTCGGGGCGCTCAACGTCTTCACCGTCGAGGGGAAGGCACCTGCGGCGCTTGACGGCCTGCCCGCCCCCACGCATGCCTTCATCGGGGGCTCGGCAGGCTCGTTTGCCCAGATTGCAGACGCAGTGCTCGCCGCCAACCCTGAGGCGCGCATGGTGGCAAGCGCCGTCACCATCGAGACACTCTACCAGGCGCTCCAGGCATTTCAGGCACACAAGATGGCCGACGTCGAGGTCGTGCAGCTCAGCGTGGCGAAGGCGCGCGAGCTGGGCGGGTTGCACCTCATGTCCGCCCAAAACCCCGTGTGGATCATAAGCGGCCAAGGCGTGCGGGACGGGGGCTCCTTATGCTGACGCCGCTGCCGCGCATCCTCGTCACGGCGCCCAAAAGCGGCGCGGGCAAGACGACGCTCACCTGCGCGCTCATGGGGGCGCTGCGCGAGCGGGGCCTGCGCACGCTGGCATGCAAGTGCGGGCCCGACTACGTGGACCCCACCTTCCATGAGCGGCTGGGTGCCGTGCGCCGCCTCAACCTCGACGCGTTCTTCCAGTCCGAGACCCTCATGCGCGACCTCCTCGCCCACGCCGGGCGCGGCTGCGACATCGCCTGCATCGAGGGCGCCATGGGCTACTACGACGGCGTGGGCACGACAACCAAGGCCAGTGCCTGGGACGTTGCGCGCATCACTGAGACGCCTGCCCTGCTTGTGCTCGACGCGCGCGGGGCATGCGCCTCGCTTGCCGCGCAGGCGCTCGGCTTTGTCGCCATGCGCACGCCCAGCCATGTGGCAGGCATCGTACTCGACCACGCAAGCGCCGCGCTCGCCGACAAGGTGGCGCCCGTCATCGAGCGGGAGTGCGGCGTGCCCGTGCTGGGCCACCTCCCCCACGACGAGGCGGTCGCGCTTCCTAGCAGGCACCTCGGCCTCGTCTTGGCCCAGGACCTGCCCGACCTCGACGAGAAGCTCGCCCGCCTGGCAACGCTTGCGCAGGACTGCCTCGACATCGACGCGATCCTCGCGCTTGCCCAGGCGGCCCCGCAGCTCAACCCCAGCGGCGCATGGCCCCTTCCGCCCTGCCTGGACGCGCACGAATCCGCCCCCGTCATCGCCGTTGCCCGCGACGAGGCGTTTTGCTTCTACTATGCCGAGGAGCTCGAGCTTTTGGAGGACCTGGGGGCCGAGCTCGCCTTCTTCTCTCCCCTGCACGACGAGAACCTGCCTGAGCAGGCAAGCGGGCTCTTTTTGGGCGGAGGCTACCCCGAGCTGCATGCACGCGAGCTTTCCTCCAATGCCGCCATGCGCGAGGCTATGCGGGCGGCGCTGGCACAGGGCATGCCTGCGATTGCAGAGTGCGGAGGCTTCCTCTACCTGCTCGAACGCCTGACCGACGACGATGGCACAGCCTGGCCGCTCGTGGGCGCATGCCCAGGCGGGGCCGAGCGAAAGCCCCATGGGCGCTTTGGCTACATCGAGCTTGAGACGCAGAGCGCAGGGCTTCTTGGGCCTGCCGGCACCACACTGCGCGGGCACGAGTTCCATCGCTGGGAGGCCGATGACACCGGCGCCGACCTGCTTGCCCGCAAGCCCGAAAGCGAGCGCTTTTGGCATGCCGCTCACCACACCCCCAGCCTCTACGCGGGATTTCCCCATCTCTACCTGCCCGGATCTGTCGACGTTGCACGCAGGTTTGTGCATGCGTGCGCCGCATGGGGCGCGCAAAGGAAGGACGCGACGTGTACCTGCACCTTGTAAGCCTGGCCTCAGGCTATGTAGCCGACCTCGCCTTGGGCGACCCACACGGCTGGCCTCACCCCGTGCGCTGGATGGGCTCCCTCATCGCCCGACTCGAGCCTGCCCTGCGCCGCACCTTCCCCGACACACCGCGCGGCAAGCAGGCCGCGGGCACGGCGCTTGTGTGCCTGGTCACGGGCATCAGCGGTGGTGCGTGCGCGGCCGTGCTCGCCCTGACGGGGGCCGTCAGTCCCTATCTGTCCTGCGCGGTAGGGGCGCTTGTAAGCTACTGGATGCTTGCGACCAAGTCGCTCAAGGACGAGAGCATGGCTGTGCTCGACGCCCTGGAACACGCGGGCCTGCCCGAGGCACGCACGCGCGTCTCCATGATCGTGGGCCGCGACACAGCGGCGCTCACCGAAGAGGGCGTCACAAAGGCCGCCGTGGAGACGGTAGCCGAGAACGCCTCAGACGGCGTGATCGCACCCCTCTTCTACCTGACACTTTTGGGGCCGGTGGGCGGAGTCGTGTACAAGGCGATCAACACCATGGACTCGATGGTGGGCTACAAAAACGACCGCTACCTCGACTTCGGCCGCGCAGCCGCCAAGCTCGACGACGCGGTGAACTTCATTCCCGCACGCCTGGCCGGCGCCCTCATGTGCCTGGCCGCCCCCCTTGCAGGCTTTGACGGCAAGCGCGCCTGGCGCACCTTCCGGCGCGACCGGCTCGCCCACACCTCGCCCAACTCCGCCCACACCGAGGCGGCCTGCGCGGGAGCCCTGGGCATACAGCTGGCCGGCCCCAACTACTATGGCGGCGTGCTGGTGGGGAAGCCCACGCTGGGCGAGGCGTGCCGTGCGGTGGAGCCCGCCGACATCCGCCGGGCGAACAGGCTGCTTTACGCAACGAGCCTGCTGGCGCTGCCTGTATGCGCAGGACTCGGGGCGCTTGTGTGGACGCTTGTGAGAGCGGCGGCGGGACTATGAGAAAGCACGATTGGATGAGATTGTGCACACGTGCGGCACAGCGAACGAAAGGAGCGGCATGACCAACAAACGCGCCAAGTCAATCATGGTACAGGGCACGATGTCAGGCGCAGGCAAGAGCCTCATCGCCGCAGGTCTCTGCCGCATCTTTGCTCAGGACGGCCTTGCGGTGGCCCCTTTCAAGTCGCAGAACATGTCGCTCAACTCGGCCGTCACGCCACATGGCTTTGAGATCGGACGGGCCCAGGCGTTGCAGGCGCAGGCCTGCGGCGTCCCCGCCGAGCCTGCGATGAACCCCATCCTGCTCAAGCCCACAACCGACGTGGGGTCGCAGGTCGTTGTCATGGGCAAACCTGTGGCGAACATGGCGGCCCGCGACTACTTCAAATATAAGACGAGCCTCATTCCCACCGTGCAGGCGGCTTACGACGACCTGGCCTCGCGCCATGACGTCGTGGTCATCGAAGGCGCAGGCAGCCCTGCCGAGATCAACCTCAAGCACAACGACATCGTGAACATGGGTATGGCCAAAATGGCGGCCGCGCCCGTGCTGCTTGTGGGCAACATCGACTGCGGCGGCGTGTTTGCCCAGCTTGTAGGCACACATGCCCTGCTCGAAGACGACGAGCGACGCATGCTCAAAGCTTGTATCATCAACAAGTTCCGCGGCGACGTGGCCCTTTTGCAGCCCGGCCTCGACGAGCTCGAGCGGCGCATGGGGGTGCCCGTGGCCGGTGTGGTGCCCTACACGCCCCTTGACCTCGACGACGAGGACGGCTTCTCCGCCATGCAGGGGCCGGGCGCGGCAAACGCCCTGCTCGACATCGCCGTCGTGCGACTGCCGCACATCTCGAACTTCACCGACCTCGACGCCCTCACCACCCTGCCCGAGGTGCGCGTGCGCTATGTGAGCCATGCCGAGGAGCTGGGCCGACCCGACCTCGTCGTGCTCCCCGGCACCAAGGCCACCCTGGGCGACCTCGCCTGGCTTCGCGCATGCGACCTGGATGCCGCGCTGCGCCAGCATGCCGAGATGGGCGGACTCGTCTTGGGCATCTGCGGCGGATACCAAATGCTGGGCCTGGAGATACACGACCCCCTGGGGGTGGAAGGCGGCGGGTGCCAAGAGGGTCTGGGGCTGCTGCCCGTGCGCACCGCGTTCACCCAGGAGAAGACGCTTTGCAGCAGTGCGGGCACGACGTTGCAACTTGAGGAGCCCTTTGCGGACCTGTCGAACCTGGGCGTTGTGGGATACCAGATCCACATGGGCCAGACGACGCCCGAGGGCGGCATGCCGTTTTGCCTGCTTGAGGATGCCGGCGAGGACGGCTGCATCGCCGGCACCGTGATGGGCACGTACCTGCATGGCCTCTTCGACTCCGTGCCCTTCACGCAGGCGCTTGTCGACATGCTCCTTGCGCGCAAAGGGATGTCCGGCACACGCATCAATGCGCAAGACCGCGCCGCCCGCAGGGAGCAGCAGCTCGACGTGCTTGCCGACACGCTGCGCACCAGCCTCGACATGGACCTCGTCTATCGAATCTTGGAGGAAGGCATATGAGTGCAACCACCCTGGGCATGCTCGAGCACGTAAAGCCCGGCGACATCGAGACGCGCTCGTTTGAAATCATTGCCGAGGAGCTTCGCCAGCGCGGCATCAACCTCGACCCCGCGACGGCGCCCGTCGTCATGCGCGCCATCCACACGACGGCCGACTTCGACTATGCCGAGAACCTGCTCTTCTCCCCTGGTGCGATGCAGGCGGGAGTGGAGGCGCTCAAGGCGGGGGCGTCGGTGGTGACCGACACCACCATGGCGCAGTCGGGCATCAACAAGCGCGCCCTGGCACGCCTGGGCGGCGAGGCCCTCAACTTCATCCGCGACCCCGAGGTCATGCAAGAGGCACGCGACAAGGGCGTGACGCGTTCTGCCATGGCCATGGAGAAGGCCGCCGGGTTGGGGCGCCCCCTCATCTACGCCGTGGGCAACGCCCCCACCGCCCTCGTGCAGCTGCGCGAGCTCATCGACAACGGAATAACCACGCCACCTGCGCTTATCATCGGTGTGCCGGTTGGCTTTGTAAACGTGACAGAATCAAAAGAACTCATCATGGAGCTCAAGAACGTGCCCTGGATCGTGGCCCGAGGCCGCAAGGGCGGCAGCAACGTGGCGGCCGCAATCGTCAATGCGCTGCTGTATGTGGCGACGGGTAATGTAAGGGAGTGAGTTGGGGGCTCGGGGGGTTTGTCATCTCATCCAAACTTTCTCAGATAGTGTATTGTTTTTCGATACACTCTCCTCTAAACTGCAAGCATCCAATACAACAGAAGAGAGGAGGGTTGTTAGTCGGCAGTAGTTCCCATGTAATTGCAGAGAACAACGCTAAGAGGAGGAGACCATGCAGCTTAGCGGCCGTCGGAGAAAGGCCTTTGTCCCGTTCATGGTTCTAAGAGCGTGGCCATAGTTGTTGCCTCAAACATCATGTGTGCTTTGGAGGCGATTGGAGACCAAGATGAGTGTCACCGTGAGGCCAGAGCAAAACCGACAACCATCGTGCTTCTTGCACACCCGCTCAATTCGCACATTCCGCCGCACGGCTCGCGTTCTCGAGGTTTTCTGCGCCATTGGCAGTGCCGTCAGCCTCGTCGCTATCGCCTGGCAGCTCATCGCCTTGGGAAAGGTGACAGCCGGTTTTTTCATCTTCCTACAGTGGTGCACCATCTTTGCCATATTTGCCGTCATCTTTCATCAGGCAAAGGAAATCTTTGAGGCAGTGTCGCCGGGTCCCTCGTTTCCATTTCAGAAGGTGGCACGCAACCTGCGCGTCATTGCCGCATTGTGGCTTGCGCTCGTTCTGATTGGACTAGTTTTCTCCATTCTCGCAGCCATCATTGCCAACGGTTCATTTCCCGCCATCAACGTGGACCTCATGCCGCATAGTTTTCCATCTCCCCAGACCTGGTATGCAACATTTGAGCAGCCTGACATCAGTTCGATTTCCCATGTCGTTTCAATAGACCTGGCCTCTGCGTCGATCGGCGTGCTCCTATGGTGTCTATCCTACCCCCTTGAGTTTGGCGGCGAGATTCAGGAAGAAAACGAGCTGACTGCGTAAGACAATGGCTATCCTGCTGTGCTTGGACGACATAATCGAAGACCGAGGCGTAACTGTCACCGAGCTTGCCAATGCAGTTGGCATCTCCCGTATCAACATGTCTAACCTCAAGATGGGTAAAGTCAAAGCCATCCGACTCTCCACCCTTGAGGGCATATGTGACTACCTCGACTGTCAACCAGGCGACATCATCAAATTCGTTCGTACCGAGAAAAGCCCCTCGTAACGAAACGATTTAAACGAAGCTAAACGTGAGAAATCAACTGAATAGTCTTCACTACTCGACAAGAATCAACGAGGGAGGCTACCTATGAAACAAGCCATGGGGCATACTGGCGTTTCAACAACAAGCTTCAAACCTCAATCTTTTCTAGCTTGCTGCGTATTACTTTTGGCCATCGCATGCCTTTTCACAATGGGGTGTGACAAGGAAGAGGGCCGCTACGTGGGGTCCGTGTATTACCCAGTTAATGGGCAGGGACAGACATATGGTTCCTCAGCCCTGGCATATGAAAACCTTCCAGAAGAGGTTTCCGCGCTTGAAGCCATTGACTATATGCCCGACCTTGTTTCTGCTGTCGGCAAAGATGGTACCGAAGGCTACATACTGAAAGAAGACTTCCTTCCCTCAGCAATCCCATCGTCACCAGAAGAAGCAATTCAAATGCAGAACAACGGAACATTCGACCATGAGGAGGTGCCACTATACGCTTCTGACGGAAAAACGGTGTTGGGTGTTTATGCCAACGGGTACTGACAATTTATAACGAGGGGGAACAACATGCCAAGCAATATCCTTTCCTTAAACCATCCCGCCCGCTTTTAGGTTCCTTATCCACTTTACGGGCCTGATACAGCAGGGGCCCACGTCTGCCATCGAGCGAATCCGCAGCCGCGCTGTGCGCGGCGAGGACCAGCGAGATGACAGACGTGGGCCCCGTCCGGGATGTATCGCGCCCTAGCTGCCTAGATGCTTTCCATCTCCCCCAACACGGCGTAGTACCATTCCTCGCCGGGGTCGCAGTAGATGTTGGCAGCGTCCATGGTGAGCTTGCCGCCGTACATGTAGCCGAGGTACTCAACGTGAGCCCAGATGGCCTCTTCCCAGCTTGAGAAGCTGTGGCCCATCCAGCCCCAGGCGTTGTAAGGCCTGAAGCAGTACGCGCCCATCGTCGACTCGATGCAGGAAATGGCCGGTGACCAGCGAGGGTCGACGCCGTAGGCAAGGGCGGCCTGGGCAAAGACGCGGCCGTAGCCCGACAGCGTGGAGCCAGCAAGGTAGGCGTCGATGCGGGCAGCCCACGAGTCGACGGCGGAATCGCCGGAAGTGGAGTTGTCGGGCTGGGAGGGTTCGGGCTCGGGCTCGGGAGTCGGGGCAGGCGTCGAGCCGCCCGACTCAGAAGAACCCTGGTTGCCGTTTTGACCGGAGTTGATGATCTCGTTGGCGCGGTCCTCGTCCACGCGCTCGGTGGTTCCGTCGGGCTTCGTCTCGATGAAGATGGTCTCTCCCGTGGACGAATCGGTCTCGGTCGTCACCGTAGACTGGTCGCGCGACGCGGCAGCGGCCGCCTGCGCCGCAAGCGCGGCCTGCCTGGCAGCCTCCTCCTCGGCAACACGCGCCTCGGCCTCATCGGCGGCCGCCTGCACCTGGGCAAGCGCCTCGGCGGCCTCGTCCTCGGCCTGCTGGGCCTCGGCGAGCAGGCCCTCTAGGTTCGCCTGCTCCTGCTCAAGTTCATCTTGAAGCTCGAGCAGGCCCTCAAGCTGGCCAGACGTGTAGGTTTGCACCGTATTGAGATAGGTCAGCGTGGCAACAAAGTTCTCAAAGCCATCCGACGACAGAATGACGTTCAAAAGGCCGGCGGAATTCTGCGAGAACTTGTACTGCGTGACCATGGCCGAAGCGGCCTTTTCCTGCGCACCGGGTATGCGGGCCTCGATGTCGGCAATGCGCGCACGGCAGTCTTCGACATCAGCCTGAGCCTGCGCGGTGGCCTCCATGGCCTCGTTGTACGCCTGGCTCTTGGCAGAGACCTCTTGGCGCAGCTGAGCCAGGGTCTCTTTGGAGTCGGCGTGGGCGTCACCAATGGTCGGGCCCAGCGCCCAGGCGCCGCCAACCGTTATTGCAAGCCCCAGGGCCACGGCCGCGACTGCGCGGCCATACGGCCTAGAGCAGGCTTTGCTTTCATCTGAAAGCGCCATACGTTTCCTCCTGAAAGGGGTAGGGATCATGGCGTATAGCGCTCTATTGTAATATAAGAATGTGTGCATAGAAAGAAGCCGGGTTCTGCGCTTCGTTTCAGGGGCTTGAATAACCCCTGATGGCAGAACCCGGCTTGTATACACGCTGTGCGAAAAGGCCTAGTTGTGGGTCACGCGGACGTCGCCGAATGCATAACCCCAGTCCATCTGAGCGCAGGCGTTGTGAGCGACGACAGCCTCGCCCTCAACGGGGATGCAGATGAGGCCACCGTCGCCGCCGCGGTCTTCCACGGCCTCAAGCACGGCCTTCGCGGCGTCGCTGGGAGTCTGGCCCGCCCACAGCACGCGGGCATGCAGCTGGTAGCCGGCGCTTTCCTGGATGAAGCGCTCGCCGGTGCCCGTGCATGAAACGGCCAGCGTCTGCTGGTTGGCATAGGTGCCTGCGCCGGCAATGGGAGAGTCGCCCACGCGGCCCGGCTGCTGGTTGGTCACGCCGCCCGTGGAGGTACCGGCTGCGATGTTGCCTGCGGCGTCACGTGCGACGACGCCGATGGTGCCGTGGCCGGGCTTGTCCCAACCGCCGTCAGGCAAGGCCTGGAGTTCGGCGAGCTGCTTCTCACGCTCAGGCAGGATAAAGTAGGACTGCGGGGCGGTCTGGATGCCCCAGGCCTCGCACTGGGCCTCGGTGGGCTCCACCATGAGGACGTGCGGGGTCTTCTCCATGACGGCACGGGCAGCGTCAATGGGGTTGCGCACACAATCGGCACCCGCGACAGCGCCGCAGCGACCGTCGCCGGTCATGACACAGCTGTCCATCTCCGCCCTGCCCTCGCTCGTGAGGGCCGCGCCGCGACCTGCGTTGAACTCAGGGGCGTCCTCCATCACATGCACGCCGGCAACAACGGCGTCGAGGGCGCTACCGCCCGCGTCGAGCACCGCCATGGCGGCGTCGAGGGCGCGCTTGATGTCTGCAGCGGCCTGCTGCTCGCGCTCGGGCGTGAAGGGATGGCGGCGGCGACCGGCGCCACCATGGACGACGACGACCGGCTTGCCGGCAGCGCCTTCAGTGGAATAGACGATAGGAGTCTCAGCCATTTGAGCGACCTTTCGTGTGACATAGGCAATGGGCAAAACAGCCCCGCGGGCGCTTCCCGCATGGGTGTGAGCAGTGTAGTCCACCTTGATGCAGCATGCTTGTGCAAATCGCTAAAGATAGATGTCTTGGAAGGCGAAATTGCCCTCAAATGGTAGAGTCTTTTCGCACATGCGAAGGGAGACGTGATGGAGAGAAGCGAGCTGCTCGCGCTTTTGGATGAGGTTTCACAAGGTCGCGTGCAGGCCGAAGAGGCGGCGCGGCGCATCGGCACGGCTGACGTGGCCGAACTTGAATACGCGACCCTCGACCTGCAGCGCGGCGCACGCCAGGGCGTGTCGGAAGTTGTGTATGGTGCAGGAAAAACCGCCGGGCAAATTGCTGGCATCGTGGGTGCCCTCGTGCAATCCGGTCAGGCCCGCGTCATGGTGACACGCCTTGACCAGGAGAAAGCCGCCGATATCCAGTCTCTCTTAGAAAACGATACGCAATCAGATATCACTCTCGCCTACTATGAGCAGGCTCGCATGGGCATCGTAGGCGGCAAGCCCGCAGCGGACAGCGAGGGGACAATCCTCATCGTATGCGCAGGTACGAGCGACCTTCCCGTGGCCGAGGAGGCAGCCCTTACCGCCGAGATGCTCGGCAACCGCGTCGTGCGCGCATGGGACGTGGGCGTGGCCGGCATCCATCGCCTCCTTCGCCATGCCGGCGACATCGCGAACGCTAACGTCATCGTCGCCGTCGCCGGCATGGAGGGGGCGCTTCCCAGCGTCGTCGCAGGCCTGGCGAGCTGCCCCGTCATTGCCGTTCCCACAAGCGTGGGCTACGGAGCGAGCTTTGGCGGCGTCACCGCCCTGCTTGCCATGCTCAACAGCTGCGCCAGCGGCGTGAGCGTCGTCAACATCGACAACGGCTTTGGGGCCGGCTACCAGGCGAGCCTCATCAACCACCGCCGCTAACGGCACGCCATCTCGCCGCGAGAAAGGACCACCTCATGGGAAAGACCCTCTATCTCGAATGTGCATCGGGCATCAGCGGCGACATGGTCGTCGCGTCCCTGCTCGATCTGGGAGCCGACGAGCAGCACCTGCGCGAGGCACTCGCGAGTCTGCCGCTCGCGGGGTACGAGGTCGTCGTGAGCGAGGTGACGAAGAACGGCGTGCGCGCCCGCGACTTCGACGTGCGGCTTCAGGCTGAGCTGGAAAACCATGACCACGACATGGCGTGGCTGTACGGCCATCTTGAAGGCGACGCTGCGCCCGCCCATGAGCATGAGCATGAGCATGAGCAGGCCGATGATTCCGGACGCGACCACCCCCACGCGCATGAGGACGAACATTCCCACAAGCACGAGGGCGCAAGTATGCACGGCTGCGATCATCACCATGACGAGGACGAGCATCACCACGGACATAGTGGGCGCGAACTCCCCGCCCATGTGCATGATGGAGAGACGGCCCACTGCCATGAACACGAAGCCGAGCACAGCCACCATCACGAGCACGAAGGCGCACATGGCGCGCACCACCACCATGAGCATCGCGGCCTGGCCGATGTCCTTGCAATCATCGACGCCGGCACGTTGACCCAGCGTGCAAGGCACACGGCCCAGCGCGTGTTCGAGGTCCTGGCCCAGGCGGAGGCCCAGGCGCACGGCACCACGCCGGAAAAGGTCCACTTCCACGAGGTCGGCGCCGTCGATTCCATCGTCGACATCGTCTCGGCGGCCGTGTGTCTCGATGCGCTCGACATCGACGAGGTCGTGGTTCCCTTCCTTTGCGAGGGAAGCGGGACCGTACGCTGCGCGCATGGCATATTGCCCGTACCCGTACCCGCCGTATGCGCCACGGTGGCCCAACACGGCATCGCGCTCCACGTGCTGCCCGTGCAAGGCGAGCTCGTCACGCCCACAGGCGCGGCCATCGTGGCTGCGACGCGCACGCAGGACAAACTGCCTGCCGCTTTCCGCATCACCGCGACGGGCGTGGGAGCTGGCAAGCGCGACAACAAGGGAACAAGCGGCATCCTGCGCGCCCACCTCATTGAGGCAGATGTGCCGCAGCGCAGCGACACGCAAGGCGACACCACGCCTCGCGAAATCTGGAAGCTCGAGTGCGACGTGGACGACTGCACGGGCGAAGCGCTCGGCTATTGCATGGAAGCGCTGCTCGCAGCGGGCGCAAAGGAGGCTCACTTCGTCCCCGTCTTCACAAAGAAAAACCGCCCCGCGTGGCAGATTCAAGTCATCTGCGACGAGGAACGGCGTGAGTGCTGCGAGAATATTCTCTTCTTGAACACGACCACCATCGGCGTGAGGCGTCAGCGCATGGAGCGCACCGTGCTTGTACGCAGGCCCTGCAAGGTGGAGACCCCGCTTGGCACGGTAGACGCCAAGACGGTGGAGCTACCCGGCGGGAAGGTGCGCACGATGCCCGAGCACGACAGCCTTGCAGCCCTTGCGCACGCAAGCGACAAGGGTTACCAGGAAGTTTTGCGCACAGTACTTGCTAGCATGCCGCCTGAATCACCTTGCGAGCAAGCATAGAGGCCTCGCCCTTTCCGCTCTGGGCATCAAAAGCGAGACGATCGATAATTGCCTGGCGCACCGCAGGGTCGATGTCGACCTGGACGAACTCGACGAGTGCCTGAAGCATCTCAGGGTACTCCTCGTCGCCATGCATGCACTGGATGGCCTCGTCCATGAGCGGCCATGCCTTGCTCGACCACTCCGGGCCGCACATGCCCAGGCTCACGAAATAGAGGAACGCATTGAGGCGCACGAGGCCCGACTCTTCCTCGAACAGGCAGTCTTCAGCACTCGTAAATGCCTCGGCGACAGCCTCGGGCGCATAGGGTGCGATGTGGGCGAGCGCGTCAAGCGACTCCCAGCGCGTCTGGGCCTCGGGGCGCCCGACGGCACTCACGAGAACGTCGGCATAGGCGGCAACCTTTTCGGGAACGGAAACGCTGGCCACGGCAAAGGCGTGGGCGGCAATCTGACGCTCCTTACGGCTGCGGCCAGAAAGGGCCTGCTGCCACAACTGCATTACCTGCTCTTCGGCTGACATGTCGCTCATAGCTGCCCCCTGATTGACTTGGTTGATGTAGACCTCCCATTTTAGTCAAAAGGGCAGGAAAAAGGCACCTCGCCGCTGGCCCTTGTCTCAAAAACCAAACAAACGGCCAGCGGCGAGGATGCAAACTTAGCGAACGCGACGAGCCAGATAGCAGTGATGGATGCGGGCGTTGCGCTCGAAGTCGCGCGGAATGGTGGAGGCGGTCACGTCCTCGAGCTCGATGCCGGCCTTGTCGAGCTTCTCGAGGTCGGGCTCAAAACCGCGCAGGTTGCACGAGAAGATGATCGAGCCGGTGCGCGTGAGAAGGCGCGATGCGCCAATGATGAGCTCGGAGTGGTCGACCTGCACGTCGAAACCGCGCTTGTGCATGCGCGCGGAGTTGGAGAACGTCGGCGGATCGATGTAGATGAGGTCCCAGCGGTTGCCGGTGCGGCGCTGCTGCGAGATCCACGGCATGACATCGGCCTGCACGTACTCGTGCATGGGACCGGAGAAACCGTTCTGCTCCATGTTGCGCTGCGCCCACGCCAGATAGGTCTTGCTCATGTCCACCGTGGTGGTCTGGTATGCGTCGCCCGCAGCCGCATAGCAGCTGGCAGCGCCGGTGTAGGCAAACAGGTTGAGGAAACGCACGCGGCTCGCGCGCTCGGCGATCATCGAGCGCACGATGCGGTGGTCGAGGAAGAGACCGGTGTCGAGGTAGTCGGAGAAGTTGACCTCAAAGAGCAGGCCGCCCTCTTCGACAAGTGCCGTGCGGCCCTGACGGACACGCTCGGAGTACTGCGAGCCGCCCTTGGAGTGACGGCGGACCTTGAGGAAGACGTTCTCGGGGTCGACGCCGAGCACGCGCGGCGTGATGGCGAGCGCGTCGGCCAGACGGCGCTGGGCCAGGTTCTGGTCAATGCCGCGAGGAGCGGCGTATTCGCTCATGACAACCCAACGACCAGGCGTGATGTCACTTCCCTGGTAGAGATCGATGCTCACCGCGTAATCGGGCAGGTCGGCGTCGTAGATGCGGTAGCAGCTGATGTTCTCCCTGCGGGCCCACTTGCCTGCAGCCTTGGCGGCCTTGTGCAGGCGCGCCGCAAACTGGTCGGAGGCAGGCACGAGCACGTCGATCTGCCCGGCGTCACCGGGAAGGTCGATGGTATGGAAGAGCTGCGGGGCAGGGGCGGCCTGGGCGGCGCGGGAGCCCTCGAGGGCCTCGCCCTCAGGCTGAGAAGCGTCCTCGTCCTTAGCGTCGGCACCGGCCGCAGCCTTCTGCACCATGGCGCGGGCGGCCTGGGCGGCACTGGGGAAGACGAGGATGGAAGCGTCGTCCTTGCCGTTGATGACGTTGCACACAACCTCGGGCTCGATGGAGAGCGTGCGCTGGAGAATGTCGGTGGTGACGAGGGCCGCAAGGGGCGCCTCGGCCAGCTGCTCACCACGGGTGAGAGCCGCCATGGCCGCCAGGCGGGCAGGCAGGTCGCCCATGAGGCCAACGATGCCCTCGTCGGGCAGGGCGCACACGACGACGGGGTCGCTCAGGCGCTCCTCCCCCAGGTCGAGCACGGCGGGGCCACAGGCCTGAACGTCGAGCAGGCCGTCGACGCCGGCGCGCTTGGCCATGTCGGCGAGCTCCACGCGTGCCGCAGGGTCGGTGCAGGCGACGCTCACGCGCACACCGCACGCGCGCCCCGCCTCAAAGCGGGCCTGGGCGTCGCGCAGGATCTCATCCCATGCCTGGGCGTCATGGCCAAGCCAGCCAGTGAAGCCCCAGTAACGCTTCACCAGGCGCGGAGCGCGGTCGGCGGCGATACAAGCGGCCTCAACGTCGAGCGCAGGCGAGGTGCCGAGCGGGTCGACGAGATGGGCGCGGTTGTTGCGGCGGCAGACCTTGGTCCAATCTGCCAGGTTGAGCAGCAGGTCGGCCATGTCCTCGCGCACGAAGCCCGCACGGCCAGAGGCGACGCGGCCGCGGGAAGGCACGCGATACCCGTGGTCGATGAGCGAGCCGCCGCCCAGGTCGAGCGAGAAGAGCGTCTTGTTGGCACGCACGGTGGCCACGATGCGCACGTCGGGACGGTCGACGTCAACGAAGGGGCGGCTGCCGCGCAGCTCGCGCAGACGGTCGCAGATGGCGTCCTTCACGCGCAGGGTCGCAAAGCGCATGTCGCGCACGCCGTCGTTGCCGCCGCGCGCCTCAACGGCGATGGTGGCGTTCTCGCCGACGTGGCGCTCCCACGGGAACGCCTTTGCGGCCTCGTACAGCTCGTCGATGCTCGCCACGGGGTAGCGTCCCAAGACGAGCGTGACGCGGCTTGCCAGGCGCGCCCACAGGCACACCCGATACGCGCAGGCAAGGTCGCCGTAGAACGAGACGCTGCCGCGCAGGGGCCTGATGCGACGCGCGCCCAGCCCATGGAGCTCCTGGGCGAGCGGCTCCTCAAAGCCTGCGGGACACAGTGCCGCAAACTCAAGCTCGGCGGCGGTGTTGTCGATGTCGGTGCCCATAAGCGTAGGGTCCTTCCTTACTCTCGAGACCCGGACGGGTCGTAGAAACTCTCCAGGCCATAGGCCTGGGCAAAATCAAAGTCTTCAAAATCCTCGTCGTCATCATCGACGTCATGGTCATGGTTGCTGACGTCGCCGTGATCGTGGTCATGACCACAGTCGCACGCATCGCCGCCCGTGTTGCCATGCTCTTCGTCCTCGTCAAAGGACGAAGTACCCAGAGCCGACCAGTCCAGGCCATGGCTGGCGCAGGTCTGCTCGTCCTCATACATGAGGGCGACAGCCTGCGTGCCGAGCTTGCCTGCGCCAATCGCGGAAAGCACGCCATAGAGGTCGCGGGCCGTGTCGACACCGGGAAGCGTGAGCTCCATGGACTCGGCCGCCTGCTCGATAAGGTCGATGTCCTTCACGTAGTGGTCGACGGTGAAGCCGGGCGCATAGTCACCCGCGAGCACCTTGGGCCCAAAGGTCGAAAGCGCCTTGGAGTCGGCCATGCCGCCGGCGAGGGCGTCAAGGGTCTGAGCGAGGTCAAGGCCGGCCTGCTTGGCAAAGGCAAGGCCCTCGGCGAAGCCCACCATCGCGCCGGCCAGCGCCGTCTGGTTGGCGAGCTTGGCAAGCTGGCCCTTGCCGGCCGCACCGAAACACACGATCTTCGAGCCCATGCAGGCAAGCACGTCGCGCACGCCGGCGAGCGTCTCAGCATCGGTGCCGCAGAAGATGGTGAGCGTGCCTGCCGCCGCACCCTGGGGGCCGCCCGTGACGGGAGCGTCGAAGGCATGCTTGCCGGAGAGCTCGGCGACCTCGGAGATGTCGCGCGCGAGCTGCGGGGAGGACGTGGTCATGTCGATGAGGTAGGAGCCGGGTGCACTGACCTCGAGAATGCCGTCGTGACTCAGGTAGAGGTCCTCAACGTCGACGGGGGTGCCCACCATGGTGATGACGACGTCGGCATCGCGCACGGCAGAGGCGACGTCAGGGGCAAGCTGGGCCCCACGGGCGACGAGAGGGGCGCACTTTTCGGGAGTGCGATTGAATACGCGCAGCTCATGGCCTGCGTCGATGAGGTGGCCCGCCATGGCGGCCCCCATCGTGCCGCAGCCGATGAAAGCAATCGTGCGCTTTGAGGTCATGGATGTCCTTTCACAGTCGAGGCGCCCGCAGGCGCCCCGTCGAAACAACGTGTGTTATCGCTTGGAAGCCCGCGCGTCCTGCGCACGGTCGGTGCCCCAGAAGGCCAAGGCCACCATTCCGGGACCGACATGGCCACCGATAGTGGGGTCGAGCGTGAAGCGCTGTATGGAGGGGCAGGCATCGCCCAGCTCGGCACGCACCATCTCTTCGACCGCGTCGGCTGCCTCGGCATCGTCGGCGTCGACGACGCCGATCATGTGCTCGGCGTCACCGCGATAGAGCTCCTTGAACTTCTTCACGAGGCCCTTGAGGGCCTTTTTGCGGCCGCGCGACACGCCCGTCAGCGTAAGCGATCCGTCGAGGTCATACGTAAGGTCGGCCTTCATGTCGAGCACGGCGGAGATGGACGCGGCCGCCTTGGGCACGCGGCCGCCGGCAACGAGCCAATCGAGCGACTCGAGGGTGAAGTAGCCGTGGATGCGATGCTTGTTGGCCTCAACCCACTCGACGATCTCGCGCATCGTCTTGCCCTCGTCGCGCAGCTTGCATGCCGCTTGGCACAGAAGGGTCGCCGTGAGGGAAGGAGCGCAGGAGTCAATGACCGCAAGGTCGAAATCCGGATGCTCGTCCTTCAAAAGGGACGCGGCCTGTCGAGCATCGTTCACCGAGCTCGAAAGGCCACCAGTGAGCGAAAGGTACATCGTGGGAACGCCGTCTTCAGCGCAGACACGGAAGATTTCCACGAACTCGCCCGTAGGCACGGCGCTCGTCAAAACACGCTCGCCGGCGCGCATCCTATCGTAAAACTCTTTGGCCCCTATCGACTTGTACTGGTCATCCCAGTGCTGGCCGTCGGCCATGACAAAGGGGAACTCCACCACATCGACGCCCATGCGCTCGGCAAGCTCATCGGTGACAGCGGAGGTGGAGTCGAGGATGATGCGACAGGCGGGATGGGTCGAGAACGTCTTGAAGTGCGACACAGCTGCCATAGGGCACCTTTCATGAAACAAGGCGGGGCGACCACGCAGGCCGCCCCGCCCGAAACTCGATTGACTTGCCTGTTACTGAGCCATCGCGGGCGCGGGGGCAATCGGCTTCAGGATACCGAAGCCGCCGTCCTTGCGACGGTAGATGACGTTGACGTCGCCCGTGTCCTTGTTGGTGAACACGAAGAAGTCGTGGCCGAGCAGATCGGTCTGGAGCAGGGCCTGGTCAACGGAGAGCTCGGTGAACTCGATGAGCTTCTCGCGCAGGATCTCCTCGGAGTCCTCCTCGGCAGCGGGCTCGGCAGGCTGCTCGATGAGATCGGCAAGGTCAACCTCGCTGGCAGGCGCAGGAGCAGCGCCACGCTGACGACGGTCGACGACGCGCGTCTTGTACTTGCGCAGCTGGCGGGAAACGCGGTCGGCCGCAAGGTCGATGGCGGCGTACATGTCCACAGCGGCCTCGCTGACACGCACGACGGCGCCCTTCACACGCACGGTGACCTCAACGACCTGGGGAACCGGGTTGGATGGGTTGTGCTCGACGCGCAGCACGGTCTCGGCTTCCATAGGCATATCAAGCACGTTGGTGGCAGCCTGGAGCTTTTCCTCGACGTAAGAACGCATGGCAGCGGTGACTTCGATGCCACGACCGGTGACGGTGATGTTCATACTCGCTCCTATCTCTCGACTTACTGGATGGCCAAAGCATACCCCATCTTTGACAGAATATGTTCGTGACTGCGGCAAATGGTGGCAGATAGAAAGCGGCCGTTTTGTCACCAGGGGCGCGATTACTCCTCGCCCTCGCCCTCCTGGGACTCCTCGGCCGCAGCCGCATCGGCAGCCGCCTGCGCGGCCTGGGCGTCGGCATACTGCTGGGCGACGCCGTTGATGACGAGCTGGTTGGAAGAGGAGATGGTGGCGAGGTCGCCGACCCAGCGCTTGCGGATGGCGCTGAGCTCACCGGAAGAGGTAAGCGCGTCGAACGCCGACGTCACCGCGGAGGGCAGGCTCGTGTTGGTGGCGGCGATGGCCACACCGCGCGCATCGGCCAGGTAGAAGGCAGCGGCCAGGCTGATGTCGGAATAGCCCATGGCCAAATAGCCGCCCATGAACGAGTCGCACGCCACATAGGCCACGCCGTCCGACTCAAGCGCCGCAAAGGCGTCGTTGAGTGTGGAGAAGCCGCTGAGCTGGGCGCCGGGGGCCGCCTGCTGGGTGGCACGGGCGCTCGCAGAGTCGTTCTGCACGCCGACCGTGGCACCTTCGAGGTCGGTATCGGAGAGCGTGCCGGAGAAGTTGCGGGCAAAGACGGCAGGTGCCGACTCGGCATAGTTGCCCACGAGAACCTCGCTGCCGGGCAGCGTGGAGGTGCTCACTCCCATGGCGATGTCGCACGTGCCGCCCGCCGCGCCGTTGTAGGTGGCGCCGACGTTGACGAACTTGACCTCGCAGCCCAGCTGCGTGCCCAGGGCGAGGGCCACGTCGACGTCGATGCCCTGCAGGCGGGTGCCGTCGGAAGTGGGCCAGCAATAAGGGGCATTGGAGGTGTTGACGCCCACCGTGAGGACGCCCTGCTCAAGCGTGGCGCCCGCCGGCAGACTCGAGACCTGCTTGACGTTGCCCAGGGCCTCCTGGGTGGATGGGTAGTTTGCGCAACCCGTGCACAGGGCCGCCAGGCCCATCGCCGCAGCCGCACCCAACCCCGCCACAAAACGGCGGCGCGTCATCGTCTGGTACATCTTCGCAGGCTCCTGCCTCATCAGGGGGCGCACCAGGCGCGCCCCAACTTGCTTGTCAAGCGTTCCCCTCGCCTGACCTGGTATTTGACCCCACACTCGCGTGCTGGGGCTTTCGCTACGGACGCCGCGGCGCCCTCACTGGAGGCCCTCTCGCCCGCGGGGCTGTTTGCCCTCAAAGTATACGGGCGGCACGACTTACTTCTAGGACGCGCCATGCTCACCCCCGCGCGCACGCGGGTGGCTTACGTGGATCCTTTTGGCCGCGTTTGCCTTGGACTGAGGTTCGCCCCCGCAGGGGCTCCCCCGCAACCACAGACACGAGGAGAACCTGCTTAGCATACCAAAGCCCGATGTGTCCTGCGCACGTCGTATACTTAAGGCATGGAAAAGATTGCTTCGGACATACACACAACATGGCAGGGCAGGGCGGTGGGGCTTCTCGACCTCGACGCGTTCTTCGCCTCGGTGGAGGTGCTCGACCACCCAGAGTGGCGGGGCCTTCCCCTCATTGTGGGCGGCGACGCCGACAAGCGCGGCGTCGTGTCCACGTGCTCCTATGAGGCGCGCAAGTTCGGCGTGCACTCCGCGATGCCCTCCGCGCAGGCAAAGCGCCTGTGCCCCGACGCCATTTGGGTGCAGGGCCGCCACAAGCGCTACAACGAGGTGTCCCGCCAGGTGATGGGCCTCATCCTCGACGAGACGCCCTACATGGAGCAGATGAGCGTGGACGAGGCGTACTTCGACGTGACGCCCGGGCGCTTCTCGTGCACCGACCCGGTCGAGGTCTGCGCCCGCATCAGCGCGGCCGTGCAGCGCCTGGGCATCACGTGCTCGATCGGGCTCTCCACCAGCAAGACGGTGAGCAAGATCGCAAGCGAGCGCAACAAGCCCAACGGCACAACGGTGGTGTATCCCGGCTGCGAGGCCGACTTCTTGGCCCCCATGGGCGTGCGGGCCCTGCCAGGCGTGGGCCCGCAGACCGCCGCCACGCTCGAGCGGCTCGGCATACGCACGCTCGGGGCCTTGGCTCAGGCCGACGCGGCGACCCTGGCGCAACTGGGCAGCGTGGGCGCATCGCTTGCCGCACGGGCACGCGGCATCGACCCCTCCCCCGTGCAAGACTACTCCCTGCGCACAGAGACCAAGAGCGTGTCGAGCGAACGCACGTTTGTCCACGACCTCACAGGGGCCGAGGAGGTCCGCGACGCCCTGGCGTCGGTGTGCGCACAGACTGCCCGGCGCCTTCGTGCAAAGGGGCTCAAGGGCCGCTGCGTGTGCGTGAAATGCTGCCAGGAGTTCGGACACACGCGCACGGCGCAGCAGACGCTGGAGCGACGCGTGGACGACGAGCACGACATCCTCCCCGTAGCCTGGGAGCTCCTGGGCCAGCTCTGGCGCCCCGGCGAGCACGTGAGGCTTTTGGGCGTGGGAGTGTCGAACTGGCAGGAAGGCCTGCAGCAGGCAAGCCTCTTTGACGACGTGGAGCAGCTCGACCACGAGCGCGAGCGACGCGAGAAGATTGCGGGCACAAAGGACGCGCTGCGCGGCAAGTTCGGCGACGGGGTGCTCATGAGCGGCTCCGAGCTGAGGATGCGCCGCAGGACGCAAGACGGGCAGGCGTAGCGGCCGGGCAGTGTCGCAGTCAAATGCAGGCAACGGCGATGGATGCCGAGCACTCGCCCGATCCGACCGTCTCGCCCAGCGCAGATGCCCAGCGTGAGTCGCGTTGGACTCACCCGGGCCAGCCGTCTCGTCCAGGCGCAGGCAAAGCCATACCCGGTTCCCACGCGCCGCCTACCCTGCCCAGGCGCGGGCGAAGGTGAGCCCGAGCACTCGCGCGGCGCCGCGGGCCTTGAGGGCGCACGCCGCCTCCCCCATGGTGGCGCCCGTCGTAAAGACATCGTCGATAAGCAGGATGTTTTGACCATCGAGGCGATGGAGCACGGCAAACGTGCCCCGGACGTTCGCCGCCCGGCCCAGGCGCCCCAGGTCACGCTGGTCCTTGAGGGACCGGCGCGCCAGAACGTCGTCAAGGGGGACGCCGAGGAGACCCGCAAGCTCTCGTGCCACTGCCTCCATATGGTCAAAGCCGCGGCGGGCATATGCCTGCGGGGTACAGGGGACAAACGCGACGCAATCGAGCAAGGCAAGCTCCTGGGGCCAAGCCGCCCGCGCTGCCCGAGCCATCCCCTGCGCGATGAGCACGGCAAGCCGGCGCTCGCCGGCGTCCTTGTAGGCCCTCACCATGCGGTCGTGCGGCCACTCGAGCATGGCGTAGCTGCGCACACCGTCGAGCGAGGTGATGACATCGGCGAGGCTTTCCTGGTCGGGCGCGACGCCCCCTGCGTCCTCGTCGTCCTCGTCGTGCATCCGGCATGCGCATTCGGTACACACGAGGCTGCCGAACGGCGCCCCGCACCGCGGACACGCAAGGGCCTGGTCTATCTCCCAGAGGCGGGAGCGGCACTGGCGGCACAAAAGCTCCCCCATGGCGTCGCATCCCACGCACCGCGTGGGCCACAGCACCTCCTCCAACCCCGCACCGAGCGCTTTTGCCGCCGCGACCGCACCCGGGAAAAGGGCGCGCTTGCGCATGCACCCGTCCATTCGCCTGCGGATGGGAGCCCGCATCCCCCATCTCCCCAACCTGACAGAGGGCATCGTATGCCGAGCAGACGCCACGCGCCATGGAGCGCCCATGGATTTGAACACGGACGTCACGCAGACATAACAGGCCTGGTCAGATGGGCAAAGCGGGTATTTTCGAGCAGATAAGGCTGACTTACAAGCAAGCGAACGGCAATACAAAGGCCCGCCCGGCACGTACATGCTCGGGCGGGCCAGATATTGACCGGCATATGTGCTGAAGTCACACCGAGGCGACTTGAGCATCGCGACGATCTCGCCGCTGCTCGCGATATGCACTGAGGTCGCACCGAGGCGACCTTACAGCTCCATGTTGGGCACCGCGTCGGCGGTGAGGGGCGCCGTCTCGCCGCGGTCGAACTTGCGGCGGGCGACGAGGGCGATCATGGCGGCGTTGTCGGTGCAGGCCGAAAGCGGCGGCAGGGTCACGCGCACGTGGCGGCGACCGAACGCCTGCTTGAAGGCCTCGCGCAGCTCGGGGTTGGCCGTGACGCCGCCGCCGGCGCAGAAGTCGGTGACATGGCACTCGCGCACCGCCGTGACGGCCTTGGCCACCTGCACGTCGACGACGGCGGCCTCGAAGCTTGCGGCGAGGTCGGGCAGGTTGATGGCGCGACCGGCGGCGTTCTCGGCGTTGATGTAGGTGACGACGGCCGTCTTGAGCCCCGACAGCGAGAAACGGTAGTCGTGGCTGTGCAGCATCGCGCGCGGGAAGTCGATGGCCTTGGGGTTGCCCGTCTTGGCAAGGCGGGAGATGATGGGGCCGCCGGGATAGCCCAGGCCAAGCGCCTTGGCCACCTTGTCGAACGCCTCGCCCACCGCATCGTCGAGCGTCTCGCCCAGAATGCGGTAATCGCCCCAGTCGCGCACGTGCACGAGCATGGTGTGGCCGCCCGACAGCAGGCTTGCCACGAACGGCGGCTCGAGGTCGGGCGTCTCAAAGAGGTTGGCGAAGAGGTGTCCCTCGAGGTGGTTCACGCACACGAGGGGCTTGTCGGCCGCCCAGGCAAGACCCTTGGCAAATGCCATGCCCACGACGAGTGCGCCCACAAGTCCCGGGCCCTGCGTGACGGCGACGGCGGCCAGGTCGCGCGGGGAAAGCATGGCGCCCAAGCCGAGCGCCTCGCCTGCCTGCTCCATGGTCTCCAGGTAGACGCCCACAACGGCCTCGGTGTGCTTGCGCGAGGCAATCTCGGGCACGACGCCGCCGAAGCGGGCGTGGAAGTCGATCTGAGTGGCAACGACGTTGGCGATGATCTTGCCCGCGCCGTCGATGACGGCCATGGCCGTCTCGTCGCAGCTGCTCTCAACCGCCAAAATGAGCTCGCCGGCCGCCTTGAGAGCCTCGGCCTGCTCGGGCGTGCGCTCAGGATAGACGGGAGGCCACGCGCAGGAGCTCGCCTGGGGGCCGGGCTCGACGTCGGGGTTGGGGGCGGTGTCTTTGAGCGGGAGCTGCGCGGCCATGATGCGCGCACCTACGCCCGGGGCGTAGTAGTTGGGGCGAACGCCCTGCTCAACATAGCCAAGACGCTCGTAGAGGCGCTCGGCGGGGGCGTTGCCCACCTCAACCTCAAGCGTGGAGGTTGTGGCGCCGAGCATCTGGGCATCGTAGGCGACGCGACCCATGAGGCGCGCGGCGATGCGCTCGCCTCGACGCTCGGGGGCAACGGCGACGTTTGCAATCTGCAGCTCGCCGTCCACGACGGTGCCGCCCGCATAGCCCACGATGGTGCCGCGGTCATGCGCCACCCACCAGATGTGGCCGGGAAGCGCAACGTCGTCGTAGAACGCGCTCTCAGGCCAGGGCGTATGGTGGGCATCGGCGAAGACGGCCGCCTCGAGCGCCGCCACGGCAGCGACGTCGTTGACGCTCATGGGACGCAGCTGCAGGTGGATGTCGCCCAGGGCGTCGTCGACGCCGCTCACGCGCACGCTTTCGGGCTCGGGCATGCCCAGGCGGATGCGCTCGTTTTCCTCGGCGTCGGACAGACGCGTGTAGACGGGCAGGACAAGCGCGGGGTCGCCAGTCTCGGCTGCATCGAAGCGCTGCGACGCCAGGCTTGCGCGCAGAAGGCCCTCGCCGCTGGGGTACCAGGCCTCCTCGGGGGCAAAGCGGGCAAAGCCCGCCTCCTCGTAGAGCGTGCGGTACTTGGCGATGCCGTCACCGGCAAGCACGATGTCGCCGGCGTCGGCACGACCGGCCCACAGGGCCACGGCGTCGGGGACCTTCATCACCGACTCGCTAGCAAACAGACGATGGGCGCCCTCGTCGTCGACACGATAGAGACCGGGGTAGACCTCCTTGCGCATGGCATCGCCCACGACGCCCACGAGGCCGCGCACACCGCAGCGCCACACGCCCCAGGCCACGGCGTCGAGCGTGGAGGTGCCGTGCAGCGCGACCTCAAGGCCGCACGCGACACCCTTGGCAGTCGCCACGCCGATGCGCACGCCCGTGAAAGAGCCCGGGCCCGTGCCCGTGAGCACCGCGTCGACCTCGTCGCGCTTCATGCCGCACCGGGCAAGCATGCCGTCAATCACGCTCACGAGCTGCTCGTTTGCATGTCGGCGGCACATCTGGTCGGCGCTGGCGATCATCTCCAAGCCACAGGGGCACCCCGCCTCATCGACCTCCATGCGACCCAAAGCACAAGCCAGCATGTCGGTCGAGGTGTCAACGGCCAGAATGTTCCATGCGCACGGGGCGCCTTGCTTTACAGCATTCACGTTCGATGCGTGCCTTTCGTCTTCGTCTTACCGCAGCGCCCGATGGCGCCGGGCCTTGCATCCCCAAGCTTACAGGGAAAGCGCGTTGCGCTCAAACGCATGGGCAAGCTGGGCGGCTCTCGCGCCCGCTGCCGACAGTTCCACCACGCGCGCAGGCTCGGCGGCGTCGGCGCCCACGGGCTCGCGCGTGATGCGCACCTCAAGATGCTCGTCGCCCAATTCCTCGGCAAACATCTCCGCCCACTCTATGAGGCAGGCGCCGTCGTCCTCGAGGGCCTCGAACACGCCCACATCCTCAAGCTGGTCGGCACTCTCAAGCCTGTAAAGGTCGAAGTGGAACAGCGGCATGCGCCCGGCGTCATGGACGCACATGATTTGAAACGTCGGGCTTGTGATGGGGCCCGCGTCGCCCAACCCGGCCGCCACGCCTCCCGTGAAGCACGTCTTGCCCGCACCGAGGTCGCCGGTGAGAAAGACGACGTCGCCGGGCTCAAGGGCGCGGCCCAGCGCCTCACCAAGAGTGCGCATGGCCTGCGAGCTGGCACAACGGAAGCGTCCGGGGCCCAGGACCTCCGGGGTTTCTTGCTGACTCACCGAGCTTGCTCCTTTCCGGGGGCGGCAAGGCCCTCGGGCCTCACTTCGCCGCGCACAATCTGGCCCATGAGCCTAAAGTCGGCCTCAAGCGCCTCCATCTTGAACGGGTCGCGCAGCACGGCCGCCGGGTGGAACGTGGGCAGCACATAGAAATGGCCCGTCTTAAACACCTTGCCGCGCAGGTGCGTGATGCCCGCCTCGGTGCGCAGGATAAAGCGCGTCGCCGGGTTGCCCATCGGCATGATGATGTCGGGCCAGATGCTGCGAATCTGCTCGCGCAGGTAGGGCGAGCAAAGCTGGACCTCGTCAGGCCGGGGGTCGCGGTTGCCCGGCGGGCGGCACTTGAGGACGTTGGCGATGTAGACGTCCTCGCGGGGCATGAGCGCGGCCTGCGCAAGCATGCGGTCAAGCAGCTCGCCGGCACGGCCCACGAACGGCAAGCCCTGCTCATCCTCGTTGGCACCCGGCGCCTCTCCCACAAGAACCACCCGGGCGTCTTGGGACCCCGTTCCAAAGACGATGTTGCGCCGCGTCTCGCACAACGGGCACAAGCGGCAGTCACCCAGCGTCGAGCGAATCTCCTCGAGCTTGACCTCACGGGCATGGGGCGACGGATGACCGGGTATCTTCAAGACGCAAGGCATGGCTGCACGACCTTTTCCCTGTTCACGCGCCCAAGGGCCGCCGTTGCGACGGCCCCGGGAACGCTAGACGTACACCTTGGGCAGACGGATGTCGAAAAGACAGGCAACCTCGTAGTTGATGGTGCCCATCTTCTCGGCAAGCTCCTCGATGCTCACGAACTCGTCGCCGTCGGCACCCACCAAGGTCACGACGTCGCCCTCCTCGACGGGCTTGAAGCCGTCGGCACCCGCCGCAAGCTCGGGCGGGACCTCGAACATGCACTGGTCCATGCAGATGTTGCCCACCTGGCGCAGGCGACGGCCCTGGCAGAGCACCGAAAGGTTGTTGCTGTACACGCGCGACAGGCCGTCGGCGTAGCCCAGAGGGATGGTGCAGACCTGCGTGCCCTCATGGGCGATGCGATACGTCATGCCGTAGCCCACGCCCTCCCCCACGTTGGGCTGCACGGCGCGGGTCACGCGGGCGCGCACGCTCATGGCCTGGGTGAGCTCGAGCTTGTCGCGCGTGGTGTCGGCCGGGTGCAGGCCGTAGAGGCCCACGCCCACGCGCACCATGTCGAAATGGTACTCGGGATGCAGCACCGTGGTGGGCGTGTTTGCGCAGTGCACGATGCCCGGGTCGATCCCTGCGGCGCGGATGGATGCCACCGCGTCCTGGAAGCGTCGCGCCTGGACGGTGAAGTCCCAGTCGGTGATGCGGTCGGCCGTGGCAAAGTGCGTGAACGTGCCGTCGACCTCGACGCCGAGCAGTTTGTCGGCCATGCGCATGAACTCGGCCGCGCAGTCAGGCGCGACGCCGATGCGGTCCATGCCCGTGTCGATGGCAAGGTGATAGCGGGCCTTCGTGCCCTGGGCAAGCGCCTCCTCGGAGAGCCTGCCCAAAAACTCGAGGTCGTAGACGGCAGGCATGATGCGGTGCTCGACAAGGGTGCCCACCGAGGAGATCGGGGGCTGAGCCAGCATGATGATGGGCTCGGTGATGCCGCCCTCGCGCAGGCGCACGCCCTCGGCGACCGTGGCGACGGCGAACATGTCGACGCCCACGCTGCGCAGCGCCTGGGCGACGCGCACGGAACCGTGGCCATAGGCGTTGGCCTTCACGACCGCGCAGAAACGCGTGGGAGGCTGCGTGAACGACTTCCACGCACGGGCGTTCTTCTTGATGGCCTCCAGGTCGACCTCGACCCAAGCCCAACGGTCCTGCGGAAGCAGGCGCTCATCTAGCAACACGGTTCCTCCTCACTGGCGCGTCGTCGTTGGCGTGCGCGCGAATGCAAAGCTGCAAATCGGACAGTATAGCGCGCGGTCGTTACTTCTTGCGGCGAACGCGATGGGCGCGAGGACGCTCCTGCACGGGCGTCACCTCGTCTTCGCCAGCGCGCATCGTGGCACGCTCATGAAACTCCTCCAGACGCGTCCGACTTTCCTGGCGCTGCCTGACATCGGGGCTCAGGTGCTCAGAGGAATCCGAGGACGCCTGCTCGGCCTCGCGCGCGGCAGTTACCTGCGCCGAGGCACGGGCGATGTCCTCCAACGTAAGCGCTGGCATGATCGTAGTGGCGCATGCCGACGCAGGCACGGGCTTGGGCTGCGAGGAAGATGCCACTTGGCTCAGGAAAGCAGGGACGCCTGCGGGAGCCTCCGGGGCTTCCTGCTCGACGGCGCCCGCCTCAGCAGCCAGGGTCGCGCCGTTTGAACGTGCTTCCTTGTCGCTCCCCTCATCAGCCTTCGCCCTCTCGACCTTGACAAGGAAGGCCGGGACGGCACCTGTCTGAGCCGCCTTGGGGGCAGCGGGAACGTCGGGCTTGGACGAGGACGGATCCTCGCCGGCCTGGACGGGGTCGGCTGAGCGCCTGGGAGCAACGGCGGCGCCGATGGCGGCAAGGAACGACGGGATGCCCGCCGAAAGCTTCGCCGCCTTGGGCGCATCGGCTGCGGGAGCCTCCTCTTCCTCGACCGCCTCGCAGGCGACGGGCCCCTCGTCGGGCTCAGGCTCGCCCATCTCGCCAGCCTGCTCGGAGGCATCCTCGACGTCCTCGATGCCCTCGGAATCCTCCTGCTCGGAGGCGTCCTCGTCGACGTCGTCGAGCTCGGGCTCGTCGAGGTCGCCCTCGTAGGCATGCACCTCGCCGGGAACCACAGGCTTGCGCACGGCGGCCTCGGCGGTGATCGAGTCGGTCACCTCGGGGGCGAGTGCAAGCTTCGGCTCGTCGTCAAGCTCGTCGTCGCCAGCCACAGGGTCGGCGTTGGCCGCAAGCGCCGCATGGGCGTACACGTCGTCGAACGCCACGCCCACGAGGTCGATGAGGTCGGTCGCGATAACACCGCGGGTGCCCACGCGCTTCACAGCCGCATCGGCCGCACGGGCCTGGATGCGTAGGGCCGCCGCGAGCATAAGCGCCAGGTCGGCCGAGGCAACCTCGTCAGCGCCGAGGTCGCTCACCTGCTGGGAAAGAAGGCCAGCCACAATGCCGGCGAGCACGTCGCCCGTACCTGCGGTGCCCAGGGCCGAGGGGCCGGCCTTGGGCACGAGCGTGGTCTCAATGCACGACACGCAGCTCGTGGCGGCCTTTGCAACGACGGCGAAGTTGGACGAGCCCACCGCCCAGGCAAGGCTTTGGGCGGCATCCATCAAATCGGTCAGGCAGCAGATGGAGCCCGTCTCCTTGCCGAGCAGACGCGCCAACTCGCGGGCATGGGGCGTGAGCACGAGCGGGGCCTCACGGCGAAGGGCATTGGGGTGGACGTCGGCGTTGCCCAGGCAGATGCTGGCAGCGACGTTGAGCGCGTCGGCATCGAGCACGAGGGGCGCCGACGATGCGATGAGGGCGCGCACGACTTCGCCCGCGCCAAACGAGGTGCCCATGCCGGGACCTGCGAGAACGCAGTCAACCTTGGCAGCAAGGCTCGCCAGCTCCTGTGCGGCTGCAGCCTCAAACGTGCCGTCTTGCGCGGCAGGCAGACCCACCACGGGGATGCTGAGGAGATGTGCCTGCGCAATGGGCACCACGGGCGCGGGAACGGCAAGCGTCACGTAGCCGGCGCCGCTGCGAGCCGCGGCCTTGGCCGCCATGATGGCCGCGCCGGGGAACCGCGTCGAGCCCGCCACGACAAGGACGCGGCCGTGGCCGTACTTGTCGGCAAACTCGTCGCGCTCCGGCAGGGCGTCGAGGTAGTCGGCCTCGCCAAGCAGGTAGGCGCTCGCGGTGTCGGCAAGCTCCTCGGAGCCCTCGTCATCGCCCACAAGGCTCGCCACCACAAGCTGGCCGGACGCCTGCTTGCCGAGGCCGGCGATGAGACCGGGCTTGAGAGCGAACATGGTGAGCGTCGTGTCAGCCTGGAAGAAGGGGCCTTCCGCCTCGCCCGTCGCGGCGTTGATGCCGCTGGGGACGTCGACCGAGAGCACCATGCCCTCGAAATAGTCGTCGACGACCTCGACCCACATGTCGAACGGCTCGGACATCACACCCTTGAAACCCGTGCCAAACACCGCGTCGATGACGACGTCTGCCTCTACCAGCAGGGCCGCGAGCTCCTCGTAGTCGGGTGCCACATGGACGGGGATGCCGACGGTGCAGGCGCGCTGGGCTGCCTGGTGCGCCGCAGCGCTGCGGATGAGCGAGGGCTCGGCGGCAGTGACGACGTTGACCTCGAGACCGTGTCCGGCCAGGTAGTCAGCCGCCACCCAGCCGTCGCCGCCGTTGTTGCCTGGGCCGCAGAGCACAACGACGGCGCCCTGGTCGACCTCGCGCATGGCCTGCTGGGCAACGACCGTGCCCGCTCGGCGCATGAGCTCGGCAGCATCGACGCCGCGCTGCTCAATGGCGGCCTCGAGTCCGGGTACATCGCGCACGTTCAGAACCGGCTGCATTGCATCACTCTCATTCTTGTGTATCGAGCTCGTCCAAAAGCGAACGAACCTGCTTGAACTGCTGCGCTATCTGCGCTTTCTCGTCTTTCACATCGCGGGGGCGGGGCGGTTGGGACTCCTCGTCAGCCGCGAGGGCGTTGGCAATCGCGAGCCCGCCAGTGTGGGAGATGGAAAGGAAAACCTCGCTTATGCCCTGGCTGGCGGCCGCTACCTTGGCACCGCCCTCCAGGCGCGCCACGGGGCGGCCCTTGGAGTCGTGATCGACCCACACGTCGGCAAAGCCCACGCCCGAACCAAAACCGGTGCCGAGCGCCTTGAGCACCGCCTCGCGGGCGGCAAAGAAGCCCGCATAGGTCACGAACGGGTCACGGCGCTTGGCCGCCCACTCGCGTTCCTTCGGGGTAAAGACGCGCTCCTCGAAGCGAGGCGTGCGCTGAAGAATCTGTTTGATGCGGTCTATCTCGACGATGTCGACGCCGATGCCTGCCACGTACACTCCTCTACTCAGTCGTCACGGACTTGGCGAGGTTGCGCGGCTTGTCGATGTCGCAGCCGCGCGCAAGGGCAACCTCGCGGGCAAGCTGCTGCAATGCCACGGCAACGCTCACCGGATAAGCCCACTCGGGTGCGGGCGGGACCCACATCATGCGGTCGGCAAGGGCAGCGACCTCGTCGTCGCCCTCGGTCGCAACCGCGCACACCGTGGCCCCGCGCGCCTTGATCTCGGCGATGTTGGAGACCGTCTTGGCGCGCACCGAATCATCGGGCACCACGACAAGCACGGGGAAGCCGGGCTCAAGCAGGGCGATGGGACCGTGCTTCATCTCGCCGGCCGCATAGGCCTCGGCATGCAGGTAGCTGACCTCCTTGAGCTTGAGGGCGCCTTCCTCGGCGCTTGCGGCATTGAAACCGCGGCCCAGGAAAAGCGCGCTTGCGGCGTTCTCGAAGGCGCCGGCGCACACGTTTGCCTGGTGCTTGCGATCGAGCATCGCGCGCAGCTGCCCAGGGATGGCCCGCAAGGCCGCCGCGCGCTCGCCGAAGTCGCGACCCGTGAGGTTGCCGCGCGCCTGGGCGAGGAAGAGCGCCACGAGCGCCATGGCCACAAGCTGGGCGGTGTAGGCCTTGGTGGAGGCAACGGAAACCTCGGGGCCCGCCTGCAGGTAGATGGTGGCATCGGCCTCGCGGGCAGCGGTGGAGCCCAGGACGTTGGTCACCGCAAGCACCTTGGCGCCGGCGGCCTTCATCTTGCGCGCCGCCATGAGCGTGTCGGCCGTCTCACCCGACTGCGTGATGACGATGCACAGGGTGCGCTCGTTGACGAGCACGTCGCGGTAGTTGAACTCGCTCGCCACGTCAACCTCGACACGCAGGCGCGCCCACGACTCGATGAGGCGTTTGGCGTACAGGCCCGCATGGTACGAGGTGCCGCAGGCAACGATGTAGACCTGGTCGAGACCGGCGAGCTCCTCGTCGGTGATGTCAAGCTCGTCAAGCGTGACGCCCTGCGGCGTAAGTCTGCCCTCGAGCAGGCGCTCGATGGCCTGGGGCTGCTCGGAGATTTCCTTGGCCATGAAGTCAGGCCAACCGCCCAGGCTCGCCGAAGAGGCGTCCCAATCGACATGGAGGACCTCGGGTGTGACAGGGGCACCCTGGGCATCGACAAGCTCAATGGTGCCATCGGCGCGCATGCGGCCGACCTGGCCGTCTGCCAGCATGATCATGTCATGCGTCATGCCAAGGAGCACCGTGAGGTCAGAGGCGCACGCGCAGCAGCCTTCCGTGCTCGCAAGCACCAAAGGAGATCCCTTGCGCGCGACGACGACCTCACCCGGAAGCTCGGCGCATACGACGGCGAGCGCGTAGGCGCCCTCGACCTGCGAGACAGCCTGCTGCACAGCGGCCATGAGGTCGCCCTCGTAGGCTGCCTCGACAAGATGGACGACCACCTCGGTGTCGGTGTCGCTCGTAAAGCAATGGCCCTCGTTCACGAGACGCTCGCGCAGCTGGGCGTGGTTTTCGATGATGCCGTTGTGCACGACGGCGAAGTTGCCCGAGCAATCGCGGAAGGGATGGGCGTTGCGCTCAGACGGAATGCCGTGCGTGGCCCAACGCGTATGGGCGATACCGGTGCAGCCCGGCATGGGATCTGCCTGGGCCGCCTCCTCAAGCACTTTCACGCGACCCTTGCGGCGAATGCTGCGAAGGACCTTGTCTTGCGAGACGACGGCCAAACCCGCCGAGTCGTACCCGCGATACTCAAGTGCCTCGAGACCCTGGAGAAGAAACGGTTGAGCCTGATCATGGCCTACATATCCGACAATGCCGCACATGGGGCACCTCCTTTAGAGCGTGCGCGTTGCATACAAACAGGATGGCGAAACAGACGCCATAACTGATTGATTGTATCAGCCCGACGCAAACCGCCCACCGACTATGGGGCGAGTACACGCCACTTCGACGTGGACGACCCGAGCAGGAAACAAAAAAGGAGCCCCACACAAGGTGAGGCTCCTCTTGTACACAAAAGCTGGAGGTAAAGCTTAGCGCTTGGAGAACTGCGGGCGCTTACGAGCCTTCTTGAGGCCGTACTTCTTACGCTCGACCACGCGGGCGTCGCGGGTGAGGTAGCCAGCCTTCTTGAGGACGGGACGGTAGTCGCCAGCCTCGAGGAGGGCGCGGGCAATGCCCAGACGCAGAGCGCCGGCCTGACCGGAGATGCCGCCGCCGTCGCACAGGGCGATGACGTCGAAGTGACCCTCGGTCTCGGTGACCTTGAGGGGCATCAGGGCCATGTCGACGAGCTGCTGACGGCCGAAGTACTCGACGGCGTCGCGCTTGTTGACGGTGACCTTGCCGGTGCCGGGAACAATGTGGACACGGGCTACGGCGTTCTTACGACGGCCGGTGCCCCAGTAAATGGCTTCGTTGCTCATCGGTTACGCCTCCACGGAAATCTTGCGAGGGTTCTGGGCCTGGTGGGGATGCTCGGGGCCAGCGTACACCTTGAGCTTGGTGAACTGCTTGCGACCGAGGGAGCTGTGGGGGAGCATGCCCTTGACAGCGCGCTCAACGATGCGCTCGGGGTGCTTCTCCATGGCCTCCTTCCAGGTCTCCTTCTTGAGGCCACCGATGTAACCGGTGTAACGGTACCAGACCTTCTCCTCTTCCTTGTTGCCAGAGAGGCGCACCTTGTCGGCGTTGACGATGACAACGAAGTCACCCGTGTCGACATGGGGGGTAAAGGTCGGCTTGTGCTTGCCGCGCAGGATAGCAGCAACCTGGGCGGCCAGACGACCGAGAATCATGCCGCCATTCTTGCCCTCGGCAGCGTCAATGAGCAGCCACTCGCGCTCGACTTCACCGGGCTTGGCGTAGTACGTGGTCTTCACGTAAAACTCCTCCAACTCATACTCGCATAGGATTTGTCACTGAAACAGAGGTTTCACGGGGCTCTGCGAAAGTGAACTAAAAGAGTCTATGAGGAAGGCTCCTGAGTGTCAATGCGAAATGACCCTCGCGCGGGGCTTTCCTACTCTTACTCCACAAATCACAGGACAGGAAACCTTGAGGCCGACTACGCCTTGAGCGAAAGGACGGTAAGGGTCGCCGTACCGAAATACTCGTTGGTGTAGGACTGCCAGGCGCTGTACTGGGCAGAGGAAGCCTGACCGTACAGCTGGGAGGCAACGCTATACGCGGCAAAGGCCATCTGGTAGTTTGCCAGCTCGCCGTTGAAGTCGTAGGCCTCAAGGGCGCTCGCATAGGGGCTGCCGTCGACCCACGTCTTGTTCTCGGCGTCCCAGTCGCTGCCGGCAAGCTCCACGATGTAGGCGGCATAGTCGGCATTGGCGGCAGAGTTGTCGCCGTCGGCAGGAGACTCGGGCATCTGGGGAGACGAGCCGATCGAGCCGCTCACCGTGTCGCGCAGCTTGGCCACTGCGGCGCCCTCGGTGATGATGGTCTTGGCCTTTTCCTCATCGAGGCCGTAGTAGTTGGCCACCGTGGCGAAGTCCTGGGCACCCAGGGTGTTCTGCATATAGGTGGAGACCTCGTCGTCGCTCACCTCGATGCCGTTGGTCTGCACAAGGGTGCGCAGGATCTCGTTGCGCACGTAGGTAAGGATGTCCTCGGTGCTAGGAGTGGAGTAGGTGCCGTCGTCGTTCTTGCGCTGCTCGATGTTCGTGGCGTCCTCGATGACCATGCGCGCCGTGATCTCGGTGGCCTTGCCATCGTAGGTGTAGGCGGCAATGGCGTCGTCGAGCTGGTCTTCCGTGAGGTTCACCGGGCAAGCGACAAGCTTGGAGACCGTGTCGGCGAGCGATTCAGACTTGGCCTCGTCGGCAAAGGCCGACGCGGTGCCCGCGCAAGCAAGGGCCATCAGGCCGCCGGCAAGCATCTCGCGGCGCGACATTGACGTGATCATGGTCATACCCCTTTCGCACAGCGCGGGACGAACGACAGGCCCACCCCGCACACAGACGTTTGCATCATCATCCCTCAAAGCGAGCGACTCACGTGGGCTGGGCGCCCACATCGCACAACAAGGGCATCCCTGAAGCGAACACAAACGAAAAAAGCCCGCAACGCGTGAGCGCTACGGGCTTTCTAAGAGACAAATGGTGCCCCCAGCGGGGTTCGAACCCGCGATCTTCGCCTTGAAAGGGCGACGTCCTAGGCCGCTAGACGATGGGGACAGCGGACGTAGATTATGCACAATCACTTGCAGTTGCGCAAGACCATCAGTGATTCTTTACAACTCGAGTCGCTCCGACAAAGCCTTGTTCACAATCTTGAGCGCCTTGACGCGCGCATAGCGCTTGTCGTCGGACTGAATGATGTGCCACGGCGCATAGGGTGTGGACGTGAGGCGCACCATGTCGTCGACGCACTCGTAGTACAGGTCGTTCTTGGCACGGTTGCGCCAGTCGTCGGGCGTGATCTTCCAGCGGCGGGCGGGGTCGGCCTGGCGCGACTCGAAGCGCGCAAGCTGCTCGGCCGGGCTCACGTCGATCCAGAACTTCACGAGCACGGCGCCCCAGATACGCAGGTCGTCCTCGAACTCGTTGATCTCGTCGTAGGCGCGGCGCCACTCGTCCTTGGTCGCAAATCCCTCGATGCGCTCCACAAGCACACGACCGTACCAGGTGCGGTCGAAGATGGCTGTGTGGCCCGAACGCGGCAGGCGGTTCCAGAAGCGCCACAAGAAGGGACGGGCAAGCTCGTCGCGCGAGGCCGGGCCGATGGGGTTCACGCGATAGCCGCGCGCGTCCATGGCGGCGGCGAGGCGCTTGATGTTGCCGCCCTTGCCCGCGGCGTCCCACCCCTCGTAGGCCACGATGAGCGGCACCCGGTGACGGTACATCTCGAGCGACAGACGCGCCAGCTTCTCCTGCTCGCGCTTCAGCTCATGGTGGTACTCGTCGTCGCTGTCCATCTCGTGGGGCTTGCGGCGCGAGCGGGCCAAGTCAGGCACCGATTCCAGCTCGAACCTCGAGGTAAGCTTGCTTGCATCTCCCATGCGGCGCTTGGCGTTCTTCACCTCGCGGGCAAGAATCTCAGGCTCGCTGAGAACCTCGGCAGGCTCTTCGGGCGCGGCAGGTGCGGGCGCGGCGGCAGAGGCGCCGGCAGGCGTCTCAAGCGCGTCGCCCTGACCGATAGGCTGGTCGGGATCGATGCCGCGGGCGCGCAGGCCCTGCTCCATGCGCCGGGCAAGCTCCTCCATGATCTGGATGTTGGAGTTGCGGCGGAACTCCGCCGGCACCAGGCACCATTGGTCCTTGGCCGAATCGCTGCCAAGCCAGCGCTCATAAACCTGCTCGTACTCGTCGTAGTGCTGAATCTGACGAATGTCAGACTGGTCGACCTTCCAGGCGCTCGCCTCGTCGCCCATGAGCTCCATGAGCCGGCGCGACTGCATCTTGCGGGTGATATGCAGGAAGAACTTCACGATGATGAAGCCGTCGTCGGTGAGCTGGCGCTCAAAAGCGCGGGCAGACCTGATGTGCTCGCGCACACGCTGGTCGGCCCGGGCCGCCATCTGCACGCGCGCGGCGCTGTCTTGGCTCGGGTCTCCCTGCAGGCGTACGTCTTCCACCCAGGCGCGCGACAGTTCGTCGTAGTAGGCCTGGTCGAAGATGGTCATGGTGCCTCGCTTGCCCAGGCGCATCCAATAGCGCGCCATGAAAGGCAGGCGCCCCTCGTAGCCCACGGGCTCTTCCATCGTGTGCACGCTGTAAGCGCGGGAATCGAGGTCAACCACGAGGTCGGAGATGCGGCTTCCCTTGCCCGAAGCGCCCCAGCCCTCAAAGAGGATGACCGTGCCCATGTTTGCCTTGATGGCATGCTGCTGGAGAAGCGCCAGACGCGTCTTCAGCTCCTCGCGTCGAGCCCGATACTCGTCGCGGCCCATCTCGGCGGGAAACACCATGTCCTTGAGTACGCCCATACGCTCTACTCCTCCTTGCGCTCGCGACGCTCGATAGCCTCCCTAAGGGCATCGATGTCCTTCTGAGTCTTCTTCGTGCGGCTCAGCATCACGATGGCGAACACGAGAAGGATAACCCAAATGAGCGCGTAGCCGGCGATGAGATACGGGGCGGCGTCAATATTGGTGTAAAGCTCGGCAAGAACGGGATCCATGGTTGGCTCCTTTGCTAGATACGACAGAACAACAGGCGACGGCCAAGATTAGCGGGAGAGGTCTTCCCAGCGCTGCTTGAGCTCTGCGAGCTCCTCGGACTGCTCGGCGGTCCTCAGCGCCAGGTGGTAGCAGCCAAAGGCCACGAACATCATGCCGAAGATACCGCAGATGAACGGGATGAGCATGGCAGGCTCAAGGCCGGAGTACGAGATCACCGGGTGCAGCGAGGAGGGCACCATGCGCGTGATGAAGTACGAGATAGGCGCATCGATCGCGGCGAGGATGGAGAAGACGCCCGACAGACGAGCGCGGCGCTCGGGGTCGTCGATGGCTGCACGCAGGATGAAGTAGGCAAGCGTGAGCATCGTGAGGATGAAGTACGTGGTGAGACGCGGATCCCAGGTCCACCACACGCCCCACTCGGCGCGAGTCCAGGTGTCGCCCGAGACCATGGTGGCGCAGATGAAGACGAGGGCGATGACCATGCAGGTCTTGCTGCGCAGGTCGTAGCGGGCCTCCTTCTTCACCAGGTAAAGCACGGCATAGACAGCCGCCACGATAATGAAGACGAACGAGACGATAGCGACGGGCACGTGGAAGTAGAAAATCTTCTGCGTGAGGACCTGCATGTGATCGATCACGACGCCGCCGATGACATAGGTCTGGCTGAGCTCGAGGTCGCCGTTGACCATGGGTGCCTTGAGAAGCGCCCAGAGGAAGTCGAACGTCGTGAGCAGAAGTCCCACGACCAGGGAGACGACGCCGGCCGTCCCCCAGTCGAAGCGCCTCTTCACCTTCGCTTCGGTTTGTGCCATGACAAGGTTCCTTTCTATAAGACATGCCGCCACGGCGCACATGGCAGCGGACACCGATCAAAAGGACTGGCAGATGCCTAGGAGTTGACGATAAACTCGTAGAGGCCCCAGGCTGCGGCCACCATGATGACGTCGTAACCGCCCGCCAGCATGAGGCTGCGCCAGAACGTGACCATCTGCCCCTCCACGCCGAGCAGCGCGACGGAGGTGGCGCTCACGCACGCGTAGAGCAGCGGGAAGATGACCGGGATGAAGAGAATCGCAAGCAGCACGTCCTTGCCGCGCGTGTCCATCGTCATCGTGGAGAGAAACGTGCCGACGCCGGCGATGCCGATGGAGCCCACAAGCAGGGGCAGCACGATGTAGGGCGTCGTGTCGGCGAGCACGGCCCCCGAGAGGAAGAACACGAAGAACAGCGGCACGGCAATGAGCTCCACCACGCAGAGGAACAGCAGGTTGGAGGTCATCTTGGCCAGGTAGATCGCGGCGCGGGAGACAGGGGCGAGCAACACGCCCTCAAGGCAGCCGTTCTCCACCTCGTTGGCAAAGGAACGGTTGAGGCCCAGAAGCGAGGTGAAGACGATCATCGCCCACAGCAGGCCCGCCGCCACGGACAAGATGTCGAAGGCGTCGCCGGTCTGGGACATCGTCGCGCCGTAGACCGTGAGCACAAGCAGCGCGTAGACGCCCATGGAGACGATCATGTCGCGCGTGCGCAGCTCCATGCGCACATCCTTGACGAGAAGCGCCTTGTACTGGGCCCAGAAGCTCACGCGGGGAAGGGCGGCGCAGCTGGCCTGACCAGCAGAAGAGCAGTTGGAAGCCATGGTCTTAAGCCACCCCCATTCCAACGGTAGACAGATACAGCTTGCGGAACGCCTCACGCTCGAGCGCGGCCTTCTGGTCGAAGCACACCACGCGGCCAGCCGCCAGGATGAGGGCGTGCGAGGCCAGCTCGTAGCCCTTGTCAAGGTCATGGGAGACCATGACGAAGGTGCGGCCCTGACGCACGCGCGCGATGAGCTCGTCGAAGAGCTGCATGGCATGCGGGTCCAGGCCCGAGTACGGCTCGTCGAGCAGCACGATGGCCGGGTCGTTGATGAGGGCGCGCGCAATGGAGAGACGCTGGGTCATGCCGCGGGAGAACGTGCGGGCCGCGTCGTTTCGCCTGTGATCGAGTTCGACGAGCTCAAGCAGGTCGAGGATGCGGTTGCGGGCGTCGGGCACGCCGTAGAGCTTGGCGAAGAACTCAAGGTTCTCCATGGCCGTGAGGTCGCCGTACACCATGGGCTTGTGCGAGATGAGCCCGATGCGGCCGCGCAGCTCCTCGGGGTTCTCGAGCGCGTCGATGCCGAGCATGGTGAGACTGCCGGCAGTGGGACGGCTCACAGTGGACAGGATGCGCAAAAGCGTCGTCTTGCCTGCGCCGTTGGGCCCGAAGATGGAAAGGAACGCACCCTGCGGGAGGTCGAACGAGACGCCGTCGAGCGCGCGACGGGTCCCGAACGCCTTCTTGATGTCATGCACCGCAAGCGCGGGGGTCTCCATGGGGCTACTCCTTCGGCTCGGCAGGCTCAGCCGCACCCTGCTCGCCGGCGCCGCCGGGCAGAACTTCGAGCTGGTCCTTAATTGAGGCGCGCTTGGGGGCCGCAGCGCAGACGATGCCGATGGTCATGACGATGAAGCCCGCCCACACAAGCGAGATCATGGGGTTGATGCGCGCGTTGACGATGTATCCCGAGGAGCTGTAGCCCTGGTAGGACACGAAGAGGTCCTCGAAGGGGTTGGAGACGGTGCAGGCGGTGACGAACGTCTGGCCGTAGTAGCTCTTGGCCGTCCACTCAAGCGCGGGGTTCAGGGTGTCGATGACCTGCCCGCCCTTGGAGACCTCGACGGTCACGTCGGAAAGGCGGTTGTTCTGGACGTCGTAATGAGCCTCGGTGGCGTCGGTGAGCTTGAGGGTATAGGCGCCCACGCGGGCCGTGTCGCCCTCGTTGAAGATGTAGGTGCGGTCGGTGATGTACATGGCCGAGCCCACCAGGCCGATGAGCACGATGCCCAGGCCCAGGTGCGTGAGGTAGCCGCCGGTCTGAGCAGGGGTCTTGGTCACGATGCCGGCAATGGCATGGGGCAGGCTCTCGCCCTTGTTGTTCATGCGGGCACGCACGCCGCGCACGACCAGGTAGGCGGAGTCGGCGACAAGAAGCGAGCCCACGAGCATGGCGATGACCGCAAGGCCGTTGTAATACCAGGCAGGGCCCATGTTCTGCAGGTCGGCGGCGGCGACGGTGTCAGCCTGGGAGAGGTTGGCCTCATAGGCGGGCAGCAGGTTGAAGGCCCAGTGGCCGATGAGCGCCACAGCGAGCACGGCCGCGATGATGAGCGGCAGGCGCATGTTGGACCAGAACTGCTTGCCGTCGGTCTTCTTCCACATGAGGAAGGGGCACACGGCAGCCAGGGCACACAGGATGACGCCCAGAGGACGGGCGACCGTCTCGTAGGCACCCGTGCCGATGGTGAGGCCACCGGCGGGCAGCCAGCTAGGCAGGGCGCTCGACACCGTGAGGTAGGCAAGCAGGATGCCGGCGAACACCATGACGAGGTTCGTGAGGTAGTACGAGCCGTTCTTGGAGACGACCTTCTCGATGTCGTCGGAGCTCTGGAAGCTCTGGCGACGCATGATCCAGGCAACGAGCAGGACGATCAGGGCGCCGAGCATGACGGCGAGGAACAGGTAGAGCGACACGGGGTCATTGTCGAAGGCATGGACCGACTCGACGAGGCCCGAGCGGGTGATGAACGTGCCGAGCACGACAAAGACGAACGTGAGGGTGGCGGTGAAGACGGCCCAGCCCTTCATCATGTTGCGACGACGGTACACGGTGAAGGTGTGGATCATGGCGACGGCGACAAGCCAGGAGAGAAGCGAGGCGTTCTCGACCGGGTCCCAGCCCCAATAGCCGCCCCAACCCAGGCAGACGTAGGCCCACACGGCACCCAGACCGATGCCGGCGGTGAGGAAGATGAAGGAGAACAGGGCGATGCGCTGGCAGAGCTCAACCCAGCGCTTGGAGGGGTCGTTGCACACAAGGGCGGCGATGGCATAGGCGAACGGAACAGTCATGCCGGCGTAGCCGATGAACAGCGTCGGCGGATGGATGGCCATGGCCCAGTGCTGCAGCAGCGGGTTCATGCCCCAGGCAGTTGCCTGGCCGACAAGGGCGCCGGTGGTCTCGTCGATGTAGGCGCGGTCAGTGAGAATGAAGGGGTTGTTGCCCGAGCTGAACAGCATGACGGCGATGAAGAGCAAAAGGACGGACATGATGACGACGAGCGCGACATCGGAAAGGTGCTCGGGGTGCCTGTGGCGACGCCAAGCAACGTAACCGGCAAAGGCGCTGATGAGAAACGCCCAGGTGAGAAGCGAGCCGGCGCGTCCCGCCCACAGGCCGGCGAGCTGGTAGAACCAGAAGAGCGAGCCTGTGTCGGTGGGATACTGGGTGGCGACGTAATACAGGGCGACGTTATGCGTGAAGAAGCCCTCGACGATGATGCCGCAGGCCAGAAGCAGGGCGAACATGGCGACGAAAACGCAGATGCGACCCACGCGCAGGGAAGCGGCGTCCTTCGACGCGCCGGCCTCGGCCACGCCTTTACCAGCGGGCTTGCCGGCCTTGAGGTGACCCGCAATCAGCAAGACGATGGCACCGACGGTGGCCGCGAAGGCAACCCACAACGCCCCCGCGCCAATGGCGCCCATAGCATACGAAACCATCTTCAAACCTCTCCTTATGAGTTACTCGGACTGCACGGAGGCGTCGAGCGCGACATCGGTGGCGACAAACGTCTCGCCGTCGGCGTCAAGAGCGCCGCTCACCACGACCGCGCTGCCATCCTCCATGCCTTCGGGCAGAGCATCCTTATAGTTGACATTGAGACTTGAACCCTGAGAGTTCACGACGAAACGCACGTCCTGAGACGCGTCGGCGATGGAGCCCTCGGTGACATAGCCGGCAAGCTTGACGTCGACACCGACGTAGCTTGCGGGAGCAGCGGCGATGACGGCAGCCGTGACCGCGCCCTCGGCGCTTTCGTACTTGGAGGGGCACTTCGTGGCAAGCTCGGAGCACAGCAGCGTGCCGTCCTGCAGGGTGCCCGTGCAGATGGCAGTCACACCCGTGCCGAACGAGGAGGGCATGCCCTTGCCGTAGATGACCTCGAGCTCGGCATTGGAGCCTTCCTCAGAGCCGGCGATCTTAAAGATGCAGTTCGTTCCCTCGGTGGTGTATGAGTCCTTGACGACAGGGCCGGACACCTGGATCTTCTTGCCCTCGTAATCGCCCGAGACAGCCTGCTCCACCGTGAGCGTGGCGGCAGCCGCACCGCCTCCCAGCACGGCGAACAGTGCAAGGGCGACAACGACGATGACGAGTCCCACAACGATGAGGCGTTTTTTGGCTGCTTTGTTCATATGAAAAAGCCCTTCCTCTCCACGTAGAGCAGATACATGCATTCAAAACAGCATGGTACCTGCCCGCCATGGGAAGGAAAGGCTTGAAAGGCTTTGTTGTGAAAATGCAACTTTTAAAACGATGAGCTACTCAGCCAAGAGAAATGGGCAACAAGCTGCGGATTCCTAACGCGCGGCAATGGAAGGGATGGCAGCGCGCAGGGCCCAGGCAACCAGCACGGCGGCAACGCACTTGAGCACGTCGGGCAGGATGAAGGGAACGACGCAGACGCCCAGCACGTAGCCGAGCTCGACCGAGGTGCCGGCCAGGGCGCTCACCGCGATGAAGTGAGCGGTGCCGATGGCGTAGCACACGACCACGGTGGCCACGCAGGCAACGACGTCAGACGCGATGCGGCGCGGCTTGCCGGCGCGGGCGGAATCGCCCAGAACCAGACGGCGCAGCAAGGCGCCCAGAAACGCCGAGACCACGAAGCCGTAGAGGTAGCCGCCCGTGACACCGCAGAGCTTGGCGAAACCGCCGGCGGCACCGGAGAACACCGGCAGGCCCACAAGGCCGAGAAGGATGTAGCCGGCAAGGGCGATGAAAGCCTGGCGCGGGGTGAAGATGAGCGAGGCAAGCACCACGACGAGCAGCTGCAGGGTGAAGGGAACTGGGCCAATGGCCACGGTGACCTGGGCCGCCACCGCAATGAGCGCGATGACGACACCGCACTGGGCGATGTCGAGCGTGGAGATGCCGGGCTTAGATACGGCGGCCGTCTGATTCATGCGGGTGCTCCCTCTTCTCATATGGACGAACCTCAACGATGCGCTCATGCGCAGGCGTGGAGTCTACTACTCGGGGCGCAGCGAGACCATTTCGGACGTGTAAACAACCTCGACGCCATCGTCGCGCCTGACAGTGGCGCGGCCCCAGCAGTCCAGGCCGGCGAAGTATCCCGTGCAGACCAGCTCGCCTTCGGGAGAAAGTGCCCTCACGCGGTGGCCCAGCAGGGGGCAACAGTCGAAATACTCGTTGAGGATGGGGGCAAGAGGGCCGGCCTGGGCCCTCCCCTGTCGGCATGCAAGGTCCCAGGCGTCTACGCGCGCCACGATGCGACGGCGCAAAAGCTCGGCGATATCCTCGAAGGCAGGAAGCTTCGAGGGGTCCTCGACCAGCTCCTCCAGGCACGTGCGCGCCAGGGCCTCGGGGCTTGGGGCAACATCCGCCTCGGGGGTCACTTGGGCCTGAGGGGCAGTGCCAGCCATGGCGGGGGCCACGTTGACGCCGACGCCGCACACGGCAAAGGTACCCATGGCAGAAGAGCCAGCCTCAACGAGGATGCCGGCGAGCTTGGAAGGACCCGCGACGATGTCGTTGGGCCACTTGAGCGCCGCTTGGGCGATGCCCAGGTCGTCGCGCAGGCAGTCGAGCACGCCCAGGGCGCACACCGCGGGCAGGCCGGTGAAGAAGTGCATAGGCACGCTGGGCCTCAAGACGCACGAGAGATAGAGGCTGCCGCGCGGCGACTCCCACACGTGACCGCGCCTGCCACGACCCGCCGTCTGCACACGGGCAGCGACGGCAGAGCCGTGCGGAGCCCCCTCACGTGCCGCCTCGCGGGCGTCGTCATTGGTGGAAGCGGTCACATCTACGACCCTGAGCAGGTCGTATGTCTTCGATTGCGACAAGGTGCTCATGGGAGCCGCCTTTCAGGATAAAGTTCGAGTTGAAGGTACAGGTAAGCTCGAATCTAGGCGAGGTTGCCCAGGACGCGCTCGATGTGGCCCACGCGCTGCTCAGGCGGCACGCATGCGATGCCCTCACGGGCGCAAAACGCCTCGACGTCGCCCACAAGGTCGCCGAGGGGCACGAGCACAAAGTCGCGCTCGCCGATGAGGGGATGCGGGCAGGTAAGGCGCGGGCCCGCATGGCGCTCGCCTTCCATCCACAGCAGGTCGACGTCGAGGCAGCGGGGGCCGTTCTTCACCGTGCGCACCCGTCCCGCAGCATCCTCGATGCCGAGAAGCGCCTCGATGAGGGCACGGGGGTGCAGACGGGTGGAGATTTCGACCACGGCGTTGGCAAAGAGGTCCTGGTCGCCCAGGTAAGCGGGCTCGGTCTCGTAGGCCCTGCTTGCGGCGACCACTCCCGTCTGAGGCAGGGCGTCGAGAGCGGCGCAGGCGGCCTTGAGCGAGGCCAGGCGGTCGCCCATGTTGCCGCCCAGGGCGATGAAAGCACGACGGGCGGGAGCGATGCCCGCGCATGCCTCCAGGCAACGCAAGGCCTGAGCGCTGGTGCGCACGTCATGGACGCGCACGATGCGGGCGCCTGCGAGAGCCGCCGCGCACACCACGCCAGCCGTTGCCGCATCGCGGGCAACCGCGGGGTTGGACCCGGAGACGGCACCGACAAAGCGCTTGCGCGAGGGGGCGCACAGATAGGGATAGCCCAGGCGCGTCATGGCCGAGGTGGCCGCCTGCACGGCGAGGTCCTCGTCGGCGTTCGTGCCGAAGCCGGGACCCGGGTCGATGCAGATGGAAGAGGGGTCGACGCCTGCTTGCTCAAGCACGTGCGCCTGATGCAGCAGGTACGCCTCGACCTCACGCGCGAAGCCCTCGGGGTCCTTGCCCGCGTCGGCTCGCGCCTGGCCTGCCAGGTAGCCCTTGCAGGCGTGCATGGCCACAACACCGCAACCATACTCAGCGGCAACCCGCACCATCTCGGGGTCCTCGAAGCCCGAGACGTCGTTGAGGATGTGCGCGCCTGCGTCAAGCGCGGCTCGCGCGACACCTGGATGGCGCGTGTCCACCGAGACGAGCACGCCGCGTGCCACAAGGGCCTCGATCACAGGGATGACGCGGGCAATCTCCTCGTCCTGCCCCACCGGCGTAAAACCGGGGCGGGTGGACTCGCCGCCCACGTCGATGAGGTCGGCACCGTCGTCGAGCATCTTGTCGGCCCAGGCGAGTGCCTCGGCAAGGGAGTCGTGCGCACCGCCGTCGCTGAAGGAGTCGGGCGTCACGTTGAGCACGCCCATGATGCGGGTGCGCCCCAAGTCAAGCACGCGACTGCCACAGCGCCACCCTTGTGCCAGCTCAGCCATGTCGCAGCCCTCCCCTAGTCGAGAAGCGAGAGGGCGCGGGCCGCAAGGGCGGCGTCGTCGGCGAAGACGCCGCGCGTCGCCAGGGTCACCGTGTGCGAGCCGGGCTTGGAGACGCCGCGCATCGTCATGCACATGTGCTCGGCACTCATCTTGACAATGACGCCCTGCGGGGCGAGGTTGCCCATCACCGCGTCGGCCACCTGCGAGGTGAGACGCTCCTGGAGCTGCAAGCGACGGGCGAAGAGCTCCACCGTGCGGGCAAGCTTGCTGATGCCGCAGACACGGCCCTGCGCGCTGGGCAGGTAAGCGACGTGGGCAACGCCGTAGAACGGTAGCAGGTGGTGTTCGCACATGGAGAAGAACTCGATGTCGCGCACGATGACGATCTCGTGGTGGTCGGCCTCGAACGTCGTGGTGAAGAGCTGCGCCGCGTCTTGCCCCATGCCGCCGAGAAGCTCCGTGCAGGCGCGTGCCACGCGGGCGGGCGTGTCAAGCAGGCCTTCCCGCGCGGGGTCCTCCCCCATTCCCTCAAGAATCAGGCGGACACCCTGCTCGATCTTGTTCGAATCCATCAAGTGACGACCTCCCAGACGGGCCATGCAGCCGGCGCGTTTGACGCCTTCCAGCAATTCTCAGCAGAAATGTGCGCCCAATTGTAGCAGTCATGGCCGAGGTCCCCGCCCCGCCAAGGGCTGCTATCATGGCCTGCGCACACCCAGGGTGCCCACGCGGCAGCGTGGGGCACGACGAGGAAGGAACGCCCGGGCAATGGAGACACAGAACAAGCCGCTGCGCTTTGTGAGCTGGAACGTGAACGGCCTGCGCGCCGTGATGAAGAAGGGGTTCGCCGAGCTTTTCGACAGCTTCGACGCCGACGTGGTGGCCCTGCAGGAAACGAAGCTTCAAGAGCCTGACCAGGAGAAACTCGGCTTCAAGCCCGAGGGCTACCATCAGGTGTGGAACTACGCCGAGAAGAAGGGCTACTCGGGCACGGCCGTGTTCAGCCGCGAGGAGCCCCGCAGCGTGCGCACGGGGTTCGCCGACGACCCCGACAACGAGGGGCGCATCTGTGCGCTTGAGTTCGACCGGTATTGGTTCGTGGACGTCTACACGCCCAACGCCCAGGAGGGACTGGCGCGCATCGACTACCGCATGGCGTGGGACAGGCGCTACCTTGAGTTCCTCAAAGACCTCGAGGCAACCAAACCCGTGGTCACCTGCGGCGACTTCAACGTGGCGCACAACGAGATCGACCTGAAGAACCCCGGTCCCAACAGGGGCAAGGCTGGCTTCTCCGACCAGGAACGCACGGCGTTCACCGAGCTGCTCGACGCCGGCTTCGTCGACACCTTCCGCATGCTCCACCCCAACCTCACCGGGGCCTACAGCTGGTGGAGCTACCGCTTCAAGGCCCGCGAGAAGAACGCCGGCTGGCGCATCGACTACTTCCTTGTGAGCGAGGTGCTGGCAGGCAGGGTGGCCGACGCCTCCATCCTCAGCGACGTCTACGGCTCAGACCACTGCCCGGTGAGCCTGGACCTCATGCTGTAGGGTCATATTCGCCAAGCACGCACGCCTGCACCATATATACAAAGAGGGGCCGACCCAGCCTTGCGACACGCGCAGGCTCGGCCGGCCCCTCTTGTGTGTTTGGCAATTCCTTGGAGCTTAGAGCGCCTGGGCGGTATGGCCCATGTCGACGCAAGAAGTGCGCACGGCATCCAGGCCGGGGAAATCGGCATGGCTCACCAGCGTGAGCTCGTCACCCTTGCGCATGAGCGTGTAGCCAGCAATGCCCGTGGTCTTGCGATAGGCCTGGCAGAGGCCTCCATCGATCACGAGGCGGCGACCCTCGGCACGCACGGGGCTCTCACCCTTGGGCAGCTTCACCGGCGTGTGGCCGTTCACGATGCGGCCGTGCACGGGGTCGACCCCGAACTCGGCAAGCGCCGACTGGGCCGCATGCGCATCTTCGCGCGTGAGGGCATAGTAGGGGTCCTCGGGCTCGGTCCAGGTGGACTTGTCCTCAAGGTAGGTGCGCTCGAACGTCTTGACGACGCGGCCCGCAAACGTGGACTGCCAGCCGCACCAGAGGTACCCCATCCAGTCGAGGTCAGCCTGACGACGTTCCTCCCAAGCGCGACGGCACAGGGCGTCGACCCAATCGAGCAGGAGCCTGCCGGAGCGCGCCACGCCAGAACCGCAGTCTACCTGGGCAAACGTGCCGTCCTCGTTCATGGGGACGCAGCCGTGGAAGAGCAGCAGGTCGCCGTCGACCTTGTAGACCGAACCGTGGTCGTAGAGCCACTGCACCTGCGACTGCAGCCTCTCGCTCGACAGGAACGCCTCGACGAGCCCATCGAGCACCTCCTGCTCGCGAGCCGTGAGCGCAAAGGGGTCGGCCACGTCGAACGTGGGGAAGTCGCGCGTCTTGAGCGGATAGAGGGCGTCGCCGATTCGCACCTGGCCGGCTTCCAGGTCCATTGCGGCCCACAGGAGACGCTCGTCCATGTGCCACTCGGGGTGACGGCGCACGGCCTGGCCCTCGCACTTGAACAGGATGGCGTTCATGGCCTTGAGGCACGGCGTGAGCGAGCCGTCGTCGGTATAGGTGTCCTCGGCAAACGTGAAAAGGGGCTCAAGGTCGATGTCGTAGCCCTCTTCGAACTGCTCGACGTTCATGTACTTGATGTTGTTGCGCAAAAGCGTCGCGATGCACACGGGGTCGCCGGCGGCGGCACCCATCCAGCACACGTCGTGGTTGCCCCACTGCACGTCGACGCGCGGGGTGGAGATGAGGATCGCCATGACCTCGTCGCCGCGCGGGCCGCGGTCCCAGATGTCGCCGATCAGGTGGAAGGCCCCCGTGCAGCGCTGGCGCACGTCCTCGGCCAGATCGACGAGGTCGTCGACGTCGAGGCCCTCGCATGCGCGCTCCCACTCGTCCTCGTAGGCAAACTCAGGGTAGTAGAGCAGCGTGCACACGCAGTCAAGCTCCTCGGACGAGAAGCCCTCGCCCAAAGCCTGCTCAACAAAGCGACGCACCTGGCCCGAGGCGGAACGCACAAGATGGTCGAACGCCAGCGAGTCGCCGTGGATGTCGCTCATGAGCTGCTCGTCAACGGGCGTGCATGCCGCAAGCGCCGCATGCACGCACACAATCGCCTCGGCAAGGCGGTCGGGAGCGATGCAGACAGAACGCTGTGCGTCGTACGGTTTGAAGGCGGCCTCTTCCATGGTCGTTACTCCTTTCCCTGTGCAACTGAGTCGGGCACATCGGTGGCCATCGGGCAGCCAGAAAGCGAAGTGATGTCGCGGGGCAGGCCGTCGGGGCCAAGCTCCCAGCCCTCCTCACGCGCCTCGCGTGCCACGACGGCCTTCATCGCGGCGATGGCGCACTCCAGGTGGCAGGTATCGGGCTCGTTGGTGGTGATGAGCTGCATGGCCATACCCGGAGCGAGAACAATCTTCACCAGCGGGTTGTCGGGATGCTGGCCGGCCCAACGCACGGTGACCTCATAGGAGAGGCCCGCCACAATCGGCAGCAAGACGATGCGGGTGAGAAGCACCACCAGGAAGCGTCCCACACCGCCCTCGAGGCCCAGGGCCTCCACGAGCATGTCGGTGGGGAACACGGTGAACACGATGATGGACACGATGAGCACCATGATGATGAACGCCGTGCCGCAGCGCACATGCTGGCGGGAGAACGCCATGCAGTTCTCAGGCGTGAGCGGGAGGCCATGCTCCAGGCAGTGGATGGTCTTGTGTTCCGCGCCGTGATAGCGATACATCTTCCTGATGTCGGGCATGAGGGCGATGAGCCACATGTACAGCACGAAGATGGCGGCGCGCAGCACGCCGTCGAGCAGGTTCCACGCAACCATGTTGTCATGGGAGTAATCGCCCACGACGAGGTTGGTCACAAAGGCAGGCACGAAGATGAAGAGGGCCACACCCAGCAGCACGCCCAGAGCCATCGAGACGGCCATCCAGCCGGCCATGCCCTTCTCCTCGGCCTCCTCGCTGGCCTGTCGCTGCTCCTCGGCGATCTGCTCGGCCGCCTCGGCGCGCGCGGCCTGCTTCTCAGCCTCGCTTTTGCCCTCGAGCTTCTTGACCTGCTCCTCGTCCTCGTCGAAGTCATAGGCGTGGGCGGCGGTGATGCCCATGGCCTTGTACTGCAGCACGAGCGACTCAACCATGGCGACGCAGCCGCGCACGAGCGGCCACTTGCGCCAAGGCTGCTTCTTGCCATAGCCGGGAACGTCGTGCTCCTCCACATAGATGCCGCCTTCGGGCTCGCGCACGGCAACGGCCCAGGAATAGCGGCCGCGCATCATGACGCCCTCGAGCATGGCGGCGCCACCGATGTGGGTCTGGAAGAGCTCCCCGGTGTTTTGATCCTTAGTGTCAGCCATTGTGGTTCGAGAATCCTTCCCGTCGTCCCCGCGCATGCCAGGCCGCCCTCGCCGCAGCCCTTAGGCGCGCAGCGTGTAGATGACGATAGCGGCCTTGTCGAGGTAGGTGTTGACGTAATCGGTCCAGGCAGCCGACGAATCGCTTGCTGTACCGCCTGCCTGCTGGTATGCCACGTTATACGCAAGCATCGCAGCATTGTAGCTGGCAGAGCCCTGCGCGAAAACCTGGTCTTTGAGCGCGACGTAGTAGGCGTTGTCGGTGTTTGCCCACGACTGGGTGGTTGCGTCCCAGTTGGCGCCGAGCAGGCCGATGATGTAGTCGGCATACTCGGGATGGCCCAGCTCGGTGTTTCCGTCGGCCGGCCACGCAGGCTCCTGAAGCGTCTGGGCAGAAGCAGGGCACACACTGTCCTTGAGCTTGGAGATGGCGCAGGCCTGCTGCAGGGCCGCCTGAGCCTGGTCGGCATCCATGTGCAGGTAGGCGGCCGCCTGGGTGATGTCGGTGGTGCCCACGAGCTGCTGCATGTAGGCGTTCACCTCGTCGGCGCTCGCCGCGATGCCGGCGTCGGCGGCAATTTGGGCAAGCACCTGGTTGCGGGCGTACGCTAGGACCATGTCCGAGGAGGGCGCGTCGTAGGTGCCGTCGGCGTTGAGCGAGTACGAAAGGGCCTGGGTGCCTTCGATGGCCTCGCGGGCCGTGATGTCGAACGACTCGCCGTTGTAGGTGTAGGTGCCCACCACGCAAGAGAGCTCGGTGTCGGCCAAGGTGGGCGCAACGGGATCGAGCTTCGTCGTGCCCCAGCCGAAGACGAACCTGGCCAGGATGATTGCGGCGAGCACGCCTACCGCGAGGCCGATGAGCGCCGTGACGGCCGCCGTACGATGCGACTTCGCGCGAGCCTGCTCCTGAACGTCGTCGATGCCCTTCTGCAGCATGGCCATCTGCTGTTGCTGCCAGGCAACGACCTGGGCGCGAGAGTAGACGGGCACGTTATCGGCCTGCTGGTATTGGCCCTGGGGCGTCTGCTGGTACTGACCCTGGGGGTTCTGCTGGTTGCCGTACGGATTGCCATCCTGGTACTGGGACATGACACGCTCTCCTGAAGTTCGATTACAGTTCGGCCGGACGCGGGTAGGGGTTGCCGCAGCACATCTTGCCCTCCGGGCACGCCCCACGCATGCAGCCCGGGCCCGCCGTGCGGAAGATGAAGGGGGCCGTGGGCCTCACAAGCTCGAGCATCTTCCAAGCAAGCTCGCGAATCTCCCACTGCGCGCGGTTGCAGCAGCGGTTGGAGAAGAAATGCATGAGCTCGCGAATGTTCATGGTCACGACGATCTTGGTCTCGCAGGCATTGGGCAGGATGTAGCGTGCGTCCTCGGCAGGAACGCCGGCCTGCACGAGCTTGTCGTAGGCCTGCCAGCACGCCTCGATGGCCTCGTCGAAGGCCTGGGCAGCCTCGGGGTTGGTGTCGACGCTTGCGGGGCGCACGATGGGCGGCTCTTCCTTGAACTTGACGTAACGCTGCGACTGCTGGTTGTAGCTCGCAAGACGATGGCGCACGAGCTGATGGGTGAGTGCACGGCTCACGCCCTCAACGGCAAACGTGTAGCTGGCATGCTCAAGCGTGGAGAAGTGCCCGCTCGCCATGATGGTGGTGAGAACCTTGCGAATCTTCTCGTCGGTCAGGCTCTCCATGAGCTCGCGGCCGCCCACGGGGGCATAGCAAAGGCGGGCAGCAGTCGCCACGGCGCGCTCGGGTTCAGGCGTGTGGTAGAGAAGCGTAACGTCCATGGAATCCTCCCAATCCTTCGGTACGAAAAAAGCCGGCCCCTCGGTATGACTCGAAGGGCCGGCTTAAGGGCGTGCTGGTGCCTTGCGTGGCAGGGCTAAAGGCTACTCGGCCTCGGGAGCCTCGGCCTCGGCGGCAGGAGCCTCGACGGGGTCGTTGGCGTGAGCAGCAGCGTACTCAGCGGCGCGCTTGGCCTTCTCGGCGGCCTTCTTCTCGCGCTCAATCTTAGCAGCGGCCTCGGCCTCGGCGGCCTTGGCAGCGCGGGCAGCCTTCTCAGCGGCCTGCTTCTCGGCCAGAGCGGCAGCGGCGCCACCGAACTTGCTGGCGAAGCGCTGGACGCGACCGGCGTTGTCGACGAACTTCTGCTGGCCAGTGTAGAAGGGGTGGCAAGCGTTGCAAAGCTCGACGGTGAGCTCAGAAACGGTCGAGTGGGTCTTGAAGGTGTTGCCGCAGGTGCAACGGACGGTGCACTCGACGTACTCGGGGTGGATACCCTGCTTCATGATAAAACTCCTTATGGTAGATGACGGACGCTGGTTTCCGACCAGGCGCCCCGTGCGCTGAGGAAGCATACCAAACTTGAGGGCCCTCATGCCAGTGAATCACGAAGGGAACATGAGATTGCGCGTCTTGTAAGGAGGTCCGCCGCAGGCCGGTGCGAGAACAGGCGCCGCGGGGCATATACTGGGCTGAAAGCACCAGGCACTCACCGCAAGGAGGCAAGCATGGACCGGATGGACATCGCGATTGTCGGCACGGGACCGGCGGGCGTATCGGCCGCGGTGACGGCCAAGCTGCGCAACAAGCAGGTTGCGCTTTTTGGAAGCGCCGAGCTGAGCGCCAAGATGGGCAAGGCGCACGACATACGCAACTACACGGGTCTGCCCGACGTCAGCGGAGCGGAGCTGGCGGCGCACATGCGCGCCCACCTCGACGCGATGGGCGTGGCAGTGACGCCCGAGCAGATCGTGGCCGTCTACCCCATGGGCGACTACTTTGCCTTGCAGGGCGCACATGACATCTATGAGGCCCGCAGCGTGGTGCTTGCCAGCGGCGTCGTCATGGGCAAACCTTGGCCGGGCGAAAAAGAGCTGCTCGGACGCGGCGTGAGTTACTGCGCCACCTGCGACGGCCATCTCTACAAGGGAAAGACCGTGGCAGTCATCGGCTACAGCGAGGAGTCCTGGCGCGAGGCGCTCTACCTCGCCGAGGTGTGCGGCCACGTGCTCTACTTCTTTGGGAAGCGTCACGACGTGCCGGGCGACGAGCGCATCGAAGTCGTGGAGGAGCGGCCCCTTGGCATCGAGGGCAACGGTGCGACCTGCGCCCTTCTCACCCAAGACGGAAGCCACGAGGTGAGCGCGGTATTTGTGCTGCGTGACGCCGTCGCAGCCGACCAGCTCGTCGGCGGCCTTGCGACCGACGGGCCCCACGTTGTGTGCGACCTGCAGATGGCGACCAACATCCCAGGTCTTTTCGTTGCCGGCGATATCGCGGGCAAACCCTACCAGTACATCAAAGCCGCAGGTCAGGGCAATGTCGCGGCCCTCTCAGCCGTGGAATGGCTCGCCCAGCAAGACCAGGCAAGCCAGTAAAGCCGGCACACACCGACAAGAGCCATCCTGCATGCAAGCAAGGGGCCCGCAGGACGCGCGCATCGCGACGTTTCCTGCGGGCCCCTCTTGTTTGACGCAAACGCGGGCTTGGCTTCCCTCAAACAGGCGGTTTACAGACCGAAGAGCTTGGCGGTCTGGCGCATGCGCTGAGCGATCTTCACGCCGAAGGGGCAGTTGCGCTCGCAGCGGTGGCACCCGATGCAGTCTTCAGCGTGGGCGGGCAGCGCCTTGTAGTGCTCGCGCACCGAGGGCGGCACCTCGTCGTGGGCCAGGGCCAGGTCGGCGAACTTGTTGACCTCGGCGATGTTGATGCCCATGACGCAGGGCTGGCAGTGGCCGCAATAGATGCACTGGCCGAAATACGAGTGCGACGGAGCCGCGGCAAGCACACGGCCGAAGTCCTTCTCGGCGGGCGTCGCGTCCTCGTAGGCAAGGCAGCCCTCGAGCTCCTCGACGGTGCTGAAGCCTGTCATGACCGAGGCCACGGCCGGGCGCGAAAGGCAGTACTCGATGCACTGTGTCGTGGTCATGGCCACACCGAAGGGAGACTTGGAGGCGTCGAGCAAGCGGCCGCCGGCGAAGGGCTTCATGACCGTAATGCCCACGCCGCGCATGCTACACGCGCGCAGCAGCTCCTGGCGCTTGGGGTCGACGTTGGACAGGGCGTCGTCATAATGCTCGACAAACAGCGTCTCGATGTTCTCGGAGGGCGGCAGCATGTCGAACGCCGGGTTCATCGAGAACATGACCATCTCAACCTCGGGATAGTCGCAGGCAGCAAGCGCGACCTCGGGGTTGTGGGTCGAAAGGCCGATGTGGTCGATGTGACCCGCCGCCTTCTCTGCGCGGATGTAGTCGATGAAGGGGCTGTCCATGATGGCCTTGAACTCGTCGACCGCGTCGACATAGTGGATGAGGCCGAGCTCGATGTGGCCACCGAAGCACTCAAGCAGAAACTCCCACGCAGGCACGACCTTGTCCAGGTCGCGCGTACGCACATACTGGCCATCCTGCCAGGTAGCCCCGAAGTGGCCCTGGACCACCCAGTGGTCGCGCTGCTCGCACACGGCGGCTCCCAGCGCACGGCGCACCGCAGGGTCCGCCATCCAGCAGTCGACGATGTTGACGCCGGCCTGGGCGGCGCGACGCACGATCTCGCGGGTGCCCTCGGGGTCGTCGCCGCGGATCCACTCAGCGCCGTAGCCGATCTCGCTTACCTGCACGCCGGTCTTGCCCAACTCGCGGTATTGCATGAATCTCCCTATCTCCTCCCCCGGAATCACCGGGGTTCCCAAATGAAACCAGCCTGGTTTGCGGGCATGCCTCGCCTTGAGCGGCCCTTAGAGCTCGCGTTGGGCCGCCACGGCACGCGCGACCGCTTCATAGCCGCCCTCGCCGGGAAACGCCAGGCGACGGGGGCGGCCGTCGTCTTCGACCAGCACCATCGAGCCGTCGCCGATGGCCGCCCCCGAGCGGCGCAGTGAAAACGTGTCGCATGCCCAGATCTCGGGAGCGCAACCGTCCTCCCAGCCTACGAGGCCGAGCCTGCCGGCGCGGGCGATCGGAGTGTGGCCCACGATCTGGTTGAGGTCGGCAAGGGCCCCGTAAAGCATGTCGGACACGTCGGCCCACACGGGACCAGGAGCCTGCCAGCCTCCCCTGGAGGCGCCGGCGCTGTCGAGAGCGGCCCATTGGCCCGAGTCGCAGAGCATCGCGTTGAGGCAGGCGGCGATGTCCGTGGGCGTCTTGTCCACCTCTGCCAGGTATTCGTCGGCCCACTCCTGCGTGATGCCCGCATGGCAGCACAGAAACGAGCCCACCGTCGTGGCCATCTGCACATGGAGGCGGTCCTCGAGCACATCGCGCACCTCGCGCATAATGCCCGGCATCGTGCCCGACCCCACGCGGCCGCGGATGTAGCACAGGTCGTGGTTGCCCATGAGGACGTCGACCCTCAGGCCCTCAGACCGTCGGGCTTCCACCCAATCTGCCTGGTAGGAAAGAGCATCGAGGGCACGATGCTCAGTGGCGCCCCAATCGTCGCACGCGTCGCCCAAGAACACGACGCGCCCCACGGCCAAATCGGGGTCGCGCACGTATCCCAGCAGGTGGGGCAGGATAAAAGGCTGCTTGAGGTGGAGGTCTCCGAGAACGAGTGTCGACATGGGGGCCTTTCGGTTGGGGCCGCAAAAACCAAACGCAACGATTGTACCCGTTGCCGCGCGAAGCGACAAAACCAGCGCAATACGCAAAAGGCCGCTCGCCCCCAGTAGGAGGCAAGCGGCCTTGAGGAAAAAGCGGCTGCGCGCTAGGCGGCCTTCTCCGCCTGCTCGTCGGCAGCGACGAGCTCGCGGGCATGGGCGATGGCGTCGTCGATGTTGGGGCGGAAGTGCTCCTCACCCACCAGGTCGACGAAACCGGCATGGCGCATGGTAGCCATGGGCTGCTCGTTGGCGTGGCTGATGATGAGCTGCACGCCGTTCTCCTTGCAGTACTCGTAGAGGTTCTCCAAGGCGTTCATGCCCGAGGAGTCAAGCGAAGGCACGCCGCGCATACGGATGATGAGGTAACGGGTGAACTCCTTGACCGAGATGTCGGTGATGCGGTCGGTCATGCCGAAGAACATGGGGCCGTTGATCTCGTAGACGCGCACGCTCTTGGGAAGCTCGCGCAGGTGCGTGACCTCGGAGTTCTCGTCGCAGTAGTACTTCCAGCCCTTGACCTCGGTCTCCTCGCTCACCATCTTCATGAAGAGGACCACCGTGATGGTCATGCCGGCGGCGATGGCCGTGACCAGGTCGAACACAATGGTGAGGACAAACGTGAGCAGCAGCGCCCCCACGGCGCCCTTCGAGGCGGTGCGGCACAGGTGCGCGAAGTTGCGCCAGCCGCTCATGTTGTACGCAACCTGCAGCAGGATGGCTGCGATGGTGGGCATAGGGATCAGCGCGGCGTAGGGCATGAGGAAGACGAGTACCAGCAGCAGCACGAGGGCGTGCACCATGCCGGCGATGGGCGTGCGGCCGCCGCTCTTGACGTTGGCGGCGGTGCGGGCGATGGCGCCCGTGGCAGGGATGCCGCCGAACAGGACCGAGCCGATGTTGCCCACGCCCTGCGCGAAGAGCTCCATGTTGCAGCGGTGGTGGGCCGAGATCATGGAGTCGGCCACGACGCACGAAAGCAGCGACTCGATGGCAGCCAGGATGGCGATGGTGACGCCGTTGGAAAGCTCGTTGCGGAAGAGCTCGAAGCTGAGCTGGGGCACCTGGAACTGGGGAAGCCCCGCCTGGATGGTGTAGAGGTCACCGATGGTGTTCACGTTCATGCCGAAGAGCGGCACCATGACGGCGCCGACGATAACGGCAACGAGCGAGGCGGGGATCTTGTCGTTGACGCGAGGCCAGAGAATGAGGATGGCCAGGCACACGAGGCCCACGAGCAGAGCCTGCCAATTGAAGGTGGAGATGTTGGCGACCACGGCGGCGAGCTTGTCGGCGGCGTCGATCGTGACCGTGCCGGCCGGATAGGTAAGGCCCAGGAAGTCCTTGATCTGGCCGATGACGATGGTGACGGCGATGCCGGCGGTAAAGCCCGTGGTGATGGTGTACGGCACGAAACGGATGAGGGTGCCGAGCTTGAGCAGGCCCATCAAGATGAGGATCACGCCGGCGATAAGCGTGGCGGCCACGAGGCCCTCGAGGCCGTCAGTGGCGACGATACCTGCGACAATGGTGGCAAACGCAGCAGTGGGACCCGAAATCTGCACGCGCGAACCGCCAAGCATGGCGATGAGGAAGCCGGCGACGATGGCCGTGTAGATGCCGCGCTCGGGGCTCACGCCCGAGGCGATGGCAAGCGCGATGGAAAGCGGCAGCGCCACGACCGCCACAACGATGCCCGAGACGATGTCCTTCGGGATCTGGCGGCGCAGTTCCTCCTTGCTGGAATGCTTGATGACGCTGAACAGAATCGGTTTAATCTTGTCGCGCTGCATGGGCCTGGTTTCTTCTCGAATGGGTATAAGAAATTATTTCTCGTCGAGAAAGGCGAGGGGGTCATTTTAGCGCGCAAAAAGTGCTTGAACCCAAGTACACAAAACCGCCAGCGCACTGACGCAGAGCCAACAAATTGGGCGGGCACGGGGCCCGCCCAATGGGTGCTTTCTTCACGATGGGCGACGGCCCGAGCGCGGCTTTCGGGCCGCATGGAGCCTAACGCAAACGCGGCTCATCTGCGAGCGCCTCCGTGCAAAAGATGCGCTCGACGGCGGCCATGTACTCGGCCTTGCCGCGCACGCCCCTCACGGCAAGGTGAACCGAGGCCGGATCGGCAAAGCAGCACTTGGCGTAAGACCACCACTCCTTCATGCGGGCGGCGGCGTTGTCGGCGCCCATGAGCGCCTCGTATTCGCAGAAGAGCCTGTCGTGGAAATGTGCGAGCTCGCCCAAGGTGGCGGGATTGCCGCCCCGTATCATGCGCGCAAGGGCGGGGTTCACCACAACTCCCCTGCCCAGCATCACATGCCGGGTTGCAGGATAGGCATCTACCAGGGCGTTCAGGTCATCGACGCCAAAGATGTCGCCGTTGTAGGCCACAGGGAACGGCGCTTGCGCAAGCGTGGCTCCATACGGCTCCCAGCGCGGCGACCCCTGATAGCGGTCCTTTTGCACGCGGGGGTGAACGATGAGCTCGGCAAGCGGCAGGCGGCAGTACAGATCGAGAAGCTTCGCATACTCGTCGTCACTGGAGACGCCGAGCCTCGTCTTGACCGACACCGGCAGGGGCGACCGCTCGCATATGTCTTGCAGGAAGACCTCGAGGTCGTTGGGGTTGCGCAGAAAGCCCGAGCCCTTTCCCTTGGCCACAACCGTGCCCGACGGGCAACCCAGGTTGATGTTGACCTCCCTGTAGCCCATGTCGCGCAGGAGCCGCGCGGCGTGCACGAACTCATCGGCGTTCTTGGTCAACAGCTGCGGCACGACATTGAGGCCCTGGCTGTTGAGCGGGTCAAGCTCCTCGCGATACCGCTGGCCAAAGGTTGAGGCCAGGCGCGGCGGGGAGATGAAGGGCGTGTAGTAGCGCTCGAGCGCGCCGAAGCACTCCGCGTGCACGCGGCGGAACACATGTCCCGTGACCCCCTCCATGGGGGCAAGCGACAGGATTTTGGGTCTCATCATCTGGGTGGCCTTTTGATTGGGCGCGGCGGGACGCCATCGACAGATACGGAAAAACTCGCGGCGGAGGTCCTCCCCCACCCCGGCGCGACAGTGTAGACGTTTTCGCGCCCCGCAAAGCAAGGAAATAGCAAGGACGCGCCCGAATGCAGGCGATATACAATCGGGGCAACGCGAGAGCCCCTTGATTCGCGGTTTCGGGAATAGCTCAATTGATTCGCGAAACAGCAGGTCACCCCTTCGATCACTCCCAAGTTTCCACCGGGATTCATAGCAGATGACCTAACGCGGGACGATTCGGGAAGACCACCAATCAGGCGTACCTTAAAATGCTGTCGGATACCGTTGACCTTGACGGCCCTCTTGGTCGTTGTTGCGGCGGATCCGAGTTTCCGAATACGCGCTCGAAAAGGAGGCGCGGGGTCAAGGCGGCACTCGTGGCCGCAATAGCATTCTTCCTTGAGAATTTATTCATGCTACAATATGAGAAGGTTTGTAGCATGAAAGGTCAGGAGGGCAAAACGAAATCGTTCGAGGAAATAACCACGGCGAACACTGGTTTCTTGACTGCGTCGATGGCCAGGAAGAACGGTATCCGTAGTCGCGACCTCGCAGACGCGGTAAAGCGCAACGAGCTCGTCAGGGTCGAACGAGGCTTGTACTGCACGCCAGACACCTGGGAGGACGAGTACGTGGTGGCGCAGCACCGCTTCGCGCGCGGCGTGTTCTCGCACGACACCGCGCTCTACCTACTCGGGCTTTGCGATTCCGCGCCCGAGTCGCTCACGATGAGCTTTCCGAGGGGCTACAACCCGTCCTCTGCGAAAAGGGAGGGTATCGTGGCGAAGTCGTCGCCCGAAGGGCTGCACGACCTCGGACTCGCTGATCTCACGACGCCGTACGGCAACTCAGTGCGCGCCTACGGTGCCGAACGGACCCTGTGCGATTCGCTACGCGGCACGTCGTCACCCGACCTGCAGCTGCTCTCGCCGGCATTCCGGTCGTACTTTTCGTCTGAAGGGCGCAACCTACCGAAGCTGCAGTCGTTCGCCGACAAGCTCGGCGTGGCCGCGAAGGTGAAAAGGTACATGGAGGTGCTGCTGTGAAGGTCAGGAACGCTATGCGGCTCAAGGCGCTCATCAACAACAGGGCAAAGTCAGCGGGCGTGTCGCCCCAGCTGATGCTGCAGAACTACATGCTCGAACGGCTGATTGACCGAATCTCCAGGTCACCCTGGCGCGATTACATCATCGTGAAGGGCGGCATGCTCATCGGATCGCTCATCGGCGTGGACAGGCGCACCACGAAGGACCTCGACACCACTGTGAGGGGCTTCACCCTGACTCACTCGAAGGCTGCCGAGGTATTTGGGGAAATCTGCGCGATCGACGCAGGAGACGACCTTTCCTTCGAGCTGCTGCGCACGGACGACATTCGCGAAACGGACGAGTATCCCGGTATCAGGGTGTTCCTGCGCGCTTGCTACGACCCACTGGCCGTTCCGCTCACGGTCGACGTGACAACAGGGGACAAAATTACACCCAGCGCCATCGCATACGAATACCCTTTCGTTTTCGACGAGGGCTCTGCGACAGTCATGGCTTACCCGCTTGAAACCGTACTGGCCGAGAAAATCGAGACCGTTCTAGCGAGGAACGTCGCGACAACACGCATCCGCGACTTCTACGATATCTACGAGCTCTGGCGCGTTCGGGGCCATGCGGTCCATACGCGTACCCTCGCCCAGGCCCTTGCGGCGACGTGCGAGAAGCGCAACAGTTGGGAGGCGGTCGAGCGTCGCGAGGAAATCATCGATGCCATGAGGGCGGATGACGGCCTTCGCCGGCAATGGCAGACGTACGCGTCGAAACGCTCTTATGCCGCAGGCTTGTCTTTCACGGAAACGCTCGATTCCGTTCGGGATGTTATGGAATCCATAGCTCCTTTCCTGTAGGAGCCATGCGCAACAAAAGAAGGCCTGCCCCGGTTGTGTCCGAGGCAGGCCTTCTTAGGCGCTTACTCCCACTCGATGGTGCCGGTGGGCTTGGGGGTCAGGTCGTACACGACGCGGCAGATGCCGGGGACCTCGGCCAGGATGCGGGCGCAGATCTTCTTGAGCAGCGCCCAGTCGAGCTCGGGGACCTCGGCGGTCATGGCGTCGACCGTGTTGACGGCGCGGATGATTGCAGGCCACTCGTAGGCGCGCTTGCCATCGCGCACGCCGGTGGCGCGGAAATCGGGCACGCTCACGAAGTACTGCCACACCTTGCCCTCAAGGCCAGCCTCGGCAAACTCGGCACGCAGGATGGCGTCAGCCTCGCGCAGGGCCTCGAGACGGTCGCGCGTGATGGCGCCCAGGCAACGCACGCCCAGACCGGGGCCGGGGAAAGGCTGGCGCTCGACCATGCTCTCGGGAAGGCCGAGCTCGCGGCCGATGACGCGCACCTCGTCCTTGAAGAGCAGCTTGACAGGCTCGCAGAGCTCGAACTGCAGGTCGTCGGGCAGGCCACCCACGTTGTGGTGGGCCTTGACGCCGTCGGACTCCAGGATGTCGGGGTAGATGGTGCCCTGGGCCAGGAAGCTCACCTGGTCGCCCACCTTGCGGGCCTCTTCCTCAAAGACGCGGATGAACTCGGCGCCGATGATCTTGCGCTTGCGCTCAGGCTCCTCGACGCCCTCGAGCAGGTTCAGGAAGCGGTCGGAGGCGTCGACGTACACCAGGTTTGCGTCGAGCTGGTTGCGGAACACGTCAACAACCTGCTCGCTCTCGCCCTTGCGCATGAGGCCGTGGTTCACATGCACGCAGATGAGCTGCTTGCCGATGGCCTTGATGAGAAGGGCCGCCACGACGCTGGAATCGACGCCGCCCGAAAGGGCGAGCAGCACGTTCTTGTCGCCGACCTGGGCGCGGACTTCCTCGATCTTCTCAGCGATGAACGCCTGGGCGAGCTCGGGGGTGGTGATACGCACCATATCGTCGGGGCGCTTGTTGGGGTCCATGCACGGCTCCTCTCGAAATTGTCTGTTGAAAGTCGGAGCATGCTGCCCCGACTCTGTTTCCAACTCGTTAATTGTATAGCACGCGCAACACTCGTAACAAGGGCGGCTGCCGATGCGCCCGCGCAATAAGAACCTTACATCTCACCCTCAGCTTGAGCGTCAAAGATAAGGTCGACCATCTCTTTACGGTCCTTGACGCCGAGCTTGCCATAGATGTGGGCGACATGGGTCTTCACCGTGTTCTCAGCCAGCACGAGGTCTTCCTGGATATACGCACGCGTACGGCCTTGTACCAGCAGGTTCAAGATCTCGGTCTCACGAGGCGACAGCCCGTAGGTGTCGGACACCTCGGCGCAGCGATCCTCAATGGCGCGCGTCATAAGCGCCGCGGGAGAACCACCGGTCGCCTGCCGCGATTCAGACTCAGGCTGGGCGGCGGCATCGCGCGGGGTGCCCTTGTCGCGCCTGCCCAGACCGAGGAGCATGGCAACGAGCGAGAACGCATAGATGACCACAACCACGATCAGGTTGCCCATAGCAGTGGTGTTGCTCAAGAACAAGACCCAGATTATCGAGCCCGCCGCGTACAGGCTGGAGGCAGAGCCAATGGCGCGATACGAAGGGATGTGGGTCACATTGAGCAGCGTGGCGACAAGCACCCAGAACAGCAGGTGCGAGAACGAGTCGTTGAGACGCATGAGCGTGTCGATAACCGCGGGGCTTGCGTCGGGCTCGGCGGAAAGAAGCAGCGAGACGAACAGCGTGAGGATGACAATCAGAAGCGGGGGCTGGTAGCGCAGATGCGGTGGGAGATTCTCCATCTTCACGATGGCGAAATACGTGAACAGCGCGAGCACGATCGCATACCCCGCCCACAGCACAGGAGAGGAGGTCATGGTGGGCCACTCCTGGGCCGAGGCGATGTGGCCGTCACCCCACAGGCCCACAAAGCTCAGCGAGCGAACGGTGGCCAGAAGAAGCGACGCAGCGACGACAAGCGTCATCACGTTGCGCCTGCCCGCGCGCCCCAGCGAGGTGCGGGGCTTCAGAGGCACGCCGAACGCCATCGCCCCGTCCTGCGCGCTATCAACCGAGCGCTGCGCCAGCGCGGCATGACGAGCCCCTTGAAACAAGGCGGCAGAGACAATGGGCATGACCGTCACCAACGTGACCTGCGCGGCAGGCGGCAGAAACGCCTCGGCTTGAGAGACTAAAACAGGCTCGACTATCAGCGACACGGCAACGCACACGGCGACGCATGCGAACGTCTGCGTGCGGGCAGCGAGCAAGACAAAGCAGGCCGTAAGCCAGAAATACCCCATGCCAAAGACAATAAGGCCCGCGATTGAAAGCATCGTGGGCGAAAAGGTGGTCTGGTCTGCAGCCATTGCAAACGTCATGGTGCCAAACGACGACAGCAGCGCCATGATGGGCCACAGGAACGCCTCGCGCTCGCGCAATTGATGCGGCACGGCAACAAAGGCGGCACTTGTAAGCAATATGCCCAAAAGAAAAAAGGCACGCGGATTGACGGGCGTGCCAAAACCCGACAAGGCCTCGGCAAATCCCGACGTGTGGCCCACCAGCGTGCACCACGTGATATTGACGGTCAAACCAATGGCCACAAAAACCGCGCACAGATTAATGTCCCGTCTGGACATCGACATGAGGCCTCTCCCCTGGCGCCCCGGCGCGCCACATACCCGCTGACAGTACCCGGGCCCTCCCCCTGAACACTTAACCCTTGGTGACATTGTGCGCGAAACCGCCAAAATTGTCCATTCACGTTTTTCAATCCCGCCATCGGCGTAATTGTCAAGCGAATATGCCACCTACCAGCCCTTTTTCTTGACCCCCCGCAAATGTCACCCGACGTCCAACCAAAAAGGTTGATGCCTAAAACTGAAGGAAACCTGGAAGTTCGCCCGCTTACGTTGATGGGGGCCAGCCTGGTTTCTAGGTACCGTTCAGTAAAACGGGCACGAAAAAGAAGAACACAAGAGGAAGCGCCGAGCGGCAGCCCGTGACTCGAGCGCAGAGGGAAAAGAGGGGAACATGAGGAAGGCAACGAGGCGTGCGGCCACTGTCGCCGGCATGGTAGCCGTTCTTGCGACGACGAGCGTCATGATGGCGCCGGCCTTCGCCGTCGACTCGGCCGCCACCGCCGCGGCGATCGTCCACACCGAGGTGCCCGACGGCGACGCCGAGTATCCCGGCAAGGAATACATCATCGACAACTACAACAAATGGGACCAGATCGCGGTGGAGTACGCCCCCGAGATCCGCCAGCTCCCCAACGGCAAGCTCGTCCAGCTGACCCCCACCGAGTACGAGTGCCCCCACTGGATGCAGCAGAGCTGGACGATCTCGTACAACACCTACTACCTCGACGCCGACAACAAGGGCTGCCTGTCGTGCCACTACGACCTGAACCAGCTGATCATGGACATGCCCTACCGCCACGCCACGCTGCCCAACAAGGCCCTCGAGACCTACAGCGACGTCAACCAGTGCATCTCCTGCCACCGCGACAACGGCGACGAGTTCGGCCGCCTGATCCACGGCATCCACGAGCACTCCCGCAACGCCGACACCTTCAAGGCCCTCGGCGGCGACTGCGGCTCCTGCCACAGCGCCACGGGCGACGGCCAGGGCATGCAGCTCTGGGACAACGTGAAGTACAAGGCCCTGGGCGACAGCATCACGACCGTCGAGAACGTCGAGGGCAACTTCGCCGTCACGCAGGACAAGGTCCAGAGCATGGACGAGCTCTACAGCTACGACTTCGTCCACGGCTACTACGACCACATGCGCTACGCCTGCAGCGCCGCGGCCCTCGACCTCGAGCTTCCCATGAGCATGATGGAGGAGTGGACCATCACCATCGAGGGCAACGTGCCCGAGCCCTACACCGCCAAGCTCGTCGACCTCATCGCCGAGGCCGAGGAGGCCGGCGTCGTGGTGACGAAGCCCTCCAAGATGGTCTGCGACCTCAACCCCGTCGGCGGCGGCGGCATCGGCCAGACCGAGATCACCGGCATCCCCGTGAGCTGGCTCATCGAGAAGGCCGGCGGCATGCTCGAGGGCACCAACTCGATCCGCTGCGTCCGCGCCGACGGTTCCTCCAAGAACGGCGTCATGGTCTCCAAGCTCCCCGAGGAGTACCTGGTCTACAAGATGGACGGCCAGTACCTCGACGCCAGCCGCGGCTTCCCCTGCACCAACTGGGTTGAGGGCTACGACGCCCAGGTCTTCAGCAAGCAGCCCTCCGGCTACATCGTCTCCACCGACGACATGAGCAAGGGCCGCGACTGCGGTCAGAAGAACAAGGACGGCGAGCACGTCAACCGCCCGAACGCCACAATCTGCGGCACGCCCGAGGGCGTCATCATCGAGACCGGCAAGCCCTACACCTTCCAGGGCTACGCCGACGCCTTCGACCACCACGTCGAGACGATCGAGTTCTCGATGGACCACGGCAACACCTGGACCGCTTACGAGGTCGGCGAGTACGACGTCAACAAGTGGCTCTGGTGGACCTTCGAGTGGACGCCCGAGGAGAACGGCGCCTACTGCCTGATGGTGCGCGCCACCACCCAGGAGGGCGAGGTCAGCTTCAGCACGCACGAGGTCATGGTCAACGCCAAGTCCGTCCTGCCCTCGGCCGACGAGGTCGTCCGCTTCGGCGACTACGACCTGCCGATCCAGTACTCCACCGGCCTTGAGAACAACGAGTAAAAGGAGCCCCCGATGAAGAAGAACATCCTCGCCGCCGGTGCGGCCAGCAGCGCCCTGCTGCTCGGCGTGGCTGGCATGGCCCTCGCCAACGGCGCCGGCGCCGACAACCAGGTCGCAGGCAGCGCCGAGCCTCAGGACTCCAACCACGTCCTCGCGCTCGAGGAGGCCGACTACGTCAAGGTCGCCAACCTGCAGGGCACCTTCTCGTTCAACCAGGAGGGCGTGACCCCCAACGACGACCTCTTCAACGTCTTCGGCACCGCCATCACCTCGATGTGCTCCAAGCCCGCCAACGAGCTCGTCGCTTCCGGCGCCCACAACGCCGAGGCCACCTACTTCATCAACGTGGGCGGCAACATCAAGAAGAGCTTCACGGTGAACCTCGCCGAGATGGAGGACCAGTCGGTCATGGACACCGTGGCGTGCTCCTGCGCCACCGGCGCCCCCTTCGGCCAGGCCGCCGTCGTGGGCGTGCCCCTGGCCGCCGTCGTGAACATGGCCGAGCTCGACGAGGGCGTCAACACCCTCACCGTCTACGGCACCGACGGCTTCGGCGAGCCCATGCCCCTGCGCTACGCCCTCGAGCACGACGCCATGCTCGTCTACGAGGTGAACGGCGAGAGGCTGCGCAGCGAGGAGGGTCCCTCCGCCCAGCTGTGGATGCCCGAGACCGTCGCCCGCTACTTCACGCGCAACATCGTCGACATCAAGCTCACCGCCGAGAAGTCCGAGCCCGACATGCGCAGCGTCGACCCCATGTGGCGCAACAAGGTCGAGATCATGAACAGCGCCGACGGCTGCGTGTTCCTGGCCGGCAACTCCATCACCTTCGAGGGCGTCGCCGACGACCTGGGCAGCCCCATCGAGGCCGTCGAGTTCTCCTTCGACGGCGGGCAGACCTGGACCGAGTGCCCCACCGAGGGCGCCACGGCCGACCGCTGGGTCAACTGGCGCTTCGAGACCTCCTTCGACCAGGCCGGCGACTACAAGATGACCGTCCGCGCCCGCACGGCCGACGGCGTCGTCTCCCCCGTCGAGGCCAGCCTGACCTTCCACGTCATCTAAGGCTCAAACCTCGCGGTGCGCTTCGGCGCAACCATGCAGGCACCTATGCCCTGACGAAGAGGGGGCGGACCATGTGGCCCGCCCCCTCTTTTCGTTTGACGCCATCCGCACCGAACGCGACTTTCATTCGGAGCCTCAAGCAGCGCCGGCGTATACGCCGAGAGACCCTCGATCAGCTCACGCCCAGACCTCTAGCTCCTGCCAAGGCGGAAGAAGCTTCCCCAGCCGTCCGATGTCCTCAGATGTGAACCACTCCGAACCATGCCCTTACGCACGCGACGCAGCAGCCTCTTCACGACGAGCCATTGCCTGGTCGTAGTCCCTCGTTCCCGCAAACACTTCGTGCGTATACGGATTCACGCCAAGCTTCTTTGCGCGATACATCACATAACCCAGGGCGGCAACGTTAGCAGCAAGAGCAATGACGGAGACGACCAAGTTCACATCGGGATTGTTCACCGACTGAACGGCAAAAATCGAATCGTTTGCAAACATGGGAACTACCTGGCAGAACATGCACCAGAGGCTAAGGGTATAGGCTCGGTTCTGAATCCAGCCGCCCTTGTTCCAAAGCGCGTTGGCAACGGTCGGCGCAAGCAGAAGAGCGAGGCCGCAGTACCAAGAATGGGTAGGCAGGCAGTTGTAGGTGTAGCAGAAGTTCCACAGGTCATAGCTGACAATAAACACCCAGGTCATATCAGGCCACAGCATGTCCTGCTTCTTCTTGGACACGTAGATGCCAAACCAGCCCGTCATCACGAAAATGTTGAGAATACCGGCAATGCCATTGAACACGTTGTGCCAACCGCCGTACAAAAGGACGCCTTCTGTGGAAACCCACGTGGTGCCGAACGCTCGGACGGCGCTCTCAAAATCGCTGACTACAGCAATGAGGATGTTGATTGCGACGATAACGAACGGGAAACACTTGAACCAGTTGGCATTGCCCAGTTTGCCCCAGTGATACTTAAGGATAAGGAAGCCAATGCACCCCGCCGTTGCGGCGTACAGCTTCGCATAGTGGAACCAGCTGTTCATGTACAAATGCGTCGGGTTGTTCAACGCCCACTCTGCGCCAGCCGAAGCGCCAATGGCGATTGCAATGAAATAGGCTGTCAAAATCGCGGGGATTACCAAGAAACAGGCGATGCCGCCAGCCTTTGTACGCCGCGCAACCTCGTTGAACCCGATGAGGGCGAGAAAAACCACCACCCATCCAATCCACTGGTAGACGGCGGTGTCGCCGTAAACTTGAAACAGCATGACAACCTCCTTTAAGTCGACGCTCTCTCGCAGCTGGTTTTTACGCACACAAAGCCCGGGCCAGCTGCGAGGCCCTTTTTCCACCGGGCTTTTTGCCCGGTTGCCACCCTTGGATATATGGAATCGCCAACCCGCCTACGACAACTCGTGCGTATCCTCACGCTCCATGTGCAACGTTTGCGCAATGATGCCGCGCAACACCTCATCGGACACCTCGCGATGTGTGCGCACGTAGCCGCAGATTCCCATGATCAATATGTAGAACGTCTCGTACAGATAATCGATGTCGATGGGGTGGTTTCGCGCGTAATCCTGTACGGTGGTTTGGATGAAGTAGGTGGCCATGCGATCGGCCACGCGATTGATGAACTCCAGGTACAGCGACGCGTTCTCGCACGTGTCAAGCGCGCGTCGAAAGCTAGAGTGCTCGAAAATGCCTACACGCATGACCCTGACCACGCCCGCCAGACCATCTTCGACATCGCCGGGCATGCGCTGCTCGTTCCACAGCTGAAGCGACTCGATATAGTCATTCACGAAATCGTCGATGACAGCGGATGTAACCTCTTGTTTGTCGGAGAAGTAGTGGTAGAACAGCGATCGTGCCATACCACACCGCTCACTGATGTCCTTCACCGTTGTTGCTGCCAAGCCTTGCTCCTCGTAAAGCTGTCGCGCGGCATCAACAATCTGTTGGCGTCTTTCATCGCTCATCCGTGTCACCTCCCCCGGCGCACGCCCCGTTCCCCCTTTGGAACCTTGTGATGGCCGTAGCATACGAGCTGCATTGACACAACGTCAATGGACACATTTGACGAAACGTCAACAAAAACCGGAATGACGCGGCCATGCGCAGCGAAAAAAGCTGATGTCGAGCACACAAAGACGAATAGCGGTGGTTGCGTTCGGGGAGCATCTCAGTATTCCTGCGATCGTTGGTATCGCCCTTATCATCGTCGGCGTAGTCATGGTCAACCTGTTCGGCCCCTCGCACTAGAAAAGCCATGCCGCAAGAGGCCGGCTCCGGATAGTTTCCGAAGCCGGCCCGATTGGTTTCACGCGAGGTTTTTGCGCTTGGCGAGCTGTGAAGGTGCCCAGGCGTCCGCAACCCCGTGGACACGGGAGGTGGCGCTGCTCATTCGGCAATCTCGCAGCTTCCCGACTCGGCGTTGGTTTCGGCAAGCTTTCGCTCGCGAATCGCCCAAGCGCATGCGGCGGCGAGAACGAGGGCGACTGCAAGCCCGGCGTAGATCGGCATGAGCGCGTCGTTGTAGGCGACTTTCACCGCTGATGCCAGCCCGTCGCTGAGCGTGCGAACAAGCGCCGGCGTGATTGAGTTCGCGTCGAGCGCCACTTCACCCGATTGCGAGCACACAACGGCCAGGTTCGCCGTGAGGTTCGCGGTGAACAGGCTTCCCACGACGGTCGAGCCAACCGAGGCCCCAAGCTCGCGGAAAAAGTTGTTCGTCGACGTCGCCGTGCCGACCTCTTCGATACCGAACTCGTTTTGCGAGATAAGCACGCATATCTGCTGCGCCAGGCCGATGCCGACGCCCAGCATGAACAGAAGGACGCACAAAAGCACAAGAGAAGAATCAACGTCAAGCGTCGAAATCGCCAGGCACGACGCGGCCGCAATCAGGGCGCCTGTCACAGGCATCCACTTGATGCGGTCCATCTTGGAGGCCCATACGCCTGAGAGGGTGGACAGGATCATCATGCCGGCGAGCAGCGCGATCAGCACGTATCCCGAAAGCGTCGCGCCAAGGGATTTGGTGATCTGGATGCATGTGGGCATGTAGCTTGTGGTGCCCATCATGGCTACCATCACGAACATGCCGCACACCGTCGCCATGCAGAAGTTGCGGTTCTTGAAAAAGCGAAGCGGAATGAGGGGATTCTCGCTGCGGTGCTCGATGGCGACGAACGCCGCCGCAAGCACAACTGCCGCGCACAACAGGCCTATGATGATTGGGTCGCCCCAGCTATAGAGGTTTCCTCCCCATGAGAGCGCCAAGATAAGGCACGAGGTTGCGACAGCCATGGCGATTGAGCCGGGGATGTCGAAACGCTTGTCGCTGCGACGCGCGTCGCTTGGCAGGAAACGCGCCACCACGAACAGCGCGAACACGGCGATGGGCAGGTTGATCCAGAAGCACCAACGCCAGCCGAGGTATGAGCGCCAGGATGTACATGGACGAGCAAGGGAAGATCATCCCGACGGTCATCCACGCCGGCGGCTCGATTGGCATGCACAAGCATGCGACGAGCGACGACATAAACTACGTCTTGTCGGGAACCGGCAAAGCCATATGCGACGGCCAAGAGGAGCCGTTGCGCGCCGGTACCTGCCACATCTGCAAAAAGGGTTCGGAGCACAGCATCGTCAACACCGGCGAGGGCGATTTGACCATGCTCACCGTGGTCGCGGAGAGGTAACCGTCCGTAAAGGGCGCTCTACGCTCCCCTGTTCAGCATCCGCTCAACCCGCAGGCTCACGGCGCTCAGCCGATCCGGTAAAAGTGAAAGTCGCAGCAGTCGCCGCCGTAGCCGAGGGTCTTTGTGCGCGAGAAGCCCATTTTCGACAGGCCGCCGTAGTTCACGTCGTCGACGTCGCAGAACAGCGGGCAGAGCTCCGGGCAGCCGTTCTCCACGCACGCGTCGTGCCAGAGACACTTCGTAATCCGGGCGTCGAAGAAGTCGCGACCGTGATCCTGGGTGCTCTGCCACAGGTCACTTGAGCGCATAACGCGCAAGAACACATGCTTGTAGATACCGAAAAACCCTGGCACAGCCTCCATCTTCGCTGTGGAGGCATGCTTTTGCGCAGCAACGACATCCATCATGTACGACCGCATGAGCCCCAAGGCCCGCTCACGAGAAAGCGAGCTCCCCGTGAGCGCCTTGTAGAGCGCAATGCGTGGAAGGATGGTCTCTTTGAGGGTCTTCATTTGGTTCGCAGTTTTGTCCGACGTGTGGAAAATAAGCTCGTCAAGCAGCTTTGATTGGCGATCGTACAGCTCGCACGCGATATCGCCATCGAGCCTCTGGCGAGAAACGATTCTATGTCCTCCTGCTGCCTGATGCCCATGATGCTCTTCTTCCGCCAGATGCACAGAGCTGATACTTCGGTTAGATAGTATAGTCAGTCTAACTTGAGCGGTAGCAATCAACAGACTTTTCTGCCGAACACCCTTATGCCTTCTCTATGATGGGGCGTCGCGAAGATAGGAGACGTAGCGCCCGACGGTGACGTGGTTGGTGGGAACCCTGTTGGCATCGAGGACGTTTGCTGTGTTGTTAAGCGAGTTGAGGTTCCCGGAGTTGTCCATCATGTACTCGGCCAGCCGCTCCATGTATGTATTGCGGTCTACCCAAGCCATTATTCGCTCCTGTTCGGTTGCGAAACTCGAATTATTTCAAAGTTTCGAAACCGAACAGGCACTATGCACCTAGTTGCCTCGCGATGAATCGCACGGCCCTAGAGGAAGAACTCTCGCGCGCCCACGATGCGGATGCCGTCGATGTCCGTGTCGTAAGAACCTTGCCTCACGACCACAATCTTCTCGTGGTTGTCGCGTATTGACTTCAGTGGGGCGATCTCGCGCTCCCTGGTCTCGCTTGCGAACATCTCGTCGGTCGCCTGCACATAGAGCACACGCCCGTCCTTCGTCGCAACGAAGTCGACCTCCTTGCCGTAAAGCTTGCCCACATGCACGCTCCACCCTTCGTAGAGCAATTGGAAATACACGGCATTCTCGAACAAGCGGCCAGTATCCGTGACCCTGTAGCCGGCCATCCAGGTCCTGAAGCCGGTATCGACGATGTATTCCTTCGGGTTCGTCTTGAGAAGCGCCTTGCCATGCAGGTCGTAACGTGTGGCTCGATAGAACAGGAATGCCTCTTCGAGCGCGCCCACGTACGAGGAGACGGTCTTGTTCGTGGTCTTCGACCCCGCAGAGGTCAACACGCCGGCGATGCCGTTCGGCGAGTACTCGTTGCCGATGTTGTCCGCCAGAAACTCGGCCACATGGCGCAGCAGGGAGGAATCGGTCACTGCGCTTTTGCCCTTCTCGCGCTCGCGGTTGACGATATCGCGCACGGCTATGGCCTCGTAGACGCCGGACATGTACACCGAGTGCTGCGCCTGAGTCGTCGACAGGGATGCCATGGCGGGCATGCCCCCGTACTCAAGGTAGCGAGTCAGCATCTCGTCGAAAAGAACGGGCTCCCCGTCGGGAGCAAGAGCCGCCGATCTTCCCGCCGCGAATTCGACCCCGCAGAAGTTGACAAACTCGGAGAAGGACAGGGGCAGCATCTTTACCTCTACGTAGCGCCCAGACAGATAGGTGGACAGCTCGCTCGAGAGAAGGTATGCGTTCGAGCCCGTGAGGTAGATGTCGCAGTCGAAGTCGACCCTCATTGCGTTGACCGCGTCCTGCCAGCCCTCAATTCGCTGGGGCTCGTCTATGAAGACGTAGGTACGGCCCTTGTCCGACAGGCGCCCGCGAACGTAGTCGTAGAGCTGGTCCTCCGTCTTGATGCCCACGCTCTTGCTTTCCAGGTTGACACCCACGAAGCCACGACCGGCGACTCCTTCGGACTCGATAGTCATCCTGATGAGTTCAAGAAGGCTCGACTTGCCACACCTACGCACACCCGTAATCACCTTGATGAGGTCGGTGTCGCGAAAGAGCATCGCCTCCTCGAGGTATCTGTCGCGGTTTTTCAACCTGTCGCTTTTCAAAATCTGCTCCTAAAACTCAAATCATATTTCGCTTTTGGGAGCATCATAACTCAGCTCAATACGAAAGGCCAAGAACCAGCCTCGAGATGCATCAACAAAAGGACTTACATTTCTGCCGGGAGACCGGAAGCTTGAGCAAGCGTCGCCGGCAGACAATTGCGAGACCGCAAAAGCGGGAACGCGCAGTACGCCGTGGCGCTTCGTTTCGCTAGGAAAGCAATGAACAAGTAGCCCCCGCCCGCAACCCCTCCCGCGCCGGCGTCGAAAAGCCGGCCCGAGAGGGGCCGTCGGGGGATTTTTGTCGTGTCCCGCCCGCATCGGGCGGCCAGGGGCGCCCCCGCGCCCCCTACGCCGCCGCGACGGCCGCCCTGAGCACTGAAGAGAGGTCCGTGTCGTTGACGTAGGCCTCGTCTATCCAGGCGCGGTCGCGCAGCACGATGCGCCCCTGGTAGCCCGACACAGTGGCGAGCACCCTGTGGCGCCATTCGAAGGCCGTCTGGTGGCTCACGCCGCACAGCTCGGCGGCGCAGTCCAGCGGCACGTTGTGCCTCATCAGGCGGATGAAGCGGGCCCACGTCGGCAGGGCGGCCTTCGACCCCTCGAAGACGGTGCCGGTCAGCGATGTGAACCTCGCCCCGCAACCCGCGCAGCGCCACCTCCTGACGCCGGACGGCTCGCGGCCGTCCCTCCACGCCCTCCCCCCGCACCTGGGGCACGCAGGGTCGGGCCTGAAGAGCTCGGAGGCTCCGGCGAAGGTGCCGAAACCCAGCTCGTCACGGCAGAGCCGCTCGTCGAGCGCGGCGGACAGAAAGGCGAGCCCGTCGGCGTCCAAGGACGCCACGAGGCCGGCGTAGGGGTTCTCCCTCTTCATATAAGTTTGTCCCATCCGCCCAGACGCCCGCCCAGCGGGGTCGTCGCCAAACGATGAGCCGGGCGGGCGTCTGGGCAAATTCATCGTTTGGCAGGGACATGATAGCACCGGAGCCTGGAGGGCCCCCGAATCATCACCTATCTAGTTGACTGTTAGATTTCGATTTAGCGTATTGCCCTTCAGATCATCGTGGTGTGCTCGTAGCCGCACTCCACGAAGAGCCGCTCGGCAACG
>CAKUFZ010000002.1 GCA_934654475.1 uncultured Coriobacteriales bacterium
ACAAGGACTTCCAAGACATCGAGAGCTTCTATAACGAGCTCACTCAAATTCAAAATCTCAAGGACTCGTAAGCTTTTAGAACTCCCCCATAATATGTCTTATGTAAACCTGTATAAGTGAACATAGGAGCATATCTTCATACTTAAAGCGATGAAACAGCGCCCCGTTCCTTGGGATTTCCAGGAACGGGGCGCTGTGATTTTACGGCGATGACTTTGCGTGCAAAGTGAGTGGCTTCTGCTTACTTCTCCTGAGCCAGTGCAAAGGCCTTTAGATTGGCCGCGAGGGTCTTGGGAGGAACGCGGTTCTCGATGGCCTTGTGCCAGGCCTCTTCTTCGATGGGCAGGTACGAGGCTGCACAGCCCAGAAGCGCCACGTTGGAGCACTTGCGGTTGCCGGCTTCCTCGGCGAGCTCCTCGGCATCGAAAAGCGTCACGTCGTCGGTGCCGTAAGCCTTAAGCGCGCCATCGATGTTTTCGGGCATCGTGGCCAGGCCGCTCAACACGGGCATGGGGATGATCTGGGTGTCGTTGACGATGACATGGCCGCCCGGCTTGAGGAACTCGAGGTTGCGCAGGGCCTCCATTGTCTCGAACGAGATAAGCAGGTCGGCGCAGCCCGGGTCGCACACCATCGTGGAGACGTTCTCACCGAAGCGCACCGTCGTGGAGACGGAGCCACCGCGCTGGGCCATGCCGTGAATCTCGGAGACCTTCACGTCGTAGCCGGAGAACATGGCGGCGCCTGCAAGCAGATGAGCTGCGGTGATGGCACCCTGGCCACCCACGCCGCACAGCACGACCGTGATGGGCTTCGCGGGAAAATCGGGATAGAGCGATGCGTTGTTCGTCATAGGGTCCTACTCCTCGGTCGAGATTGCACCGAAGGCGCAATATTGTTCGCACTGCGAGCAGCCGTTGCACTGCTTTGCGTCGATCACGGCGCGACCGGCGGCATCGCGGCTAATGGCGGGGCAACCGATGCGCACGCAGGCGCCGCAGCCCCTGCAGGCGTCCTCGTTCACCACGCGCTTGGTGCCGCGGACCTTGTACTCCACGACGCAGGGCGACTGGCAGATGACGACGGAGAGCATGTCGGTGTGGGAGGCGGCGAGCTTGAGGGCGGCGCGGACCTCCTTCACATCGAGGGCGTTGGCCTGGATGACCTCGCCAACGCCGCATGCCTTAAGGACGCTCGGCAGGTCGAGCTCGCGAGAGGGCCTCCCCTGCAGCGTGATGCCGCTTACGGGGTTGCCCTGGCCGCCCGTCATGGCGGTGGTGCGGTTGTCGAGGATCACGACGTTGCCGCAGCCCGCGTTGTACACGGCCGAGATGACGCCCGACAGGCCCGAGTGGGCAAACGTGGAGTCACCGATGACCGAGAAGACGGGGCGTGCTCCCCCGGCCACCTGCTCGCAGCCGCGCTCCTTCTCCAGGGCGCGAGCGACCTCGAAGCCGTGGCCCATGGACACCGAGGCGCCCATGTCGATGGCCGACTCAAGCGTGGCGAGCGGCGGCAGGGCACCGAGCGTGTAGCAGCCGATGTCGCCCAAGACGATGGCGCGCATGCGCTTGAGCTCGAAGAACGGCACACGGTGAGGGCAGCCGGCGCACAGTGCCGGAGGACGGCCGGGCAGGTTTGCCTCAGCGGCAAGCTTGCAGGCCTCCTCGTTGCAGGCGACCTCAAGGCCTAGGGCGCGGCGAATGATGGCGGGCGAGAGCTCGAAGGCGCAGGGCAGCGGGCTTGCCCACGCGGCAGGCACGAGACCCATCGCGCGGACGGCCTTCTCGTAGTAGTCACAGGCCTCCTCAACCACGTACACCTTGTCCACCGTGCCGAAGAACTCGGCGATCTTGCGTGCGGGCAGCGGATACGAGATGCCGAGCTTGAGGGTCGACGCCTCGGGCACAGCCTCACGAACGTGCTGGTAGGCAGCACCGGAGCAGATGAAACCGATGGTGGTGTCGCGCAGCTCGATCTTGTTGAGCGGGCTCGCCTCGGCGTACTCGGTGAGCTTTGCCACGCGCTCGTCGGCCACCAGGCGCTTGGGACGGGCGTTGGCCGGCATCATGACCCAGTCCTTGATGCTTGTCTCAAAGGTGATAGGCTCGCAAGTCTGGCGCTCCCCTACCTCGACGGGCGTGCGCGTGTGCGAGATGCGCACGGTGGAGCGCACCATGCAGATAGTGGAGAACTCCTCGGAGAGCCTGAAGGCCTCCTTGGTCATCTCGAGGGCCTCGGCGGAGTCGGCGGGCTCGAACATGGGAACGCGGGCAAATGCGGCGTAATTGCGGCTGTCCTGCTCGTTCTGCGAAGAGAACATGCCGGGGTCGTCGGCTGCGAGCAGCACCAGGCCGCCGCGCACACCCGAATAGGCAAGCGACATGAGCGGGTCGGCGGCGACGTTGACGCCGACGTGCTTCATCGTCACGAGCGCGCGGTGCCCTGCCATGGAGAAGCCCAGGGCGTTCTCAAGGGCGACCTTCTCGTTGATGGCCCACTCCGCATAGACGTCGTCGAGCTTGGCGAACGTCTCGAGCGTCTCGGTCGAAGGGGTGCCCGGATAGCCGAAACCGGCGTCACAGCCGGCTTCCCACGCTCCCCTGGCTATAGCCTCATTGCCGCTGAGCAGCTGTTTCATCGTGTCCTCTCAATCCCTGGGTCTTTGGAACTTATATCGGCGAGCCTCCGCCGATGAAGTCGGTGATGGTGTCGATTCTGATGAAAAGGTTTGGCGAGGGTGCATCGATCATCTGGCCGTTGCCGATGTAGATGCCCACGTGGCCGTCGTTGGGGAATACCAAGTCGCCCGGTTCAAGCTCGTCGATCGAGGTCTTCCAGTCGCCGGCCGCCTGGATGTCGTCTATCTGGTCCCAGGTGGTGCGTCCGATGGAATATCCCTCAAGGGCGTAGCAGTGCTGCGCGAAGCCCGAACAGTCGTACCCGAGTAACGTGGCATAGTTCGAGTCGTCGCCACCCCACTCGTAGGGCATACCCAGGCATGCGTAGGCGTTTTCCGTGACGGAACCTTGGGAGATGCCCACGTTGTACACACCTACCGCCTCGCCTGCGTCTGCCGCGCCTGCGGCAAGGGCACGGGCCGATGCTGCTGCCGTGAGCTGCTCCTGCTGCGCGGAGAAAAGCTGCTGCACCTGCGTGGACAGCTGAGCCACGATGTCGTCGGACTCTTGCTTCTGCTGGGCGAGCTGGGCCTCTTGCTCCTGAAGCTGGTTGAGCAGGTTGGTCTCGGTGGCCTGCTGCTCGGTGAGTTCTTGCTGGAGCTCCTCGAGCCTGACCTTGAGGTCCTTGATCTCGTTGATTGTCTCGACCTGGGAGTTCTGCACGGCGCTTGCGTAGTACGTGCGCGTCACGAAGTCGTTGAAGTCCGACGAGGCCAGGATGACGTCGAGAAAGCTCAGGACGCCCGACTTGTAGGTAATCTGCAGGTACGCGGCCAATGCGGCCTGGGCGGTCGCAAGGTCGCTCGTGGTCTGCGTGATGTCGGCCTTGGTCTGGTCGATCTGGGTGCCGATGCGCTTGAGGTCAGTCTGCGTGGAGTGGATGAGACCTTGTGTCTGCTCGAGCTGCGCGCCGATCTCCTGCAACTTTGCCTGGGCTTCGTCAAACTGCTGCTGAGCGGCGATGAGCTCGTTGGTGGAAGTCGGCGCGGCGGTCGCAGCCTGGGTCTCTTGTGCCGATGTGTCCTGCTCGCCGGTGTCTTCGACCGTGTCGGTCTGCTGGGCGCCGGCATCGTCTGCAGGCTCGTCGACCGTGTCGGCCAGGGCAACAGGGACGCTGAGCGCAAGCGTGAGCGCGCCGAGTGCAATGAGCTTTCGTGCATACATGCCGTTGGTTTCCATATCGACCTCCCCTGCTGCGCTTGCCTGTTACATCAACCTGACTATGGTACGCCTCTTAGACCGGGCAACCGCCGAAACAATCGCTGAACCAGCATGAACGGTACTGAACGACCTGGCCTTCGTACGGCGCGTCGATGAGGCAGCCGCCGCCCTGGTAGATTCCCACGTGACCGGAGTGCGGGAAGATGAGGTCGCCAGCTTCGAGCTGGCTCATGGAGTAGACCATCTGACCGCAGGCAGAGATGTCGGCTGCCTGGGAGTAGGTGTCGCGGCCGATGGAGTAGCCGGCCTGGGCGTAGCAGTACTGCGTGAGACCCGAGCAGTCAAAGCCGGAGGGATCGGTGCCGCCCCACACGTAGGGCACACCGCAGTAGTTCCAAGCAATGCTGGCAACCGAGTAGATGTGGTTGCCTGAGCCACCGGTGGAGCCGCCCCAATCGCCGCCGGAAGAACTGCCGCCGTTGCCGGAGTCGCCGCCCCAGTCTCCGCCCGAAGAGCCGCCGCTGTTGTCAGTGGAACCGCTGTTGTCGGGCGCGCTGGAGCCGTTATCGGTGGTGCCGCCAGTGGTTCCGCCATCGGTGCTGCCGCTGTTGTCGGGCGTGGTACCTGCGTTTCCGTTCGAGGTGCCGGTGTTGCCTGAGGAAGTGCCGCCGTTGGAGCCTGCGGCCTCTTGGGCCGCGCGCTCGGCTGCGGCGCGCTGCTCGGCTATGGTCTCCTGCTGGGCCTGTGCGATAAGTGCGGTGACTTCTGAGCTCAGACTGGCCGTGTAGCTGCTGTAATAGCTTTCGGTGTTGGCGAGCTGGTCGGTGTAGTCCTGCTGGTCGGCAAGCAGCTGCTCCTGGGTGGCGCGCTGCTGCTGCAACTCGGCCTCTTCCGCCTCGAGCTCGGCCTTGAGCGTCTTGACGTTGTTGATGGCCTCGGTGTCGGCGTCGTTGACCTTGTTGGCGTAATACAGACGGCTTACAAAGTCCTCGAAGTCGGCCGAGTCGAGGAGGACCTCGAGCAGGTTGGAGGTGCCGGCCCTGTAGCTAGCGCCGAGACGTTCGGCGAGGACATCCTGAGCCTCGAGCAGCTCGGACTGCTTCTGGGCGATGGTTACCTCGAGCTCGGCGATCTGGTCGTTGGTCTGCTGCAGGTTGGCCTGGCACTCAGCCAGGTTGTACTGGGCGATCTCGAGCTGCTCGGTAATGCTCTGCAGTTCGGCCATAGCCGCCTCATACTCGGCCTGGGCGCCGGAAAGTGCCGCAAGGGTTGCGTCGGTTGCGGCCTGAGCGCCACGGGGTGCGAGGGCACCTCCCATGATGCATGCAGCACCTGCCATGACGGCGACCTTGCCGAAGTCGCGTCTGGTGAGCTGTCGTGCTTCTGTATTGTTCATGACCATGACACTTCCTTACTGGTCTTTGTTTGCTGAATAGTCCGCCTGATGAGGGGTTTAGAGCGGGCTGCCGCCACCGCAGAAGCCATCGCAGAAGTACAGGGTCCTGACCTGCACGCCTCCCGAGGGGATGGAGTCGATGATGTAACCGTCGCCGATGTAGAGACCCACATGGTAGATGGAACCGCCGCGGGCATAGAAAACGAGGTCGCCCGCCACAAGGCCGTCGGCACCCACGAGGTTGCCCTTGCCTGCGACGATGCTGTACTGCACGCCCGACTGGTGGTAGAGCGAGTAGCCGCACGCCCCATACGCGGCGCTCGTAAGACCCGAGCAGTCAAGCGTGCCATACGGCGTGCCGATGAGGCTGTAGGCAGCGCTCACCACACTGGAGTCGTGAACGCCGGTGCCACCAGAGCTCGACCCGCCCGTGTCCGAACCACCTGAACCTGAGTCGCTCGAACCCGAGTCGCCGGAATCCGAGCTGGAACCCGAGTCGCCCGAGCTTGACCCGCCCTGTGCGGCCTGCTCCTGGCGCTGGCGCTCGGCCTCCTGCTCGGCTGCGATGCGCGCGGCCTCGGCGGCTGCGGCAATCTCGGCGTCGCGCTGGGCGATGAGTGCCTGGACCTCGGAATCAAGCGATGCGGCGTAGTCCTGCGCGGCGGCAAGGCGTACCGAGAGCTCGTCGAGCGCGGCTTCCTGCTGGGCTCGAAGGTCCTCAAGTTGTGCCTGATGCTCGTAAAGAGCCTGCTGGTCGGCCTCAAGGGACGCTTTGATGTCCTTGACGGCCTGGATGGCCTCAGCGTCGGCGTCGGAAGTCTTGTTGGCATAGTACAGGCGACTCACGAAGTCGTCGAAGTCGGTCGCCTGCAGGAGCACGTCGATGAGCGCGACGTTGCCTGCGCGGTAGCTTGCCGCCACGCGGTCGTACAGGATGTCCTGTGCCTGCGACAGTTCGGCCTGCTTGGCCTCGATGTCAGCCTGGAGCTGGTCAATCTGGGCCTGGGTGTCGTTGATTTGATCAAGAATGTAGTTGTACTGCGCCTCGGCGTCGAAGTACTGGTCGTTGAGATAATCAATCTGCGCAAGGGCGTTTTCATAGCGCGTCTGCGCATCGGAAAGCGCCGCCTCGGTCTCGGCGGAGGCGGAGTAGTCGGCGTATGCCGGGGTACCCAGCAGAGCACCGGTGCCGAGGATGGCCAACATCGAGAAAGCCGACGTGGCAAAGGTTCGTCTTGTGATGCCGTTCAGACTCATGGAGCACAAATCCCTTCAATCGCTGAAAGGCTATTTTACCAAGCGCGGGCGGCGCATCGCCAAGGGTTGGCAATGTAGGCATAAACCCCAAGAATGCTTAAAAGTGTTCAGCTTTGGGGCTTGCCCGTTTGGGCGGAAGGATTTCGCGGTTTGCCTGCATACGCGTGTCGATACCGAAAAAAAAGGGGCGGATGCCCGCCCCTTTTACCTGGTTGCTTCGAGTTTATGTGCTTGGCAGGCGCGTTACAGCTCGGCCATACGCTGCACAAGCGTGGAATAGATGGCGTTGTTGAGCTCGATGAGATGCGCGAGGGTCTTGTCAGGCTGAGCGTCGGCATCTTTGCGAGCGATGATGGCCAGACCCTGCTTGTAGAACGTCACGTCGCGGTTGGCGCGCTGAATGTGGCTTTTGAGGGTGCGCGTGTCAAAACCATAGCCGCCCAGCTCAAAGGCGGCCTTGACGAGCTCGAGATCGTGGCCGGACACAGAAGGACGGCCCATGGTGTCGGCCTTGGCGTCGAGGAAACCGGCCTCAATGAGCTCGCCGACGAATGTGGCAGGAACCTCGGCCTGCGCCGCCATCTCGTCGATGGGATGATATGCCTGGGCAAACGCGTCGTCTTTGGACTCGGCGGCCTCCTCTGCGGACTCTTGCGCATCAGCGTCGCCGTCAAGGATGCTCAGATATGCATCGGGAGACGCGTCAAGCTTTTCCTTGATGACCGCCAAGGGATAGAACTGCGTCTTCTGCATCTGGAGGATGGCCTCGAGACGCGCAATGTCGTGGTCCGAGTACATGCGGTAGCCGCTCTTGGTGCGCTGCGGCGTAACAAGGCCCTCGCTCTCCAGGAAACGCACCTTCGACACCGTGATGTCGGGATGGTTGATCTGGAGCTGTTTGACGACCTTGCCGATAGTGTACTTGGGTTCATCCGTCATCGCGTGTGCTCTCCCACCGGGACTCGAAGGCTGCTTAGTGCATGTTGAAGATCATCTTGAAGGTGCCGATCTGAATCGTCGAGCCGTTGAAGAGCTCGCTCGAAGAAACGATGGCGGCGTCGACCCAGGTGCCGTTGAGCGAGCCCAGGTCCTCGATGATGGCGCGGCCGCCCTGAATGCTCAAGTGGGCATGGCGGCGCGACACGGTGCGGTCGTTGAGGAAGACCTCGCAGTTCGGGTCGCGGCCGATGGTGACCTCGGGGATGTCGAGGATGAAGCGCTCGCCGGTGGAAGGGCCGCGCACGATGGTGAGCTCGGCCAGACCGGAATCCTGGGAGCTCATGTCGATGTTGGGAAGGGTGATGTCGGGCATGAGGTTGAACGACTGGGTCTGGCCCATGATGCCCGTCAGGTTGTTCATGTTCTCGTTCATAGTAACCCCTCGTGTGTCGTGGGTTCGTTGTATGGTTAACAGTTTAATAGAAGAGCTGCGATACAAGCGGGCCAAAGGCATGCGACTCAAAAAGAACCGCTTCGCCCTTCTCCGTGCGAACGGCGCCTGTGGAGCCGGCGCTGTCCTGCCAGGAGATGGTGGAGGTGACCTCGTCAGGCTCGATCATGCCGGCGTCGCTTTCGCTTACCGACACTGATCGCGAGGCGTTGTCGCGAAACAGCACAAGGCCGTTTGCGCCATAGCCGACCGACCAGCTCGCGTTTTCGGCAAAGGGCGCATACAGGGTGACGTTTGTTGTACCGACTCCCTGTAGCTCGGGATAGTGGCTGAAAGCCCAATCGAGCAGCGTGCGTGCGTCTGACCAGCGTCCCTCGCTCTCCTCGCATCCCAAGACGCTGATGAACAGGGTCTTGGAGCCTAAGGTCGCGCGGCCCACGAAGCAGTTGCCGGCGTTGTAGGTGAAGCCCGTCTTGATGCCGCGCATGCCGGGGTACGAGTTGCCAAGGGCATCGGTCGATTCCAGCGTCTTGGATTCTCCCCCCACCTGAACCGTCGTGTAGGCCGAGCCCACGATGGAGCTGAAAAGGGGGATCTGCACGGCATGGCGCGCAAGCGTGATGAGGTCGAGCGGGGTGGAATGATGCCCGTCCTCGTCGAGGCCGTGGGGGTTGACGTAGTGGGTGCCCGAAAGGCCAAGTTCTGCGGCTTTGCTGTTCATCATTTCGACGAAGTTGGCGACCGAGCCGCCCACGCATTCGGCAATGCACACCGCGGCGTCGTTGCCCGAGTAGACAAGCAGACCGTGAAGCAGCTCGTTGAGCGTTGCCTGGTCGCCGGGGTCATAACCGATGAGCTGGCCGTATACGGTATTGACGATGTCGGAGACGGTGTAGACAGTATCGAGCGAAACGCCGCTTTCCAGCGCAACGACGGCTGTCATGATCTTGGTCGTCGAGGCCATGGCCATGGAGACGTCGCCGTTGAGCGAGAAAAGGACGTTTCCGTCCTCGTCTACCACGGCAGCCTCGCGGGCGAACTGCAAGGCAGGATAGTCGTCACCGAAGGCAGACCAGCGGTTGGTGTCGGCATGGGCAGGGACGGCGTGGAAGGCACCGGCGGCGGCAAGACACACAAGTGCGCCCAAGCCCAAGAAATCCCTGCGCGAGAGAGACATGGCGATGCGCGGGCTAGGCTGCATCGTTGGACTGTTCAGCATCAGGATCGCTCCTCAGGATACGCACGCCCCTCACGACATAGATGAGGGCGGCCGCGACGGAAAGAATGCAACCGACATAGACAAGCCAGATACCCATGCTCGTCGTGGCGGCTCCAAAGCCGGGAAGGAAAGAGCATTCGAAAAGGTTGAGACCGGGCATGGGGAAGAGGTCGAAGAGCAGTACGGAAAAGCCTGCCATGAGAATGAACGTGCAGGCCTTGCCGGTGTAGCACACGTCGGGAATGCGCCCGTGCTTCTTCATGAGAACGGCTCCGCCCACAAACAGCAGCGCATCGCGCGTCACCAGGTAGCAAACGGTCCAGGCGGGAATGCGTGAGGTGACGAGCAGGGCGATGACGCCGCTGAAGATGAGGACGCGGTCCATCACCGGGTCGAAGCGCTTACCGAAGAGGCTTACCTGCTTGAGGCGGCGCGCGAGCTTACCGTCGACCCAGTCGGTGCAGGCCGCGATGATGAAGAGCACCACGGCAAGAGTGTGATATTGCTCCTGGGGATAGAGCACTAGGAAACAGGCGGTGAGCACAAGACGGCACAACGTGATGAGGTTGGGAATCGTTGCCAACGTATGCAGGGGATTGTCGGGTGTACCGGGTTCTGCCGTTGGGTCGACAAGGCCCAAACCCCGTGTGCGATCTTTTGACATGCTGCTCTCCCCTGCTTATGCCTGGTAAAAATTCTTGGGATGCATTATACGAAAGCACCCTGCCCCTTTGGACGGGAACAATGCTGCCCTACGAAGTCAACGTGGGAAAAAATAGTATTCTACCTGCGTTGGTGTACACATCCGTATACCAACCTTACGGTAGTGTCATACGCGGCCTACAGGCTTCCCACATTGGCTGGCGATGAGGGTGATGCCAAGAACCAAAAAAGCCTGGGACTTCAAGAAGTCCCAGGCTCTCAGTAAACATGGTCGGGCAAGCGGGATTTGAACCCACGACCCCTTGACCCCCAGTCAAGTGCGCTACCAAGCTGCGCTATTGCCCGTGCTCAAGTGCGTAGGTAACTATATGTCATCTCTCCTTGGTTGGGCAAGGAAAAGCTTGCAATGTACCTGTTATCCACATTTTTGACACAAGATGTCCGAGGAATGCGTTGGAACGCTTATCCGTCGGATGGGTCTTGCGCCTGTGCGACGACCTCTTTGGCGACGCGCAAAGAAAGCCCCGTAGCGAAGCCGCGCCCCATGAGAAAGCGAGCGATCTTCTCCGTTGGGTTCTTGGACGGTATCGCTCGCCTGCTGGCGGCAGCCAATGCCCGCTCGTACTCCCGATCCTGTGTGAGGCCGTCTAGGGCTTCTTCACCGGCATCTTCCAGCGAAAGGCCGAACCGTTCCAGTTCGCGAGAGATGCGAGCCTTGCCCCAGCCAGCCCGGGTTTTGGAATTGACAAAAGCCTGCGCATAGCGAGTGTCGCTAATCACACCACAGCGCCTGGCCTTATCCACCGCGGCTTGCGAAGCTTCTTTAGAGTACCCCTCTTGCACGAGCAGGTTGAGCACGTCCTTACCAGGGCGTTCCCTTGCGCTCAGCTTGGAACAAGCGCGCTCGAAGGCGGCCTGCTCCAAGGCCGTGCGGGCATATGCCTCGAAATCAGCCGCGTCTTCAAAGGTTTGGCGACCCGAGGCAAACACGCGTCGCGCGTTCGCGGGGATTTCCAGGTCATGGGTGGCCGTCGGGGTGGCGGCATCACCGTTGTGCGGCTCGTCGGCGAGCAGTTTGCAAAGAACGCGCCTGCCTTTGCAGGGGGATGAAGCATGTTCTTCCTCTTGCAGGTGCAGGCGCAAGGGTGCCGCCTGGGTATCAGCGGCACCCTTGCGTTGGCGTTGGTGGCGCTCAAGCTCGTCGAGAAGGCATCGCACACGCTCAACCTCGGTCTGCGCCATGGCACACCTGTTTCAGGTTGAAAGAAAGCCTAAGCGTTCTCAACAGGCTCGCCCACAGGGGCGTCCTCATTGGGAAGCAGGCCGATGGCCACGCGGACCTTGTGGTCGATCTCGTTGCAAAGCTCGGGATTCTGCTTGAGGAAGTCCTTGGCCGCCTCGCGCCCCTGGCCGATGCGCTCCTGGCCGTAGGTGTACCACGAACCAGACTTGTTGACGATGTTCTCGTCAACGGCCATGTCAAGCACGCAGCCCTCTTTGGAGATGCCCTCTCCGTAGAGAATGTCGAACTCCGCCTGACGGAAAGGCGCAGCTACCTTGTTCTTCACGACCTTGACGCGCACGCGGTTGCCGATGACGTCGGTGCCCTTCTTGATGCTCTCGACGCGGCGGATCTCCAGGCGCACGGAGGCGAAGAACTTAAGCGCGCGGCCACCGGTGGTCGTCTCGGGGTTGCCGAACATGACGCCGATCTTCTCGCGCAGCTGGTTGATGAAGATGCACGTGGTCTTGGACTTGGAGAGCGAGCCAGCCAGCTTGCGCAAGGCCTGGCTCATGAGGCGAGCCTGAAGGCCCACGGAGCTGTCGCCGATCTCGCCTTCGATTTCGGCACGGGGCACGAGAGCGGCGACCGAGTCGATGACGATGACGTCGATGGCTCCGGAGCGCACAAGCATGTCGCAGATCTCAAGCGCGTCCTCGCCGGTGTCGGGCTGGGAGATGAGCACTTCGTCGATGTCGACGCCCAAGCGGGCGGCATAGCCCGGGTCGAGGGCGTGCTCGGCGTCGATGAACGCCACGACGCCGCCCATGGCCTGAGCCTCGGCGAGAATCTCCAACGACAGTGTCGTCTTGCCGCTCGACTCAGGGCCGTAAATCTCGATAATGCGGCCGCGCGGAACGCCGCCGATGCCAAGCGCTGCGTCGAGCGCCAAGGCGCCGGTGGGGATGGACTCCACCGACAGGGCGTCGGCCGCATCGCCGAACTTCATGATGGATCCCTTGCCGAAGCGCTTCTCAATCTCGCTCGTCGTGAGCTCGATCATCTTGGTGCGCTCGTCGCCCTCGGTACGGGCGTGAATCTCCTTGGAGACTGAAGACTTTGCCATGTCGATTCCTTCTCGTTATGGGCCGTGCGGGTTGCGTTCCCGTTCGTCGCCACGCAATTCTGCCACGCATCGCTGGCAGGTTCCATCATGGCGACAAGTTTTTGGTCACGCGCGGGCGTGACGATCCTGTGACGTATGTGACGCGCAGGGCGTGCGGTTCTAGTTGGCGCTCCTGCTCATGTGCTCCATGAGCATTTCGAGTGCCTTGTCCACGGCTTGTGCGCGCACCTGGGCGCGGGAACCCTCAAAGATGCAGCGCTGGCTTGTCACCGTGCCGTCAGGACAGGCCAAGCCCAGGCAGACGCAGCCCAGGGGAGCCTGCGGAGTTGCCCCGCCAGGTCCGGCGACACCGGTCGCGCTGAGGGCGTAGTCGGCTCCCAGGCGCTTCTTGGCGCCAAGGGCCATGGCGCGTGCCGTCTCTTCGGAAACGACGCCGTCACGCTCCACCTGCTCGGGGTTGAGGCCCAAGGCGCGGACCTTTTCGTCCACCGTATAGGTGACGGCGCCACCGCGCACGACCGACGACGAACCGGGCTGCGAGGTGAGGGCTGCGCAGACAAGGCCACCCGTGCACGATTCAGCCGTGCAAACGCTCAGGCCTTTTTCGGTCAAACCCGCGAGGACCTCTCGGGCAAGCGGATGGTCGCCCTCGACCGTGCCCCAAGCAAAAGCGAGATTGTTGGAAACCTTCTCAGCCTGCTCCTGCCCTTCAGCCTTGGCCGGGGTCGCCGCAAGCAGCGGCCAAGCCTTGGCGAAGTAATCCACCATCGAGGCAATGGTGAAGAAGACGGCCACAAGCATCAGGGCCCATGCAAACACGCGAAACCACGTGAGCGCAGCCACGATGGGCGACACCATGAGGATGAACAGGCAGATGGCAACCATGGTGGTCGCGGTCTTGATCTTGCCGAGAATAGATGCCGAGACGACGACGCCGGCCGAGGCCACAAGCATGCGAAGGCCGCTCACGAGCATCTCGCGGGCAACGATTACAATGGGGACCCAGCTGCTCAAAAGACCCAGCTGCACAAGGCACAGAAGCGCCGCCACAACGAGGATTTTGTCGGCAATGGGGTCGATGAACTTGCCGAAGACGGTCACCTCGTTGCGCGAACGTGCCAGGTAACCGTCGAGCGTGTCCGTCAGGCAGATGAGGCCGAACACGACGAGGGAGACCACCGCGCGCACGGTGAGGCCCATCGGGTCGGTCCCAAACAGGCATTGCTCCCATGGTGTGAGCAGCGCAATGACGAAGACCGGGATGAACAGTATTCGAATGACCGTAACGATGTTGGCCGGCGTCCACTCGATGCCGCCATACACCTTGTTAGGCTTGGACATGCTTTGCCTCGCTTATCGCACGATGTGACCAAAGAGCTCGTAGCACACCGACTCGTCAATCTGCACGTCGACGAACTCGCCCATGGCGACGTCGACGGGTCCGAGATGCACCACGCCGTCGGAGTCGGGCGCCTGGAAGTAGGTGCGGCCCAGGATGTCGAGCTGGCCCTCGTCGTCTTCCTCGTGGGCGTCGACGAGCACACGGACGACCTGGCCCACATGCTTGGCGGCGCTGGCAAAGCCGTACGTCTCGGCAATGTCGACCATCTGCTGCTCGCGGTCGTGCTTGACGTCCTCATCGACCTGGTCGGCCATGCCGGCTGCCTCGGTGCCGTCCTCCTGCGAGTAGGCAAAGACGGAGCAGTAGTCGAACTCGGCCTTCTCGATGAACTCGACGAGCTCTTCGAACTGTTCCTCGGTCTCACCAGGGAAGCCCACGAGCGCGGTCGTGCGCAGCGTGATGCCGGGCACCTCGCGGCGCAGGCGCGCGACCATCTCGAGGAACTCGGAGGTGCAGCCGGTACGGTTCATGTTCTTGAGGACCTCGGCATTGCTGTGCTGCAGCGGGATGTCGATGTACTTGACGACCTCCGGGGTGTCGCGGATGGCCGCGACGAGCTCGTCGGTGAGGCCCTCGGGCTGAAGGTAGAGCACGCGCACCCAGCCGCCGTAGGGACGTACCTCCTGAGCCACGGCCTGCAAGAGCCACGCCAGGTTGTGGTCGCCGGGCAGGTCATGGCCCCAGATGCCGGTGTCCTGGCCGATGAGGACGATCTCACGCACACCGCCTTCGAGCAGATGGCGCACCTCGGAGAGGATGACGTCGGCCTCACGCGAGAAATAGCGGCCGCGAATGTAAGGGATGGCGCAGAAGGAGCAGAACCTGTCGCAGCCATCGGAAATCTTCACGTAGGCGAAGGCGGCCTGAACCGTACGAACGACCCCGGGGGCCTCCTGGGTGCACTCCTCCACGCCGAGCACGCGCTTGAGGACCGAGCAGATCTCGTCTTCGCGCTTGCAGGGGACGAAGGCCGCCACGTCGGGCATCTCATGCTCGATCTCGTCGCCGTAGCGGGCGGGGATGCAGCCGGCCATGACGATGGGACAGGTAATGCCGTCCTCAAGTTTCTCCGCCACGAGGGAGAGCGTCGTCTCGATGCCCTCCTCCACGGCGCTCATGAGAAACGAGCACGTGTTGACGATGATGACGTCGGCGTTGTCAGGGTCGTCGATGACCTCGAGCTGAGTGTCGGCGTCGATGAGTGCTCTCATGCGGTCGCTGTCGACCTCGTTCTTGGCGCAGCCCAGCGTGATGAAAGCGACGTTTTTGGTGGTGTTGGTTTGCATATGTTGCATGGCCTTCCGGCGACTCTTAGCGATAGTTGGTGAACTGGAGGGGCTGACCGTAGTCCTGCTCGCGCAGGAAGGCGATGACGGCCTGAAGGGCGTCCTTGCTCGGCGAGGAGACCTTGAGCTTGTCGCCCTCGACGGTCACCTTGACCTTGAACTTCGCGTCGCGCACATCCTTGCTGATCTTCTTGGCAAGCTCCTGCTCGATGCCCTGCACCACGGTGCCGATGACGCGCACGGTACCGGCGCTTGCAGGCTGGGGGTCGCCAAAGGAGACGGAGGACAGGTCGACCTTGCGACGGACGAGGCGCGTCTGGAAGACGTCGATGACCTGGGAGGCAACGAACTCGGAGGGTGCCTGCACGGTCACAACGCCCTTGGCCTTGTCAAGCTCGATGGTGGCGTGGGAGTCCTTGAGGTCGTAGCGCTGCACGAGCTCCTTGGTCGTCTGCTGGTAGGCGTTGTCGACCTCCTGCATGTCGACTTCGGAAACGACGTCGAAGCTGCTGTCTTTGGATGCCATGTGTCTCTCCTTGTTTCAGGGGGCCATGCGCCCCAATCGGTCAATCAATAGGATGCAAAGGCGTTAACCCTCGTATGAGTCGTCTTCGCCGTAATAGCCGGAATCGTCGTACGAGCCGTAGTCGCTGTAATCCGTGTCGTCGGTCCACTCGTCTTGAGACGGATCGTACTCGTCCGACCCGTCCTGCGAAGCGGTGTCGGCGGGAGGATCGGGGGCCCACTGGTCTTCGGGAACCGTGGCATTGAGCACGTACGTACCGTTCGAGATGGTAGGCGTGACGGAAGTGCCGTTGATGGCAATCGAGACGCCGGTGGAGTCGCTCAACGTCACGGCAAGGGTGCGTCCAATCGTCCATTCCTGCGTGGACCCAGCTTCCAGGTTGCCCGCATACACGGCGTTGCCGTCGACGTAGACCTCCGCCCAAACAGAGTTTGCCGCGTCGGCTGCAAAGGCAAGCGAGACCTTGGAGTTCACGGGAATGGCAGTGAGGTCGATGCCGGAGGGATTGAGCTTCGTCGTGTCGACGATCGTGCCTGGCTGAGCCGTTTGATTCGTGCCGGCCACGCTCGTGACGGGAATGGAGCTGTTGCCCTGCGACTGGGACGCCTTGTTCGTGCACGACGTGGCAGCCACGGCTATCACCACAACGAGCACGATGGCAATGACGCCCACAAGAATGAGCATGACGCGCCTGTCGGCCATGATGGTCTGGAGGATGCCCTGGAGCACTTCCGAAACACTCTGCTGTGTGGCATGCGTCGTTTGGTTGCGTCCTCCCGACCTGCCGCCGCTGCCTCCCTCATACCCGCTGTCGACGTCGAGCGGCTGGGCAGTCTCGCGAGGACGGGAGCTTGGACGCTGGCCCTGATATGAACCGGCTGCGGCAGCGCCCGAACCCGTGCGCCTGCCAGCGGTGCCATAGGAGCCCGGCCTCGCCGTATCCTGTCGCGTTCGAAAATCGGTATAACGGCCGGGCTCGGACTCAAAGCCGGTGTGACCAGGCTGTCTGTTCCTGCTTGCAGGGGCCTCATAGCGACCAGGGGTCGGCGTGCTTGTACGGGCCGGCGAGGTGGGACGGCCATATGTGCCGCGGCTGTCCGTTCCGCGCTGGGCACGCGCCTCTGATGAGGCGGACCTTGTGGGCGTGCGCATGGCCGAGGAGGCACTTTGCGACCTGGCAGTCTGAGACAGTCGGGTGTCCTGGCGGTAGCCGGCGCGCTGATCGGACCGGGTGTCGCGCCGGCGCTCGTCTTGACGTGACGCGTCGCGCGAAGAGGCCTGCTGGAAGCGTTCGTCCTGACGGGCATAGCCCTGCTGGCGTGCCTCATATTCGGCAAGCTGCTCGTCGAAGGCGCGCAAGACCTCGGAAGTGTTGAGGCCCAGGTAGCGAGCGTACGACCCCATCGAGGCGCGTGCATAGCCCTTGGGGGGCATGGCGTCGAAGTCGGTGTACTCGAACGCCTCGATGACGTGGCGGCGCAGCTTCGTGGCTTCGGCGGCTTTATCGATTGACAGGCCAAGCTCCTTGCGGCGTTTGGCCAGAAGGTTTCCGATGGGCTGCATGTTCGGCATCTTCTGCATCACTCTCCAGACGGGATGTCGGCGTTGCGGAGCGTCTCAAGCTCGTCGAGGTCAGACACGAGAACGGTTCGCGGCTTTGAACCCTGGGCAGGGCCCACCACGCCCATTTCCTCGAGCAAGTCCATGACGCGGCCGGCGCGAGCATAGCCGAGCTTCATGCGACGCTGGAGCATGGAAGTGGAGCCAAGCTGGTTCTCCACGACAAGTTTAGCAGCCTCCCAGGCCAAGGGGTCGTCGTCGCCCGGTCCTGCCGACCCTCCCCTGCCTGTGGGTCCGGCGGGTTCGGTGGAGGTGTCGAGCGGCAGCTGACCGCCTGCGCTCGGCATGGGGGCCATGGCGCAGGGACGGGCGGCGGGCTGGGACTTGATGTGGTTGAGAATCGCTGCCTTCTCCTCGTCGGTGACGTTGCATCCCTGGATACGGCGGGGCATGTCGCCAAAAGACGCCTCGAGGAACAGCATGTCGCCGTGGGGCAGCAGCTTCTCGGCGCCCATCTGGTCGATGATGATGCGCGAGTCGGTGCCCTTCGAAACGCGCAACGCGATGCGGTTGGCGACGTTTGCGCGGATGAGGCCCGTGACGATGTCGGCGCGCGGGGTCTGCGTGGCGATGACGAGGTGGATACCAGCGGCACGACCCAGCTGGGCCACGCGCACGATGGATGCCTCAACGTCTTTCTTGGCGACCATCATGAGGTCAGCAAGCTCGTCGATGACGACGACGACGCACGGAAGGGTCGTGAGGTTCGTTTCCCCTTCGGCGATCCTGGCGACAAGCGAGTTGTAGGAAGCAAGGTCGCGAACGCCCAAGTTGGAGAAGACACGGTAACGCCTGTCCATCTCGGTGACCGCCCACTGCAGTGCCGCGGCGGCCTGACGGGGGTCGGTCACGACGGGCATGGCAAGGTGCGGAATGCCGGCATACTCGCTGAACTCGACCTGCTTGGGGTCGACGATGATGAGGCGCAGCTCCTCGGGTGTGTCGCGCATGAGCATCGACAGGATGATGGAGTTCACAGTGACGGACTTGCCCGAACCGGTGGTACCGGCGATGAGCAGGTGCGGGAGCTTGCCGAGGTCGGCATGGACGGGCTTGCCGCCGGCATCGAGGCCAACGGCGAAGTCGAGCGGGCCGCCCGTGACGCAAGGCAGCACGTCGCCGAAGGCGACCTCGCGGCGGCTCTCGTTGGCAACTTCCACACCCACGTAGCTCGTGCCCGCAACAGGCGAGTAGATACGCACGCTGGGCGCAGCAAGGGTGCGGGCGATGTCGTTCTCCAGGGCGGAAATCCTGTTTACGCGCACGCCCTTGCCGGGGCAGAGGCGATACGTCGTGAACGTGGGGCCTTCGACCCAGTCGACGACATGGGCGTCCACGCCAAACTCCGCAAGCGCCGACTGCAACGCGGCAGCAGTCTCTTGGGCGAGCTCGGAGTGCTCCGCAACGAAGCCCTTGCCGCCGTTGGAGCGCCTGGCCAGTGCCAGCGGGGGAAGCTCGTAGGGACCCTCGTTGACGGGGGCATCCTGCTGGCTTGCCCCGAAGTTGGCAAGAGCCTCGGCGGCCTCGCCGAAAGAGGCGCGGCGCATGGGCTCCTGGGCAAAAACGCTTGTGGCGTTGAGGCTCGTGGTAGCACTGCGACGCTGCTGGGGAGCCGGGGGCGCCACGACGGGGGCCATGGGTTGCACCACATCCGCCGATGCGTCCCCCGCGGGCTCCTCCCAGGGCAGCTCGCACCCGTCGGAATCCTCGTCGAACACGGTGGAGGCGGGGGTCACCTCCGCATATGCGTCGTTGTAGCGAGCAGCTTCGACGGCCGTGATGGCGGAGCTGTCAAGAGAGGCCGAATCGCCCTCCCCTACCTGCTGCGCGGGTTGCACGCGCATAGGAGCTGCAGGCACAGACGGACGCTTAGCCTCTCGGGCTGCCTCGAAGTCACTCATCGGCTCAACCGGCAAGGCGGCAGCGGGTGCATCATCGCGAGGGGCGCATGCTGCGGTCGCGGCCGTAGTGGCAGCCGTGCTGGGCGCAATGGTGCCCTTCTCGGCAATGTATATGTCGTCAGAAGACGCCATCGACTCGTCGTAATAGAGCGGGGCACCTGGAATAACGCCCGGGACGAGGCTGTCGGCCTGACCGTCGCCCAGGTCGTTCGGGTCGAAGGCGTCGCGGTTCCACTCGTCGGCCGGGTTCCACCAACCCGAGGAGACACGGCGGGCCTTCTTGTTGATGAGCGACTGAGGGGGCTGGGGCAGCGACTCGTCAAGGGCAAACCGCTGCTCAGGCATGGAGCGCACCTCGAGCACGCGACGATAGTCATCGGCGGGCCCGTATGCGTCGTCATCCTCATAGTCGGCGTCGTCGCGTTCCTGTGCAAGCAGGGTCGTCTTGGGAGCAGGCTGCACGTGCTCGTATTCAAGGTCGTCCTCGCCGTCAAGGAGCGTCGTCGAGGCGACGCCTGCAGCCTTTGCGCGGCTGAGAACCGAAGCGGGGGGCGTTGCATAGTCGCGCAGGTCCACGGCCTCGCGGTCGAACGGTATGACCGTGGTAGCAGAGCGTGCGCGGCTCGTGGGCGCGGCAGTCATGCCAGACTGCGGACGACAGCGGTCGTCAGGGTTGAACAACACGGTGGGCGTGTAGCCTTCAGGCAGCTCATCCTCGTAGAAATCGTTCTCGTAGCGCGACGCACGGCGCTCGCGAGAGGCACGCCTCTCCGCGCTGCGGGCAAGCGACTGCTGGTGGCGCATGCGCACTTGGGCGACTGCAGAGGAGACATCGAGGCCGATGATCACAAGGCCTGCGATGGCGATGCCGACGATCACGACAAAGCCGACAATCTGGCCAAAGAGCGAAAGAAGCACCCAGGCGAGGCCGTTGCCGACATAGCCGCCCCGCGCACGGAGGCTTTCAACGCTGAACAGGATGTTCGCGTCTGCGGTGCAGCCTGCGGTGGTGATGCCGAAGCCGGCCATCACGGCAAGGGCCACAAGCAGCAGGCCCACAATGACCCTGCTTGCAACAAGGCCGGCACGCTGGGTGAAAATGGTGACCGACCATGCGACAAGCGCAAGGGGCACAAGAATGGCCCCGACGCCGAAGAGCGTATGCAGGAAAGCGCTGAGCCCCTGGGTGAGCACGCCGGTTGTGGGGGCAAGCATCGCGATGAACAGAGCCGCGCCGATGACGGCCACCACGACGCCCGCGATTTGCTGACGCGTCTCATAGTCGAGCAGCGGCGTGCGAGGCTCCGCGGGCATGGCTGGGCTCGGTGCGGGCTCCACCCGGCGCTGAGCAGACTGGTTCGAGAAGGCAGCCTGCCCGGAGCGAGCCTTGGCGGTCGCCTTCTGCGGGGTCGCCTTCTTGGTGCGCCCTCCGGACTTTTCTTTGGTTGTCTTCTGCGAGCTGGCCTCGCTCTTCGGACGACTCACGCGCTGGAACCTGCCTTACACTTCCACGACGAACGAAACAATGACCGGGCGGCTGTGCCAGGTCTCCCAAAGGTGGCTTGAAACGGTGTCGCGCACAACCTTGTCCACGGCCTCGCGGCTCTCAAGCGAGGCGCTGCGCTTGGCAATGGCCTTCTTCACGCGCTCAGTGAGCAGTGTGACGCAACCAGGAGCCTCGGCGTCAAACGATACACCCTTGGCAGAAAGCTGAAGGCCAACCAAGGTGGATGTGCGGCGGGAGAACGTGGCGACGACGCTTACCAGGCCGTCTTCCGACAGGCGCTTGCGGTCGGCGAGGACCATCTGGTCGGTGTCGGCGATGCGTAGGCCGTCGACGTAGATGACGCCCGACTCGACCGTCTTGCCGCGCGTGACGCGATGGTCGCGCATCTCGAGCGACTCGCCGTTGTCGAGGATGAAGATGTTGTCCTCGTCGACGCCCATGTCCTGGGCGAGCCTTGCATGAGCGCGCAGGTGCGTGGCCTCGCCGTGGACGGGCATGAAGTGCTTGGGGCGCGTGAGCGCCATGAGCATCTTCAGCTCCTCTTGGGAGGCGTGGCCGGAGACGTGGACCATGCCGCGGCTCTTGTCGTACACGTCGGCGCCGATCTTGGCGAGGGTGTTGATGATTTGGGTCACAGCCTTCTCGTTGCCCGGGACCGGCGTGGCCGAGATGATGACCGTGTCGCCCTCTTGAATCTGCAGCGTCTTGTGCTCGCCCGTGGCCATGCGCGCAAGAGCAGAGAGGGGCTCGCCCTGAGAGCCGGTGCACAGCACGACGACGCGGTTCTCGGGGTACTTGTCGATGTCGAAGGCATCGATGATGTCCTCTTCATCGATTTTGAGGTAGCCGAGCTCGCGGGCAACGCGGGTGTTGGTGAGCATCGAACGACCGGTCACGACCACCTTGCGGCCCGATGCGATCGCGGCGTCGCACACCTGCTGGAGGCGATGGATGTGGCTCGAGAACGAGGCAACGAACACGCGGCCCTTGGCGTTGGAGATGACATCGCGCAGGAAGGGGCCGACGGCGGCCTCGCTGGGGGTGTACCCAGGGCGGTTTGCGTTGGTCGAGTCGCTCATCAGCAGGTCGACGCCCTCGTCTGCGAACCTGGTGAGGGCCGCAAAATCGGTGCGAACACCGTCGATGGGGGTCTGGTCGAGCTTGAAGTCGCCCGTGTGCAGGACATTGCCGGCGGGGCTCTGGATAAACGCGCCCATGGCTGCAGGGATGGAGTGGTTCACCGAGAAGAACTCAACACCGAGCTTGCCGAGCTGCACCCCGTCGCCCGACTTAACTTCCTTGAAGTTGGGGTTCTTGATGCGATGCTCTTCGAGCCTGCCAGCGATCATGCCGAGCGTGAGCTTCGAAGAGTAGATGGGCACCTTGGGGTTGAGATCCTGCAGCAGGTACGGCAAGGCGCCGATGTGGTCCTCGTGGCCGTGCGTGATGATGATGCCGCGCAGCTTGTCCTCGTTCTCAAGGACATAGGTGTAATCCGGCAGGATAAGGTCCACGCCGGGATGATTGTCATCAGGGAACATGAGACCGGCGTCGTCCAAAATCATGTCGTCACCGTACTCGATGACCGTCATGTTCTTGCCGATGCCGTCGAGACCGCCCAAAGGAATGACCTTCAGCGCGGGCCCCTTTGCCTGAGTGCTCTTCCGTTTTGCCATATACGAACATTTCCTCCTTTATGTCGTTAGCTTATACAAACTGTTCCATAACAAAACGCGGCGCTTCAGACGAGTCAGGCTCATCCTTCAGCGCCGCGCAAGCAATCAAATGTGTGTCGATGCCTCTTGCGAGTGGTGTAAGAGCCATCCATCATGGTACCCCAGACGGGGCGGGCCCCCTTTGTATGTGGGGGCAAAAACGCAATTTGCCTAGAGGCCCATGAGGCACTCGAGACCCACCGTGAAGGGTTCCGGCAGGCTGGCGACATTGCGAATCGCGAGCAAGACGCCGGGCATGTAGGCCTCGCGCAGCGTGGAGTCGTGGCGGATGGTGAGCGTCTGGCCGGCCGCGGACATGATGACCTCCTGAGAGGCCATGTATCCGTCGCCGCGGATGGCATGAATGCGCACACCGTCGACCTCGGCGCCGCGGGCGCCCTCGCAACCCGCAATCTCGGTCTCGCTGCCGGGGCCGGCGTTGCGCACGCCTCCCCTGCCCTCGGCGATCATGTGAGCGGTGGTGACCGCGGTGCCGGAAGGGGCGTCCTTCTTGCCGTCGTGGTGCATCTCGACGATCTCGACGTCGGGGAAGAACTTGCCGGCAACCTTGGCGAACTGCATCATGAGGACGGCGCCGGTGGTGAAGTTCGGGGCAAAGAAGAGCTTGCCGCCCTTGTCTGCGTACTTCAGGGCGAGGGCCTCCATGTCCTGACGGGCAACGCCGGTCGTGCCCACAACGGCGTGCGCACCATGGGACAGCACGCACTCGACGTTGGCAAGCACGGCGCCAGGCTGGGTGAAGTCGACCACGACGTCGGCGCCGGTGGCGTCAATGAGCGCGCCCAAATCGTCGGAGCAGGCAAAATCACCGTCGGCGCAGGACACAACCTGCCCAGCACAATGGGGATCGAAGCAGCCGACAAGCTTGAGGTCTTCAGCTGCGGCCACGGCGTTGACGATGCAGGTGCCCATGCGGCCCTTGGCGCCAGAAACGATAACCTTAACCATAAAGTTCCTCCTTAAGGAAAAGGGACGTCAGCCCGATAAGTGCTGACGTCCCCCAACAATAACGCTTAAGTAAAGCTAGAACTTAGCCCTCGTGATGACGGCGGGGCTGACGACGCTCGCCGCCCTCGTTTCCACCCTCGGACTTGTGGTGGCCACCGTCGCCGGGACGACGACGCTCGCGGGGCTTGCGCTCAGAACGCTCGGAGCGCTCGCCGCGGTCCTCAGAGGACTTGCCGGAGCCGGCGGGAGCCTCGGGCTTGTCGATGCGGTCGAGAGAGACCTTGCCCTTCTCGTCGACCTCAATAACCTTGACGTGAACCTCATCGCCAACGTTAAGAACGTCCTCGACCTTCTCCACGCGGCCCTGGGCCATACGGGAGATGTGCAGCAGGCCGTCCTTGCCGGGAAGCAGCTCGACGAAGGCGCCGAAGGGCTGGACGCCCACAACGCGGCCGAAGTACTCCTCGCCCACCTCGGGCACCTTGACGATGGCCTCGATGCGAGCACGGGCCTCCTCGCCGCCGGCATCGCAGGAGCCGATGAAGACGGTGCCGTCCTCCTGGATGTCGATGGTGGCGCCGGTGTCCTCCTGGATGGAGCGGATGGTCTTGCCGCCCGAGCCGATGACCTCGCGGATCTTGTCGGTCGGGATGTGGATGGTGATGATGTGCGGGGCGTTCTCACGGACGCTCTCGCGAGGAGCGGCAATCTCGGCAAGCATGGCGTCGAGGATGAAGGCACGGCCTTCCTTGGCCTGCTGGAGAGCCTTGCGCAGAATCTCGAACGTGAGGCCGGTGGCCTTGTTGTCCATCTGCATGGCGGTGATGCCCTCGGAGGTACCCGTCACCTTGAAGTCCATGTCGCCGAGGAAGTCCTCAAGACCCTGGATGTCGGAGAGAACGACGGTCTTGCCGTTCTCCTGGATGAGGCCCATGGCGATACCGGAGACCGGGCGCTTCAGGGGCACGCCACCGTCCATGAGGGCAAGACAGCTGCCGCAGGTCGACGCCATGGACGAGGAGCCGTTGGACTCCATGACCTCGGAGACGACGCGGATGGTGTAGGGGAACTCTTCCTCGGAAGGAATGACGGGCAGAAGGGCGCGCTCAGCCAGGGCGCCGTGGCCGATCTCGCGACGCTTGGGCGAGCCCATGCGGCCGGTCTCACCGGTGCAGTAAGGCGGGAAGTTGTACTGGTGGATGTAACGCTTGCCATCGATGGGCTCGATGGTGTCGAGACGCTGCCAGTCGTTGAGCATACCGAGCGTCAGCACGGAGAGGACCTGGGTCTGGCCGCGCTGGAAGAGGCCGGAGCCGTGCACGAGGGGCAGGTAGCCAGGCTTGATCATGAGCGGACGGATTTCGTCGGCACGACGGCCGTCAACACGCTCGCCGGTCTCGACGACCATGACGCGCATGGCATGCTTCTCGAGGCTCTTGAGCTCAACGGGGATCTCGCGGTCGAACTCGGCCTGCTCCTCCTCGGTGAACTCAGCCTTGATGGCGCTCTTGAGCTCGTCGACCTTGGCCATACGGGCCTGCTTGTCGGCGTCCTTGAGGGCGGCGCTCATCTCGTCGTAGTGGGCGAAGATCTTGTCGTGCACGTAGGAGTTCGGCTCGTCGAGCGGGTACTCCTTCATGACGATGGGGCCGTTGACCTCGGCGACCTTCTCGAAGAAGATCTTCTGCTGGTCGCAGAACGCACCGAGGGCCTCCTGGCCGAACTGCATGGCGGCCAGCATGTCCTCCTCGGTGATCTCCTCGGCGCCGGCCTCGAGCATGCTCACGAAGTCGCGGGTACCGCCGAGCTCGAGGTCGAGGTCGGAGTTGTCGCGCTCTTCGTAGGTGGGGTTGACGATGAACTCATGGGTGTCGCGGTCGCGGCCGATGCGCACGCAGGCCAGCGGGCCCTCGAAGGGCACGCCGCCCACGGTGAGGGCAGCGGAGGCACCCATGGTGCAGATGACGTCGAAGGGGTTGATCTGGTCGCACACGAGCGAGGTAGCAACGATCTGCACCTCGTTGCGGAAGCCGTCGGGGAAGCTCGGGCGGATGGGGCGGTCGATCATGCGGGCAGTGAGGGTCGCCTTGTCGGTGGGGCGGGTCTCACGCTTGAGGTAGCCACCGGGCAGGCGGCCGACCGAGTACATGCGCTCCACGAAGTCAACCGTCAACGGGAAGAAGTCGTAGTTCTTGCGCTCCTTGGAGACGACGGCGGTCATGAGGACCGTGGTGTCGCCCTGCTTGACCAGGACGGCGCCCGTCGTCTGCTTCGCGAGTTCGCCAGTCTCGAGGGTGTAATGCTTGCCATAGAGGTCGAACTCGTGTGTAACCTTTGCCATTCTGCAATCTCCTTCAACTCCGCTCGCCCCATTGCGAGCGGGACCTATGCGCCTGCGCCCTGGCTATCGAGCCTTATGTGGACGCAAAACGAAAAGGGGCGCTAGTGCGCCCCTAAAAGACAACTTACTGGATGTTGTCGCGAAGCTCGAGCTTAGCGATGAGCTCACGATACTCGTTGATATCGTTGGAGCGGATGTAGCGAAGCAGCGAGCGACGGTGGCCGACGAGCATCAGCAGACCACGGCGGCTGTGGAAGTCGTGGGGGTGCTGCTTGCAGTGCTCGGTGAGCTCACGGATGCGAGCGGTGAGAAGAGCGACCTGAACGCGGGGGGTGCCGGTGTCGTTGGCATCCTTGCCGAACTCAGCGACGATAGCGGCCTTCTGCTCCTTGGTGACCATTGTGGTTCCTTTCCATCTAACCTGATAAAGACGCCCCTGTCTCAGATGCAATCCGATGGAGGTTGCAACCGGGGCAAGGGTCAAACGCAAGTAAGATACACCATCCGCGTTTACTTTCACCTTTCATGCTCCCAAACAGCCCCGTCCACACGAAATCTGCGCTGGATTGAAGGCTCTTCGACTCTGAAAGTTTATCCTGGCGAAGTCTGTCTCGCGCAAAATCCCACGAGACGAAGCCGACGAGATACGCAAGGGGCGCACATGGTCACATTCATCTTTGACTTGCTCGGCAATATCCCCAATGCCGCGCTCATCTATGCGCAAACGCGCCTGCTGCCCATGAAACACAAGTGGTGGTTTGCGCTCATCGAGGCAGTCCTGGCCGTGTCGGGAATGGTCTTCAAGCGCACGATAGGCACGCCGGGCTCTCCTGTCAGCCTCATTATCATTCTGCTCAATATATTTGTTGTACCGCCGCTCTTCTACGACAGAAAAATCCCCCTGGCACGCCGTCTCGTGGCATGTGCCGTCGCCCTGGGACTTCTGTGGTTCGGCGAGATGGCGTGCGGGCTCATCCTCGTTGCATGCGGCTTGCAGTACGGAGTCGACGACAACGTTGCCGAGGCAATCCCGCTCTACCTTTTCGTCGAGCTGCTTTTTGGCGCAATCATCTTGATCGGTCACAAGCCCCTCCGGGGACTTCTTGCACGGTGGAACAAGACATACGGTATGTCGCCCATGAGCGAGTCAGATGCAAAACGAGAGCTGATTTTCTCGGCTGTACCCATCTTCCAGGTCTTTTTCATGTGGGGGATGCTTCTTTTGCTCATGAACGCAAGCGACAAGGAGGGCCAGCTTCCCCTGTTGCTTGTCTCGGTTGCCCTGTTGTTGCTCTGCCTGGTGGTAGACGCGTTGCTTATCGTTGTGGCACGGCGCTGGAAGCGCACGTTGGAGCGGCAGGCCGAGGCGGAGGCGCTCTCTCACCAGCTTGACGAAGAGCTTCGCATGTACACGGACTTGAAGCGTCAGCTGGAGAAAACCGCGCACGCCCGCCATGACATGAACAACCACCTGCAGGTTCTCGCCATACTCGCAAAGCAGGGAGAGCCCGACCGCGCCGTTGAGTATGGCAAGCAGGTTCTTGCGAAGCTGGATGGTATCGAAGCGATGGATGCTGAGAAGGGGGCGGTTCAATAATGGATGCCGAGACGATCCGGACTGTCGCGTTTGTCTATGCCGCACTCGCCAGCGCCTCTCTGGCGGTGGCGTGCGTTGTCCTTTGGAGACGGCTGCGAACGTCTGCCCTCTACCGCAGGCTTGTCAACGTCCTCTTCCCCTTGAGTCAGCTGATTCTCTCGCTCTATGCGATATGGGCCGAGTCCGCATATGACCTGTCGGTCGGCGTGGTCTTTGTCACCGCGACGTTGGGCCTGGCATGTACGGCCTACGACGTCTTCTTCTTTCGCAGGCTTTTTACGGCTGAGGAAGAAGACATCGCCATCTACAAGTCGCTTCTGCTGACGAGGCAGCTAAAGGCGATGATGCAGCATGGCGACTATCTTGACGAGCAGGCAGACAATGCGCGTGAAACGCGAGCCCGGCTGCGCCGTTGCATCGAGGATGCCCTCGAAGGTTTGCAGGGCGGCGATGACGATGCGGCTCAGGCTGCACTTGCGGAAGCAGCGCGCGTGAACACGCCGCCGGTCAAGTCCCTGTGCGACTCGCCCGTGCTCGACGCCTTGCTCAACGCGAAGTTAAACCATGCCCATGAGCTGGGGGTACCCTTGGAGGTCAAGGTAGATGTGCCAGAAAAGTCGACCGTGCCCGATGTCGAGCTTTGCGCCGTCTTCGCCAACCTCATCGACAACGCCCTCGATGCGGCGGCGCCCCTTGGTGAGAAAGCCTTCGTGGATGTGCGGGCCATACCCCGCGCTGGCTGGCTCTTCATTGACGTCCGCAACGCCTGCACCCCGGACACCCTGCCGTACAGCAGCAATGACATCAGTCCCAAAACCTTCTCGAAGGAACACGGATGGGGTCGCCAAATCGTGGACAAGCTGGCGCAGCGAAACGACGGCACCTTCAAAACCGAAGTCGCCGACGGCGTCTACAGCGCCCAGGTAACGATGAAGGTGGGGTGAGGGCGGCCTCAACGCTTTGCCCGTGGACGGGGCGAGGAATCCACCATTCACTCGACCCGTCCGCGTATACTAGACCCGAAAGCAAGCAGCCCAAAGGAGGACGGACATGGACAACGCACAAGAGCAGCGCAGGCGCTATCCCGTTGGCATCCAGACGTTCTCCAAGATTCGACAGGGCAACTATGTATATGTTGACAAGACGGCGCTTGTATACCGTCTAGCCAATGAGTCCGATGGGGCCTTCTTTCTGAGCCGTCCGAGACGGTTTGGCAAATCGCTCCTCGTCTCGACGCTTCAGGCGTATTTTGAAGGCCGTCGTGACCTGTTTGGCGGGCTAGCGATTGAGCAGCTAGAGGGCGCTTGGGAGAGGTACCCGGTTATTCGCCTGGATTTGAGCACGGTCAAGACGCGCGACCCCGAGATTCTGCTCGACCTCCTTGACGCCGCCCTCTCATTCGAAGAGGCGCAGTGGGGCCGGGACAATTCGATGAAGACGCCCGGATCTCGTCTCATGGGGCTGATTCGCCGCGCCTATGCACAAACGGGCAGGCCCGTCGTCGTGCTCGTGGACGAATACGACGCCCCCTTGCTCAATGCGGTTGACGACCCGCAGAAGCTTCCTGTTTTCCAGGATGTCATGCGCGAGTTCTTTGCCCCGCTCAAGGCGTGCGATGAGTACTTGCGTTTCGTCTTCATCACAGGCATCACCAAGTTCGCCCAGCTCAGCATCTTCAGTGAGCTTAACAACCTCACAAACATCAGTATGCAACCCGAGTATGCAGCCATCTGTGGCATCACCGAAGAGGAGCTGGTCACACAGCTATCTCAAGACGTAGATGGACTGTCTGAGGCGCTGGAGATGGACAGTGCCGGAACCCTAGCTGCACTTAAACGCCAATACGACGGCTATCACTTCTGCGACCCGTCTCCCGACATCTACAATCCCTATAGCCTTCTCGGTGCCTTCCGAGACAACAAGATTGGTGACTATTGGTTTGTGACGGGAACGCCGACCTTCTTGGTCGACCTGCTAAAGAAGCAAGAATGGGATATCTCCACCCTCGAGAGCTGTCAGGCACGGGAGGAAGAGTTTGACGTTCCCGCCCAAAGAATGAGAACCCCTCTTCCCATGCTGTACCAAGGCGGCTACCTAACCATCAAGAGCTACGACGCTCTCACGCATACGTTTACTCTTGGCATCCCCAACGAGGAAGTCAGCCGTGGTCTCTCGAAAAGCCTGGTAGAGCACGCCTCACCCGGTGCCTTGCGTGAGCACTACAGTTTCCTTGATGCGTTTTCTACCGACCTGCGCACAGGTAACATCGACCACGCCCTAAAGGGAATGCGAGCATATCTTTCAAGCATCCCCTATCACCTGGGCTCACGCGATGAGCGGGGTTTCCAAACGAAGTTCTATCTCATCTTTGACTTGCTCGGCATCCAAATCGAGACCGAGTTCAAAACGGCGACGGGCCGCATCGACGCCATAGTCAAGACCGACGACATCGTCTACGTCATGGAGTTCAAGTACAACAAGACGCCCGAAGAAGCCCTGGCGCAGATTGATGCCAAAGGCTACGCGCTCCCCTTCTCCGCCGATGGCCGACAACTCGTGAAAGTCGGCGTCAACTTCTCCGAGAAAGAGCAGACCATCGATGGGTGGGTTGTTGGCAAAGAACAAAACTGATTGCATACAACCCACTTGGCCTTGATATTGTTGTGCTCAAAGCGCGAACCCGCAATGTCCCCGATGATTACACAGATTATGTACCAGCTTGCCTCTTTATCAATCCAACTCTATTCGATTTGCCGATGTGACCAAGGCGAAGTGATAGGGGATGGGGGCGCGGCACGCAGAGGAGGCAACCCCCGCATGGTGCCGCGCCTGCAACCTAGCTACCTGTACTTTAAGCCTCCAAGCAAACCCTTCTTGAAGCGCTTGACCTCATTCATGAAGGGCTCGTACCCATGCTCTACGCCCAGTTTTGCCATCTCGTAGCCTCGCTCGATAGCCCCGTCGCCGGGATTGCGCATTGTTTCGTCGTATTCAAGCAAGAGAGTCATCTGAGCAAGGTCGAGATTGTCCGAATCCCCTTGTTCGATTTGTTTGAGACTTGCATTGGCATCTGAACCCAACGCTCGGCGCGCCCACTGGCGAGAAGCGCTCTCGTTTTCACATACAAGAACAAGCATGGCAGCAGTCACGGGGTCGGGACGCATGGACCAAGATTCCTCCAGGAACCGCACTGACCTCCTCTTGTATTCTGCCGACAACGAGGAATCTTCTCGAGACAGTTGGGCGCTGAGGCGAAAGTAGCAGTAGCCTTTTGTAAACGCGCATGCAGCAAGGGTATCGTCCAGCCCGTCAAGATCTTCGGACTTCAAAGTGTGCTGCAAATCACCGATGTTGTCGTTCTTGATTCGCTTAATCCAGCTTGTCAGCTCGTTGGCACGCACAATGGCGGGTTCATCTGCTCCGATGCCCTTTTCTGCAAGAAGCAGTATCTTCGACGCGCCCATGAATATCCTGAATAATGACGGGTCGAGCGTGCCACCACGACGGAAAGCAACGTCGAGCCAGAATGACATTGGGTCGTACTGCTCTGCGCCATCCATATTAGAGGTATACTGCATTACTGCCTTGCTTATCCTGTCTCCTTGGCCGTTGTATGCCTCAAACCACAAATCTTCATCGATATCAGTATGTCTGACGGGGGCCAAATCAAGACGAGCAAGCTTGTACATAACCTTCGATGTGAAATTATCCGAAAGGCCGAACATTGCGCCGTGCGCGAGCAGCCTACCCATCACGATGCTGGCCTTTGTGTCACTCCGAGGCACACCGACACCGAACAGATAGATTGCAGCAACGCGAACGTATTCTTGCCAGTCCACGGTATCTTCTGTTGTCTCAAGGTCGATTGGTGCTTCAAGCAGGGCCTGATATCGCGCATTGGCACCTCGAAGAAACCTTGCATCTTCCAGAAGACCCTGGTCATCTCCTCCATTTGCGACGGCTTTGCGAAGCAACTCAACACCCTGTTGGCACTCGCTTTCATTTGCCTGCCTGTTGATGAGACAGCAGCCGTATTCAATCATGGCATCGACGTTGCCCGCGTCGGCGGCTTGCCGGAACCAGTTTTCGGCAAGGATGTACGACGATGTTATGTCTTCACCCGGTTTGGCATAGTTACCGGATTGGTAATGAGCCCCCAAGCCGAGCATGGCCAGACCCCTTGAGCCGTTTTCGTCCTCCATAGTCGCGGCCTTCATGAGCAGCTCGTAGCCACGCTCCATGTCTGGCTCGACGGGATAGGGACTTTGGCTCGTTAGAATCATGCCATACTTGTAGCAAGCCCAAACGCTGCCCATCTCAACGCCGCGCTCCAACAGGCGGCAGCCCTCGTCCGGGTTTCGCTCAACGCCCCAACCGTCAAAATAGCATAGGGCGAGGTAGTAGCATGCCGCACCGACGTGCCAGCGCTCATTTTCGGATGCAGGCTCAGCCTCGCTGGCTCGGCGCAAATGCGTTATATAGGCGTTCTTATCAACGGGAATCTCTGAGTAAAACCCGTCGAACATAAATGCATACCTGTAGTTGCCCTCAATCGATCCCTTCTGCGCAGCAAGGCCCAACAAGCAACGAACTTTTGCCAAATCTTGCCCAATCAAGCCCTCGTCGTATTGGCTCTTTATGGAGCGCGCCTCAGAGAGCAGCTTGTCTGGTTCCATGTTTTCATGTTCGGCCTTAAACCCATGCAGGTTGTATACGTCGAGGTATGAGTCATCCATAGCATGCTCCTTTACAATTTGGACCCGAGGCTTATCTGACCGGGGAAAGAGATAATGCTTACTATCTTGCTATCGGGCAACATAATGTGGACTTTCGGGACAGGTTCGCCGGCCATGGCAACGCCAAGCACCTTGTTCGTTGGGACTTCGATGATGTGTGGCGTGCCTTCGCGCATGACCTTCCACGGTCCGGGGCACAAGTTGGTGAGTCCGATGTTCCCGCGCCCGTCGCCCACGCATCGAGCTATCACTTTTGCTGGGTCGCCTGGCGAGGTCAAAACGCCACCCTTCCCGAGGGGAAGGATGCGGTTGCCAATCATGGTGTCGAGGATGATGTCGTGTTTCTGCGCTACATCTGATAACTTCTTGATGATCTCGTCGCGCGTCCCTTCCGCAGAGATGAGATCGCTATGGGGAATATTGCCGTGAATAATAGACGGTATAAGCTGCATGGTCCCGTTGTGACAATCGTGCGGCGTCAATCCCTCGGCTTTCAGAAACTCTTTAACATCGCTTTGAGTCTGGAACCAATCGTACCCCCTATCCTGCATGAATGCCACAGCACGCGCTGCAAGGTCTGGCGACAGGCAGGATTTCCCAGAAGAGGAATCAAGCATCTGTTTGTATAGCTGCCTATAGTTCTCCCCACGGTCGCCTGTTACCTTGTCAAGCTTGAACTCACCTTTAGCAAGGTTCCCCGAGAATACAAGGTACCCGTCTTGAAACCGTATGTCTATCGGGCCGTACTGTTGCTCGATTTGCCCCCAGGTAAGACCCTCAGGGTTGGACTGCGAGGGCACAAAGTTACGGTCGGGTGACCACGTTCCGCTATACGTTGAGTCTGGGCTGTCGCAAGGGTTGCCGGAAGGATCAATCCATGTTCCACCCGTTTTGGGCATGTGCGGCGTGATTCCCAAAGACGCGCGAACAAGGTCGAGTTCCTGCGAAGACATGGATGCAATCTGGTCGGCATAGCCTTGAATGACGCCGCCCACACGCAGCTTGTCCACATCGCTTATATTGCTTGAGATAGCCGGCGACGACACACCGGCCATCTCAAGCGCCGCGCTCCCCAGACCCCCGGGATGGTTGAGGGCCGAGGTAAGCGGGCTGACTAGGGAGAGCTGCAATGGAGTTCCATCGCGAGAAGCCTCTTGGGTGATTCCAGAAGAGGGTGTCTCGCCCATCCTAATCGCTGGGGTGTCCATCAATCCGGCGCCCTCGCGAATTTTCTCAACTGCGTGCTCAAGCGTCGCGCACCCTTCACTGCGCAAGGACTCGCACCGAGATTTCAAAGAAGACATATTGCTTTCATATGTATGGGAAGCACCACTAAGAGAAGCGATTTCATTGTAGAGCTGCCTCGATGAGGAGCGAAGGCCATCGATCTGCCCTCTAATCTTGTCTCGCTCGTCTGCATCATCGGCCTTATCAAGCTTTCTTTCTAGCTCACGACATGCCGTCTCAGCGCTTTCGATCCTCTTCTCTAGTCCATCGATTGCCAATTGGGCCTCATGAAGAAGCTCTTTATTGGGTTGCAAGGGCGAGAAGTCAACGCCCCTCAATCCCTTCGCAAGCTCCTCCATCGCATCAAGACCGTCGAATACAATCGTTGTCCCCATGGCGCTCTCCCACGTCGAATCCTAAAAGCTGTTAGCAGCTTTCCAGAATGTGTCCTCCTTCTTCAAAGCAATCGGCGGAATAGAGCAGTTGCTTCTCGACTGAACCCGCATCGGGAAGTGCGTTCATAATGTTATCGAGGTAGTTTTTAAGAGCAGCAAGTGCGACAAGACCTTCCCTAAAAGGCATTACAGTCTCCGCGGCATCCACAAGCCCTTTTGCAACACTACAGGTTGATTCGAGATCCTTGGCGAATTTGTCTACGGTTTGGGCGACCTCACGGATACCTTCGACATCCCACGTTATGCTCATATCAATCCTCCTTGAAATCCGATTTTTGCCTTGCAATGTCTATGCGATGCCGGCACCCGCCTCCAGAGCGTCGGCTGCCTTGTTCAAATTCACGCACGCCGCCTCTGTCAAATCGGTTGACGACTTAATGGTGAGGTCGATTTGGTCGCAGACTTCTAGAATTTTGTCATAAGCAGGACATTCAAACATGTCCCCCAACCCCTCGGCAGCTTGCTTGAAATTTTTTGCCATATCGGAAATCTCGGGCATTATCGTCGAGAGTGCCGAGGCAAGGTCGCGTATTTCTTGCGGCTCAACTGTAGCTGGCATATTGATGCTCCGTTCTATCGTCAACGCCTGTTCCGTAACGTTCCAAAATCTGGCAGAACCCCTCGGTCTGTTCTCTTGCCTCCTCAATCAACTCAAGCATCGGCTTCACCTTGTTTTCTTGGAATTGCTCCGCATACCTATCCTGCCAAGCTGCTTCCGCTTTACCCCAAATGTTTCGGATGTCCCCCTCCAGGCCCAAAAGCTCTTCACCTACCAAAGCCATTCCGACCCATCCCTTTCGTCTTGACCGGTTGGTGAAAAGCTGCCCGGGAGTGCGGCAGATTCTTTGGAATCCGGCTCAGTCTCTAAGGGTTTTGCCACCTCGAGAGGTATGGTCTTGGCCACAGTCTCAACTACGTAAGGTCTGAAGAAAAACTCATGGCCGCTTGGGGTGTGATACACCATCTTGATTTTTGCCTCTTCGGGTTGGAGCGACGACGCGTTTGATTGCATGCCGATGCTCACCAGCTTCATTCGATCGGCATGCGTCGCAAAACGATGAGCAAAAAGTTCCGCCATATCCAATCCCCTTGCACCGAGAACTTTGTTGAGGTTTGGAACGGACGTAGAGAGCAAGCATATATGGACGTTGTTCAATGGCCCCCATTGAATCACACGGGCTATCAGCTCGCGTGCATCATCGGGCGAAGTCTTCGCTTCTTCGCTCTGACCTTTCTGGTGGTTTTCATATCGCACCATTGCCGCGCTTAAGGTGCTAACGCTGCTCGGCTGTTTTTTCTGCATTGACCTCTCAAACTCATACTGTGCCCTACTCATTTGCTGGCTCAGCTGCTCAAGACCCAAAACAACGATGAGCACGGGTGTTGAGGAGGCGAGATTACCCTCTTCAGCCCGACGGAAGAGATTGGCAATGGATGTTAAGTCGGTCATCTCTTCATAGTTGGGGAATACATCTCGAAGCGTCTGCCATTTTGTTTGCGCAAAGCGCCAAGTCGGGTCGTTCTCAGGGGCAACGACAACGACACGATATCCAAGGCCCTGCTTCGAACAGGCTCCGATGATGGTCGTCTCCACCAAGTCGAAGGCAAGGTTCATCTCCGGATCAAGCACAAAGATGTTTTGTCCAATATTGCTGTTCAACGCGATTCGCAGGGTGGGATCAACAAAACTCGACTTTGATCCTATAGGAACAAGACGAGAGCCCATGATATCAGTAGTCATTCGCTGACAATACTCGGTCCATGTAGGAGCGTCACGGCGAGTCGCATCAAGATATTCAAATCTTTCATCCCAAGCTTTGCATGCATCGCCCAAACTTGCCCTGATCCTTTCGTTCGATGCGCACATCGCTTTGTCTTCCACGCATCTGGTGACACAGCGTATAGGCTTATGCCCGCCATGTTGGATGTAAGCATCGCCCTTCCCTAGAATCTCGAGGTCGGAAGAGTAAGTGGACGAAACCATCGCACAAGGCTCTTGCCCGTTGGTGCCCCATGCCAAAAGCACGCGATTCGTCATGTTCGTCTGTACTGTCTTTTCGCCAAGCGCTTGAAGATTTGGGCCGTCTGTAAGACTCTGGTCGGCGATAAGGACATGCATGCCGTAAGCGCGGCATTCCTTAATCAGGTTCTGAAACTTGCGACTGTAGTTTGAGCTGTCATCTTTATTTAAGCGTGTGGCAGCCATAACGGCAGCCTGAGCATGAAACTCGTCAATTACCACCAAGAGGTACCGCATGTGCTCCAAGCCCAATTCGGGGTGCTTGGCAACATAATAGTTGTATTCATTGATATCCCTGGCACTGGGGACGTTCTCCACCATGAGGGTCTGGCGATTTTTCATCTCGACATCATAAAGACGGTCGATGGCCACCTTTATGAAGTCCTCGGATGTATCGATTGCGACAAGTCCTATATGCGGGAAGCGCTGGTCAACATCCCTCAGACCCGCAAAATCGCTGCGCTTGTAATCAATAATCCAGATTTCAAGGTCATCTGGAGAGTAGTGCGTGCAGGCAGCCTCGATGGCATTACGCAAGAAATACGTCTTACCGGACCCCGTCGTTCCCGTCACAATGCCATGTACATTCCCGCCCAGGTCAAAGCGCAACATGACGGCATTACCAAGCTCGTCGACAGCCACGGGCAGCTCTATGGCCTCTTCGATCTTGCTTACCTGCACATGAGCCAAATCAACAACTTCCGTCGGGTTGGCGGCATCACGCTTTTCCTGCGCCTTCTGCACGCTCAGCACAAGCTCGTCTGAAGTAAGGGCGGAATTGATGGGGTTGATGGGCTTGCAGCCACGGCCGGGGATATCGATGAGGTATCGTGCGCGTCCAGCTTGCGGATCCCAGCTCTCTGTGATGTTCGTCATGCTTTCGCGCAAAGCTCGCAGTCTTTCGTCAAACTTCTCGTCACCTCGCAGAGCGCTGCCGCACGAGACGAGCACCTGCACTCCGAGCCGCTTGCCGTCTCTGACGAACGATTCGATGAGGTCGAGGGTCCTAGTTCCAAAATGCTTGTTGGATAAGTCGTTTATCACAACAATCGTCTGCGGAATCGCCTTCACTGCATTGGCCCGCGCGTTGTATTTTCGCAGGCTTCCAAAAGACGCAATGGCAGGGCCAAGGTCTCCTGTGCGGTTCTCGAGAACGGTATTCATCCTTCCCGTATCTTGCTCAGTCGAGGCGACCTTAATGATGGTGTCCTCCCGGCGCTCGATACGGGATGACAGGTCGGCAAGCTTTCCCAAAGAGAGGCCGGCGTTTGTGGGGTCAAGCCAGTAAACCTCGAGGCCGCCCAAGGGCGTGCAACGGATGGCCGTGGACACAATGGCTCGCATCCAGGCGAGTGCCGCCTCTTTGTCGTTGTCTACCGTGAACCAGCATCCCTGGAGGTTGTCCCAATCAAACGAATAGGGTACGTAAAGGTCGACCCCAGCACCTTTTGCCTCGACCATGCCTATCGGGGTATACCGAGGAAACTCTGTGACTTGCCTGATTGCACCGAAGTCGGCGTTGCCCAGCACTTGCACGCGATTGGCAATCTCGGCACGACATTGATAACCTATACGCTCGGACTCAGTATTTGATTCCAACCGCGCCCTAAGGTGTCGCCTGTCCTCCTCATACTTTGTCTCCAGGTTGCGAAGCTCCCTTGCAATGGCCTGAGATGCCGATGTGTCAATCGCTTGGGCATCCGCACGCCGCCGCGCGTCCCTCTCCGCCTCGGCATGCTTTGCGCTCCATTCGTTTTGCAGCACACGTTGGCGCTTCTCCGCATCGGCTTGCATCGAACGCTCATCTCGATCGATGCGTTTCTGCTCATCTTGCACCATAGCCTTCAGCAAAGAGCACGCCTCATCACGCTGCATTGTCCCTTTGAGGTGGAAGAGGCGCTTGAGCCACGTCAAAAAAGATATGTCAGCCATTTGAGCCAGAAGGACTTCAAGCTCTGAATCGGAGGTGTTTCTTGCGTCTTGAATATGTTTCGGCCATATGGGGGTGTTCGCAAGGTCACCCGGGATGCGTGCAAGGACCCTGGAACAGCGGTCTCGACGATCTTGCACGGCACGACGCTCACTCTCAATCTCTGTTGAGAGTACTTGGAGACGAGCGTTGTATTCCCTATCAATCTCGGCAACGCCCTCAACCTGAGGATGCGCCAGCCGAGCGGCAAGGCTCGCCTCGATGCACTCTGCCTCGCGCTTGCGTCTCATGCAGTCGCTGCGCCTCTCCTCGTATTCCCTTGTGAGGCAATCGAGCCTTAACTGTCCGTCGTCTGACGCCGTTGCAAAGCCATCGATGCGCGAGGCAATCATCTCGTAGAACTCATCGACCATGACAGCATCACCTTTCCCTTGTACTAGTGTGCCTTAAAGCTCGAGTCCAAGCACGTCGAAGCCACCGTTTGCCAGAAAGACCAGGAGAAGCATTTTTGCGATCTTGGCAAGAACGGCACCCGCTATGAATGCAAGCGGAGACTTGCTGAGCCTTCCGCAAACAAGGCCGATGGCATCGGACGCATTGCCTGAGATGAACGATCCGGCAAAGGCGCACGTGAAGACGCCGAGACCCCCGCATCCTTCAAGTCGCGCAAGCCAACGCATGTCCGGGCGCACGATCCGCGTCGCTTTGCCGGCCCAATAGCTCGTCACTTCGCCCAGGCCCGCCCCCAGCCCCGCCGCAAGCGAAACGAAGACAGGGTCAAGAACCAACGACATTTGCACGGTGACAGCCCCGGAAGGCGACAACCCGAACACGCCGCTGTTCAAAACAAAGCAAGCGACTGCCGTAGCCACATAGCCCAGCGAGGCAAACTGCGCAATCTCATCGCGATAAACAAAGGCGAGAACGGAGGCCACGACCATCAGGACAAGAGTGGCGATTCCAAGCAGCACTGGACGATGGCGCTCGATTCTCGTACCTTCATGCTGAATGTCACCATGTGAGTGATTGTTCTGGCCGGCGCACATCATCTCCATCCATGCTCCTGAGAGTAGATGACGAGCAGGTCTAGGTTGGCGCGCTCCACGTCGGTGAAGTTGGGCTCGGTCACGCCCTCGATGGGTTGATACCAGGGTCGAGCGTCAAAATACGCGCGATACTTGCCGCCTGCGAAGGGATACCCATATCGTGCATACAGCTCGTTGATTGCCAGGGTTGTCGTGCGCTCGTCGAAACCCTCAATGTCGGCCCTGTCGAGATACACCCAGTTGGACGGTAGGATGTACCCTTCGGCCTGCGCCTGTGCAATCGCGTCACCATTGGGCGTTGAGGTACTGACAATAGGAAGGGACGTATCTGCATTGGCATACTCGTCGGACACGTCTGAATACTGCGCGGTCTCATCCGAATAGGTCGGCTCTTCTTGAGTGCTTGAAACATCCGATTCGACCGACTCGCTCGAAACAGGTTCGTAACTGCCGTCTAAAAGGATGGAACCCAATACTTCGCTTGAAGCAAACTGGTTGGACATGGGCGACAACAGAAACGCCAAAAACACCGCCCCGCCAAGAAGCCCGCCGAAAATCGCCAATCCCCCACTCGGAGTTTTGGGCACGTTGAAACTGTTCGCGTTGCCAGCCATAGTGGAGCCTCCATTGTTTGTGCGTGACATATGTCCTCTCCCTATGAATCAAGCAAGCTCACGATGACGACGATTCCCAGTACCAGCGCGAGAATGCCGGCTGCAATGGTAAGAATGCCCCCGACGATAAGGATGACGAATACGGCAGCAAGGCAAAAAACAGGTGGCAAAAGAACCATGGCGAGCCAGAAGTGGGGCCCACACCATGATTTGCTGTTGGCATACCAGAGCCCGACAAGCCAAAGCAAAAAACCGATTACCATACCAGTTGCAAATCGGTTTGAATAGCTGGTGCTTGTCTCAATCCACTCCCAGACACCCAGTGCAATGAGCCCACCGGCAAGCATCATCGGCAAGATGGTGGACATACCCCACATGGCCCAATGGCCCGAATTATGCAATCCTTGACTCTCATGGAGATTCTTGTCAAGCAACGCCACAGTGGAACTGTACCCATAAGAGACGACAGGCAGAGAGGCATTTTGGTCGGCCAGACGCATATAGAATGGCGACGTTTTCTCTCCGTAGGCCCTGATATCCTCATTATATGTTTGACTGAGTTGTTTGAGATCCTTGTCCAACCCCCTGTATTTGCCGGAAAGGCGTTGCCTGCCAAGGTAATAAAAACTCGCATAGGCAAAGTATGTCACAGCTGACACGAACGTACCAAATGCAAGGACATAATCGAAGCCCTCGGGCAAACCAAGCAAGACAAGGAACTCAAAGAGCGAGGGGGCCATAACCGTCCCGCATACGGCAAACGCCACCAAAAGCAAAATGCTACCGAGCAGGTACCCCGCCTTGGACTCGCACTGCTCCCTCATGCGCATCTGGAGCTCCATGATGATCTTCTCAAAGTTCTTGTCCCGAGAATCGCCTTGCGAAGCCTCAACGAGACACACGCCATCCCATTCCGCCGTGCCAGTCATATCCCTCCTGGAGGCGGTGAAGATATCGCGGACGAAGCCACGGGGGACGGTCTCCCCATAGAATCGCGCACAGAAAAACCCGTCGTCCTCGCTCACGGTGACGTTCTTCTCCGAAGAAACGCCGTAATAGTGCCGCAGAGGAAGTTCTTCCAAATTGGCTTCGATTCTTTGTACGCATGTATGGGCCGTCTGCTCAAACCCGTCATGCGCCATTTGGGCCACGGATGAGCCGAGGCCCTTGGTTATGGTGTCGCAACTCCAGTGAAGCCTTGTGGGTGCGGAGGAACCTTCTGCCATCCTGAGATACATGTCAGCATGGCGGGCAGTCCAGACCCAGGGTCCAATGGGGCCATAATTGATGTAGAACTCCCGCACGACGTCCTTGCTCTCGACAAGCCCCTCAAAGAAGCACAGCGCCTCGGTGGCAAGTACGAGCAGTTCGTGTCCGCGCGTCAAATCGTCGCTTGGAGCAGAATCGTTAGGGTAGGCTTTGAGCATCCCGAGGAGGGAATCGGCGTCGGTGAACCTGTACGCCACGGACAGCATTGACCTGTAAGCATCTTTAGACGCGATGGTTTGATAGAACCTGTACGGCGTGCTGGAGCAAAGCTCAAAGAGCTTGTTTGCATTCTGGCACATCGTTAGCGAATCCGTGTAGTTGGCGCTAAAAGTATTCTTGAACAGTAGGCGCGCAAACGAGGCGTCACCGCCATCATCCAGCTGGGCGGCGACCTTCTCAATGCCCCGCAGCTTCTCGATTACATACCTTTTGCCATCCGAAAGCTGGTCTTCAGTTTGCCAAGGAGAGAGGATCGCCTCGACGCCTGAGCCTTGCTGTTCGGCCGCCCAAGAGAGCAACCCACTTGCGAGCAGGTCTTTTGCGAGCAGCTCTTTAGACACTTCAGGGTTGTCGATGTTTGCTATAAGGTTTGTGAAAGAAACGTCCTTGCCTTCCCAACAGAGCAGGTATCTGTTACCGGACAGGTACCAAATGGATTTTGCCAAACCCAAATTTGAGGACTCGCTGCTGTTACGATAAGTGTCCAATGCATCGGCGGCATCGATTTGCCCGTCGCCGACAAAACTTTGTGAAATATAACCTCGTGAAAACTGCCTGAGAGCGACGGACCAATTGTTCGACAAGGCCTCTGCAAGCTCTGCGAAGTTCGTATACGTCTTTCCCTCGAACTGATAAGACCATCCCGTTTCCCCATCGTCCGGGTCGACCCATGTAATGGATTCCGGCTTATCAACCCAGCTCATAACGGCTTCGAATCCAAGGCGCTTCTTATGATCCCTATACGTCAGACCATATATGAGGCGCCCAAGATACTTGTCTTCGTCGCTGGTCGGCTGAAAAGGCACGTCACGAGAACCGCTCAGGGCAATACGCTGAAGTGCGAGTTGGTCGTTGGCCTCAATAAGACTTTGATAAGGATGTTTGCCATCGTTGTAGAGCGTCCAAATCGTATAGCCAAACGCATACCAATCGCTTTCCGGCTGAACTGGCACACCGGGAATGGAGTATCCCACTGTCGCACGCTGCGTTGTCGTATAGCCGAACTTCTGTCCCTCGGCGCCACCTTCGACAAAGGAAGAGATGTTGAAATCGCCCAGAACAACGCAACCGTCGTACACGAAAAGGTTTGACGGTTTTACGTCACGGTGCACAATATTGCGCTCGTGCAAAAAATGCAGAGCGGTTGCCGCGTCTGAGATGACGCAACGCTTGAGATAGCCCTTCTCAAGGGGCTTTTCATCGAGTCTGCTACATATTGGCATGACTGCGACGTATGCCAGCTCCTCATGCCATCCTGGTCTATCGCTTGTTTGGACGTTGATGGCCTTGCTCTCAAACGCATAGATCGGCATGAGGTGTGTGGACTGGCACCCGCCGTTTGACGGGTCGCCGGTTATGTCGAGAAGCTCCTTGATGACGCGTTGGTAATCTGAGTTATGCCTGGCGTCTCGATCTCTAAGGGAGATTTTAGCCGCATACTCATTGCCTTCGTTGTCTCTTGCGCCAAAGACGCGAGCATAGCCGCCCGAACCGATTGATGTATCGAAATCAATCGTATAGCTCATCTGTGTTGAAGCATTACTCACAACAACGGTTTGATTGGGGTCGGCCTCAAAACAAAAGCCCTCGTCTGCCAAGGCGGCCGTCTGGTTTGACTGCGCCGCAGTTGCTGAATAGCGCATCGCCGAGGTGCCAGACTGAACCATTGGGACGGTCTCAGATGCCATCCTATGACTCCTTTTCATCGATTGGGGTCGAAATCTCGACAAGCATCACACTTATGTTGTCATCTGAACCGCCAACCAAAGCAGCATTAAACAGACTTACCGCCTTAGTCTGCAGGTCGACGTCGGCACCTTTGAGCATCTCTTCAATCAGCTGATCAGGCACGCCCTCGGTCAGACCGTCTGAGCAGAGGAGAAAGATGTCGTTTTCAAACACAGGCCATGCCTTTGAAATATCGACGATGTCCCACCCCGGGCCAAGTCCGAGTGCGCGCAGGATAACATGAGCTTGATTGGTTTGCGCCCACTCAATCTGCTCTTGAGGCGCATGGATGCTTTCGAGCTGTTGCACAACTGAATGGTCGCCCGTCTGCCGCGCAAGGAAACCGTTACGCATCCGATACACGCGTGAATCCCCGGCGTGGAATGTAACGAATTCTCCCTTGGCAATCGCAATTCCAGCCGTGGTCGTTGCCATGGATGTCCCACACCTCCATGACGCGGATGTCGCACTCATCTCGCGACTCGTCTGAGAGAGCACCGCGCAAGCCGCCTCGGCCAGACCCCGCGCATCACACCCGGCGTCGACTTCAAACCCCGCGAGAGCCTGAGCAGCGAGAGAAGATGCCTCGGCACCATGCCCTCCCGCGCTCACCCCGTCGAACACGGCCAGAAGGGTGGGTTCCTCGACCTCGATGCAGCACGACCCTGAGGCAAGAACTCCCCCGCCTATGAAAAGCCTGTCTTCGTTCGTTGACTTCACCGCGCCTTTGTCGGTAACGGCGGCGACCTGTATCACAGCCATGCGGAAGCTCCCGTCTCCGTGGAATACACAATATGCCCTCCCTGAGCAGAGGCGTAAATCGTCGCGCCCTGCGGCACTCGCATATCAAATAGGTACTCGGCAAGCGTGTTGAGGTATTCGGACTCGATGTAGTTGGCGATGCCTCGACCGCCCTTCTCTTTGACATCGGTGGAAAGCGAGGCCTGAACGATTTGGTCGAAGCAGGTCTGGTCAACCTCGACATGTACACCCTGCTGCTTGAATACGGCATGGTTGACCTGGTCGACTTTTTGGCGGGCAATGAGGGCAGCAGAGGCGTCGTCGATGTAGTCGAACACAACGACGTTGTTGCCGATGCGACCCAGAAACTCCGGCTTAAACGTCGCCTTCATCGCGGCCATTACTTTGTCGCGCACCGCATCGTATGGCTCACCGGGACCGATAAGCGTCTGGTGGTCCACCACATGGCGACCCGACGCGTCATATACCTCGCGTGAGAAACCGATATTGCTCGTAAAGAAAATGAGCGTCTCGCTGAAATAGACCGTTGTGCCCTGCCCGTCGGTCATACGCCCGTCTTCCAATATTTGCAGGAACTTGTCCATGATGCTGGGAGAAGCCTTCTCCACCTCATCGAACAGCACGACTGAGAAGGGGTTTGCACGCACGGCGTTGGTCAGTTGACCGCCTTGCGAGTAGCCCACATACCCCGGCGGTGCACCGAACAGCTTTTGGTCGGAATTGTCCCCCTGATACTCAGACATGTCGAAACGCAGACAGCTCCGCTCGTCGCCAAAAAGCATCTCAGTGACTGCTTTCACTATCTCGGTCTTGCCGGTACCTGTTGGACCGCTGAGGAAGACGACGCCTTTAGGCTTGCCGCCGCCAGAATGCGTGGCCCCCGACAAACCCAAGACGGATCGCTTGAGAACCGACACGACGGCATCGACGGCCTGGTCTTGCCCTTTGACTCGTCTACGAATGACATCTCCGGGGTCATGCTCGAGCTTCTCGAGCATCGTAGCCCACTTGTTTTCCTTGAGACCGTATTTATACACGTCAACCAGTGCAGCGAGATCGGAGGAACCCTGGGTATCGCGGCCGTGCATGCGCCTAAGCTCGTCAAGCTCCCGCAAGGTCATGGCGTCGGTCATGTCGACGAAACGCTCCGTTTCCGACTTCTCCCCTACGACGAAACCCTCGGTTGGCAGGCTGGGCGGAATCATCGTCTGCACATAGAGCTCGCGCGTCGCCCTGTCAGGGTTGGGCACTGTGACAACACGCATGTTGGGATTGCCGTTTACAAACCAATCAGGCAGGTCATTGCGGCGGCTTGCAACCAGAATGAGGGTATTGCGATCGCTGGACGACCCATCGGGCGAACATACGCGCAAGGCATCGCTTGCCGCAACAAACAGGTTAGTGAAGAACGCCGTTTCGTCTGGGTCGAGATGCGAAGGCGAGGTGAGAACGCGCGACGCCATGTCGACGACAACGGCAACAGGTTTAGCGACCGGGTGGCCCGGCTTGTTTCCTCCCAGACGAGGGCCGCCTCCCCCGTCGAGCTGCAACGGGCTTGCAAGGAGCGCACGTATGAGGCGTGAGTCTTGAACAAGGTCGCTCACCTGGCTGGATTGCGTCTGACGGGCATGCCCAAACGAGTTGACCCTGTCGGATTCCGCCTGCATATCAGCCGCCGCACGGCCTGCTGCCGCAAGATAGCGCTCGACATCAGATTCCTGGAACATATTGGTGAAACGACGCAACGGGTCGTAATACACGAGCTGATACTCGCCCGATGCGGCATCCTCCGAAAAGACCGCATGGAGCAGCTCGTTGAGTGTCAAGAAGCCTGCCTGTGCCACGTCGTCAATCGCGTCGCCACCGTCCCAAACAGGATACAGGTCGTTGACGTTGCCCTCAAAGAGAAAGAGGCTCTTGATGCCCTTGAAGTTGCGCAGCTCGCGCTGCCACTGTTGCCTCTGAATGCTCACACTGCCTCCCTCGCATGCATGTCCGACGGGCGGTCGTGGATTCCGACCGAGATTGCACGGTTCTCAAACACGAAGTTTTGGACCCATCGCCCCTGTCTCATGTACTCCGCATACTTCCGCCGCATCTTCTCGTTGAGGAAGTTGACGCGTTGGTTATCTGAACCGCGCAAGGCAAGCCCAGCCACGTTGCGCGCGGCGATATAGGGCCCGTCTATAAGAACGTCAACGCATGTTCGCAGGCGTAGCCAATTCGCATGGGACAGACAGCGTTGAGCTTCTTCGAGCGTGTAGCCCGTATACAAAAGGACATCGTCATAGACGCTGCGGACGGCCTCCAGGCAATCGAGGAGCTCGTCGGGTTGCTCAAGGGGGTCTCCGCCGGTGAGCGTAAGCTCGTGGCAACCATAGGACTCGCCGACATCCAGCAGGTAGCGAGCGAGGCCGCCCGGTGGCATTTCCTGCGCCTCGGTAGATGTCCACAGCTCGGGATTTGCGCACTCCGCACAACGCTTGGAACAGCCCGCCGTCCATATCACGGCGCGCCTCCCCGGCCCCAACGTCTCGACAGGGTAGAGAATCCTATCCACGCGCATCGTCAAACTCTCCTTTGCGCCGCACGCCCCACACGGGGCGCACGCGGGCTATGCGCCTCTTGTCCATAATGTCCACGCAACATGGGCAGGAAGCGAGCCGCGAGGACTCGCCCTCCACGAGAAAGCTGTGACCGCAGCCACCAGGTGGGCAATCGATGAACCAGCCTTCCACCAAATCCGACGCATCGGATTCAGAACCGCCGGAACAGGCCTCGACAGAAGACGGGTCCACATTTGAACAAGCGGTTAGACCTTCATCAAAAGACGAGCCTGCACACGTAGCCAGTGCCGGAGCGTCGGACGCTTGTTCCCCATCGCCAGGTACAACCCGCTTTGAGGAAGAAGCATTGGCGGCCACACCCAAAGGCTGGATATGAATTCGAAACGAAATGTCGGCCATGCGGAGTGTATCGCCATCATGGATGGGAGAATCGAAGTCGCGACCAAGGTTGATGCTGCCGTTTGGTGTAAACAAGACGGAGGGGTTGCTGCCGGCATGCATGGCAGACCAGCCGGCGCCATAGGGCTTGAACAGCACATGGGTTCGGCTGATGTGCGCACAATCGGCAAGAACGTCAGACCCGAAGTCGCCTTCACGCCCGACAAAGCCGCCATGAGGACCGATTTCGATAACAGCCCCTGTACTCAGCATTTCGAGAAAGAGCCTGGTCGGAGCATCGCTAGCACGCCCTTGGATCGAAGGCGAAGGCATCGGGCTGGAGGGCGAGAGCACTTGCCCAGCGCAAGGCGAGGGACGGGATGCCGGCTGAGGCGCCTCATGGGCTCCAGATGACGGGCTTTGGCAGGAAGCCAATGGTGGGCAATCCCAAACAGGTTCCAATGCCTCGGGCTTATATGGTTGAGACTGAAAACGAGGCTGGGATTGGCACTGGGAAACGGAACCCGGTCCAGATGGTTGCCCCGTGCCAGACGGGCTTTCTACCTGACGTTCGTTGGAACATACCAGGCAGATGTCTGCCCCATCCGGGTTTTCAGTACCGCAAAAAATGCACGTCCACGCCATGCCTTACTCCGCCTGCCTCTCGACAAGGTTTTCGTCTTCGTAAAAACCAGTCCTGCGACGGCCCCGTGCTGCCTGTGACGGAACAGTCGACTGACCGCAAGTTTGGAAAGACACCGAGTTGGACTCGGAAGCGGGCTTATCAGCCGTCTTATTGAGAACAACTCCGTATTCGGCCAGCTCCTGTGACAGCTGCCCAAAGAGGGTGCAGAACTGTTGCTGTTGCATCACAAGCTGACGTCTCTCCCACTCGCCTTGCGCAGCGACTCGTTCGATGACCATACCGTCGGGTCCCTCTGCCAAGCCTGGCCCATACGAGGCGGTTTCCATCATCACGGCTCCTTGCTGTGGCGAGACGGCAACGTGAATCGCCGTGCCCTGGCTCTCATCGAGATATAGGGAGTGAGGAAATGCCCCCTGCGAATTAGCAAGGGAGGCAAGCTGAACCGAGCGTTTGACGTTATAGCCATGACGTGCCATCACCTCGTCGATTGCATGGGCGATATAGGCGTTTCGTGCCGCGCAATCCGCCTCTTTATACAAGGCGTCGCGAAGCTGAGAAAGCATATCGGCGTCTGTCATTTGCCAAAGAGGAGGCAGGTCCGTCGATTGCATGTCGAGGGCGTCGCACCGAGCCTTCAAAGCACGGCACTCGTTGTATAGGTCCTCAACCAGCGCGACCTCTTTACTGAAATGGCTGATGAGGCTTTCCCCGATATTCAGCCTGCCTCGCATCTCTAGGAGGCGTTCCTCGGGATGGGCCGCATAAGCGTCAGCCGTCGCCTTGAGGTCGTCGACATATTTCATGAGAGCGGCAAGGTGACGCTCCGAAAGCGCGCCGCTCAAAGCAAGTTGTTGAAACGCCGCCCTCTGCTTGGATGCCCGATCGAGCAAGTCATTCAGTGGCTGCACATCACCGGCCGATTCTTTGAGGTCCTGAAGACGCCGAAGGACGAGGTCGACGCTGCTCAGAAGTGGTGTGCATGGCTTAGTTTGCTTGACATCGAGGTTTTCGACGAACTCCATGGCCCTTTTTGTTCGGTCCTCCTGGCGCAAGTAAGCGCCCTCCGCATCGCGCATTCCAAAGGAGATGTCATCCACGCGCCGCCGAAAGTCGTCAAGCTCCCCGTTCAGCTTCTTTTCGAGCCAATCGTTGTACTCCACAGCCTCCATGACCTCATCGGGATACTTCTCTGATGCAAGACGCGCGAACCGCGCCTCAAGTTGACTTGTCATAGAAACGCATCTTTGAAGTTCATTTTCTCCCCAAGCACCCATTGCCCCAGCACGGCGCATCACACCGTCCGCAATGTCATGAGCCTTGCGGCATGCGCCTTTGACAATCTTGGTATTGCGGTCACGTTGGGCCTGCAGCTGTGCCAGCCTGTATGACTCAATCTTCATCAACCCAGATTTAGGACCGCTCATGACAAGACCCTTTCATCAAACGGGCGCATCAGCAAAACTTCGTTGCCGTGCCCTTTTGTTTGCCAGGTGAATTGTCGTAGATGCGACACGCATCAGAGTCTTACTTGCACAACAGGCATCCCAGATGTTCCAACCAGTCTAATCAAACCAGTTGCCGGAGAAACAAACACTTACACATGCTAACAGTCCTCAAAGAGACGCCAACTCTTCCAGACTTCTCACCGCCGCAACCTGAAGCTTATGTCCATAGCTCATCTACGGCCTACCGCCATATCCAACCACACGAGCACCAGGAATGGTACCTTGGGAGTCGGGCTGCATACATGTAATGAAGTCAGCAAAATGAGAGGCCCAATTACCCCGATGTCTTGGAATCAGGAAGAAAAAGGTTCCCCACGACGAAATCATAGGGAACCTTTCAGATGGTTCCGCCACTCAGAATGAGCAAGAGTGACTGAGAACCGGCCGGACTGTCACCTAAAGCTTTGCGCCTTTAGTAAAACTTCAGATACTCCTGAATCTTTCTTGCAGCGGAGGCTTCTCCCTTACTCAGGGCGACAGAGATTGCGTCTTCAAGTGCCCGACGGGCCACTGTGTCGCCTCTGGAATCATCACCGCATTCATCCGCCTTCAGGATGTAGTGCGAAACAAGATTCCATTCATCAGAGGTCAGCTTTCGTTCAAGCTCACTAGCAAGGCGCGAGTACATGTTTATCCACCGACCCTCTTCAATCTTGTCTGAGCTTATTTACCGACGCAATAGAGCATGCACTTGCTACCGCACGGCGTTCCGCCACCGGGAACAGAATAAGGCTGACAAATGGTGCTGCACGAGGCGAAACCACTCATTCCAAGCTGGCTAACCATTCCGTAGAAATGCCCAGCAGAGCCACACGTGCCGTAGGAAGCTTCACGAACGATTTCCATAATTTTCACCTTTCGAGCATGCCTTCGAATAAGACTTCTTTGCCGACCCGCTTATTCACTCCTTTCATTGTGTCGCAGGTTGTCCATATATGAAACGGCATCAAAAACCGCATCATAGGTATAGCGAATGTAAGGACAACGACCATATCCAAAGCCCATCGCTAGACCCGCATAGCATCCAGCTTGGCACGACGGAAGATACGAGCACTCCTCACATTCTTGTGGAAGGGCCGGATTTGCCCAGAAATCCATTGCGTCATTGAACTCAACGCCTGTTTCCAGTGTCCCCACCAGGTCTCGTTTATCTCCAAGAAAATGATCGCATTTCGAAACGAAACCATCGGGGCCAATACAAAAGTTATTCAATCCTCTGGCACAGCATGAGGCGTTGTTAAAGTTTAAAGGCAAATCATTGACGCTTGTAATTAGGCCCGAATCAATCATGGCATGGAAAATAGATTTGTATACCTCAGTCAATTCCTCTTTTTCAAAACAGGACTTGTCTCCAAGCGTACTGTACAGCGGGGCCACATGTGCCGAGAAAAGCTGCGAGTTGGCAAATCGTTTGCCGAGCATATGGATGAGTCGAAGAACAGAGGAGTGATTGTTTTTATCCGCGTTTATACGCACAGAAACCGCGATGCCTGCGTCAAGAAGGCAGTCTATACTGTCAAAAATAGAAGAGAGTGTGTAATCTCCACTCACATAGTTTTTTCGCTTCCCGTACTCACTCTCATCGCCGTCGAGAGAAATCTGTGCATTGCCCACATGGCATCTTTTGAGTAAATGCGCGATATCATCTGTTACAAGCGAGCCATTACTTATTATATCCGCCGTATAGCCAACTTCTCGTTGTTCCGCATTCTCAATTAGAGCCTCGGAGATTCGTTCGATAAAATCTGGTCGAAGCAGCGGTTCGCCGCCAAACCAAGTCACGTGTATATGCTTTGCGATTCCCATATAACTGGAAATAAACTCGACGAGCTTCGGTTCCAAACTTTCAGGAAACGATTGGGACACAAAATCTTGCTCATAACAATAGGGGCACCGCGCATTGCAGGCAGTGGTGGGCAAAATCTGAAATGCAGCATTGTCCGTAGAGTAGTTATTCACATACCTAAGCGCTTTGACCTTGCCGAGTTCATTTGTTTCAACCGGAACAAGAAAGCCATTTTGAACAAAAGCCCCCGCTTCCTCTTGGGTCCACTGTCCTTTCTCAAAGCGTTCATAGCAAGCCGAGTCCAACTTGACAACAGCAGAAGACACCAGATTGAACATCAGGACTTGGTTTTCATTAATCCGACCAACATGGTTATAAAACGAGCGCTTGTAGTCCATTCTCTCTCCCGAAAACCATTCGGACAATTTTTCAAATATAGATTAGGCATTGTCAAACCCTTGCAACACCTCGCAACCGAAATGTCGCGTTTATGTTCCAAGTCGTTGGACATTGAAACTCGCGCACAATATGGCAATCAGGGACCTCAACAAAAACGCCCTCTTCCAGATTGAGGAAGAGGGCATAACTTACAGACCCGACTTTGCAGCTTCTCGTTCCAAAATTGCCGTCCTTGCGACAGGACAACCCATGAGAACCTATTCCCCACCCAAAAGTTCATCAATGGTCTCGTCGACGCACTGTCTTAGGCTGTCGTAGTACATCTGCTCTTCTTCAACTTTTCCAGAATCCGTAGTGAGCCCAGTCACAGCTTTGCGAATCATGCCGCTAAGGCTAAAGCCGTCGGATTGATCCGCAAGGCGCGTACGTTGCATCCCCTTTGAAACGGCGCCGAGGCCAATACCATTGATTTCTACAACAGCAGCAATTTTGTTGAAACCTACGAGGAACCACGCATAGTCTGTACCCGGAAACGTGAACTTGACACCAGCCTGTTCCTTCTTTGACAGAAGACCCCCAGTCTCAATCAAGCCATACTCCGCCGCCACTTCGATGCCACAGCCATCGCGCATTGCAGAGACTACTGCTTCACCCACCTCCTTGGCAACCATGCTCGGCTGGATGTTTGCTGCTCCCCTATAGCGCCTGGTAAGGAAAAGATTGGGATGTTTCGAAAGCTGATCTTTGTAGGAAAATAGTACCGCCATTAGAGAACTCCAATCTTTAAACGTCCGATATTAGACTCCGCAAGTGTAGATAACTTGAGTACCATCGTGTCATCTCCTTACCAAACGGTAGCTTTGATGTTCCAACCTGAAATTGCATGAATACGCCGCTTGAGACGTTGGATGATATGGAAGGCAATGAACAAGTCACTGGGACGGCCGGGTGGGGTCAGGGTATTGAGCGAAGTAATTGTTCCTCGTCAGCAGAAAACACAATGAATGACGGTCTACCTGCTATTATGATAAAAAGTTCATCATCTGCTAGGCAATTCAGGAACTCAAGCGGCACCCGTGCCGCCCATATTCTCAAACCCAGAAGTGTCCTCAGATCGCGTCACATGGATTTCCGGACAGGACACGGCAAAATATCCTGACGGCTCTTCCTGGCCAGTCTATTACCAGTATGAGAGAAATCGCAACGATGTGCTACCTGTCCATCGTTTGGGACAACCTGTTACGCCAGAAATTGTTGAATGAATCTTGTACTTGATGTCGGCGGCCTCGAGCAACCGGGATGACTGTTCCAGAGCTGAGATGTACTGTATCTGAATTGAGGCCGACCACATGGCGAACATTGACGATAAAGCTTTTGTGGCATTGGACGAAAGAAGAGGGGAGCATCTTTACCGTGTCAGAGAGGCGCATGTATGAGCGGACAGTTTCACCGTTAATGAGATGGAACTCCACAATACGCTTCCAGCTTTCAACATATAGGATGTCAGTTGGTTTAACGATACGATCTCCTTGGATGCTGTGAATCAGGAGAGGGCCGATACAGCGTTTCGCTGCATTATAAATCGCCTGGTCAATAATATGAAACAGCTCGTCATCACGAATGGGTTTCATGAGAAAGAACGAGTCCACGATGTTGCGAACGCGGCCGTACATGCCGCTATGACCTGTAACGTAAACAATCTGAGTGCCATGCTCAGAAAGCCGAGATTCTTTGACAATCGAAACACCATCGGCGTCGTCTTGCCCGAGACAGATGTCGCAAAAAAGGATATCGATTCCCGAAACACTTCTCAGGGAGTTCAGTTCCTCGGCACTCGCACATGTTGCGATTTCGAAATCATCGGCTTGAGGATGGCGCGATATGCGCTGCTTTAAATCTTCCGCCTGAAGAGAGTTGTCATCGAGTATTGCCAGGCGGTACAAAACAGCATCCCCTTCATACGGAAACAGAATCAGAACAGAGCTAAAAAACTGCTGTAGTATAAGGATACTAGAGCAGGATTCGCCTTTTTCGGGGGGGGGGGATTTGTTCCGAACTGTAAGTTTGAGGTTCCGAACAGCCATCAACAAGACTCATACCGTACAGAACTTCACGTCACGCACATAAAAAGTCAACCAGCACTATACCCTACTGATAAGAGCACCATTAGGCCGAACGCCCATAATGACAGCCTGAACAAGGCTTGGGCCATCGATTTGGTGCTCCCCCACCGGGATGACCACCTCGTGGTGGCTAGCCGTGGTGCCGCAGGCGTTGCCAGTGGCGTCGATCTGCTCAATAAGAACGGGCTCGACGGTCCCGATGCGGTGAGCAGCGTCGGCACGGCGCAGACGGTCGGCTAGGATGCGCAGGCGCTCAGAACGCTCGCGAATGACCTCGGGGGCGATTTGATCGGGCATGCCGGCCGCCGGCGTGTCGGGGCGAGCCGAGAAGCGGAAGGCATGGATTTTGGAGAAAGCAGCCTTCTCGGAAAGCGCTAGGGTCTCCTGAAAGTCTTCCTCAGTCTCGCCGGGGAAGCCCACGATGATGTCAGTAGAAATGGCCGCTGAAGGCAGGGCTTCGCGGATGAGCGCCACCTTTTCCAGGAACTGTTCAGCATTGTAACGGCGCCCCATGCGATGGAGCACACGGGTGGAACCAGCCTGCAGTGGCAGGTGGAAATGCGGCGCCACGCAGTCGGCATTGCGCGCGAACGCAGCCACAAGCTCAGGTGTGACCTCGGGCGGTTCGATGCTCGACGCACGCAGCAGTGCCCCGTGCTCACGAATAAGCGGCACCAGGCGCTCGATAAGGCCTGCCAGGTCAAGCGGCGCGCCCTGCTCGTCGACCGAGCAGTATCGTCCCAGGTTGATGCCCGTGAGATCCACTTCGAGCGCACCCTCGCTCAAAACCTGGCGCACCTGCTTCTCTATGAGACTGTAGGGGGTTGAAAGCGACTTACCGCGAGCCCTCCACACGATGCAATACGTGCACTTGTTGTCACAGCCGTCCTGCACCTTCACACCTCGACGGGCGCGAAAGACAGCATGACCACCTGGGGTCGAGAGTGTGTCCTCAGTGCTCAGACAGTCCTCGGCGCTACGCGCCTGCGGAACTGCGCCTGAGGAAACACTCTCGACCCTTGCAAGGTCATCTTGCTGCATATATTGGAGAGACTCCTGCTGGGAGGGCGAGGATGCCTCATCGCGAGTTCCGCAGCCGCAAAGCGGCGAGGACTGTTTGAGCAGGGAGGTACCTAGGGGTTCCTTGGTTGCGCTCGCGTTCAATCTGCCCCATTCGCCCAGCGCGTCCTCCACCAGCACAAGCTTCGCGGGAAGCACGCGCACGTTGTCGCCAATCGCTTCGAGCTCGGCGGGGAACAGGTTTGCCACGCATCCCGTCACGGCAACAAGCGGGTGCTTGGGAAGGCTTGCGGCGCGGCGCACGGCTTTGCGCGTCTTGGCCTGGGCCTCGCCCGTTACAGCGCAGGTGTTGATGGCAATGATGTCGGCCTCGTCCTCAGCACACAAAACAGCGCCCGACTGGACGAAGGAGCTCTCCATCCAGTCGGACTCCACGCGATTGACGCGACAGCCTAGGTTGACGACGCAAACGTGCGGGGCAGTGCGCTCCATTAGGACAGAGCGTCCTTGATGCGCTGCCAGGGCGTGCGCTTCTTGTCTACCGTCTCATCCATGGTGTGAGCGAGCTTCTCGAGCAGTTCGCGCTGCTCGTCGGTCAGCGAGGTGGGCACGATGACGTCGACGTGGGCGATGAGGTCACCGCGGCCATCGCGACGCATGCGGGGCATACCCTTGCCGGAAACGCGCACGGTGTCGTCGAACTGGCAGCCCGCGGGCACCACGATCTCGACTTCCTCGTCGGGCATGACGCCGTCGACAACGACGGTGGTGCCCAGAGCGGCCTGGGCGATGCCGACCTCGACGCGCACGTGCAGGTCGTCGCCGGAGCGCTGGAAGGCCTCGTCGTCGGCCACGCGGACCGACACGATGAGGTCGCCGGAATGGGCGCCGCGAACGCCCGCCTCGCCAAAGCCGGGCACGCGCAGCTGCTGGCCGTCGGCGATGCCGGCGGGAACCTTCACGCTGACGCGCTCGCGATCGGGTGAGCGGCCCTGGCCGTCGCACTCAGGGCAGGGCTTGTCGATGGTCTTGCCTGAACCGTTGCAGTCGGGACACACCGAGCGGCTCTGCATATTGCCGAAGAACGTGCGCTGCTGCGTCACGACCTGGCCGGTACCATGGCAGTTGGGGCAGGTGGTTTCCTTGCCGCCCTCGGCGCAGCCCGAACCATTGCACGACTTGCACGGCGACAGGCGGTTGTAGGAAATCTCCTTGGTGCAGCCAGTGGCCGCCTCCTGCAGGGTAATCAGAATAGAGGCACCCATGTCGCGGCCATCGAGACGCACGCCGCGGCCCGACGCAGCAGAGCCCCCGAAGAAGGAGCTGAACAGGTCGGACATGTCGAAGCCGCCGCCAAAGATGTCGCTCATGTCGGGGCCGCCCTGGCCGTAGCCATCGACCGTGCCGTAGCGATCGTAGAACGCGCGCTTGTCGGAGTCGGACAGGACCGCGTAGGCCTCGTTGACCTCCTTGAAGCGAACCTCGGCATCGGGAGCCTTGTTGACGTCGGGGTGCATGGTGCGGGCCTTCTTGTGGAAGGCCTTGCGAATCGTCGCGTCGTCTGCGTCTCGGTCAACACCGAGGATCGCGTAGTAGTCTTTGGTATCAGCCATGAAAAAGCCTCTTCAACAATTACGAAATCTGAACGCGTGCCTTACAAACAAACCTGAAAACTATACCGCCGTGCCTCACCACATGCGACCGCATGAGACGAGCGGTACAAATATAACGTAGAGGAAAAGGCCCATGAGGAAGCCCACCAGGAAACGCTTGCCTGCGCGCTTGGCAAAGCTGCCACCCGTGCCCCTGGCAAACAGCGTGGGCGAGGCAAAGAACGCCACGAAGAGCAGCGGGAATGCCAAGAGGGACAGCACATGCATGATGAGCTGCGAGAACAACGTGCATACGAGCACCGCGCACACCACGCCCAAGCCGGTGAAGAGCGCCTCCTGCTGCTGGGTGAGATGCTCGGAAGGCACCACAAACGAGGCCTTGAGGTCACCGGAGGCACCGCCGCACTTACCGGCATCGCCGGCGCCCGGCACGCGCACCTCGTCGCCGTCATGCGAGGCGGCAGGCACCTTGACCTCCACGGTGGAGCGGCCCTGACGCGTGCCCGTGCCATGGCACGAATGACAGGCATTCTTGATGATCTTGCCCGAACCCTGGCACACCGGGCACTGCATCGCGGTGGTGAAGAGACCCATCATGTCGACCTCGGCCTGACCCGAGCCATGGCAGGTGGGGCAAGTGATGGGCTCAGATCCAGCCTCGTAGCCCCTGCCGTGGCACTCCGGACAGCTCTCGAGATGCGAGTAGGCCACGCGCTTGGTGCAGCCCTTGCGGGCCTCGTCGCGGGTGAGTTCGAGCTGGATGGAACGCGTGGCACCCTGCTTGCGCGCATAAGGGGTGCCCTGCGGTGCGCGGCCTGCAGAGCTGTAGCCCGCGCCATAGGGGCCGCCCCACGACGTCCAGCCGCCGAAGGGGCTGTAGCCGCCCGACCAGGAACCCGCACCAGCGGGGCCCGACGCATACGGGTTCTGCGTGGTGAAACCACCGGCCTTCACGGCATCGTAGCGGGCCTTCTTGTCGGGATCCGACAGGGTGTCGTAAGCCTCGGAAACCTCTTTGAATCGCTCCTCGGCACCAGGCTCCTTGCACACGTCGGGGTGCATCGTGCGGGCCTTGGCGCGAAACGCCTTTTTGATGTCCTCGGGCGTAGCGTCCTTCGAAACGCCGAGTATGTCGTAGTAGTCCTTGTTGGAGGGGGTTGCCAAAACGACCTAACTCCTCAAGTAGCAGGTAAAGAAAAAACGCTCGCTTTATTCTACCCACGCCGGGCGGCATACATATAAAGCCCAGATACTGGCAGAGGGGCTGAAAAGAGCCCCAAGGCGAGCCTGACATGCACAAACGGCCTCGTCAATCACCTGCCGTGTCCCACATGATGCCGAAAAGCTCGTTACCCAGCAGCCAACCTTTCTGCGTGGGACAAAGCGACCCTGCGGCATCAAGCGCAGCCAGCTCGTCTTTGCAGGCAAGTTTGACGGCAGCGTCGAGCTTGTTGCGCGGGATTCCACGCTCGACAGCACTCTCGAGCACCTCACGGTTAGCGCCCCGCACCATGCGCATGGTCAGCATGAGGTCCTCAGCGGCCGCCTCGCGCGAGGTGAGTGTCTCCAAAAAAACGCAAGGCCCCGTCGCAGCGCCCATAGCGCGCACGAAAGCTTCCACGTCATCCGGAAACGAGAGGCGCACGCGGGCGGCATCGATCTGGCAGGCAAGCGCATCGGCCAACTTTTGCGCCGTGGCTGCACCGTCTCCACCCGCGCGAAGGCCAAGCACCTCGCTCACCTCACAAGCAAGGCCAGGCGTGAGCATCGAAGCCGCCGCAGCTCCCAGGCCCAGGTAGCATGCGCCCGTCCAATAGGCGATGTTGTGCCGGCAAGCGTGTCCCGGCCGTGCATAGCTGGCAACCTCGTAGCGCTGCAGGCCCGCCTCCTCCAACATGCAAGCAGCTTCAAGCATCATGTCGGCCTGCAGGTCGGCATCGGGCAACTGCATGGCACCGGCCAGGACCGCATCGTCGAAGGGTGTGCCCTCCTCAATGGAAAGCGGATAGCAGCTCACATGGTCAACACCTGCAGCGAGTACACCCGAAAGGCTTTCTCGCCAGCTGGCGGGCGTCTGACCAGGGATGCCGCACATGAGATCGCACGAGAGATCGAACCCGGCCGCTTTCACAACCCGTGCAGCTACCAGGGCCTGCTGGGACGTATGCGCCCTGCCCAAGCCACGCAACTCCGCATCGCTGAGCGATTGCACCCCCAGGCTCACGCGCGTGATGCCGGCACGGCGCAACCCCAACGCCAAAGACTCGCTCAAAGAATCGGGGTTGGCCTCGGAGGTGAACTCGACCAGCTCAGGGCACTGCCGACTGACCTCCCGAGCCAGCCCCACCAGCCACTCCCCTGCCAACGTGGGCGTGCCGCCGCCGATGTAGGCCGTCTTGACATGGCGGAGCATGCCGGCCGACCCAAGGCGCACGACAAGGTCGCGCAGGCACACAACGTACTCGGCAATGCGAGCGTCGCCGGCACACGTGGCCTGCGAATAGAACCCGCAGTATGCGCAGCGGCTCACACAGAAGGGAACATGCAGGTAGAGGGCCTCAATGACCCCACGCTCCCCTGTAAGGGGGGCATGGGAGGCCTCACCGCCCTCCTCTGCAGGCACGCAATACACAGCCATCCTCGCCTACTCCATGCCGTGCTCGCGGACCGCGGCGCGCATATCGTCGATCAAGGACAGGTAGTCGTCGAACGTCGAACAGGACATGGTGCGGCCGCGCCACTGGGCAGCCGAAGGAAGCCCCTTGATATACCAGCAGGTGACAGGGCGCAGGCGCACCATGTGAATCGCGCTTGCCGCAGCCCTGCGCACATGGAGCTCAAGCGTGTCGAGGCGCTCCATGACGCTCGGGGGCTCGGGCAGCACGCCGTCGCGCCACAGGCTGTAGGCGGCGTCGAAGATCCAAGGGTTGCCATAGCTGCCGCGGGCCACAAAGACTCCCTGGGCACCCGTCTCGCGCAACATCGCGACGCAGCGCTCGGCGCTCATGACGTCGCCCGAACCGATGACGGGCACCTCCACCGCCTCGGCCACGCGCTGCACCACGCCCCAGTCGGCCGTGCCCGTGTAGAACTGCTTGGCAGCACGGCCATGCACGGCGATGCCGCAGGCGCCCACATCTTCCAGGCGACGTGCAAACTCGGGGGCAATCTCGTTGGCCATGTAGACGCCGGCACGAATCTTGCAGGTGACGGGCACAGCGCCGGCCGCCCCGCGCAGCGTCTCCATCACGATGTCACAGGCGCGCTCAGGGTCTTCCATGAGAGCGCTGCCCTCGCCTTTCTTGAAGACCTTGGGCACCGGGCATGCCATGTTGATGTCGATGAGGGCAAGGCGGTCGCCCAAACGCTCAAGCACGGCGTGGGCCGCGGGGGCAAACTGCTCAGGCTTGCTACCGAAAAGCTGTACGGCAATCTGCGGCTCGGCATCACCGGGATCAACGAGTTCCCAGGTCTTCTGGCCACCGTGGGCCAAGCCTGCAACCGACACCATCTCGGTGTAGCAAAGCGGGCACCCATGCTCGACGGCCATCTGGCGGTAGACCGGGTCGGTCACGCCCGCCATGGGGGCAAGCATGAAAGGGTGCGCGGCCAGGCGGGCACGCAAGGCCTCGCGCTGGTCGCGCACGTCGGATTCTTTTGCGGGGGTAAATGAAGCCACCGTCATCCCCTAGTCATCCACCTTGAGGATTGCCATGAAGGCCTCCTGCGGCACGTCGACGCTGCCGATGGCCTTCATGCGCTTCTTGCCCTCCTTCTGCTTCTCGAGCAGCTTGCGCTTACGCGAGATGTCGCCGCCGTAGCACTTGGCCAGAACGTCCTTGCGCAGCGCGCGCACGGTCTCGCGGGCGATAATCCTGCCGCCCACGGCTGCCTGGATGGGCACCTCGAACTGCTGGCGAGGAATGATCTCCTTGAGCTTCTCGCACAGCACGCGACCGCGGGTGTAGGCCTTGTCCTTGTGCACGATGAAGCTCAGGGCGTCGATGGTCTCGCCAGAAAGGAGGATGTCGAGCTTCTGGAGGTTGCTCGCCTGGTAGCCCTTGTACTCGTAGTCAAGCGACGCATAACCGCGCGTACGGCTCTTGAGCTGGTCGAAGTAATCCATGATGAGCTCGGAGAGCGGCATTTCCCAGTGCATCTCCACCGTGGTGGGAGACAGGTACACCATGTTGAGGAAGGTGCCTCGGTGGTCGATGGTGAGGTCCATGACCGCGCCCACGTAGTCCGGCGGCACGAGCACCTTGACCGTGAGGTACGGCTCCTCGATGCGGTCGATGCGCGAAGGCTCGGGCATGTCCTGCGGCGAGGTGATCTCGAGCATCTCGCGGTTGGTGAGGTACACGTTGTACTCTACCGAGGGTGCCGTGGCGATGAGGTCGAGGTTGAACTCGCGCTCAAGGCGCTCCTTGACGACCTCCATGTGCAGAAGGCCCAAGAAACCCACGCGGAAGCCGAAGCCCAGGGCCACGGAGGTCTCGGGCGTGTAGACAACGGCCGGGTCGTTGAGGCGCAGCTTGTCGAGTGCATCGCGCAGGTTCTCGAAGTCCTCGGTGTCGATGGGGAAAAGGCCAGCGTACACCATGGGCTTGACCTCGCGGTAGCCAGGCAGCGCCTCGTCGGCCGGATGCGCGGCGTCGGTCACCGTGTCGCCCACGCGCACGTCGAGCGGGTCCTTGAGGCCCGTCACCATGTAGCCGACCTCGCCGACACCCAGGTCGGGCAGAGGCGTCTCGGCTGGGCGGCGCACGCCGACCTCCTCTGTCTCGAAGACCAGGCCGCTCGACATGAGACGCACGCGCTGGTGGCCGCGCAGGGCACCGTCAACGATACGCACAAGCGCCACGACGCCGCGATAGGGGTCGAAATAGGAGTCGAAGATCAGCGCCTTGAGGGGCGCGTCGGGGTCGCCGACGGGAGCGGGGATGTCCGAGACAATGGTCTCGAGCAGCTCATGGATGCCGTCGCCCGTTTTGCCCGAGACGTTCACGGCGTCATCGCAGGGAATGGCGAGGCCTTCCTCAATCTCGGTCTTGGTGCGCTCGACATCGGAAGACGGCAGGTCGATCTTGTTGATCGCGGGGAGGATCTCGAGGCCGGCGTTCATGGCGAGAAGGGCGTTGGACACCGTCTGCGCCTCGACGCCCTGCGTGGCGTCGACCACGAGCACCGCGCCCTCGCATGCGGCGAGCGAACGGGACACCTCGTAGGTGAAGTCAACGTGACCAGGGGTGTCGATGAGGTTGAACTGGTAGCGCTCGCCATTGTCGGCCATGTACTCCACGCGCACGGCCTGACTCTTGATAGTGATGCCGCGCTCGCGCTCGATGTCCATCGAGTCGAGCAGCTGAGCCTCCATGTCGCGATGCGCCACAGTGTTCGTCTGCTCGAGGATGCGGTCGGCCACGGTCGATTTGCCATGGTCGATATGGGCGATGATGGAGAAGTTTCTGATGTGGGAAGTGTCGTCGGTAGCCATACAACCCGTTTCACGTCTCGGCTCAGGTATAAAAAAAGGGCGCCGGGCACAAAGCCAGACGCCCTTTCAACACGCTTGTTCTTAAGAACTAGGCAGAAATCTTGTTGACAAGCTTGGCAACGCCGGACTTGCGGTTGGAAGCCTGGTTCTTGTGGATGACGCCCTTGGCGACAGCCTTGTCCATCTTGTGGTAGCAGACCTTGACGGCGTCGTTAGCGGCCTCGACGTTGCCGGCAGCAACGGCCTCCTGGACCCTGCGAACAGCGGTCTTGAGCTCGGAACGAACGGCGCGGTTACGGAGACGAGCCTTGGCGGCCTGCTTGTCACGCTTGATCTGAGACTTGATGTTAGGCACTGAAGTAGATCCCTTCAAATCATAACTATACGGCAGGTTCCGCCTGCCTATCTGCAACTCGTCTAGTATATGCGCTAGCGCTCAAAGATGCCAGTGTTCCCGACAATCTACGCAAACACACCGCACGCACACTACATAAACGCTTTGGCACGAGCCCGAAGCGCATCGGGCGTGTTGGGCAAGACGTCGTCAACGACCTCCCGCACGAGGCGCTTGAGGATATAGCCCACAAGCGGGCCGCGCTCCACGCCCATCTCAAGCAAGTCGGCCCCTCCAATGGCAAGGTCAGCCACGCAGAAGGCGCACCCGCGCTCGAGCTCCTCCTCGTACTGGGCCTGCACACGGTCAAGCTCCCTCATGCGCTTGTGGATGGCGCGATGGGCATGGGCGAGCGTGTCGGCACGCTTGAGGCACAGCAGCAGCGAAAAAGCCTCGCGTGCGCCGTCGGCCCCCGTGTTGAGGACCCTGTTGGCACGCGCAAGGGCGCGGCGAATCCCTCGCGGGCTGTCCTCGATGGGTCGGTCGTGATAATGCACGAGGTACTCCATGAGGCGAACCTCTCCCACCGGCCAGCGTAGGCGCGTGTAGTCCTCCACCAGAAGGCGCGCTCCCGCCTCTTCATGCCCGTAGAAGTGGCCGCGGCCGTCTTCGCCCAAAACGAAGCACGAAGGTTTGCCGATATCGTGGAGCAGCGTGGCGTGACACAGGGCAGAAGGCGCATCGGCGGACAAAAAGCCCAGCGCATGCAGGCAATGCTCCCATACGTCATAGCAGTGCCAGCGGCTCTTCTGGTCGAAGCCGACCATGGGGGCCACATGGGGAACGGCCATTGCGACCACGTCGGGAAACGCGCGCAGCGCATCGACGGCAAAGGGAGCCTCGACGATCTTGCCGTATTCCTGGGCGATGCGCTCGACTGCCACAGAGGACAGGGAGGGCGCCGTGGCATGGATGGCCGCCGCCGTTGCGGCATCGACCGCAAAGGAGAGCTGCGCTGAGAAACGCACGCCACGCATGATACGCAGGGCGTCCTCGTCGAAGCGCCCAAAAGGCTCGCCGACGCAGCGGATGAGCCCGCGAGCCATGTCGGATACGCCGTCGAAGGGATCCACCAGGCCACGCGTCGGGTTCCAAGCCACGGCATTGACCGTGAAGTCGCGCCGTGCCAGGTCTTCTTCGATGTTCTTCACGAAGCGCACCGAATCGGGCCTGCGGTGGTCGGTGTAGGTCCCGTCGGTGCGATACGTGGTGATCTCGATAGGGTCGCCGTCGATGAGAACGGTGACGGTGCCATGGGCCGAGCCCGTCTCGATCACCCGGTAGCCGGCTTCAAGAAAATGCTCGCGCGTGTGATACCAGAGCGCGTCGGTGGCGATGTCGACGTCATGGCAGGAACGGCCCAAGATGGCATCGCGCACGAAACCGCCCACCACGTAGGCCTGCTTGCCCGCGTGCTCCAAGACCTCGATGGCCTTTTTCGCACTGGACGGCAGCGTTTCCGCCAACCGATCCTCACATGTCATCATCACGTCGCCCCCTTTCAGCTTTGATTGTCCCATCTTCCCACAACCTGACGTCCTATGCACTAGGAAGCCTCGATTATTATGGTCATGCTAGATGAAGGTTCAACTGGGAGGGCTCATGGGCCATATGGAAACAGCGTTCAAGAACATTACAACCCTGAGGGTCGGCGGTCCCATCGCCGATTTCCGCAGCGCATCCTCCCCCGCCGAGCTTGCGCAGATTGTCACGCAGGCCGACGCACAGTCGACGCCTTTGGTTGTCGTGGGCTGCGGCTCAAACCTGCTGGCTGGCGACGGCCTCTTTGAGGGCACCGTCGTGCGTGCCTGCGACACCGCGGGACCCGTGGCTTTGGCCAACGCCGCCGGCGACGAGGGCGTCCGCGTCAAGGTGAACGTGGGATGTGTGTGGGACGACTTCGTGCGCTGGTGCGTGGAGCGCGACCTGGCAGGGCTTGAGGCGCTGAGCGGCATCCCAGGCCAGATCGGCAGCGCCGTCATGCAAAACCTGGGCGCCTACGGACAGGAAATCGGCACGTGCCTCACGAGCGCCACGCTGCTCGACCGCACCACAGGCGTCGTGGATGTCGTGGGCCGCGACCGGCTCGGCCTGGGATATCGCACGAGCATGCTGCGCCGAAGCATGGACGAGGGCCAAGACGGCGGCCGCTGGGCGGCCACTCCGCGCTGGGTTGTTCTCGACGCCGAATTCACTTTGCACAAGCAGGCCCGCAACCACGTGGACCACGCACAGCTCGCCCGTGCCTTGGGCTGCGAGACGGGATGCGAGATGGAGCTCGGGGCGATTCGCGACTCGGTGTATGAGGTGCGCGCAAGCAAGGGCATGGTCGCAGACCCCGACCCCGAGGGTCCCTCCCCCATCTATGACCGCTGGTCAAGCGGCTCGTTCTTCACCAACCCCGTCTTGACGCGCGAGCAAGCCGCCGCACAGCTGCCCGAGGGCGCGCCCCTCTATCCCGCGCATGACGACGCGCATGTGAAGACCTCCGCCGCCTGGCTCATCGACCAGGCAGGCTTCCACAAGGGCTGGGGCGTGCACGGCGAAGCTTCGAAGGCCACGTTGAGCACCCTGCACACGCTTGCGATGACCAACAGGGGCCATGCCACAAGCGCCGACGTCGTCGAGCTTGCACAGGCAGTGAAGGACGGCGTGTACGACAGGTTCGGCGTGACCCTGCGCCCCGAGACCGTGTTCGTAGGCACCTCGCTGCACTAACAAGGGACCGCGCTCGCCAGGTGGCTCGACCCTTCGCTTCCCAGGTGCGCCAAACACGAAAAGCCCCCGCTTGCTTCAATGCAAACGGGGGCTTCTTTGCAAGCCTCAGATGGGAAGGAATCCCAGCTCGGAAGACTAGACGCGGGAGATGTACTTGGCCTCGCGGGTGTCAACCTTGATGCGGTCGCCCACGTTGACGAACATGGGGACCTGAACGGTGGCGCCGGTCTCAACGACAGCGGGCTTGGTGCCGGACTGGACGGTGTCGCCCTTGAAGCCAGGCTCGGTCTCGGTGATCTCGACCTCGATGAACATGGGGGGCTGGACAGCGTAGAGCACGCCGTTGGCGTACTGCATCAGGCAGACGTCGTTCTCCTTGAGCCACTTGGCGTCGTCGCCCACGGTAGCGGTCTCAACGGGAATCTGCTCGTAGGAGTCGTTGTCCATGAACCAGAAGTTGTCGCCGTCGCTGTAGAGGTACTGCATCTCGCGAGTCTCCATGCGAACGCTCTCGAACTTGGCGGACTGCTGGAAGTTCTGCTCGTTCACGCGGCCGGTGCGGATGTCCTTGTACTTGGTGCGGACATAGGTGTTGCCCTTGCCCGGCTTGACATGCTGAGCCTCGAGAACAATGCAGTCCTTGCCATTGATGTTGACGCCCAGACCGGCCTTCAGATCAGTAATACCCAGAGTAGCCACAGGTTTGCCTTTCGCTCGCACTATGCCCGGCACGATTACCGGACTCTCAATAACTGTCGAATAATATCTCAGGTGCCCCAAGGCGCACAATACCCCATGCCCAAACACGCACGCTCTCCCTACACAAGACAGATGCGCCGCATTGAGGTTCATGAGGTATGTCGAAGCGGTAGGGCATACCCCCGCGCACGACGAAATCGAGCGCCGAGAACGCCTAGAGGTCGATGACGATGAGGTCGTGGGCGGACGCGGTGAAGGGTTCGAACCCCTCCTCGGTGACCACACCGTAGTCCTCGAGGCGCACGCCGCCCCAACCGGGCAGGTAGATGCCGGGTTCGACGGTGCACACCATGCCGGGCTCGTACACGTCGGTCGTCGTGCGGCTCGTGCGGGGAAGCTCGTGGATGTCGATGCCCACGCCGTGACCCAGACCGTGCGCGAAGTAGTCACCGTAGCCGGCCTCGGCGATAATCTTGACGGCAAGCTCGTGCACCTCGCGGCACTTCACACCGGGGCGGATTGCCGCCGCGCATGCCTCGTGGGCACGGCGCACGGTGTTGTAAATCTCAAGCTGCTTGGGGCTGGGCTGGCCCACCACCACGGTGCGCGTCATGTCGGAGCGGTAGTCGCCCAGGCCCGCGCCATAGTCCATGAGCACGAAGTCGCCCTCCTGCACCATGCGGGCGCCCGGCCTGGCGTGGGGATTGGCGGAGTTGGGGCCGCTGGCAAGGATGGTGTCGAACGCAAGGGCGTCTCCACCATGGCTGAGCATGTAGTTGTCGAGCTCGACGCGCAGCTCCATCTCGGTGAGACCGGGACGGATGATGCCGCACATGTACGTGAAGGCCTCGTCGGTCACCTTCTGGGCACGACGCATGAGCTCGATTTCCTCGTCGTCCTTGACGGCGCGGAGCTTGATGATGTCGTCGTGGAGCTGGGCGAAGCGCGGGGCAAGCGAGCGGTCCTCGAAGGCGCGGCGCAGCTCAGAGGCTTGCGCGAGCGTGATGGTGTCCTCGACGCAGACGACGCCGGATGCCACATGGGCCTGCAGCGCATGGCGTACGACCCAGGACCCCATGCCGCACAGGTCCATGTCGAACTTCCACGGGGTGTCGGGGCCGAGCGCCTCGAGGAACGTGTTGTAGTAGCGCGAGTCGGTATGGAAGAAAAGGTCGTCCTGCGTGATGAAGGCAGTGTGCGCATTCTCAAAGTCGAAAACGCGCGCCGCGCCCGTGAGCCAGCGCAGGTCGGCGTTGTTGCGCAGCACGAGAGCGTCATAGCCACGCTGCTCCATAAGGCTGCGAATCTTGGCAATCCTGTCTTGAACGGACATGTGAGACACCTTTCTCTCAGGTACGCCAAAAAAATGCGACGGAAGGCTACAGGAGCCCCTCTTCGTACAAAAGGCCGCCTACCTTGTAGGCGACGTCGGAAAACGAGAGTCCGCGGATGTCCACGGTATAGTCGGCAGCGGCTTGATACAAGGGAAGCCTGTGTGCGAGCAGCGCTTTGGCGTGCTCGTAATCACCCAGGTCGGGGCGAATCTCGGGATGGGTGATATGCCCAAGCGCGTCGTCGAGGTCGAGGTCGAGAAAGACGACCTTGCCCATGGAGCGCATGAGCTCGACGTTGTCGGCACGCTCGATGATGCCGCCGCCGCACGAAACAAGGCAGCTCTTCTCATGCGAGAGCCTCTCAAGCGCCACACGCTCAAGCTCGCGAAAATGGGCCTCGCCTGTCGTCTGGAAGATCTCGGCGACGCTTTTCTGCTCGCGATGCACCACCATACGGTCGGTGTCGAGATGGCGACGGTTGAACAGCCTGCCCAGGTTGCGTGCGACTGTGGACTTGCCTGCTCCGAGGAAGCCGATGAAAAAGATATGGTCGCAGCCCACATGGCGCGTATACCCTGCCTCGTTTTCAGGCTTGTCAGTCATGCAAAATCACTGTTCATGCTCGTCCGTCTCATGCGTCGTTTTCCACGGGAGATTCTACCATCATCAAGCCGCGCGCATACCCTACGTGAAAAGGGCGAGGTATAAGAAGCAAACTGCAAAGGTCGTGCACAAATACGGACCGAAGGCGAACGCCTTGTTACCGCGCAGCGTCTCCACCACAGCCGCGAGCACGCACGCCACGGCAACGCATGGCAAAACCCAGGCGCCAAGGGTGAGCGCGGCAGCACCGATGAGCTTGATGTCACCCATACCCAGCCCGGCACCGCGGCCAGACACAGCCCGCCATATGGCCTCAAAAGCCAAAAATGCCGCCGTCACGCCAAGCGCAACGACGGCACAGGATTTCAGTCCTTGAGCATACGGCAGGTCCATACCGAGCAGCACGAATGCATTGCCGACCAGTCCCAGCAGCGCAAGAGCCGCGACGCTGGCATTGGGAATGCGGCGAGTGCGGGCGTCCGACACCGCAGCCCACAGAAGCACGCCAAGAAACGCGCACGCAAACAAGGTGGCCACAAGAATCTCTAGCACGCGAGGGGCTCCCAGGTGTTTGCGGGCTTGAGGCCATGAAGAAGCATGCGCTCCATGGCGCGCATGGGCGGCGAATACCACAGGTCCTGGCTGCACTGCGGAACCACGAGAGCGTGGCGCATGTGGGCGAGCTTTGCGCCGAAGATGTCGGTGTAGAGCTGATCGCCGATGACGAAGCACTCCTGCGGCGTCAGGCCCATGTCGCGCGCCGCTTGAAGGAGCCCGCCGGGACGGGGCTTGTGAGCCTTTGCGACAAGACCCGCCTCGAAAAGACGTGCGGTGGGCTCCACACGCTCGTAATCGTTGTTCGAGACAAAACAGACCTTGAAGCCGAGCTCGCGAGCCCTGCGCATCCAGGCGTCGACCTGCAGCGGGACGACGCCTGTGGTGCGCGGGATGACCGTGTTGTCGCGATCGAGCAGCAGACCACGCACCCCGCAGCGCTTGAGGTCGTCAAGGTCGACGACGTCTATCGAGGTTACATAGCGCTGCGGGGCGATGATACCCATGGCCTACCCTACGATGCCGGCAGCGGCGTTGTACTCGTTGCGGGCCTCGTTGAACTCGTCCTCGTTGGTGCAGAACACATGCGTGCCGTCAAGGGCGGCAGACGCGACGTAGAAGTAGTAGTCGGTCTGGGCGGCGTTGATGACTGCGTTGATGGAAGAAAGCGAGGGCGAGCAGATGGGACCGGGAATGAGGCCGAGGTTGGTGTAGGTGTTGTAGGGCGAGTCAACCTCGAGGTCGGCATAGGTGAGCAGGTCGGCCTTGTTGAGCGCGTAGGCGATGGCGGCGTCGATCTGCAGGTACCAGCCAGCGTTGAGGCGGTTGTAGATGACCGAGGCGACGTTGGGGCGCTCGGCCTCGACCGCAGTCTCGCGCTCGATGAGCGAGGCCATGCAGACGACCTGGTATTCCGACAGGACGGTGCCGCCCTGACCGACATGGCTCCAGTCGATGCCCGCCGTCTCAACCTGGAACTGCTTGAGCATCGTGCGGATGGCGATGTCGGGCGTGACCTCGTCCTCGAAGGTGTAGGTCTTGGGGAACAGGAAGCCCTCGAGCGAGTTGTTGTACGCGCCGTTGAGGAACGTGAACTCGCCCACATAGTTGGACGCCTTGGCCTGCGCCATGAAGTCGTCGTAGGAGAAGCCGAACGTGTCAGCAAAGCGCTGGGCCGTCTGGGCCACCGTGAAGCCTTCGGGGATGGTGATGGACACACCAGACGCAGCCGTACCCGCGACGAGCATGGAGACAATCTGCTCGTAGGTCATGCCCTTCATAAAGGTATAGGTGCCCGCCTGAAGCGCTCCCTCGGCACCCTGGGCGGCAACAGCCTGGATGAAAGCCGTGGTGGAGGCAATGACCCCCTCGTCGCGCAGCAGGCGCGAGATGTCGCCCGTGCCGTAGCCGTTGGGAATGTCGACCGTGGTCTCGGCCTGCTCCTGCTCGATGACGGCGATTTTCTCGGAGCACTGCGAGGCGTTGACGACCACGATGGCAACCACGACGGCGAAGAAGCACACAAGGCCGATGAACGCGACCTTGAGGGGCGTGCCCTTGTGCGGAGCATGGCGCTTGCGCGTCGCTTCGTCGGAGTACGAGGTCTTTATGCGCTCCATGGGTTGCGCGTTGTTCGCGATGCCGGACCCCGTGGACGCATTGTCCTTCAGCGAGGAGGGATCAAACGGTTGAAGGCTCATGCGATTCCCATCGTGTCGTTCTTCTTGACATCAAGCCATACCTGCAGGAACAGGGAGGCTGCCACACTGTCGACCTTGCCGCGCATCTGCTTCTCGTTGAGGCCCTGCTCGCGCAGGATGCGCTTGGCCTCGCTGGAAGTGAGGCGCTCGTCGACGAACTCGACCTCGAGGCCGAGGCGCTGTGCGATTTGCTGGCCGATCTCGGTGAGCTTCTGGGCCTGGGGGCCAGGCTCGCCCTGCATGGTGAGCGGCCTGCCCACCACAAGGACGTCGGGCTCGTGGTCTTCCACCACACGCCTGAAACTGGGCGCATGGGAGAAGACCTCGTGCGCGGGCAACACGCACACAGGCATTGCGATGCCAGTGCGCGTGTTGCCGCACGCCACGCCCACGCGAGCGTCACCTATGTCGAGCGCGAGGGCCTGCAAAGCTAGTTACCGGCCGTGAAGAGCTCGCGGGCGAGCTTCAGGGCCTCGTCGATGCCTGCGGCGTCCTTGCCGCCGGCCTGGGCCATCTGGGGACGACCGCCGCCGCCGCCCTTGATGGCGTGGGAGATGGTCTTGATGACCTTGCCGGCGTTGAAGCCCGCCTCAACGGCCTCGTCGCTGCCTGCGGCGAGCAGGATGGGGGCGCCGGACTCGTTGACGCTGGCGAAGACGCAGGCGCCGGGAGCAGAGAGCTTGCCGCGCACGAGGTCCCACTCGCTGCGCAGGCCCTCGGCGTCGAGACCGTCGAAACGGGCGACGCACACGGGGTAGCCAGCGTCGATCACGCCGGCGAGCGCCTCGTCGACCATGGCGGCCACAGAGGCGGCCTTGGCCTTCTTCTCGGCGTCCTCGAACTGCTTGATGGTGGCAAGGTTGTCCTCGACGCGCTTCACGACCTCGCCGGGAGCGACCTTGAGCAGGTCGGCGGCAGCCTTGAGGCTGGCCTGCTGCTCGTTGAGGAAGGCAAGGGCGTCGAAGGAGGTCACGGCCTCGATGCGGCGCACGTTGGCCGCGACGGAACCCTCGGAGACGATCTTGACAAGACCGCACTCGGCGGAGTTGGCCACATGCGTGCCGCCGCACAGCTCGCGGGAGAAGCCCTCGACGTCGACGACGCGCACCTCGGAACCGTACTTCTCGCCGAAGAGCGCGGTGGCTCCGCTGGCACGGGCCTCGTCGATGCTCATGACACGCGTGGTCACAGGCAGGGCGGCCATAATCTTCTCGTTGGCGATGCGCTCGACCTCGGCAAGCTCAGCGGCGCTCACAGCCTGGAAGTGCGTGAAGTCGAAGCGCAGGCGCGAAGGCTCCACGAGCGAGCCGGCCTGGTTGACATGGGTGCCGAGCACCTGGCGCAGGGCGGCGTGCAGGATGTGCGTGGCGGTGTGGTTGCGGGAGATGCGGGCGCGGGCCATCGTGTCGATGGCGGCGGTGCACTCGTCGCCGGCGTTGACGGTGCCGCTGAGCACCTGGCAGTGATGGACGGTGAGGACCTTCTCGGCATAGGTGGTGCCCAGGACCTGGAGCTTGAAGCCGTCGGCCTCGATGAAGCCGGTGTCGCCGCACTGGCCACCCTTCTCAGCGTAGAAGGGGGTGCGCTCGAGCAGGACGTCGACCTTGTCGCCGGCGCTTGCGCTCTCGACGCTCTTCTCGTCGGCAACGAGGGCGCGTACGACGGTCTCGCAGGAGTCCTCGGTGTAGCCCACGAACTCGTCGGACTTGAACTTGTCGGCAAGGGCCACCCACACGGTGTCGAACTTGCCCCACACGACGTCCTTCACCTGCGAGCGGGCGCGCTGGCGCTGGGCGTCCATCTCGACCTTGAAGCCCTCGAGGTCGACGGTGTGGCCGGCGGCCTCGGCGATCTCGACGGTGAGGTCGATCGGGAAGCCGTAGGTGTCATGCAGCTTGAAGGCGATGGCGCCGGGTACCTGGGCGCCGGCCTCGAGGTCGGCAAGGACCTCGTCGAGGTAGGACTGGCCGGTGCGCAGCGTCGAGGAGAAGCGCTCCTCCTCGGACTTGACGATACGGTGGATGAGCTCGGAGTTCTGCACGATCTCGGGATAGGCCGAACCCATCGCGGCGATGACCTCGTCGATGTAGTTGGCCATGAAGGTGCCCTCGACGCCGAGCATGCGCGCATGGTAGACGGCGCGGCGCAGCAGGCGGCGAAGGACGTAGCCGCGACCCTCGTTGGAGGGCAGGATGCCGTCGCCGATCATGAACGTGACGGCGCGGGAGTGGTCGGCAAGGATGCGCAGGCTCATGTCAGACTTGGGGTCCTCGCCGTACTTCTTGCCGGTGAGGCGCTCGCCCAGCTCGACGAGGCCGTGCATGAGGTCGCCGTCGTAGTTGGCCGACTTGCCCTGCATGATGGCCGTGATGCGCTCCAGGCCCATGCCCGTGTCGATGTTGCGGTGGGGCAGCTCGGGCATGGAGCCGTCCTCCTGGCGGTCGTACTGGGTGAACACCAGGTTCCAGAACTCCAGGTAGCGGTCGCAGTCGCAGCCAGGTGCGCAGTCGGGGCTGCCGCAGCCGACCTCGGGGCCCTGGTCGTAGTAGATCTCCGAGCACGGGCCGCACGGACCGGTGGGGCCAGCGGCCCAGAAGTTGTCGTCCTCGCCCAGGCGGGAGATGTGCTCCTCGGGCACGCCGAGGCTCCTCCAGATGTCATGGGCGTCGTCATCGTCGGTGAAGATGGTGAAGTAGAGCTTGTCGAGCGGCAGGCCCAGGTACTTGGGCGAGGTGATGAACTCGAAGGCCCACTCGCAGGCCTGGCGCTTGGTGTAGCCGCCGAAGCCGAAGTTGCCCAGCATCTCGAAGAAGGAGAGGTGGCGGCCGTCCTTGCCGATGTTGTCGATGTCATTGGTGCGCAGGCACTTCTGGCAAGAGCAGGCGCCGATCTCGGCCATGGTCTTCTTGCCAAGGTAGTACTGCTTGAACTGGTTCATGCCTGCGTTGGAAAGCAGCAGCGACGGGTCGTCGGGGATGAGCGACGACGACTGGACGCGGCGGCAGCCCTTCTCTTCGAAGAAGGACAGGAAGAGCTCGCGAATCTCGGCGGACTTCAAGGGAAACTCCTTTGCTTACACGGTAGCGGCGTGTGGCCGACAGATCACAGATTGACGTATCTTACGCCGAAGGGTCGATATCTTTGCGCATGCGTTCAAGCGTCTTGTGCAAAAGCCTTGAAACCTGCACCTGACTCATGCCCATGCGCTCCGCAATCTGGGACTGAGTGAGCCCCTCGACGAAGCGCATCTCGACAAGGGCGCGCTCGTTGGGCTCGAGCTTGGCAAGCGCCCCGGAGAGGACCATCTTGTCGTCGAGAGAGGCAAGGTCGGTGTCGACAGTGCCGAAGCGGTCGATGATCGAGGGCGCGTCGTCGTCGCCAGAGCCGGGGGACTCCAAAGGCACGCTCGCGTAGGCCTCGGAAGACTCCATGGCCTCGAGCACTTCATCGACGGAAACATCCAGGTAGTTGGCAATCTCCTCGACAGAGGGCGTGCGTTGGTTGCGCTGGGTGAGGGCCTCGTTGGCCTGGTTCACCTTTGCGGAAAGCTCCTGCAGGCGGCGCGGCACGCGTACCGACCAGCCCTTGTCGCGGAAGTGGCGCTTGATCTCGCCGAGAATGGTGGGCGTGGCATAGGTCGTGAACTCAAGGCCGCGCTCAGGCTCGAAGCGGTCGATCGCCTTGATGAGGCCGATGGTGCCTACCTGCACGAGATCGTCGAGCGGCTCGCCGCGGTTTGCGAACTTTGCGGCAAGAAAACGTACGAGGTTGAGATGGTTGACGATGAGCTGGTCGCGCGCCGCCATGTCGCCCTTGTCCTTGTATCGGGCGAAGAGCTCACGGGTGCGCTCCTTGTCCCAGGCGAGCTTGTGGGATCCCCTTGAATCAGCGGCCATTGGCATCCCCGGCTTCTTTTTCGAGGTGAAGGGTGATGTCGGGCTCGTTGGAAATCTCGTAGACGTCGCACATGGCCTGCAGGATAAGCGCCGAGTAGGCAAGCGCGGGCTCGTCGGGGTCGTCGGCGCGCCAGTCGTGGCCGAGCGCGAAGTCCATGGAAAGGCGGCGTCCCGACACGGCGAAACGAATCGAGAGGCGCTCGCCGGGATCGGTGGCGAGCGAGTAGATGAAGGCCTCCTCGGCGGCCATGCGCACGTCGTCGACCTCTTCGATGCCAAAACCGGCCAGGGTGGCGAGGTTGGCGGCGGTCATGCGCACGACGCGAGCATAGTCACCCTGCGCGGGTACTTCCAGGGCCGTCAACTCGGGTTCTACGCAGTGCTTGGAATCAGTCATGATGCTCCTCGGGCCTTAGTCGTTATCGGGATAGGTGAAGTAACCGGCTTCTTTGCGTGCAACCTCGATCTGAGGAACAGCCTCGAGAGGCTCGTCGCAAGACGCCTGCACGTCGGCGTCGGAATCGCAGACAAGCCCGTCGGTCGCATCGGCCTCGTGGCTTGCGCGCCCGCCTTCGGAGAGACCCTCGGCGCGATGCCCCAGGCGACGGCCGAACGCCGACTTTGCACGCTGCGCGATGTTGCCGGCAGCGTCGTTAACGACACTGGCGGCATTGCCGGCCACGTTCGTGGCGCGGGATACGTCACCCAGGATAGCGTCGAGTCGGACAAGATCGTCGGAAAGGGCACCGATGGCGCCGGCAGTCTGGCGAAGCACGGGCTCCACCTGCACCACGGCAGGCTGGGCTTGCTCGAGCACGGCGTCGAGCTTCGCGACAACAGGCTTGGCCTGCTCCACGACCTCGCCGGCGGAAGCAACGACCGGTCCCAGGTCGTCGGCGGCCTTCTTGAAGGCGTCGATGCAGGGACGCGCGCCACGCACGGTGAGTGCGACCTCAACCGCGAGCCAAACAAGGGCCGCGACAAGGACGACGAGCGCTACGGTAAGAATGGTTGGCATACAAAGCCCCTTTCGGTTATGGGACAAACCCTATGCATCATGCCCTAGTTGGCGCACAACTATACGCCCTGCTCGCCCTGCGGCGAGCCTCCCAACAAAAGCTGCCCATCAACGCTGCGCCTGGCGTACTCCCAACGGTACTGCTCCCAGCCGATTTGACCCGGCTCGTAGAAGCACCCGCGCTCGAGGCCGTCGGGCAGGTACTGCTGCGCCACCCAATGGCCGGGATAGTCATGCGGGTAGATGTAGTCGCCGTAGTTCTCGCTGCCGGGACGGTGCCGGTCGCGCAAATGGTTGGGGACGGCGCGGGCGGGTGCCTCGCGGACGTCTTTGAAGGCACGCGCGAGGCCCTTGTAGCTCGCGTTGCTCTTGGGCGCGAGGGCCATGTACACGGCAGCCTGCGCGAGGTTGATGCGGCATTCGGGCATTCCGATGACCTCGCACGCCTTGAAGGCGGCCTCGGCCACGAGGATTGCCTGCGGGTCGGCGTTGCCCACGTCCTCGCTGGCAGAGATGAAGATGCGCCGGGCGATGAACTTGGGGTCCTCCCCTCCTTCAAGCATGCGCGCCAGGTAATACAGGGCGGCGTCGGGGTCGGAGCCGCGCATCGACTTGATGAAGGCCGAGACAACGTCGTAATGCTCGTCGCCGCCCTTGTCGTAGCGCTGGGCGCGCGTGGGGGTCGCCTGGTCCACATCCTCTGCGCTCACCGCGATGGGGCCGTCGTCCCCGCGCCCGTCGCGCGCAGCCGCAAGCTCGCAGGCGAGCTCGAGGGTGGTGAGGGCGCTTCGGGCGTCGCCGCCCGCAAGCAGGCACACGCGCGCCAGCGCCTCGTCGTCAAGCGTGTACTTGCCCGCAAGGCCGTCCGGGCTTGCCAGGGCGTGACGGCAGATGGAGGAGATGTCCCCGTCGGTGAGGCTGTGGAGCTCGACCACGCGCGAGCGAGACAGAAGCGCCTGGTTCACCTCGAAGAACGGGTTCTCCGTTGTGGCACCCACAAGCACGACGACGCGGTCCTCCACGGCGTGGAGCAGGGCGTCTTGCTGACCGCGGTTGAAGCGGTGGATCTCGTCGACGAACAAGATGGTGCGACGGCTGTTGATGACCAGGCGGTTCTTTGCCGCGTCAATCTGCTCGCGCAGGTCCTTCACCGTGCCGGTGACAGCCGACACCTCCACGAACTCGGCGCGCGTGGTGTGGGCGATGATGCGGGCCAGCGTGGTCTTGCCTGTGCCGGCCGGGCCAAAGAGGATGACCGAGCTCAACGTGTCATGCTCGATGGCGCGGCGCAGCCACGTACCGGGCCCCACGGCGTCGGTCTGCCCGCAATACTCGTCGAGCGTCTTGGGACGCACGCGCACCGCCAGGGGCGCATTGGCGTTGACGCGACGCTCCTCGTTTGCTGTAAACAATGTCTGCATGTGCCTGGTGTTCCTTGGTCGAATCACAGGGTTGTTAGAAAACGTTACAAATCACTGAAGTAGCTGCGCCGGGGCGTTTTCCCCAGTTCTTCAGGGAAGAGGCGCTCGTAGAGCGCGGTGAAGTAGTCGTCGGTCATCGAGGCGATGAAGTCCATGACCGTTCGCTCGGGTACGCTTTGCCAGTCGTAGTCGTGGCTATAGTACCCCGCATGGCGACAGACCGGCACGACATGATGGGCGAAGATGGGGCTTGTCTCGTCGCCTGAGACAAGGTCGTCGAGCAGGCGTGCGAAGAGGGCCTCGAAACGTGGGGCGATCAACCCCTCGCACTCCCCTCCCACCGAGGGCGTCTCGTAGATGAGCTGGTAATTCTCGCGCTTGGCAGCCGCCAGCTCATCGAAGGCCGCTTGCGAAAGCTCGATGTGGTCCTTGCCGTAGGAGTTCTCCACGATGTCGACCGTAAGCGCCGCGATGACCCATGAGTTGTAGGCGCCCACGGCGCCCGTCCTGAACGGCGCATCGGCGTCGAGCAGGCCGGCGAGCTCGGCGTCTTGGCGGTCCTTGCCCACGTAGGCGATGATGTCGGACACCCGCACGACACAGCCTTCGAGCGTGGCGGGCGCAAGCGTGTGGATGAAATCGCGGCCCTTCTCATGACAGGCACGGATTGTCTCATCAAGCTCGGCAAAGCTGGAAAGGCCCGATGTGCGCAGCACGCGCCGCTCGTACTCGCCGTTGTGGCAGAGGGCCCCGTCGAGGGTCTGCAGCGTGAGGTTGCGCCCGTAGATGCGGTCCATGACCTCGACGCTGTGAACGTTGTGCGCAAAGTGCAGGCCGGTGCGCGCGTGATACGCCTCGTCAAGGCAGCGCTCGCCGGCGTGGCCGAAGGGCGTGTGGCCGATGTCGTGGGCAAGGGCTATGGCCTCGACAAGGTCGAGGTTGAGTCCCAGGGGACGCGCGATGTCGCGGGCGATGCGGCTCACGAGCTGCACATGCTGGCCGCGCCGCGTGATGTCGTCGTTCTGGCGAAACGAGAAGACCTGCGTCTTGCCGGCATAGCGGTTGTACGCAGGCACATTGAGCGTCTTTTCGATGTCGCGGACAAAAGCGGGGCGCATGAGCGTCTGCTCGTCGCGCGCGGCGGGAACGCGCCGCAGGGCCGCGGCGTCGGGACAGCGCCACGGGCTCACGCGGCCGCGAGCGTAGTCGTCAGCAATCTGGGCCGCCAGTTCCTCGCTCAAAGAGAGCGGTGCGTCATACATGTCGTCTTGCCTCCCGGCGCCCAATGGCTGCCTGTCTTGTGGCGTATACGCCGCATTGCCAACATTTGGGATTCTACAAGTCCTCTTGAAGGTTGTAATGGTCTATTATGAAAACCCTGTAAACACGGGCAGTCCGCCCGCACACGAGACTGTCAGACTCCAAGTGACGAGGAGCTATCACATGGCCAACGAAGGCAGCTTCGAGGCAAGCCTCAAGCGCAGCAACCAGATCAAGGAAGACCTTGCCCTGCACCCCGAGAACTACCGCATGCTCACGGGCGACCGTCCCACCGGCCGCCTGCACCTGGGCCACTACTTCGGCACCATCCGTGAGCGCGTGCGCCTGCAGGACATGGGCGTCAACACGATGGTGCTCATCGCCGACTACCAGGTCATCACCGACCGCGACACCACGGCCAACATCCAGGACAACGTGTACAACATGGTCATGGACTACCTGGCCTGCGGCATCGACCCCGCCAAGACGCCCATCTACACGCACTCGGCCATCGCCGCTTGCAACCAGCTCATGCTCCCCTTCCTGTCGCTCGTGACCGAGGCCGAGCTGCAGCGCAACCCCACCGTCAAGGCCGAGATGGAGGCCTCGGGCCACGCGCTCACCGGCCTTCTGCTCACCTACCCCATCCACCAGGCCTGCGACATCCTGTTCTGCAAGGGCAACGTCGTGCCCGTGGGCAAGGACCAGCTGCCCCACATCGAGGCCACGCGCCTTGTCGCACGCAGGTTCAACGAGCGTTACGGCCAGGTCTTCCCCGAGCCCGAGGCGCTGCTCACCGACGCCATCGAGATTCCTGGTCTCGACGGCCGCAAGATGAGCAAGTCCTACGGCAACGCCATCTCCCTGTCCATGACCGAGGAAGAGACGGCCAAGCGCATCAAGAAGTCCACGACCGACGCCGACCGCAACATCTACTTCGACAAGGAGAACCGCCCCGGCGTGTCCGCCCTCCTTACGACCGCGGCGCTGTGCACCGGCCGCAAGGAGGGCGAGATTGCCGAGGAGATCGGCGACGGCGGCTCGGGCACCCTCAAGAAGTACGTCACCGAGGCCGTCAACGGCTACCTCGCCCCCATCCGCGAGCGTCGTCGCGCCTATGAGCAGGACCTCGACTACATCAAGGACGTCATCCACGAGGGCAACAAGCGCGCCAACGAGATTGCCGACGCCACCCTCGACGAGGTCCGCGCCGCCATGGGCATGGTGTACTAGGTTCTTTGACGTCGACGAGACCGTCATCGGCCGCACGCTTCAACGCCTAACGCAAAAGGCTCCCAGGGTTTGACCCTGGGAGCCTTTTTCATACCTGGGATATGCGAGAGGCCGTCTTACTCGGCAGTCTTCTCCTGGGACTCGCAAGCCTCAGGCGCAGGGGCCTCGGCCGCGGTCTCCTCAACGACGGGAGCCTCGGGTGCGGGCTGCTCGGCGACGGGAGCGGCCTGAGGCGCCTCGACAGCGGGAGTCTCAGCTGCGAGCGTCTCGACAGCAGGTGCCTCGGCGGCGGCAGCCTCAACAGCGGGGGCAACCTCGGCCTCAGCGGCCGGAGAGATGACCTTCAGCGGCACGTTCTCGGTGGCGCTCACCGGCTGCAGGTGCACCTCGACCTCGAGGTCGTGCTCGGTGAGGTCGACGACCTCGGTGAACGACTTGCGGCTGGGAGCGGTGACCTTGAGGGTGTACTTGTCCTTGCCGGCGCCGATGACGGCCAGGCCGTCCGAACCGGTGCTGGCAAACTGGGCCTTGCCCGTGCCCTCGACCGGCTTGAGCTCGCAACGGGCGCTGCGCTGGGGCTTGCCCGTCTTGTCGTCGATGACGCAGATCTTGAAGTTGCGCTCCGGTGGGATGCGCGCCACGAAGCTGAACTTGTGCGAGGCGCGCTCGTGGGGCGTGTCCATGCCTTCGGGGATGAAGCGCGCCTCCCAACGATGCAGCTTGGCGTCCATGGGCGCAACGGCGGTGAGCTTGTCCCACCACAGGGTCTCGCGCGGTGCCTCGGGCTCATGGAGCTTGCCCTCGGCAACGACCTTCTCGTCAGCGTCGACGATCTGAATCTTCTGGCCACCCAGGGCGCAGCCACTCGAGCAGCTCACGCCGACGCACACCTCGATGGGCTGGCCGACCCACACGGGTGCGGTGACGCCCCACGTGGAGACGGCGACATGGTGGGGCTCGACGGTGAACTCGAGGAGCATGTCGCGCTCCTCGTGCGGGTTCTTAAACGCCGGGCCGCCGTCCTCAGGCATCGGAAGCACGCGAGGCTCGTAGTGCACGACGTACTGGTACTTGCCGGGCTCGGCGGGCATGGTGAGCGGAATCGCCTCGCTCACGGCAAGCTCGCCTTCCTGCGTGACGAACTCCACGTCGGCGACGTTCTCACCCAGGATGGTGGAGAGGTTCAGCTTGTCGCCCACCAGGTCGCAGCCGCTCTCGCAGGTGCCGAAGACCACGAGCGAGCACGAGTCGCCGACATAGAGCTTCTCGGGCACGCCGTCGATGTCGAAGAACACCTCGTGGCCCTGGCCGTCGAGCTTGGTGGGTATCTTTTCTTCCTTCAGGCCCTTGACGTCGACCTCGGCCTGCTTGCCGTCTGCCATATACAGCTCCTCCTTGAATCGCGTATGCGCGGACTCGTGAACCAATGCCTACAAGGTTACCCCAAAACTGCGGGAATGATGCCGCCAGAGAGAATCTCGTCGAGGGCGTTTTCGTCCAAAACCGGCACGCCGAGCTCGCGGGCACGCGTGAGCTTGGAACCGGCGGCCTCGCCCGCCACGACATAGGACGTCTTCTTGCTGACCGAGCCCGACACCTTGGCACCGTATGCCTTGAGCTCTTCGCCTGCCTGCTCGCGCGTACGGCGCTCGAGCGTTCCCGTGAGCACGAACGTGAGACCCGCAAGCGTCTGGGGCTTCAGCTTGCGGCTGGCGCCCTCAAGCTGCACGCCGGCCTGACGCAGGCGCTCGATAACGGCGAGGTTGTCGGGCACGCGCAGGAAGTCATGGACGCTTTGGGCAATCTGGGGCCCCACTCCGTCGACGCAGGCGATGTCGTCGACGCTGGCCGTGGCAAGCGCCGCAAGGGAGCCAAAGGCGTCCGCAAGGGCCTCGGCAACCGTCTTGCCCACATGGCGCATACCCAGGCCGAACAGGACACGGGAGAAAGGCTTCTCACGGGATGCCTGGATGTTGGCGACCGCCTTCTGCGCCGTGGTGAGGCCGACAAGGACGGGGTCGCCCTTTTCGTGGTCTTTGGACCTGGAAGCATACACGCGGCCGGTGGGCAGCGCAGCCACCTGCTCGACGGTGAGGCTGTAAAAGTCTGCCACGTCGCGCACCAGGCCGCTCTCAAGAAGCGCGGAGACGAGCTTCTCCCCCACCACCTCGATGTCCATGACCGGGCGGCTCACCCAATGCAGCAGTCGCTCGGAAGCCTGCGCGGGGCAGTCGATGGAGACGCAGCGATACGCCACCTCGTCGCCCTCGTGCATAACGGGGCTACCACAGCTCGGGCAGTGGGTCGGCATCTCGAACAGCGCGGCGTCGGCCGGACGAAGGCTGAGGACAGGACCCACGACCTCGGGAATGACGTCGCCGGCCTTGTGGACCACCACAGTGTCACCGACACGCACGTCCTTGCGGCGAATCTCGTCGATGTTGTGCAGCGTGGCACGAGCGATGGTGGACCCGGCCACCACGACGGGGTCGAACTCGGCGACCGGGGTGAGAACGCCGGTGCGCCCCACCTGCACGGCGATGTTGCGCAAGACGGTCTGGCGCTCCTCGGGCGGGAACTTGAACGCCGTGAAGAAGCGCGGGGCACGGGCCGTGAAGCCCAAGGCGTGCTGGTAGGCAAAGGAATCAACCTTCACCACGACGCCGTCGATGTCATAGGGCAGGCCGTCGCGCTTGCCGAGGGCCTCCGCACAGAACTCGTGCACCTCGGCGGCACCGTGGCAGCGCTTGAGGTTGGGGTTCACCGAGAAGCCTGCCATGCGCTCCCAAGCGAGGAAGTCCCACTGGCAGTCGACGTCGACCGAGTCCATGTCGGCAAGGGCATACATGAAGGTGGCCAGGTCGCGTACAGCCGTGATCTTGGGGTCCTTCTGGCGAAGGGAGCCGGCGGCGGCGTTGCGCGGGTTGGCGAAGGGGGCACGGCCTGCCTCGTCGTTCTGCTCGTTGAGGCGCACGAACGACTCTTTGGGCATAAAGACCTCGCCGCGCACCTCGATCGAACCGTTGGGTGCGCTCACATGCGCCAGAGCCTCGTCGGACAGGCGCGCAGGCACGTCCTTGATGGTACGCACGTTGAGCGTGACGTCCTCGCCCATGACGCCGTCGCCGCGCGTTGCCGCGCGCACGAGCATGCCGTTCTTGTACGTAAGGGCGATGCCCAGGCCGTCTATTTTAAGCTCGCACACATAGGTGGGGGCGACGCCCAGCTCGCGCTCAGTGCGCTCGAGCCACTCGTCGAGCTCGTCGAGGTTCATGACGTCGTCGATTGAGTACATGCGCGCGGCATGCGGTACGCTGTCGAACTGACGGGCGACGTAGCCTCCCACATGCTGGGTGTAGCTCTGGGGTGTCACGACCTCGGGATAGGCCGCTTCCAAATCGCGCAACTCATGCACGAGCTTGTCGAAGGCGGCATCGGTGATCTCGGGATCGTCGAGCGCGTAATACCTGTAGGCATGGTAGTCGAGCTGACGGTTGAGCTCGGCGGCACGGGCAAAGGGGTCGAATCCCGACTCGGCCCCGCGAACCGGGACGGTGCCGGCAGCCTCGGGAGTCACCTCACCAGCCTCGTCGAACAAAGACGGCGTGGAAGGTGCTTCAGTTGAACGTGACATACGCTGCTCCTTGCTTGCCCGACTCGGCAAGTCACATACCCTGTTGACGGCTGCACATTCTACCGCGACCAAAGCAAGCGGCAAAGGCAACCCGGTCGCCGCACGTGGGGGCAACACACAGAAACGACGTGCTAGAGGGCTTAGACCTCAGTGGATTCTCCGCCCTCGGCTACGTCGGTGGCAAGCGCGCGGGCACCCTTGGTGGAGAAATATTCCTTCTTCGCGATGGCGCGCACAATTGAATTGCGCACGCCCGAGAAGGGAACGCCCTCGACGACATAAAAGAAGATCTGACCCTTGGCACCATAGGGCGTGATGGAGTCGAAGAACACCTTGGGCTCCATCCCCTCCTCGGTGCGCAAACGGTCGCCTGCGGCCTCCTTGACGGTCTTGAGCAGGTCGGCCGCCACCACATCGGGGTCGTAGCCGAGCTCCATCGTGAACTCGAGGGTCGCCTGCGACTCGCTGGAAGCAGGAAGCTGATGAACCGAGGTGGTGTTGAGCACCGAGTTGGGGATGACGATGCGCTCGTCGAGGCGGTTCTCCACCACGGTGTGGCGCATGGTGACGTCCACAACGGTGCCCGTGACACCCGCAATCGTCACGTAGTCGCCCGGCTGGATAACACGGCCCACCATGAGCATGAAGCCGCCGAAGATGTTTGAGATGGTGTCTTTCAAGCCCAGCGAGATGACGACCGAGGTCACGCCCAGTGCGGTGATGAATGCGGTGGGCTTGATGCCAAAGACGGGCTCGAGCACACAGATGAGCGCCATCGACCACACGATGACACGCACGAAGTTCACGATGATGGATGCGGCCGGCAGGCTGTCGAAGTTGGCGATCAGGCGATGGATGAGCTTGCTGAGAATGTGCTGCACAAGAAATGCCAGCGCCGCGATGATGCACAGAAAGAGCGCTCGGATGGCAATGATCTCGGGATACAGACCAAAGATAAGTATCTGGCCTGAGTCATCTGTAGAAATGAAGGAGAGACTCTCCATCAGCACGCTTCCAAGACCCTGCAGCATCTCGCCCATATGGTGCGTCCCTTCACGCAAGACAGTCGTCGCAAACGACCAGATAAACAAAAACAGGCGGGAGTCTTTCGACTCTCGCCTGTTTAATCTCCAATGGTGGAGATGAGGGGATTCGAACCCCTGACCCCTTGACTGCCAGTCAAGTGCTCTCCCAACTGAGCTACACCCCCGAAGGTGGTGGGCGTTGCAGGATTTGAACCTGCGACCCCTTCCGTGTGAAGGAAGTGCTCTACCCCTGAGCCAAACGCCCGTGAACCGCAATGGTGGAGATGAGGGGATTCGAACCCCTGACCCCTTGACTGCCAGTCAAGTGCTCTCCCAACTGAGCTACACCCCCGTGGGCTGCGGTGCGAGAAGTAATATTACGCGCTCTCCTCTCCTAGCGCAAGCACTTTCTTGAGAAAGTGCTAATTGTGGAGAACTCTCCACAAATACCGTACTACTCCGCTTCAGGCGCGGTGTAGGGGTCGATGCCCTTGAACACGTCGAGGGCCTCCTGGGGATCGTAGTCGGAGAAGGTGACGGCACTGATGGCGCGCGTCAGACGCACGGCTTCGTCAAGGCTGCGCTGGTGGATGTTGCGGCCCGTGGCGTTGCCGGCAGCACCGCCCACATGGATCTGCTCCCAAAGCTGCGTAAGGAACGTCTCGGCGTCAACGGTGGAACCGCCGGCGCACACAAGGCCGGTGCGGCCTGCGGCCTTGCTGGCCTGCTTGAGGAGCTCGGCAGACTTCTTGCCCTCCTCCTTGGGCGGGTTGACCTTCACGAAGTCGGCGCCCAGGCAGGCGGCGACACCGGCAGCGCCTGCAATGAGGTCGGCGGCCTTCTCGTTGGTCACGGCCTTGCCGCGCGGGTAGATCCAAAGAACCACGAGCAGGCCGTAGGCATGGGCGTCGGCAATGAGCTGGCCGGCCTCCTCGACCATCTGGGCCTCAAACTCACTGCCCAGGTAGATGGTGTAACCCACGCCCACGATGTTGGCACCCATCTCGCGCATGTTGAGCACGGCGTCGAGGTCGGAAAGCATCGGCGAGTAGGGATCGGCCTGGGAGGTCTTGACCAGGTTGGTCTTGGAGTTCATCTTGACCAGGTAGTTGATGTCGGGATAGTCGGCGCCGTAGCGGGCGATGAGGCCGCGCTGGGCAGCGAGCACGCCGATGCAACCCTTGGCGCCGATCTTGAAGAGGTGCTCGGGGTCGGCGTCGCTCTCGTCAATGCCCTCGCCGTAGAAGTCGGCGTTGAGGTGCTCGAACTTCTGGTCGCAAGCGTACAGCATGAGCCTGCCAGTGCCGCGGGTGGCGGCCAGGAAGTTCTCGCGATAGGCGTCCTTGTACTCGGGCATGACGTCGAGCGGGACGCGCACATCTTCAAACGTGATCTTCTTCATGGTTTCCCTTTCATATGTCTGTCGTTCGGCCGCAACAACCCAACGACAACGCGTCGGGAGCGGCGGCCCCTATAGAAGCGGCGCGCCTGCGGGCACAGACCCGCAGGCGCGATGTACCACCTAAGAGGACTTCTTCCTGGACGACTCGCCGGGCAGGGCGCGCCGTGCGTCAAAGACACCCTCGTAGCTCGCCAGACGGTGCAGGAGCGGGTCGAGGGCCTTGACGTTGGACAGCTCAACCAGGAAACGCAGGTTGGAGATGCCGTTCTTGTCGGTTTTTGTGCCGCACGACACGATGTTGCCACCGGCGTCGGAGATGGCGGTGGAGACGTCCACAAGCAGGCGCGTGCGGTCCATTGCCTCAACGACAATCTCGACCTGGAACGTCGAGGAAAGGCCCGTGTCCCACGACACGCCGATCATGCGGCCCTCCGACTTGCGCAGGTCGGTGACATTGGGGCAGTCGGCACGGTGCACGCTCACGCCGCGCCCGCGTGTGACGAAGCCCACGATGTCGTCGCCCATGACGGGGTTGCAGCAATGGGCCAGACGCACGAGCATGCCGTCGGCGCCGTCGACGAGCACGCCGTTGGAGGCAAGCGCGCGCTTCTTGCGCTCAGTCGAGTTCTGCGCGCGACGCGAGAGGCGCGGGGTGCAGGCGGGGTTCTGCAGGCTCTCAAGAGCGCGCTTCTCGGCCTCTGCCTGGGTGTCCACCGCATCGTCGAGGATCGCCTTCACCTTGGTGGCGACAGTGCGTGCCGAAACCTTGCCGTTGCAGATGAAGACGAACAGGTCCTCGGGGCCCGACACGCCGAACTCCACGGCCACGCTGCGCAGGGCGCGTACGGTGCGGGGCGTGGAGATGCCCAGACCGACCTTGCGCAGCTCGCGGGCAAGCTGGTCGCGGCCGGCTGCCGAGTCGTCGGCCTTGGTCATACGGCTGAAGTACGAGCGGATCTTCTGGCGCGCGCCCGGCGTCTTCACGATGTTGAGCCAGTCGCGGCTGGGCTTGGCGTTGTTCTGCGTGATGATCTCCACGCGGTCGCCCATCTGGAGCTCGTAGGAAAGCGGCACGACCGTGCCGTTCACCTTGGCGCCGATGCAGTGATGGCCGACCTCGGTGTGCACCGCATAGGCAAAGTCGATGGGCGTGGAGCCCGCGCGGAGCACCTGCACCTCGCCGGCCGGCGTGAAGACGAAGACCTCGCTGTCGTACAGGTCGATCTTCACGGCCTCGAGGAACTCCTGGGGGTCGGACAGGTCGTCCTGCTGGGTCCAGTCGAGCGTGCGGCCCAGCCATGCGAGCTGGTCGTCGAGGCGCTGCGCGGAGCTCTGCTTGTCGCCGTCGGAGTTGCCCGCCTGCTTGTAGAGCCAGTGGGCGGCAATGCCGTACTCGGCGTGCTCGTTCATCTCCTCGGTGCGGATCTGCACCTCGAGGGGGCGGCCCGCAGGACCGATGACCGTGGTGTGCAGCGACTGGTACATGTTGAACTTGGGCATTGCGATGTAGTCTTTGAAGCGCCCGGGCATGGGCGTCCACAGGGCGTGGACGGCTCCGAGGACGCCGTAGCACTCGCGCACATCGTCGGTGATGACGCGCAGCGCGATGAGGTCGTAGATCTCGCTGAAGTCCTTGCCCTTGTTCTTCATCTTCATATAGATGGAGTAGAGGTGCTTGGGCCTGCCCATGATGCGGAAATGCTCGATCTTGGCCTTCGTGAGCTCGTCGCGCAGGATGGTCTTGACCGTCTCCAGGTACGCCTCACGCTCGGCGCGCGACTCGGCCACCATGCGCGCGACCTGGCGGTACTTCGCAGGATCCAGATAGAAGAACGACAGGTCCTCAAGCTCCCACTTGATGGAGCTGATGCCCAGGCGGTTTGCCAGGGGCGCATAGATGCTCATCGTCTCGTTGGCCTTGAAGATGCGGCGGTCCTCAGGGATGGCCATGAGCGTGCGCATGTTGTGCAGGCGGTCGGCCAGCTTGATGATGATGACGCGAATGTCCTTGGCCATGGCGAGGAACATCTTGCGCAGGTTGAGCGCCTGCTGCTCGGACAGGCTCGACACGGAGATGTTCGTGAGCTTCGTCACGCCGTCAACCAGCTCGGAGACCTGGGGCCCAAAGAGCTCGGAGAGCTCATCGAGCGTGGCGTCGGTGTCTTCGACGGTGTCATGGAGAAGGCCCGCGCACAGCATGTCGACGTCAGAGTGGAGGTTCTTCGCCAAGATGATGGCGACTTCCACCGGGTGGTTGATGTAGGGCTCGCCCGACTTGCGCTTCTGGTCGCGATGGTGGGCGCGCGCGAACTCATAGGCACGCTCGATCTTCTCCACCTCGGCGGGGCTCAGGTAGGAAGCGGCGCATTCGCGCAGCACGGGAAAGTTGTCCAGCTGCCCTTGAGGCGGGAGGGCCGGCGCGGTGGGGTCGTACTTTGTGTGGATGACGGAGTCAGCCATGGCAATGCGCCTCCTGGAGTACCTCGGATCTAGTCAGTAGGAAGTATAGGCCTGTTGATGCGCGCGAGCACAGAAGGCGCGTCGCTTTCGAGCGCCCAACGGCGAAATGCGTCAAATTCTTGCAGCGCGTTGAGCCCCTCGAGGTACCGGATGGAGCGCGTCAGGTCCATACGCTCGGGCGAAGGCACCATGGAGATGCGCCTGCCCACGCCATATCCACTCGTCTGGGTGAAGCCGAGCTCACGGAAGATGGAGATGCCGCAGGACACGCCCTTGGCCCCGAACGTGGGGGTGCAGCCCAGGCTCGCACAGTCCGCGGCAAGCTCGGCGTTGGTGAGCGCAAAACCGTCCTCGCCGCCCAGGCGCGCCTCGCGGTCGCGACGGCAAAGCACGCGGTAGAGCGACACCAGGTCCTCGCGGCACGGGGCGTCAGAGGAAAGGACACGCTCGTTGATGCGGGCGTCGGAGCCACCGTAGGCAAGATGAATCCAAGAATCGCTGCCATCGCGGCCTGCGCGACCCGACATCTGGTTGAACTCGACCTCGTCGAACGGCAGGTGATAGAGCACGACATGACGGACGTCGGGCAGGTTGACGCCCTCGCCGAAAGCGCTTGTCGACACAACGAGACGAACCTCGCCCGAGCGGAAGGCGTCTTCCACGGCAGCACGGTCGGAACGGGAAAGGCCGGCGTTGTAGAAGGCAACGCGGTACCCGAAATCGCGCACGCGGCGGCGCAGCGTGCGGGCCAGGTTCACGGTCTGCTCGCGAGAGTTGACATACACGAGCGTCTTTTGACCGCTGGCAAGCAGGCTCACCAGGCGCTCGTCACGATCGGCGCGACCGCGCTCGTCACTCACATGCAGGTTCTCACGCACCGAGGGGTCGAGCACGACGCCGTCCGGGGCAATGTCGAGCAGGCGGCAGATCTCCTGGCCGACCTTGGCGGAAGCCGTCGCGGTGACGGCAAGCACGCAAGGATGACCCAACTCGTCGAGCACGCGGGGCATGTCGAGGTAGGAGCTGCGGTTGCCCGAGGCCGCCAGACCCGCATGATGGGCCTCGTCCACCACGACAAAGCCGACGCGGCCCGAGCTTGCGAACTTGGCCGAGTGAATGGCGAGAAACTCCGGCGTGGTGAGGACGATGTCGACGGCGCCGGAGGCAAGTCCCTCGAACACGCTGGCGCGGTCCTCGAGCGGGGTCTCACCCGTGAGCACGCGCGTCGTCATACCGAGGCTGTCGAAGACGCGGCCCAGGTGGTAAGCCTGGTCGCTCACAAGCGCGCGCAAGGGATAGACAAAAACGCTCGCCTTGTTGTGCAGCAGTGCGCAGCGCGCCGCATGCACATGGAAGATGAGCGACTTGCCGCGACCTGTGGCCATGACGCACAGCGACGAGACGCCGGCCTCAAGGTTTTCAAGGGCGCGTGCCTGGGCAGGCAAAAGCTCGTGCTCGCCGATGAGGAGCCTGCGCAGCTCGTCGGTCACGTCTTTGGAGGACATCGCCGCCAGGCGCGCCCTCTCGGCAGCGCGGGCGTTGGCTTGTTCGAGCTCGTCGGCGCACGCGGCGCCGGTCTCGATGCTGACCAACACGTTGACGCCGACGGGCCTGCCGTCGACACCGCCCGTGATGTTCTCGACAACGGCACGGTAGGCCGCCCCGCGATCGATGCGCGGCGCGATGGCGGCGGCTATGAAGCGCTTGAGGTAGCCCACGCGATCGCCGTTGGGATCGATGAGGGCGACCGCCTTGGGGTCGTTGGGATTGGAAGGCTCTCGCTCGAGGCGCAGGGCATCGCCGGGCTGCAGACGAGCCACGATGCTCTGCCTGCCGTCGAACGTGACGCCGACGACCTTCGTATGGAACTGTGAGGCGTTGGCGAGGCTCTCGAGCTCGCTTTCGGAAATGTACTGGTCGGCGTTTTCGAAAAGGGCCTCGACAAGCCGCACGGTGGCGGGGTCGGGCGCCTCGGCGTCGCGTGCGTCGCGCAGAAGCACGTCCTTGACGTGCATCTTGCAGCTCACGCGGTTCTGCCACGTCTCGACCTTGGGTTCAAAGACAATGTCGACCGCCTCGTCGCACTCCACGAGCGCCTCGACGTTCTCGGCGTTGAACATGATGGCCTGGCAGGAGCCGCTCGCGTCGTTTGCGAGGAAGGAAAGGTGCTTGCCCTCCTCACCGCGCCGGCGGCGGTCTGTCATCGTGGCACCGGTGACCGCAAGCACCGGCGTCTCATTGCCCTGGCCAAAGGGCTGAAGCACCGAGAGGGAGGAGATGGTGTCGACGGTGACCTCGGCGAGGTCGACCACGGCCGAGACGCTCAGACGGTCTTCGAAGTCCTCGGGAGGCAGCGCCGCGAGGTACTCCTCCATGCGGTCGCGGAAGGCGTCGAGGTTGCCGGCATCGAGCGTGATGCCCACGGCACCGGCATGGCCGCCGAAGCGGATGAGCAGGTCCGAGCAGCTCTCGACGGCCTCGAAGAGGTTGACGTCGCCGACGCTTCGGCCTGAGCCGCGCGCCACACCGTCGGAGATGGTGAAGAGGATGACAGGCACATGGTAGAGGCTCACGATGCGGCTCGCGACGATGCCCTTGACGCCTTCGTGCCACCCCTCCCCGCCCACGACGATGACGCGCCCACCTTCGTAGGTGGCTTCGACAAGCGCGTTCGCGTCGTCAAACAGCTGGCGCTCGATGGCGCGGCGCTCGCGGTTGATGTCCTCAAGGCGCATGGCGATGCGCTCGGCCTCTTGAGGGTCGCGCTCCATGAGGAGGTTGAGCGCGATGGCCGGGTCGTCCATCCTACCCGCGGCGTTCATGCGCGGGATGAGGGAGAAGGCCAGGTCGTCGGCAGACATCTGGGTGAGGTCGCGACGGGCCTGCACCGCAAGTGCCGCGAGACCCGGGTTTTCAACCCGACGCAGGCGTGCGATGCCCTCGGCCACGAGCGAGCGGTTCTCACCGGTGAGCAGCATCATGTCGCTCACCGTGCCCAGCGTGGCAATGTCGGTGTACTCGCGCCACAGGTCGGGCTGGCCCATACGGTGGCCGAGCTCGTCAATGACCTTGAGAGCGACACCGACACCGGCAAGCTCGCGGGAAGGACACTCGGGGTCGAGCTTGGGGTCGCACACCGGCACACCCTGCGGCACGAGGTCGCCAGGCTCATGGTGGTCGGTCACGGCGACGTCGATGCCGCGTTCGAGCAGCTCGGCGCACTCCTTTGCAGAGGCGATGCCGGTGTCGACGGTGACGATGAGGTCGGGGGCGCACATCTCCAGCAGCCGCTCGACGGCGATCTGCGACAGGCCGTAGCCTTCACCGAAGCGCTTGGGGATGAACGGGGTGACGTTGCCGCCGAGGTCGCGCAGGCCGCTCGTCAGAAGGCAGGTGGCGCTGATGCCGTCGACGTCGAAGTCGCCGAAGACCGCGATGTGCTCCCCTGCCTCAAGGGCATGCTGCAGGCGGGCGACGACGGCATCCAGGCCTGGGATGAGAAGCGGGTCGGCCCAGTCACGGTCGAGCGACGGCGAGAGAAAGTCCCTGGCCTGCTGCGCATCGCAGATGCCCCTGCCAGCCATGATGCGCGCGGCAAGCGACGACACCCCGCAGGAGTCCTCGATGAGCTGAGCGGCGCCGGCGTCGAAGGGAACGACCTCCCAGCGCCTGTTGCGGGCCAGGGACGCCATTAGCGGCCCTGCTTGGTGTCGGAAGAAGCGTCGGCGGCCTTGTCGCCGTAACGCTTCTCAGCTTCACGCCACTGCGGCTCGCGGCCCTTCCACAGCGCATAGGCAGGCGCGGCAAGGACAAGCGAGGAGTAGGTGCTCAGCACGAGGCCGCACACCATGGCGAAGGCGAAGCCCTTGAGGGTGTCGCCGCCGAAAAGCAAGAGGATGAACACGGGCACCACAGAGGTGATGGAGGTGTTGAGCGAACGCACGATGACCTGGTTCTCAGACCAGTTGGTGATCTGCATGGCCGTGCGGTGCACGCCGTCGCGAAGGCCGCGGATGTTCTCGTTGACGCGGTTGAACACCACGACGGTGTCGTAGAGGCAGTAGCCCATGATGGTGAGCAGGGCCGCCACGACGTTGGGCGTGACCTCCATCTGCGTCCACGAGTAGATGCCCATGACGATCACGAGCACCTGCGCCAGGGACAGGACGCCCATGAGGGCCATCTTGAACTCATAGCGCACCGAGACGTACAGGATGATGAGCGCGATGACGACCACGAAGGCGATCGCCATGGAACGCGTGATGTCGCCGCCCCAGTTGGGGCCGATGGTGGTGACGGAGAACGTGTTGTCCGCAATGCCGACCTGCTGCGCCACGGCAGAAGCCACGGCGTTTGCCTCGACGGGGTCGGTCTCGCCGGTGCGCACCATGAAGCCGTCGACGTCGTTGACCGAGGTGGTCTGAACGACGGCGTCAGGCTGGCCCTGGTCGGCGAAGGCGTCGCGCAGCTGAGACTGCGTCACGCCGGCGGCGTCGTTGAACGTGACCTGCGAGCCACCGAGGAACTCGATGCCGAAGTTGAGGCCGCGGAACAGAAGGCCGGCGATGGAAAGCACGACGAGCACGAGCGAGATAGTAAAGAACAGGTTGCGATGCTTGACGAACTGAATCTCATGCTTGAAATGGCTACGCATCCTGCTCACCCCCCTTCACGGCAGAGGCAGCGGGCTTCTTTGCCTCTTCCATGTCGGCTTTGACGCCCCAGAAGCCGGGGTTCTTCTCCACGGCGCCGCGGCCAAGCAGGCGAATGGCGGGAGTGGTGAACATGAGCAGCGTAAAGAACGAGCAGAGGACGCCCAGGGCAAGCGTGAGGCCGAAGCCGCGCGCCGAACCCGTGGTGAGGAAGAACAGGCCCAGGGCGGAGATGAGCGACACCACGCCGGCATCGAGGGCGGTCATGATGCCGTGCTTGGAACCGGAGATGGAGGCAGTGCGAACGGACTTGCCCGCACGCAGCTCCTCGCGGAAACGCTCAAGCACGAGAATGGTGGAGTCGGCCGCCATGCCGATGGTCAGCACGACGCCGGCAAGGCCGGACAGCGAGAGCGCAAAGAGGCCCATCGAGGAAAGCGCGGCAAAGATGCCCAGGTAGACGATGCCGAAGGTGAGCAGTGCGCCGGCGGTGATGAGGCCCATGCCCTGGTAGAACACGAACAGGTACACAAGGATGAGGATGAAGCCGACAACGACGGCCACAAGGCCCTGCATGAGGGAGTCCTGTCCGAGCGTGGGGCCGACGTAGCTGGACTCGGAGTACTCAAGCGTCACGGGAAGGGCGCCGGACTCCAGGACGGTCTTGAACGACTTGGCCTCCTCGAGCGAGTAGTTGCCCGTGATGGAGACGTCGCCGTTGGTGATGGCGGTCTGCACGGCAGGGGCGCTCTGGACCACGCCGTCGAGCAGGATGGCGATGCGGCTCTTCGTGTCAGCCAGGACCCTCGTCACGTCGCCGAAGGCCTTGGTGCCTTGGGCGTCGAGGTGCAGGTTCACGGAATAATAGGCGCTGCCCGAGCTCTGCATGCCGATGGTGACGCTCTCGATTTGGTCGCCGGTCATGAAGGCCTCATAGGTGCCGGGCTCAAGCTTCACGCCCGTGGCGCCGGCGTTGATCTTGGCCAGGGCGTCCTGGTCGGCGACGTCGTTGAGGTCGACGAACTCAAGGGTACCGGTGGTGCCCATGGTGTCGATAACCTCCTGGGCGTTGGTGGCGCCAGGAATCTGAATGAGAATCTGGTTCGTGCCCTGACGCTGAACGGTGGCCTCGCTGGCGCCCAGGGAGTTCACGCGGTTCGTGACGATTGCCACGGCCGACTCCATGTCGGTGTCGGTGACGTCCGAGCCGTCGGGCTTGTCGGCGGTCATGATGACCGAGACGCCGCCCTTGATGTCGAGGCCCTGCGTGATCTTCTGGTCAAGCGGCCAGAAGCCCACGAAGCACACGGCAAGCAGCACGACAAGCACCACGAGCACGCTCACGTAGCGGCGCACATCGGGCTTCATCGCCTTCTTGTGCGGCTTCTTCTTGGATTTCTTCGGTGCAGGTCGCGCCGTGCCCGAGGCTTCCGCCCAGGCTTGAGCCACGCTGTGCGGCTCAGCGTTCTTATCCGACATATCAGCTCCCTTGTTTGCCGGGCACGCGACAACACGCGCCTCGGCACTGACAGATTACGACAGTATAAGCCTAATTAGTAATCGTTTGCGGCAGGGCTTGACATCCACGCGTCCAGGAACTGCTTGTATGTGCCGGCCATGATGGCCTCACGGGCCAAATCCATGAGGTGCACGAGGAAATAGACGTTGTGGATGGAGAGCAGGATGCCCGCGAGCATCTCCTTTTGCGTCACGAGGTGACGGATGTAACCGCGGGTGTAGCCGCCCGTGCACACAGGGCACGTGCACTCGGGGTCGATGGGGCCATGGTCGTGGGCGTACTTGGCGTTCTTCATGTTCATGCGGCCAAAATGGGAGAACGCCGTCCCCGAGCGGGCGGTGCGGGTGGGCAGCACGCAGTCGAACATGTCGATGCCGCAGGCAACGCCGCGCACAAGCGTCGTGGGGTTGCCCACGCCCATGAGGTAGCGGGGCTTGTTGCGGGGCATGTACTGGGAGGCAAGCGGGGCAAGCGTCTCGAACATGAGCTCGTGAGGCTCTCCCACGCTGTAGCCGCCGATGCCGTAGCCCGGGAAGTTGCCGCAGCTCTCGAGGTGCTCAAGGGAGCGCACGCGCAGGTCAAGGTGCATGCCGCCCTGCACGATGCCGAAGAGGGCCTGGTCGGGGCGCGTATGAGCCGCAAAGCAGCGGTCGGCCCAACGGCTGGAGAGCTCCACGGCACGCTCCACCTGCGAGCGGTCGGCCGGATAGCCCACGCACTGGTCGAGCTGCATGCAGATGTCCGAGCCCAGGCGCTGCGCGATGGCCATGTTGTCCTCGGGCGACCAGAAGACGTGCTTGCCGTCGTAGTCGTCGGCGCGGAACTCAACGCCGCCGTCGGAAAGCTTGACGAGGTCGCCGTGGGAGAAGACCTGGAAGCCGCCCGAATCGGTGAGGATGGGCTTGTCCCAGTTCATGAACTTGTGCACGCCGCCGAACTCGGCGACGGTCTCAGAACCGGGCCTCATCTCCAGGTGGTAGGTGTTGTTGAGCACGATCTGGGCGCCCAGGGAGGAAACCATGTCGGGAAGCAGGCCCTTGACGGTGCCCTTGGTGCCCACCGGCATGAAGACGGGCGTGTGAATGTCGCCATGGGCGGTGTGGAAGACACCGGCCCTGGCATGCGTGCCGGGGTCCTCGGCGAGGACCTCGTAGGTAAACAGCTTCGAATCGCTCAAGAGCTCTCCTTGTCATGAGTTGCGTAATGCCCGCGTCCATCGTGCAGACAGGGGGCGTAAGGCAGTTTCTGCGGTATAGAATAAGCCATTCTACTGTACTTCCAGCAAACACGCACGGATTACCACGACCGAGCGCTCAACCACGAAAGAACGAGAACATGGACGCAACGCAGATGCAGCGCACGCACAAGGCCCCCGAGCTCTTGAGCCCGGCTGGAACACGGGACGCGTTCAAGGCGGCGCTCGCTGCAGGGGCCGACGCCATTTACTGCGGCCTTGGCAGCTTCAATGCGCGTCGCAACGCCGACAACCTGGACCTCGACCAGCTCCGCGAGTGCTGCGAGCTGGCCCATCTGGCAGGCGCGCGCGTCTACATCACGGTGAACATCCTCATCGCCCAGGAGGAGATGCCCCGGGCGCTCGCCCTCGTGCACGACTGCCACCTCGCCGGTGCCGACGCCTTCATCATGGCCGACTGGGGCCTCATCTCGCTGACCCGCACCCTATGGCCGCAGATCGAGATCCACCTCTCCACCCAGGGCAACGTCAACGATGCCGCAGGCGTTCGCTTCGCTAAAGAGGTCGGCTGCTCGCGCGTGACGCTGTCGCGCGAGATGACGCTTCCCGAGATTGAGTCGTGCTCGCATGAGGATGTCGAACTCGAGGTGTTCGCACACGGCGCCATCTGCGTGTGCTACTCGGGGCTGTGCCTGCTCAGCAGCATGCAGCGTGGAAAGTCGGCCAACCGCGGCCTGTGCCGCCAGCCTTGCCGCCTGCCCTACCGCCTCGTCGACGAAAAGGGCACGCAGCGCGACCGCATGAACGGCACGCGCCTCATGTCGCCGCGCGACAACTGCACCATCGCCGACATCGACGCGCTCGTCGAAGCGGGGTGCGCAAGCATGAAACTCGAGGGCAGGATGAAGGCCCCCGACTACGTGGGCACCGTCACGAAGGCCTACCGCGCCGCGCTCGACGAGTGGGAGCAAGGCGAAGACCCGCGTGTGGACGCCGCGGTCATGCGCGACCTGGCACGCGCCTTCAACCGCAACTTCACCGACGGTTACCTGCACGGCAAGCACGACAACGACTTCATGAGCTACGAACGCGGCAACAACCGCGGTCAATATGCAGGCAGGATCATTCAGGCAAAGGGCAAGAAGGCCATCGCCGACCTCACCGAACCCGTGGGAGTTGGCGACCTTCTCGAGATTCGCAACCCTGACAACTTCGACGACTATGTGACGGCGCCCTGCCCGCGCACGACCGACGGACCCACCCAGCTCGCACTCGACCTGCCACGTGCCATGGGCGCCGGCTGCGACGTGCGCGTCATCCGCAGCGAGCACGGCATGACGCAGGCCCGCGAGTTCGCCGCACGCGCCTGGCCCCGCAAGCGTGCGGTGCATGTGCATGTCATTGCGCGTCTCGGCGAACCTTTCACTGTCGAACTTGAGACGATTGCGGGAGACGCCCATCCCGACATGGGACGCGATGTCGTGCGCGCACGCGCCGCGGGGTTCTGCGTGGAGGCGGCCCGCAGCCGAGCCGTGAGCGAAGAAGACCTGCGCGAGCACGTGGGGCGCTTTGGCACCAGCCCCTTTGAAGCAGCTAGCTGGGATATTGAGATGGACGAGGGTGTGGGCATGTCATTCTCTGCCGTGCACGCCGTACGCGCCGAGGCTGTGCAGGTGCTCAAAGAGGAGATTTTGAAGCCTTGGACGGACGGGAGGCTCTCGACGGCACCCGCCCCCTTAAGCCTCAGCGCACGCAAAAGGCGCGGCGCCTGCGACCCCTCGCAGGCCAAGCTCTGCGCCCACGTGACCACGCCCGAGGATGCCCAGGCGGCACTTGAGGCAGGGGCCGACCTCGTCTATGTCTCGGCCATCGACCTGGCTCTTGGCCCGGCAAGCAGCGCCCGCAGGCGTACGGACGCAGCCGGCCAGAGCGGCGCGACATGGCCCGAGGGCGTCGCCTGCATCCTGCCTGCCGTCGCACGCACGGCCGACCACGCGGCCGTGGACGCCCTCGACCTGACGGGTGCCCATGAGATTGCCGTCTCAAACGTCTCGTGGCTCGACGAAGCGCGCAAAGGCAAGGCCGACATCTGGCTTACCGACGAGGTGGAGCTGCACAACACCGCCGCCTTTGAGTTCATGTCCGCACATGGCGCCAAAGGCGCGTGGCTTTCCTGCGAGCTCGACCTGCTCGAGATCTCCCAGCTCGCCGCAACAAGCGAGCTTGAACTCGGCATGAAGGTCTGGGGACACATCCGCACCATGACCTGCGAGCACTGCATGCTGCAGAGCATGGGCGACTGCTCCAAGACCTGCGCGACCTGCGCCCGTCGCTCACTCAAGCTCGAGATGCGCGACGAGTTCGACCGCCCGAGCATCGTGACCTCCGACGCCCTGGGTCGGGCCGGCGTGTGGCAGGCTGAGGTTCTCGACGCCACGCCGCAGATGGCAGAGCTCATGCGTTGCGGCGTAAGCCGCTTCGGTGTGGACTGCCGCCTATGCGACAGCCCCCAAGAGACGGCCGAGGCGGTACGCCACGTGAAGGCCGCACTCGAGGCCGTCCGCAACGGCAAGATGGCCGCCCCTCGCGCTGCAAGCGCGACAAGCGGCCATCTCTTCGAACGCATCGGGTAACCCACAAAGAGTTCCGCGACTCTTTTGAACAAGAAGGGGCGACTAGCCCTCTTCGTCAGCAAGCACCTCGTCGAGGACCTCGAGCACCATGGGCTTGAGGTCCTCTTCTATATCGACCAAGTCGACGACGGGGGGCTTCTTCGGCGTCATGCCATGCTCCACGGCGTACTGGGCGGTCCTCACCTGCTCGGGGTCGACCACGACCGAGGCATACATCGCCTCCTCGCCTGCCTCGTCGCTCACGAGGTCGGTGTACACCAGGTAGATGGGACCCGCCTCCTCAAGGGAGAAGGACAGGAGGGCGTCGTAGCGGCACATGACGCCTTCCTCGTCCAGGCAGCGAAACGCGAAGTCGTACGTCTCAAAGGTTGCAAAGTCGCGCACGTCGCTCCCCTATCCCTTTATGCGTGGTTCTCACGGTCAACGAGCTGTTCGGCGCCATAGCGCTGGCGCAGCAGGGGCTTTTCAATCTTGCCCGTGGGGTTGCGCGGCACGTCGGCGAAAATAATCTTGCGCGGGCGCTTGTAACGGGGCAGGTCGAGGCAGTAGTCGTTGATGTCCTCGACGGTGGTGTCGGCATACTCGGGCTTGAGCTCGATGATGGCGGCGCAGATCTCGCCCAAGCGATCGTCGGGAAGGCCGATGACCGCGACGTCCTTCACTGCAGGGTTGGCCGAGAGGAAGTCCTCAATCTGCACGGGGTAGATGTTCTCGCCACCCGAGATGACAACGTCCTTCTTGCGGTCGACAAGCCAGTAGAAGCCGTCCTCGTCCTGACGCGCCATGTCACCGGTGAGCAGCCAGCCGTTCTGCAGCGACTCGGCAGTGGCCTTGGGGTTGTTGTAATAGCAGGTCATGACACCCGGGCCCTTGACGCACAGCTCGCCGACCTCGCCCTTTGCCACCGGCTCGCCGTGCGAGTCGATGATCTTGACGTCCCAGTTGTAGCCGGGCACACCGATGGCGCCCACATGGTCGATGTTCTCCACGCCCAGGTGCACACAGCCCGGGCCCGTGGACTCGGACAGGCCGTAGTTGGTGTCGTACTGATGATGCGGGAAGATTGACTTCCACTTCTTGATGAGGCTCTTGGGAACCGGCTGGGCACCGATGTGCATGAGGCGCCACTGGTCAAGCTTGTAATCCTCAAGCTTGATAGTGCCCTCTTCGATAGCAAGGAGGATGTCCTGGGCCCACGGCACAAGAAGCCACACGATGGTGCACCGCTCCGAGCTGATGGCGTCGAAAATGGCCTTGGGGGTCACGCCGCGCAGAAGCACGCCCTTGCCACCGCAGATGAGGCTGCCCAGCCAGTGCATGGCGGCACCGGTGTGGTAGAGCGGCGGGATGCACAGGAACACGTCGTCGTGGGTCTGCCCGTGATGCTTCTGCTCCATCTGCGCAGCCTGCGTAAGACTCTCATGGTTGTGCAGGATGGCCTTGGGGAAGCCCGTGGTGCCGCTCGAGAAGTAGATGGCAGCGTCCTCGTACTCGGTGACAGGCACAAAGGGGTCGGAGCTGGGCATGTTGGCAGCAAGCTCGTTGTAGCTCTCGGCAAAGGTGGGGCAGTCGCTGCCGACGTAAAAGAGCAGGCGGTTCTTGGAGACGCGCGGCTCAATCTGCTCGATGCGGCCGGTGAACTGCGGGCCGAAGACAAGGATGTCGACGTCAGCCAGGTCGACGCAGTACTCAATCTCCTCGGCGGTGTAGCGGAAGTTGAGCGGGACCACCGTTGCGCCGCTCTTGAGCACACCAAAGAAGATGGGCAGGTACTCGAGGCAGTTCATAAGAAGGATTGCGACCTTGTCGCCCTTCTTCACGCCACGACTCAGAAGCAGGTTGGCAAAGCGATTTGCCTTCTCGTCGAAGACACTCCAGGTAATCTGCCTGCGGTACGGCTGCATGCAGGTGCTTTGGACGAGGCTGTAGTCGCGCCACGTCGCGTGGTCGAGCTCCTGAATCTCAGGGTTGATCTCGACAAGGGCGACCTCGTCTGCATAGTCATGGGCGTTGCGCCGCAGGAAGTCGGTAATCGGCATTGCGAACCTCACATAATTGAAGGGACTCGTTGTGCGTAATTGTACACATTACATAACGAAAGGAGCCGCCCAATCTGGACGGCTCCGCAACGTGCTGAGAAAAAGGTGCGACTAGCAGACCACGCAGACCCAACCCTCGGGCCCCTCGATGTCGCAGGCCTGAATGCCGGCGAGCTCGGCGCGGAGTTTCTTGAGCACAGGGCCGCAGCCGTCCTGCGAAGCGGGGAACTCGATGTCGCCCTCATGGCTGTGAACGCGAGCCACGGGCGAAATGACGGCAGCGGTGCCGCACATGCCGCACTCGACGAAGTCGCCGGCCTGCAGCTCGGAAAACTTGACGGGGCGCTCGATGACGTTGAGGCCCATGACGTCGCGACCCAGGGCCACAAGCGAGCGGCGCGTGATGGAAGGCAGGATGGAATCGGAGTGCGACTGGGGAACGACGAGGTTGCCCTCACGGTCGACAAGCAGGATGTTGGCGCCGCCGGTCTCCTCGACATAGGTGCGCGAGGCGGGGTCGAGGTAAAGGTTCTCGGCATAGCCCTCGGCATGGGCCTTCTCATGCGGATAGAGGCTCATGGCGTAGTTGAGGCCGGCCTTGATGTTGCCGGTGCCGTGAGGCGCAGCGCGGTCGTAGTCGGAGACGGTGATGGCAACGGAAGTGTCGCCACCCTTGAAGTAGGGGCCCACGGGGGTCACGAGGATACGGAACTGGTACTCGGTGGCAGGCTTGACGCCGATGACCTCACCGGAAGCGATCATGAAGGGACGCACGTACAGCGTGGCGCCCGAACCGTACGGCGGGACCCAGGCGGCGTTGGCGGCCACGACCTGCTTGACGGCCTCCACGAACTTGTCCTCGGGGAAGGCGGGCATGCAGAGGCGCTCAGCGGAGTCGTGCATACGCTTGGCGTTCATGTCGGGGCGGAAGCAGACGATGCGGCCGTCCTTGGTGGTATAGGCCTTGAGGCCCTCGAAGACTTCCTGGCAGTAATGGAAGATGCCCGCGCACTCGCTCAGCGTGATGGAGTGGTCGCGCGTGAGGCCACCCTCCTCCCACTGGCCGTCCTTGTAGTTGCAGACGTAGCTGTAGTCGGTGGGCATATAGGCAAAGGACAGGTTTGCCCAGTCCAGGTCCTTCTTCTCGATTTCGATCATGAAAGAACTCCTCTTCGTGTAACTGCCGCACCCGGCAAGAAGTCGTGCGCGCACCGTTGGTGATGGGACATCATAGACCTATATGCGTACGGCGACCGCAAAACGGCCGCCGTACGCGGGGATTTAACAATACATGCCGCTAAGCGACAAAATCATGCCGCTGCGCGGGCACAGCCTCGCCCTGCCGAGCCCAGCCAATTGCCTGCAACGTGCCCAAGAGGGTCACGCGACACGCAGGGCCCAAGCGACGGCAAGGAGGTCTTACGCCATCCAGGACTCGTCGGAGGGGTTGGCGCGGAAGGCAAGCAGGCGTTCCTCATCCTCGGGCTTGATGTAGCCCTCGGCCACGGCAACCTTCACGAGCGTGTCGAAATCGCACAGAGACACATTCTTGACGTTGGCCTCAGCAAGGCGGTCAAGGCCCTTCTGCATGCCGTAGGTGAAGATGGAGGCGACACCGAGAACGTCGGCTCCGGCGGCACGCAGCGGCTCGACGCAATCGAGCACGGAGCCGGCGGTAGAGATGAGGTCCTCGATCACGACGACCTTCGTGCCGGGCTCACAGCGACCCTCGATCTGGTTCTTGCGGCCGTGGTCCTTGGCGGAGCCGCGCACATAGCCCATGGGAAGCTCAAGCTTGTAGGCGGCGATGGCGGCATGGGCGATACCGGCGGTGGAGGTGCCCATGAGCGCCTGGGCCTCGGGATAGACGGAGCGCACCGTCTCGGCCAGGCCCTCCTCGATCGCCTCGCGGGCCTCAGGGAAAGAGAGCGTCAGGCGGTTGTCGCAATAGATGGGGCTCTTGATGCCCGAAGCCCACGTGAACGGCTCGTCGGGACGAAGGAAAACGGCCTTGATACCCAGCAGGTGCTTTGCGATGGCAACCTTATCGACCATGTCATGCTCTCCAATCGAACGTGCGCCCGAGGCGCAGGGCAGATGTGGCTCCTATTGTAAACGAAGAGCGCCCGTTGCACGACACAACGGGCGCCCACGATACCAACAACGAACAAAGGCGAGAAAAGGGCCGCCGGCCTTCCCGGGGACGGGCCTATTCGGCCGTGTCGGCGCGCAGCTTGTCGGCAAGCAGGGACAAGGCATGGCGGTATCCTTCGATGCCCTCGCCGGCCACCGTGGCAAAACAGGCCTGGCGCACGAAGGAGACCTGGCGGAAGTCTTCGCGCGAGGCCACGTCGGAGATGTGGACCTCCACGCACGGAAGGCTCACGGCCTTGAGCGCGTCAAGGATGGCGACGCTCGTGTGCGTGTAGGCCGCAGGGTTCATGACGATGCCGTCGTAGACGCCCAAGGCCTGCTGGATGGCGTCGACGATGGCGCCCTCGTGATTGGACTGGAAGTGGTCGCATGCCTCAAACCCCAGCTCACGGCCGGCAGACTCGATGAGGACGCACAGGGCGGCGTAGTTCTGGCTGCCGTAGATTGCAGGCTCGCGAATGCCGAGCATGTTGATGTTGGGACCGTCGATAACGAGTACTTTCATGAGAAACTCCTGGTATATGGCGCTAGATGCGCTTCACAAGCCTGCAGATGCGACGCGCGGTGCCAAGCGGAGAGCCGCCGGAGGGAGCGACCTCGATGTCGGCCCACGCATGGTACAGGTCGGCTCGCTCGGCGCGCAGGCGCTCGAGGCCCTTGGCCTGGCTGAGCGGGCGCCCCTCCACGGCGAGGTCATCGGACGGGTCGTCGACAAGACCGCGCGTAAGAAGCACCACCGGGCCGTTTTGCTTGAGGAAGAACCTGTTCTCAGGACGTGTGACGACACCGCCGCCCGTGGCGACCACGCGGCCCGAACGAGACGTTGCCTGCGCGACGCAGCGCGTCTCAATGGCGCGGAAGCCCTCCTCTCCCAGCTCATCGAAGATCTGCGGGATGGGCTTACCGGCCTCTACCTGCACCATTTCGTCGGTGTCGACAAACTCAAAGCCGAGCATCTCGGCCAAAAGCATGCCCGTGCGCGTCTTGCCCGAGCCCGGCATGCCAATAAGGCTCACGACGCCCAGCTCGGCGCGCATCTGCGCAAGGACGTCTTCCTCGATGTCGTCGGGGCGCTCGGCGCCCAAGAAGAGGTCGCTCGAACGCTTGGCCTGGGCCACAAGCATGGAAAGGCCACCCGCGCACGCTAGGCCGCGGACGCGGCCCTCCTGGACGAGGCGGGTCCTCAGCGGGTTGTAAATGAGGTCGCACACATAGCGCAGCGCCGGGAAGCGGTCGAGGTCGACGAGCGTGTCGTCGTCGGCGTGGGGATACATGCCGACCGGGGTCGCGTTGACGATGAGGACAACCTCGTCGCGCAAGGCGTCAGCCTGGGCAATCTGAGAGGGACTGGCGGCAGCGGCGTCTCCGGCGAGAGCCGCAAAGGTCAGCTCGCCTTTGCGAGAGGCGCTCACCACAAGGGAGGCACCCCGGTCGGCGAGCACGGCGCGAACCGTCGCGGCCGCCCCGCCGTCGCCCAGAACAAGGCAGACCTGCCCGGCAACGTTGGCGTGGATGAGGTCGAGCTGGCGAGAAAACCCGTGATAGTCGGTATTGTCAGCAAACAGCGTGCCGTCTTCGCGCACGACAAGGGTGTTGGCGTTGCCAAGCCTCTCGACAGCCTTAGAACATACGTCTGCCGCACGGGCGGCGTCGCACTTGTATGGAATCGTCACGTTGAGGCCGCGGTAGCGACGCGCGGCGAAAAACGCCCCCACCTCGTCGCGCGGCACCTCCACGCGCTCATAGGGCACAGACCCCAAAAGGCCGTGGATACGCGGGGAGTGGCTGTGACCGAGCCGCTCCCCCACCAGGCCGAACGTGAGGTCCGCAGAACCCGCAAGCACACGGCGAAAAAGCGGTTCGGCTGAGGCGGCACCTGTGGGGGCCGTATCGGGTGCGGTCATCGTTACACCAGCTCCGAATAGGTGCCGAGATACTTGAAGTCGTCGCAGAAATCCTCGAGCTCGCACACGAGGCTTGCGAACTCGGGAGAGTACACCGAGGCATCCAGGTCGAAATAGAACATGAACTCGAAGTCCTGCCCCAGGATGGGTCGGCTCTGGAGCTTCGTGAGGTTGATGTCAAGCGCATAGAAGCGGGCAAGCACCTTGTAAAGCGCGCCGGGCTCGTGGGGCGCCACCATCATGAGCGACGTGCGGTCGGCACCGGGAAAGACCTGGAGGTCCTTCGTGATGCAGGCGAAGCGCGTATAGTTGTTGTCCGAGTCGTTCACCTGGCGCGCAAGCACGGACAAGCCGTAGAGCGCGGCGCAGGCGCGGCTCGAAAGCGCCGCCACGTCGGTGCGGCCCGACTCGGCAACCATGCGGGCGGCCTCGGCAGTGTTCGTGACGGGAGTCACCTTGACGTGGGGCATCCCCTCTAGATAGCGGGCGCACTGGTTGATGGCCTGCTGGTGGCTGTAGATCTCGGTGATGCCCTCAAGCGTGGCGCCCTCGTTGGCCAGCACGTTGTGGTCGACCTTGAGACGGTAGGTCCTCACAATGTGGAAGTCATGCTCCATCATGAGGTCGTACACGGCGTTGACGGTGCCGGCCGAGGAATTCTCGATGGGAAGCACGCCGTACTCGCACGTGCCCGACTCAACGGCCTGGAACACACCCTCGAAGTTGCGGTAGAACGTGATGTTGGGACGCTTGAATATCTTTTCGGCGGCAAGCTGGGAGTATGCGCCGTCGACGCCCTGGCATGCCACGCTCGCAAACTGCGGGAAAAGCTTAGGCGTCGTCTCAAGAGCCTGCTCGATGCGCTCGCGCAGAGGGCTCGTGGGACGCATGCGATGCTCCTGATAAGCGCTCGACACCTCCATGAGCAGGGAGAACAGCACCGTGGCGTAGCTTTTGAACTCGGGTGAGGCCTGGTCGGCAATGGCGGAGAGAATCTGACGCTCACGGCGCGGGTCGGTGACGCGCAGGCCCAGCGAGCGCTTGACGTCGCCGATGCGCGAGGCGATGTCCATGCGGCGCTCAAATGCCTCGAGAATCTGCTTGTTGCAGGCGTCCATCTCAAGGCGCAGGGCATTGATGTCAGGCTGGTCGATGGTGTTCGTTGGCAACGTTGAATCCAATCAAACGAAAGTGACGAGAAGATGCGCGGCTAACCGAAAAGGGTGCGGGTCCGCTCGAGGACCTGGGGGTCTACGGCCGAGTCGCTCACGGGTCCGAGGACCCCGTCCGAGGCAAGGCAGTCGATGACCGCCAAAGCCATGGCCGCCTCGACGACGGGCACGGCGCGCACGACAACGCACGGGTCGTGACGGCCAGGAACGCTCAGACGGGCCTGGCAACCCTCGACGATGTCAATCGTGGACTGCTCTTCGGCAATGGAGGGTGTGGGTTTGAAGGCCGCGCGCACGATGACGGGCATGCCCGTGGAGATACCGCCCAGGATGCCGCCGGCGTTGTTCGTGCGGCACGTGGCATGACCCGCCTCGTCGAGCACGATGGGGTCGTTGTTCTGGGAACCGTACATGTCGGCGGCTGCAAAGCCCGCCCCGAACTCGACGCCCTTCACGGCGGGGATGCCGAAGAGCAGCTTGGCAACCACGTTCTCGATGCCGTCAAACATGGGGGCTCCCACACCTGCGGGGAGGCCGACGCAGGCACATTCGACAACGCCGCCCACCGAGTCCCGCGCGGCCCGGGCACCGCCGATGGCGGCCTGCATGGCAAGCCCCGCCTCGTCGTCGAGCACGGGGAAAACCTTGCCCACAAGGGCGGCGAACTGGTCGGAACCGCAGCAGACGGAATCGAAAGGCACGTCCTGAATGCCGGCGATGGAGCGAATGTGGGCAGCGACGCGAACGCCTCGACGAGCGAGAATCTGCAGAGCGACGCCACCGGCCGCACACAGGCAGGCCGTGAGACGCCCGGAAAAGTGGCCGCCGCCCGCCACGTCCTGCTGCCCGTGCCAGCGCGCCTGGGCCGTGAGGTCGGCGTGGCCCGGTCGGGGGTTGCGCGCGATTTGGGCATAGTCAGAAGAGCGCGTGTTGGTGTTCTCGATGACCATGGCAAGCGGCGCGCCACACGTGCGACCCTCGGGGTTGAGGCCGCTCAGCACAGAGGGCGCGTCGGCCTCCTTGCGCGGGGTCGACCAGGCGTTCTTGCCGGGAGCGCGTCGCGCCATGAAAGACGCGAGCTCTTCGAGGTCGACGGCCTCACCGGCCGGCAGGCCGTCGACGACGACGCCGATGGCCGGCGAATGCGACTGGCCAAAAACCTGTACTTTGACGCTTGATCCAAAAGACGAGGACATGCCTAATCCTCCCTCCCCTCAACGCTGACCTGGCCACCCAGGCGGGCAAAGTCAGTAAAGAAGCCGGGGTAGGATTTGTTCACAGCCTGAGCCGCCTCCACGCACACCGAGCCCGACGCCTGCACGCTCGCCACAGCCGCCGACATGGCAAGGCGGTGGTCGTTGTGCGACCGCACGCGCCCGGAGTGGAAAGCGTGCGAGCCAAAGCCGCCGCGGCCGTGGATAACAAGGCCGTCGGGGAACTCCTCGAGGTCGATACCAAGGCGCTCGAGCATCTCGGAAGTGGTCTGAAGCCTGTCGGATTCCTTGATGCGCAGGCGTGCGGCACCCGTGATGCGCGTCGTGCCCACCGCGCAGGCAGCCACAACAGACACGACAGGAACAAGGTCGGGGACGTCTGACGCATCGAGCTCGATTGCCTGCAAGGCGCAGGCGCCGGGGCGCACGGTGGCGACACCGCCGGAGCTGTCGCGTTCGACCTCGGTACCGAAGCGCTCGAGGATGTCGACAATCGCCTTGTCGCCCTGGGCAGAGTCAAAGTCGAGCCCTGAGACACTCACGCCCGTGCCGCCCAAGGCCCCTGCGCACAACCAGAAGGCAGAGTTGGACCAGTCACCCTCAACCTTAAGGAGAGATTGACTGTGGTACGTTTGCCCTGCGGAAACGGCAAATTCCGTAATGGGCGACATGCAACCATCGATATCAAGTTCATAGTGAGACTCTTGAACCTCGATACCGAATACCTCCAGCGTACGGAGGGTCATATCGATATATGGACGGGATTCGACCGTGCCATACAGGCGTACAGACCCCCCTTCCTCAAGCAGAGGCAACGCCATCAGCAGGCCAGTCACAAACTGCGACGAGACATTGCCCGCGATGAGAAAAGTACCACCCTTAAGCTGACCTTGAACTTCAAGGGGCCACGTACCCACGGGAGAGAGCCGCATGCCGTGCGCCTCAAGCTCCTCGCGAAGGGGCGACAGGGGTCGCTCGGGCAGGCGGCCTTGACCGTCGATGCGCGCATGGGCCCCCAGGGCACACGCCACCGGAAGCATGAAACGCAACGTGCTGCCCGATTCGCAGCAATCCAGCACGCGAACGCCTTCGGCCATCCCGGCGCGATCGATGGGTTCAACATGAAGGACCTCGCCTCGACGCACGATTCGAGCTCCGAGAGCCTGAAGGCAGGCCTGCGTCGCCTCGATGTCCTTGCTCGTCGTGGAGCACACGATGTCGCACGGTCCATCGGCCAGGGCGGCGCAGATGAGCATGCGGTGCGCGGCGCTCTTGGAGGCGATGGCTGCAACTTGGCCGCCCAGAACACCGGGGCCCACCGTTGCCGTAAGCTCATGGCCGCCTCCGGCCACCTGCGCCTTGGTTGTTCCCTCGGCACAGCGCGCGTCGCGCTTGGCACAGCCCAGCTCCATGAGCTCGGAGAACTCCTCCATGCTCACGCGACGTACCTCGCAAGAGCCAATGCCGCGCACAGCGACGATGTCGATGTGGTCGCCCGCACGCTTCTTGTCACGGTATGCCGCCTGCGCAATCTCGCAGGCAGGCTGCGTTGTGCCGCTCGGCAGCCCATGAACCGCCAGCATCTCTTCAATCTGCACGGCATCTTCTGGGGTGCAGAGACCCTTGGCCGCGCACGCTCGAGCCATGATGGCAAGGCCTGCAGCCACGGCATGGCCATGCGTGACCGTAAAGTCACTCAACAGTTCGATGGAATGGGCTGCAGTATGGCCCAGGTTGAGCAGTTTGCGCTGTCCCGCCTCACGCTCGTCGGCCTGCACCACGTCGCGCTTGATGGACACGCAGCGTTCCACAATGCGACGTTCCTGGCCCGCAAGGGGGCTCTTCAGCCACTCAAAGAGCTCGGGGTCGCACATGACACCGTACTTCACGACCTCGCCCATGCCGTCGGTTACAAACTCGCCCGGCAGGGTCTTGAGACAACCCAAGTCGCAGACGACAAGGCCGGGCTGGTAGAACGCGCCGACGAGGTTCTTCCCCTCGGGCAGGTCGACGGCGGTCTTTCCGCCCACGCTGGAGTCAACCATGGCAAGAAGCGAGGTGGCCACCTGGACAAGGTTGCAACCGCGCATATAGCTGGCCGCGGTGAAGCCCGCAAGGTCGCCGACAACGCCGCCACCCAGGGCGACGACGGTGCTCTGACGAGAGAGCCCCAGCGCGGCACAACGGCGCACAAGGCGCGAGAAGCTCTCGAGTGACTTGGTCTTCTCCCCTGCCGGCAGCACCTCAAGATGCGCGTCGAAACCAGCCGCACCCAGCGACATACTCACGCGTTCGGCATAGAGCGGGGCAACGTTGGAGTCGCTTACAAGCAGCACTTGCTTGTCGGCCGAGGACAGCGCCTCGCGCACAAGGCTTCCGAGCCTATCAAGCAGCCCCTCGCCTATCAGCACGTCGTAGCTGCCCGAAGCGCTCACATGCACCGTGCCGTATGCCTCAGATTGCAGCGTCATTGCCCGCTCCTTTCGTTTTTGCCGCGGCGTTCGGCGTTCTCCTTGGCACGACGGCCATCGGCAAGCAGGCGGCGCATCGTGTCGGCGTCGCGCGCGGCGAGCGCATCGCGGTATTCCCCAAGGCTCGCGATGATGGTGTCAAGCTCAAAAAGCAGGTTGTCGGCATCGTCGAAGAACAGCTCCGTCCACATGTTCTCGTTGAGCCATGCAACGCGTGTGAGGTCCTTGTAGCTGCCGGCGGAAAAACCCTTGTGACCCTGCGCCGTGGGGCTTTTGATAAAGGCATTGCTCACCACATGCGCCAACTGAGAGGTGAAGGCGATGCGCTTGTCATGCTCCTCGGGGGTGCCCACGCAGATGCTGCCGAAACCGGCTGGCGCGAGCAGGTCCTTGATGCGCTCGAACAGGGCCATGTCGTCGACACGGGGAGGGCAGATGACCATGGGGGCGTTGTGGAAGAGATTCTCGCGCGTGTACTTGTAGCCCGAGTACTGGGTGCCCGCCATGGGGTGGCCGCCCACGAACGTGAAGCCGTGCTCGGCGGCGATGGGCATGCAACCCGCGCAGACCTCGCGCTTTACGCCCGCAGTGTCGATAACCAGGCAGTCCTTGCGCACGCGCTCGGCGTTTTCCTTGAGCCAGGCAATACAGCCGGCAGGATAGAGGGCAAGCAGGATGAGGTCGCACGCCCCCACGTTGTCGGGCCCCAGCGTGCCTTGAATCGTTTCGTCGATGTTTGCCACAGCCATGGTGTCGGCATCGATGTCGAAGGCAAGCACGCGCCATCCCGCGGCATGATAGGCCTTGGCGAACGAGCCGCCGATAAGCCCCAAGCCTACGATGCCAACGGTATGGACCTCTTGGGTGTCTTCCATGCAGGCCTCCTTGGACTAGTCGGCCGCGACGACGTCGCGGATGGCGCGGACCTTGGGCATAAGCGAGGCAAACTGCTCAGGCAAAAGGGCCTGCGCACCGTCAGACCATGCAACCTGGGGGTTGTTGTGCACCTCGATCTCAAGGCCGTCGGCACCGCACGCCGTGGCCGCCAGCGACATCGGCCCCACATAGCGCGCGTATCCCGTGGAATGGCTCGGGTCGGCGACGACGGGCAGGTGGCTCAGGTAGTGCAGCACCGGCACGGCGTTGAGGTCGAACGTGTTGCGCGTGCGCGTCTCATACGTGCGGATGCCGCGCTCGCACAGGATGACGTTGGGGTTGCCCTCGCTCATGATGTACTCAGCACTCATGAGCAGCTCGTCAATGGTGCCAGCCAGGCCGCGCTTGAGAAGCACGGGCTTGCCGGCGCGGCCGACCTCCTTGAGCAGGTTGAAGTTCTGGGTGTTGCGCGCGCCGATCTGCCACAGGTCGATGTCGTACTTGAGGAAGAGCGGCACCTGGCGCACGTCCATGATCTCGGTCACGATGGGCATCCCGAGCTCCGCGCGCGCCTGGCAGAGCAGGTCGAGGCCCGCCTCGCCCATGCCCTGGTTGGCATAGGGGCTCGTACGAGGCTTGAACGCGCCTCCTCGCAGGACCGTGGCGCCGGCTGCCTTCACTGCGCGGGCAATCTCAAAGAGGTTCTGCCCCTCAACCGAGCACGGACCGGCCATGACCTGGAACTCGCCGGCACCGATGGCCACACCGGGGGCAATCTCGACCTTCGTGTCCATGGGGTGGAACTTGCGGTTGGCGGCCTTGAACGGCTCGGTCACGCGCGTGACCGACTCGATGATCCCCATGGACTCGAGCAGCGACACGTCGACGCGCGAGGTGTCGCCGATGAGGCCGACGATGGTGGCCTCCGAGCCTTTGGAGATGTTGACTTCGAGACCCTTGCCCTCGAGCCAGCTCACCAGATTCTCAAGCTGGTGTTCAGTGGTCTCAGGTTTGATGACAGCAATCATGTGAAAACCCTTCCCGTTCCTCGAGAGCAGTTGTCGAAAGACACCTGTGGCCGCGCGTGGGGTCGCAGTGTACAGCGCGTACACCCGGCACCACAGAACACGGCCACAGCGTTTTCAAGGATTAAATAATGAGCATGGCGTCGCCGAAAGAAAGCATGCGGTACCTGCTCTCAATGGCATGGCCATAGGCCTCCATGATGCGCTCGCGGCCGGCAAAGGCGCTCACGAGCATCATGAGGGTCGAACGAGGCACATGGAAGTTCGTGACCATGGCATCCACCACGTGGAACTGGCTTCCCGGCATGAGGAACAGCGAGGTCGTGGCGTTCTCGCGCGCAACGACGTCGCCCTTCTCGGGAATGTCGAAGAAGCGCGCGGCGCAGCCGGCATAGGGCTCCTCGGCGCTCCAGGAGCTCTCAAGCGAACGGACCGACGTCGTGCCCACGGCAATGACGCGCTTGCCTGCGGCCTTGGTGGCATGGATCTGGTCAATCACCGACTGGGGCACGTGGTAGCGCTCAGTGTGCATCTCGTGCTCGGTGGGGTCGTCCTCCTCCACGATGCGGAAGGTGTCGATGCCGACCTCAAGCTCGACGGTTGCCCAGCCCACGCCCTTCTCGCGGCACTTCTCGATGAGCGCAGGCGTGAAATGCAGGCCCGCGGTAGGCGCAGCGGCGGAGTGCTCCTCCTGCATGGCGTACACCGTCTGGTACTTTTCAGAATCGCCCTCGTACTGGGTGATGTAGGGAGGCAGCGGCACGTGGCCGGCCTTGTGCATGGCCTCGTCAAGCGTGAGGCCCTCAGCCGCCTCGAAGCTCACAAGGCGAAGCCCGCGCTGCGGCAAAATCTCGCCCACATGAGCGGTGAGGATCACGGGGGCCGTCATGGGAGCAAGGAGGCCGCCTTCGCGGAACTCCACCACGGCGCCCGGCTTGAGGCGCTTGCCGGGCTTCACGAGGCACTCCCACACGCCTCCCGTCGCATCGAGGTCCTCGCGGCGGTTGGTGAGGAAGACCTCGCAGGCGCCGCCCGTCACCGGCTTGTGACCGATGAGGCGTGCAGGCAGCACACGGGTCTGGTTGACGACGAGCAGGTCGCCCTCGTTGAGGAAGTCCACGATGTCGGTGAACACATGGTCTTCCAGCGTGCCCTTCTCGCGGTCGAGCACAAGCAGGCGGCAAGAGTCGCGGGGCTCGGCCGGATACTGGGCGATGAGCTCGCGGGGAAGGTCGTAATCAAAATCGTCGGTACGCATATACACAGCTCCCATGCAGGTAGAAGAGATAGGGGAAGTCTAGCGCCCAACCCCAGGGCGGCATGGGCAGAAACGCACGCAAGTGGAGAATCTACGTGCATGCACGTCCGAGGTCTCGCTGCAGCGTGCGCGCCTCGCGGGCCTGGCAGCGCTCAAGGGCAGCCTCGGCAGCAGAAAAACGGCATCCACAGTAGTTCTGCCGATACAGTCCCAGTTCCTTGGCGCGCGTCGTGGCCTGGGGGTACAGCGGACGGAAATCCTGCCAGACGGCAGTGAGGCCCGCACGTGCACAAATCCGCCCAAGCTCGGCTCCGCAGGCGTCGAAGAGCTGGTAAGGAGAGACCGCAAGCGTCGTGGACATATGGGCGCACCCGAGCTCGGCGGCCAGGGTTGCCGCCCCCTCCAGGCGCAGGCGATAACACGCCTGGCAGCGCGCCAGACGGTTTGTGCCGTACCGCGCGACCTCGCGCTCCCAACGCTCAGCTTCGTAGGGTCCCTCGACCACTTCGACGTTTTCCCCCGCCGCCCAGGCACGCAGCGTCTCAAGGCGGCGCACGTACTCGTCATGGGGCTGAATGTTAGGGTTGACATACACTATTGTGGGCAAAAAGCCCTGCTCGCGCAGAACCCGCAAGGGTTCGAGCGAGCAGGGCCCACAACAGGCATGCAGCAAAAGCGGCGTGCCAGACATGCGTACTAGTTCGCAGCCTCGATGAGCGGGGCAGCAACCTGCTTCTTGCGGGAAAGTACACCGGGCATCCAGACGCCCTCGGGCACGACGGTGATGTTGAGGCCGCGCTCGACAACCTCGGGCTCGCCCACGACGAAGACCTGGGAGCCCTCCTCGATGATGTCGGTCACGCACAGCACGAGGGTGTCGCCGCCGTTGGCAGTGCGGTACTCCTCCATCGCGGCGCGCAGCTCGTCGGCCTGGGCAAGGACAGGCTCCTTGTTCACGGTCTCATACTGGCCGATGAAGACGGCCTTGCCGCCGATCTCGAACTTCTTGATGTCGCGGGCAACCATCTGAGCAGGCGTGAAGCCGTCGGCGCCGCGGCTCTTGAACACCTGTGCGCCGTAGGCGACGGGGTCGACACCGATCTGGGCGCCGAGCTTGGCGGCGATGGCACGGTCAGCGTCGGTGGTGGTGGGAGACTTGAGCATGACGGTGTCGGTCATCATGGCAGCAAGCAGCATGGCGGCCTGGGCGTCGCTCATGGGCGTGCCCGTGACCTCGAAGAGCTTGGCGATGATGCAGCACGTGGAGCCCCAGGGGACGTTGATGAAAAGCGTGGGCTGGGCAGTGGTGAGGTCGGCGATGCGGTGATGGTCGATGACACCCACGACCTCGGCGTTCTCGATGCCCTCGACGGTCTGGCCGAGCTCGTTGTGGTCGGTCAGGACGACCTTGACCTTCTCGTCGGCAGGCTCGATCTTCTCGAGGAGCTGAGGGACGGCGACGCCGTGCTTCTCAAGCAGGGCAGCGCTCTCGCCGGGCATCTCGCCCAGGCGGCAGGCAACGTACTCGTTGGCCGGGTCGAGAACGCTGGCGAGCTGGGAATACACGACGGCGGACATGATGGCGTCGTTGTCGGGGTTCTTGTGGCCGAAGACCAGAATCTTGCTCATGGGTTCTCTCCTCTTCAAAAGGTTCATGCTGGCCCATCGGGGCCAGTCCATACAAACATGCAAAGTTTACCGCACGCAAGCCTCAGCAAAGCCCAGGACGCGCGACCAATACGCATTAGGCGCAACTAGGCTCGCCTGGCAGTGGCCGGCCCCCTCGACAAGGAGCACGTCGCGCTTGCCCGGACCGCCCGCCTCGTAGAGCCTGCGCGTGCAGGCGGGAGCCACCGATGAGTCGAGTGTCCCGTGCACAAGCAGCACCCCCACCTTGGCGCGCGCCACGCTTTGAGCCGCGTCGTCGGGGACGATGTCGTAGCCGCCGGGGATGAGGCGCAGGTGGCGGCGCACAATCTCAAGCGTGGGATGCACGGGCAGCCCCGCCGAGTCGAGCATGTGCGCGAAGGACGACCATGCGCGGTCGAAGGGGCAGTCCGCGACAACGGCGCGCACGCAGGAGGGAAGCCTCTCGTCGCCGGCCGCGACAAGGACGGCGTGGCCTCCCATGCTGTGGCCCATGAGCACGACATCGCGGGCCGCAGGCATGCCAGGCAGGCCCGCCTCCAGATGACGCGCCCATGCCACGACGTCGGGGCCGTCGAGCACACCCATGCCGATGAGCTTGCCCTCGCTTGCGCCGTGACAGCGCATCTCGACGACGAGCAGGTTGTAACCGGCCTGCGCCCAATGGCGGGTGTACTGCAGCATCGAGTCCCACGTGCCGGCGTACCCGTGGCACAGCACGGCCCATCGCGTAGATGCGGCATCGCAAACCCAGGCGTGGCCCACAAGGTCCACGCCGTCAGGAGCGGCGGTGTGCACCTCGACCCAACCAGGGCCCTCTTGGAGCCATGCGTAGGTGGCTGCACGCTCCTCGAGCACGTTTGCCCGACGGGCCTGCACGAGGTCGGGATCCATGCCCGCGCAGAAGAAGCCGCCCTCGGCCGCTGCACGCGTGAGTCCGAAGCCGACGGCAGCGTCAACCTGCGCCTCATGGTCATTGACGCCTGCGCCGGCGTTCGCAGCCGGGCCCACGCCGCGATGCGCCACATCGGGCTGCATGAGCACCGCGAGAAGGCGGAACACGTTGGCGCCCTTGCGCAGCACGTACTTCACGAAGAGGGCACCCAACACAATTTGAAAGACGAGCATTCCCACGCCGAGCACGAGCAGCACGATGCCCGCCACCAGCCAGCCCTTGACGAGCGCCGCGATGCCCGCCGCCAAGAACACGAGGGGCATGAGCAGCGTGCGCACCTCCTCGGAGCGCTTGGGGCCCTCGTCGCCGCCGCCGGCCTCCACGCCCAGCCAGTCCACGGCTGCATGCGACACAGCCTGGCCCGCCACAGGCCTCTCGTCCTTCTCTTCCACTTGATCCACCTCGCACACGCCCCTTTCGCTAGCCGATCTTCACGATGGGCGCATAGCCCTTGAGCAGCGTCTTGGTGGCGCCGCTGTCCAACTGCACCGTTATCTGGTCGCCCTTGGAGGCAATGACCGTGCCTGGGCCGAACTTCTTGTGGTTCACGCGGTCGCCCACGTTCCACACGACGTTTGCCGCCGCGTTGGAATAGCTGGGCGTGGCCACGCGCGGGGCCGGCAGCTCAGAGGCCGAAGCGCCGCCGCCCGAGGAACGGGTGCGGTTGCCGAAGACGCTGCCGCCATACACCTCGGTGCTGTGGCCTGCACCGAGAATGCCATGGCGCGAGCCCCGCCTGTCGTAGCCGAAGCCCTCGAAGCTCTCGCTGCCCACGCCGACGCTCACCGTGTGCTCGGCCGGAATCTCGTCGATGAAGCGAGAGCGGCGGTTGTGCTGCTGGTTGCCGTAGAGACGGCGCATCTGCGCGTAGCAGAGCCACAGGCACTTGCGGGCGCGCGTGATGGCGACGTAGGCAAGCCGGCGCTCCTCCTCGAGCTTGGACTCGTCAGCGCTGAAGTCGCTCACATGGGGGAAGACGCCCTCCTCCATGCCGGCGACGAACACGTTGTCGAACTCCAGGCCCTTGGCGGCGTGGACGGTCATGAGCGTGACGCAGGCCTCGCCCTCGCCCACCGCGTCGAGGTCGGTGCGCAGGGCAAGCCATTCCATGAAGCCCGGCAGGCTCAGCTCGCCGGCGACAGGGCCCTCCTCCTCGGCGGCCCCCCACAGCGTGTCGGCAGGCTGGGCGGCCGCAGGGGCGCCACCTGCGACCCCGGCAAGCACGTCGGCATTGCTCAGGAGCTCCTCTTGGGTGTCCTGGTGCGTGTCGACGTACTCCTTGGCGACGCCCACAAACTCCTGGATGTTCTCCATACGGTCGCGCGCCTCGTCGGTGTTCTCGGCACGCAGGGCGTCTACCAGACCGGACTTTGCTGCAATGGCCTCGACGATTTGGTCGACGTCGCCCTGGAAGGTCTGCGACTCCTCGATGATCTGCAAGAAGTGCAGGATGGAGTTGCGGATGCGGGACGTGGCGCCGTAGTCGCCCAGCGCAAACTCGCCGCAGGCCTGCACGAAGGTGCAGCCGCGCTCTCGGGCAATCTGGGCGATGCGGTCCTGGGAGGTGGCGCCAATGCCGCGCGCCGGCTTGTTGATGACACGGCGGGCCGACACGTCGTCGGAGGGGTTGACGGCAAGCTTGAGGTAAGCCGTGAGGTCGCGAATCTCCATGCGGTCGAAGAAGCGCGTGCCACCCACGATGGTGTACGGGATGCCGGCCTTCACCAGGCCGTCTTCCAAAACGCGCGACTGGGCGTTCGTGCGATAGAAAAGGGCGATGTCGCTGTAGGAGACGCCCTTGTCGTGCAGGCCCTTGATTTGGCCGGAAATGTAGTTTGACTCGGCGATCTCGTCGCGATTGAGGCAGACCTTCACCTTCTCGCCGTCGCCTGCGGCCGTGAACAGGCGCTTCTCTTTGCGTTCGGTGTTGTGGGCCACGACGGCGTTGGCCGCGTCGAGGATGTGGCCGGTCGAGCGGTAGTTCTGCTCGAGCTTCACCACCGCAGCGCCGGGGTAGTCCTTCTCAAAGTCGAGGATGTTGCGGATGTCGGCGCCGCGCCACGAGTAAATGGACTGGTCGTCGTCGCCAACGACCATGAGGTTCTGGTACTTGCCGGCCAAAAGGCTCGTGATCTGATACTGGGCGCGGTTCGTGTCCTGATACTCGTCGACGCTGATGTAGCGGAAGCGCTCCTGGTACTGCTCGAGAATGTCGGGGTTGTCGCGCAGGAGGCGATAGGCGTTGACGAGCAGGTCGTCGAAGTCCATGGCGTTGGCGCGGGCCAGGCGGCGCTGAAGCTCCTCGTACACGCTCGCGGCGACCTTCTCAGGCGGGGTGTTGGCGCGGGCGGCGAAATCCGCCGGGTCGAGAAGCTCGTTTTTCGCCGAGGAGATCTGGGAGCGCACGGCATTCAAGGGGAAGCGCTTCTCGTCGATGCGCAGGTCGGCCATGATGGACTTGACGAGACGCTTGGAATCGTCGTCGTCGTAAATGGCAAATGAGTCGCCGTAGCCCAAGCGGGCGCAGTCGATGCGCAGCATGCGCACGCACATGGCGTGGAACGTGCACACCCACATGCCGCGCATGCTCCTACCCTCAAGGAGACGCTCCAGGCGCTCCTTCATCTCGCGGGCGGCCTTGTTGGTAAAGGTGATGGCGAGGATCTGCCAGGGCATGATGCCCAGGTCCTCCAGCATGTGGGCGATGCGGTACGTCAGCACGCGCGTCTTGCCCGAGCCGGCACCTGCCAGCACGAGCAGCGGGCCCTCCACCTTGAGCACGGCGCTTTTTTGCGCGGGGTTGAGCGAGTCGATGTCTATCGTCATGAAACAGCCTTCCTGCGTCGCAGACGGCAATGTGGGGCGAACGTCGTTTTGGAGGGCCAGTCTACCATCGCCCCGGACAGCCTTTCAGCCGAGCGCCCCATGCGCTCACGACCCATACACGTTTGACGTGCATTGCATCCCTGAGTGCAAATGGCTGAAAAGAGCGCTAGAATTGACCGACTGGCACGAACGACCCCAAAGGAGGATCATTGAGCTGGGATTCAATGGTTATGGATGCGTGCGGCCGTCAGACGTTCACGCGCGGAGAGAGGCTCGTCGCACGCGGCGGGGCAAGCAACGTCTCCCCGTCGAAGTCCGCTGACGCCAGCCGTCTCACGGTTGAAGGAGACGTCGCCGACGGCGCACAGACGTATCATGCAAGCGCACAGATCGACCTGGCGCGAAACGAGATAGTGTCTCACACCTGCACATGCGGCGGCGCGACCGACGAGCTGTGCAAGCACGGCGTGTGCCTTTTGCTGTGCTACCAGGACATGAAGCCCGCCACGCCGGCGGCACCCAAAGTGCAGGCTGCCGCCCCTGCCGCGGCCCCCAAGCCCGCCGCGGCGAACGCTGCGGCCGGCAAAACGAGCTCGCTTGCGGCGCAGACCGACAAGGTCCTCGACCAGATGCGCTCCAACCAGCCCGGCAGGCTCGCCGCCCTGGGCGCAGGCACCCAAGTGCGCGAGAGCCAGACCTCCCCTCAGATCAGCAACATCATCTTCGCCTACTCCAACGTGGGCTCGACGCTGCCCGACATGGCCGGCTCGGCCCTCGCGCACCACGGGGCGTCGAAGGAGATCGCCGACGTCGAGGTCACCATCATCCCCAAGACCTGCCGCAGCGCCGCCAGCGACGCCGCCAAGACGAGCGCCTGGGAGGCGACCCTCAAGGTTCGCGCGGGCAAGGTGTCCTATGCCGTGCGCAGGCTCGACGAGGCAGTGAGCGCCTGGGAGCGCGAGTCGCTCTACGCCTACGGCAAGGAGCTCGAGTTCGTGCACAGCCATGACGCCTTCACGCGCCGCGCCAACGACGCCATGGCCGTGTTCGCCCGCGTGCTGCACACCCAGCAGGCCTCTCGCATGCGTCAGGCGGGCTACTGGGCCAGCGGCTACGACGCCGTGTCGCGCACCGTGGGCCTGGCCGACGCCGACGTGGCCGACCTGCTCGACGCCTACATGGGCGCGAAGGTCTTCTACGAGCCCACCAACGGCGAGCCGAACAAGCCCGTTCAGCTCGACGTGCTCGAAGGCGACCCCGAGCTGCCCGTGTCGCTTGAGAAGGGCGCGCGCGGCGGCTTCGACCTCGTCATGCCCTCGGGCGCCAACTGCGTCATGGACGACAAGCGCATGTACCTGCTCATCGACGGTCGCGCCTGGAAGTGCAGCGACGACTTCCGCGCCCAGATGGGCGGCCTGTGCAAGTCGCTGCTGCCCTGCGAGTCGCCCTACCACATCCGTGTGAAGGACATGCCGGGCTTCTGTGCCGCCGTGCTGCCCGCCATCCGCGCCTACGCGAGCTTTGAAACGGACGAGAGCGTCGACGACCTCACGCCGCCGCCCGCCGAGATCGGCTTCAAGATGTCGATTCGCGGCGGACAGGTGTGCTGCGAGGCCACCGTGTCCTACGCCCACGACGAGCTCAACCTCTTCGCGGCCCCCGCGCCCAAGCAGCCCCTGCGCGACATGGCACGCGAGGGAGCGGCCCGTCAGGCCGTGCTCTCCTACTTCCCCATCGAGGACGGCCAGCTGCGCTTCCCCGAGACCAACACCGAGGCCCTGCAGCGCCTGCTGAGCGAGGGCCTGCCGGAGCTCAACGAGCTGGGCACCGTCCTGGTGAGCAGCGAGCTCAAGTCGATTCACGTGCGCCGCGTGCCCAACGTGCGCGTGAAGGCGTCCCTGCGCTCGGGCCTGCTCGACATCTCGGTGGACTCCACCGACCTCACCCCCCGCGAGCTGCAGGACTACCTCAACGCCTACCAGCGCCGCGAGCGCTACGTGCGTCTGGCCGACGGAGACATCGTGCAGCTCGGCGGCGGACTTCAGGCCCTCGTCGAGCTGGCAGGCGGCCTGGGCATCGGCGCCGAGGAGCTCGCCCAGGGCACCACGGGCATCCCGCTCAACCGCGCGCTGTTCGTCGACTCCATCCTCAAGCGCTCCGACGGCGTTCGCTTCGACCGCGACGAGGGCTTCCGCTCCATCATCCGCCAGTTCGACTCGATTGCCGACGCCGACTTCGTCGAGCCCGAGAGCCTGCGCGGCGTGCTGCGCCCCTATCAGCGCGAGGGCTTCAAGTGGCTCTCCACGCTGGCAAACCTGGGCTTCGGCGCAATCTTGGCCGACGACATGGGCTTGGGCAAGACGCTTCAGATGATTGCCTTCTTACTCTCGCGCCATGAGGCCGGCTTCGAGCTGCCCAACCTCGTGGTGTGCCCGGCATCGCTTGTGTACAACTGGATGAGCGAGCTTTCCCGCTTCGCGCCCAACCTGCGCTGCTGCGCCGTGGTGGGCCCGCAGAACCAGCGTCGCCAGATCATCGCGTGCTCGCGCGGCTACGACGTACTCGTGACCTCGTACGAGCTGCTCAAGCGCGACATCGACGCCTACGCGGCCCAGAAGTTCTCCTGCCAGGTGCTCGACGAGGCGCAGTACATCAAGAACGCCTCCACGCAGGCGGCGCGCTGCACCAAGCTCGTCGACGCCCAGGTGCGCTTCGCCCTCACCGGCACTCCCATCGAGAACAGGCTCACCGAGCTGTGGAGCATCTTCGACTACCTGATGCCCGGCCTTCTGGGCTCGGTGGAGGACTTCCACGAGCGCTTCGAGGAACCCATCAGCCTCGCAGACGAAGACGCAGCCCATCGCCTGCAGTGCATGGTCGGCCCCTTCATCCTGCGACGCCTCAAGGGCGACGTGCTCAAGGACCTTCCCGAGAAGAACGAGTCCGTCGTGTACACGGGCATGGACGACGAACAGCGCAAGCTCTACGACGCCGTGGCCTCCAACCTCGTGAAGACCCTGCGCCATCAGATGCCGCAGGAGTTCGCCACGCAGCGCTTCGCCATCCTGGCCGAGCTCACCAAGCTGCGCCAGATCTGCTGCGACCCGGCCATCCTCTACGACAACTACGAGGGCGTCTCGGGCAAGCTCGAGGCCGCGCTCGACCTTATCCGCACGGCTGTCGAAGGCGGCCACAAGGTGCTGCTCTTCTCGCAGTTCACCAGCATGCTCTCCGTCATCGGCAAGCGTCTTGAGGAAGACGGCCTGGCCTACCACACGCTCGTGGGCTCGACGCCCAAGGAGCAGCGCGCACGCCTGGTCAACTCGTTCCAGACCGACGACGTGCCGGTGTTCCTCATCTCGCTCAAGGCAGGCGGCGTGGGCCTCAACCTCACGGCAGCCGACGTCGTCATCCACTACGACCCGTGGTGGAACCTGGCGGCGCAGAACCAGGCGACCGACCGCGCGCACCGCATCGGCCAGAAGCGCAGCGTCTCGGTCATGCGCCTCATCGCACAGGGCACCATCGAGGAGAAGATTGTGGCCCTGCAGGAATCCAAGCGCGAGCTGGCCGAGTCCATCCTGGGCGGGCAGGCAACGGCGTCGACGTCGCTGTCCAAGGAAGACATCCTGGCACTGCTCGACTAACTGGGAGGCGCCGAGCCGGGCGCCTTCCATCCCATCTTCTTGCGCACCAAAAAAGCCTCTCGACGGAAGTCCGCCGAGAGGCTTTTTCATGCCAGTCGATATGGGGAAGCGCCGCTTAGAGCACGAACGCCTTTACGCCAAAGTACGCAAGGACCACAATGCCCAGGCAGATGCGGTACCAGCCGAAGGGCTTGAAATCGTGCTTGCGCACAAAGCCCGTGAGCCAGTTGATGGCAGCCAAGGACACAACGAAGGCGACGACGAGGCCCACGCCCATGATGGCCCACTCGTCGGCGACCATGGTGTTGCCGGCAAGCACGAACTTCACGATCTTGAGCAGGCTCGCCCCGAACATGACGGGGATTGCCAGGAAGAACGTGAAGCGCGTGGCCACCGATCGCGACGTGCCGAGAAGCAGGCCGCCGATGATGGTGGAGCCGGAGCGCGAAGTGCCGGGGACAAGCGAAAGCACCTGGAAGCAACCGATGCCCAGCGCCGTCTTCCACGACAGGTCGTCGACGTCGGTGATGCGGCCGAAGTCGGCGTCTGCCTGCGGTGCGGCGGGAGCGGCGAAGTGGGCTCCGTCCGAGGCCGTCGCAAGGCCTACAGCCTCGGTGCGCTTCCTGGCACGCCAGTTCTCAATGAGAATGAAGGCGACGCCGTACAGAATGAGCATCGCGGCGACCACATAGGAGTTGTAGAGGTGCTCCTCCATGAAGTCGTTGAGCGGAAGACCGATGAGGGCGGCGGGAACGCATCCCAAGATGACCTTGCCCCACAGGCGCCACGTGGCGGCACGCCCCTGCGCTCCCTTGCTCGGCGAGAACGGGTTGAGGTCGTGGAAGTACATCACGATGACGGCCAGAATGGCACCCAGCTGAATGACAACGAGGAACATGTTCCAGAACTGCTCGGTGACATTGAGCTTGATGAACTCGTCGACGAGAATCATGTGGCCCGTCGAGGACACCGGCAACCACTCGGTGATGCCCTCGACGAGGCCGAGGAACGCAGATTTTAAGAGTTCGACAACCAGATCCACGGACACCCCTACTTAACGATCAGGACGTCGCACTCACAGCTGCGCACGAGGAACGTGGAGATGGAGCCGAGAATCGCGTACTTGATGTTCGAAAGGCCGCGGGCACCGCAGATGACCAGGTCGGGCTTGATCTCGTTCACGAAATCGTCCATGAGGGTCTCGCGAACGCGGCCGGCCTTGGCCTCGACGGTGATGGACTTGATGGTGCCGAGCTTGCGGGCGCTCTCCACATCGGCCTCGATGGAGTCCTTCCAAGCCTTCTCGAGGCTGGGGATGAGCGTGGCGGGATAGGTGCCGGCGGCCTGCATGGGCGTGGAGTCGATGACGTGGCCCACATAGAGCTCGGCGCCACTGGCAGCGGCAATCTCGCAGGCGCGGGCGAAAACCTCGGACTGCATCTCGGTACCGTCAAGCGATACGAAGATCTTCTTGTAGGAATCGGTCATGGTAAACCTCGATTCAACGAACGGACAAAGACGTGCAGCCCAATTTTATACCATCAAGAACATCATGATGATGATAAGAGCCATTCCAACCAGATCGAACCCAGAGAAGACGGTGCCCATCCACACGACGGACAGCACGCACGCCACGATGGGCTCGGTGCTCGCAAGCAGACCCGCCAGAAGGCTGCCGACAATCTTGACACCGGTGACGTAGAGCAAAAACGACCCGAACGTGCCGATGGCCGCAACGCCGAACACGGCCAGCCAGCCCACGAGGTCAAGTGTGGGCATGTGGCTCCAGGGCTGGTACACGACGCAGGCGACTACCGCCACAATGCAGATGGCCGTGCCCGTGACCGCCACCGAGCCATGGCGGGCAAGGGGCTTGGCAGGCAAGAGCGTATAGAGGGCGCAGGCCACCGCGTTGCATATGCCCCAGAACAGCGCCGAGGGCGAAATGGACAGCGAGGTAAACGAACCCTGCGTGGCAATGAGGAACGTACCCACCAGCGCCAGCACCACGCCGATGGCCTCCTTGCGCTTGGGCAGACGGTGCATCTGCACGCATGAGACCACAAGGATGAGGAGCAGGTTGAGCGACTGCAGCACGGTGGCCGTGCCGGCGTCGCTTGCCTGAATCGACATGAGGTAGCTGCTTGAGCAGGCGAACAGGCCAAAAACGGCAAACACCAGCGTTATCAGGATGTTGGGCTTGTCACGTATCAGCTCGGCCTCTTCGCGGCGATGCGTGCCGAGGACGAGAGGGGCAAACATGAGCGCCGCGATGACCATGCGCGTGGCGACGAGCCATGTGGGCTCAACGTCGTAGTTGGTGAACAGGAACTGCGCGCACGTGCCAGAAAAGCCCCAGCCCACGCCGCCCAACAAGGTGAAGGCGATTCCAAGACCCAGGTGCTCGCCCGTGACTTTGGACGCAGGGGACGCCTCAACACTCTGCACGCTATTTCGCCTCCGCCCAGTTCTGACCGATGGAGCAGGAAACGAGCAGGGGAACACGAAGCTCCGCGATGCCCTGCATCTGCTCGACCACCATCTCCTGCAATGCCTCGACCTCGCTGCGCGGGCAGTCGAAGTCAAGTTCGTCGTGCACCTGGACAATCATCTTGGCCTTAAACGCCCCTTCCAACAGTTTGCGCTGCACGCGCACCATAGCAAGCTTGATGATGTCGGCCGCAGAGCCCTGCATGGGATGGTTCATGGCCGTGCGCTCGGCAAACTGGCGCACAGCCGGCAAGCGCGCCGCAATGTTGGGCACATGGCGCTTGCGTCCGAACATCGTCTGCACAAAACCCTGCTTGCGCGCGAGCTCCACTTGGTCGTTGAGGTAGACGCGCACACCGGGATACGTCGCGTAGTAGCGGTCGATCATCTCCTGAGCCTCGGCGGCGGAGATTTTGAGCGTCTGGGACAGGCCCCAGGCCGTCTGGCCGTAGACGATGCCGAAGTTGACCGCCTTGGCACGGGAGCGCTGCGCAGGCGTCACCTCGGCCGCCGGCACGCCGAAGACCTTCGAGGCCGTCTCGCGGTGGAAGTCCTCCCCGCTCAAGAACGCCTCGACGAGGCCCTCGTCGCCCGACAGGTGCGCAAGCAGGCGCAACTCGATCTGCGAGTAGTCGCACGACAAGATGACGTTGTCGGGACCCGCAGGCACAAAGGCTGTCCTCACCATGCGGCCCAGGTCGCTGCGCACGGGAATGTTCTGCAGGTTGGGGTCCGAAGAAGAGAGCCTGCCGGTAGCCGTGACCGTCTGGTTGTAGGTGGTGTGCACCCTGCCGTCGCCGAGAATCTGGCGAGGCAGCGCGTCGAGGTAGGTCGACTTGATCTTCACGCGCTCGCGATAGTCGAGGACGTCGGCCACCACGGGGTAGTCGCATGCAAAGCCCTCGAGAAGCTTGGCATTCGTGGAGTAGAAGCCGGTCTTGGTCTTCTTGAGGGGGCGGCCCGTCTCAGGGTCGCGCGTCGGCAGGCCAAGCGTGTCGAAGAGCACGCCGGAGAGCTGGGCGGGCGAGTCGATGTTGAACTCCTGGCCCGCAAGGTCGAAGATGCGCGAGCGAATCTCCTCGATCTGACCCGTGAGCAGGCCGGACTGATGGGCGAGGACCTCAGGGTCCACCTTCATGCCGTTGCGCTCGAGCACCGCGAGCACCGCGACAAGCGGCATCTCGATGTCGGTCATGCACGCCTTGGTGCCGTCCTGCTCAAGAAGCTCGTCGAGCACCTCGCGCAACGCCAAAAGCGAAGCGGCCGCGCACGCACCGCGCGCCGCGCTCGACTCCTCGGTGGGGGCGGGAGCAGGCGCTCCCCTGCCCTTCTTCGGTGCGGCCGGGAACTCCAAGGCAGGAAGGCCCCAGGGCAGGAACGCCCCCACAAGCACGCTGGGCTCGAAGTCAGAGCGGTCCGAATCGAGCAGGTAGGCGGCCACCCCGGCGTCGAACACCTCAGAGCTGCGGGTAGAGGCGAACTCCGCGGCATCAAGGCGTGCGGGCTCGGAGGAATCGAGCGGGTAGAGGCGGCGCAGGTCGGCCTTGGTGTCGAACGAGACGACCTTGCAGCCTTCATATGCCATGAGCAGGGCGTCGAGGGCGTCGTCGCCGTCGAAGCGCAGAAGGCGCGCGGGCTCCTGAGAAGGCGCGCCCTCGCCCACCAGCCATCCCGACGTGCAGGCAAGCCACAGGGTCTGCGCACTGCCGAAAAGCGAACCGGTGTCCTGACCCTCGTCGAAGAAGGCGCCCACCCAGGCGTCGCAAGCGCAGGCCTGCTTCAGGCATTCCCAGGCAGCCTGTCCCTGCAGGGGCTCGGCAGGCAGGTTCGGTCCCTGCGCCTGCGCACAGGCGCATGTCACGTCGTCGCCAGCCTGCTGGGCCTGCGCCCCGCACGAGCAGCGCAGCACGCGGCCTTTGAGGGTGCGCAGCGCCAGCGCGTCAAAGGCGCGCTCCACCTCGGCCGCGTCAAAGGAGGGCCACATGGCCGCCTGGGCGTCGAACGTGACCGGCGCGTCGCGGCGGATGCGGGCAACCTCGCGCGACACCAAGGCGTCGTCTGCGTGGTTGCGGATGTTTTCGCCCATCTTGCCCTTGATGTTGTCGGCGTCGGCAAGCACGGCGTCAAGCGAGCCGTACTGCACGATGAGCGCAGCCGCCTTCTTGGGGCCGATGCCAGGCACGCCGGGGATGTTGTCGCTCGTGTCGCCCTTGAGGCCGTAGAAGTCGGGGATCTGCTCGGGCTTCACGCCCTCGTAGAGCGCGCAGATCTCCTCCGGGCTCATGATGGCGACGTCGCTCATGCCCTTCCTGTTGGAGAGGATCGAGACGTTGCCGTCGGAAAGCTGGTAGGCGTCGCGGTCGCCCGTGACGAGCAGCATCTTATGACCCTGCTCCTCGCCCTGCCTGGCAAGCGTGCCGAGCAGGTCGTCGCCCTCCCAGCCCTCCACGGCGTATACCGGCACGTGCATCGCCGCGAGCAGCTCGTGCATCATGGGGAACTGCTCGGAGAGCAGCGGGTCGCGCGGGGGGCGCTGCGCCTTGTACTGGGGAAGCATCTCCATGCGCACCGTGGGGCGGCCCTTGTCGAAGGCGACCATGATGCCGTCGGGGTGGAAGTCTTCCACCAGGCGCAAGAACATGCCCATGAAACCGAAGATGGCGTTGGTGGGTCGGCCGTCGGGGGCGTTCATGGGCGTCTGCACCGCGTGAAACGCACGATGCATGAGGGAGTTGCCGTCAATGACAGCAAACGTCAGAGGCCTTGCGGCCGCCACGTCGTGTTCTTGTTCCATGAAGCACCTTCCATTGCATGTGAAAGTGGGGTTGCCGGCCACACGGCCGGCCTTATAGTTTCCATCGGCGATATCATACGGTCACGAACGCTTCCCACGACCGTAAAGTGAGCGAAACATTCGACTCCTAGAGTTTGCGACATGCACCGAGCTTTGTGTCCAAGACGTCCGCGCGATACGCGGCGTCATCGAGAGAAGGCGGTTTAAATGGCAGTCAACCCCAGCGAGTACTTCGGCTGCAAGGTCTTCAGCCAGAAGATCATGCAGGAGAAGCTTCCCAAGGTGACCTACAAGGCGCTCATGAGGACGCTTCAGCAGGGCGAGCCCCTCGACATCGAGGTGGCCAACGTCGTCGCCCATGCTATGAAGGAATGGGCCATTGAACAGGGCGCCACGCACTACACCCACTGGTTCCAGCCCCTCACCGGCATCACGAGCGAGAAGCATGACTCGTTCCTGAACCCCGGCGGCGACGGCACGGCCATCATGACCTTCTCCGGCAAGGAGCTCGTGCAGGGCGAGCCCGACGCCTCGAGCTTCCCCTCCGGCGGCCTGCGCTCCACGTTCGAGGCACGCGGCTACACCGCCTGGGACCCCACGAGCCCGGCCTTCATCAAGGACGACGTCCTGTGCATCCCCACGGCGTTCATTAGCTACAACGGTGAGTCGCTCGACAAGAAGACCCCGCTTCTGCGCTCCATGACCGCCGTAAGCGACCAGGCCAAGCGCGTCATGGCCCTCTTCGGCAAGCATCCCGACCGCGTCGTCAGCACCGTCGGCCCCGAGCAGGAGTACTTCCTCATCAAGGAGGAGGACTTCGCCAAGCGCCCCGACCTCATCCTGTGCGGCCGCACCCTCTTCGGCGCCGCCCCCGACAAGGGCCAGGAGCTCCAGGAGCACTACTTCGGCTCCATCCGCCCCACCGTCAGCCGCTTCATGAAGGAGCTTGACTCCGAGCTGTGGAAGCTCGCCGTGCCTGCAAAGACCAAGCACAACGAGGTCGCCCCCTGCCAGCACGAGCTTGCCCCCGTGTTCGAGGAGGCCAACGTCGCCATCGACCACAACCTGCTCGTCATGGAGCTCATGAAGATCATCGCCAGCCACCACGGCCTGGTGTGCCTGGAGCACGAGAAGCCTTTCGAGGGCATCAACGGCTCGGGCAAGCATGACAACTGGTCGCTGTCGGCCGACGGCCAGAACCTGCTCGATCCCGGCGACACCCCCGAGCAGAACCTGCAGTTCCTCGTCTTCCTCACCTGCGTCATCGCCGCTGTGGACGATTATCAGGAGATGCTGCGCGTCAGCGTCGCCTCGGCCGGCAACGACCACCGTCTGGGCGCCAACGAGGCACCGCCCGCAATCATCTCCATCTTCCTGGGCGACCAGCTCAACGGCATCGTCGAGGCCATCATCGAGGGCAAGACCTACGAAAGCCACGACAAGGAGAGCATGTACCTGGGCGTGCCGGTGCTTCCCAACCTCACCAAGGACACCACCGACCGCAACCGCACCTCTCCCTTCGCCTTCACGGGCAACAAGTTCGAGTTCCGCGCCGCTGGCTCGCGTCAGAACCTGTCCGACCCCAACATGGTGCTCAACACGGCCGTTGCCAAGGAGCTCAAGGAGTTCGCCAACGCCATGGAGAGCAGCACGAGCTTCGAGACCGACGCCATGGCCTGGATCAAGCAGACCCTGACCGACCACCAGCACATCATCTTCAACGGCGACGGTTACAGCGCAGAGTGGGCTGAGGAGGCTGCCAAGCGCGGTCTGTCCAACCTGCGCACGCTGCCCGATGCTGCGCCCGCGATGATGAAGGAGAAGAACGTCGCCCTGCTCGAGGAGTTCGGCGTCATGAGCCGCGTCGAGACCGAGAGCCACTACGAGATCAAGCTCGAGCAGTATGCGAACCTCATCAACATCGAGGCTCTCACGATGATCGACATGGCCAACAAGCAGATTCTGCCGGCCGTGAACGCCTATGCCGCCGACGTTGCCTCCAACCTGGCCATCAAGCAGGACATGGGCGTGGCATGCAAGGCCGAGACCAAGCTGCTCAAGAAGCTCTCTGACGGCGCCGACGCGATCAGCGACGATATCGACGCGCTGGTTGAGGCTCACGACGCCATGATCGCCACCGCCGACGTTCAGGCACGCGGCGACGCATGCCGCGACAGCGTGCTGCCCGCCATGGAGCAGCTGCGCAAGGATGCCGACGCCATGGAGACCATCTGCAGCAAGGAGTACTGGCCGCTCCCGTCCTACAACGACATCCTCTTCTACCTCTAAGTTAGTTGCGAAACCCCTGCAGCTGCGTTCTACGGGGCCTTACGTACGTCCAGTACGCTACGGCCCCGTACGCCTTGCTGCAGGGGTTTCTGCTTTTTGAGGTTACGGAGGCGCTGCAGCCGCGTTCCACGAAGGTTCGAGTACGTCCAGTACGCCAGAGGCGCGCACCGCGCACTTCACCTTCGTGCGCCTTGCTGCAGCGCCTCCTGCGTTTATGTACAGCCCCCGTCGCGTGATGCGTTCTAAGTATGCTGCCTTGCTGCAGGGGCTTCTGCTTTTTGAGGGTTGCGGCGCCTCCTGGTTTTGCTGGTTCAGCGTCCTTAAATTGACTTCAGGTATGCGACGGCCCATCGCCTAAAGGCGGTGGGCCGTTCTTGTTGCAAGGCTCCCCCATATAAATGAGGTAAAATAGCGCCAGTCATGCCGAAGTACTTCCAATCCAGTGCGAAGCATCCGTCTTACGCACTATAAGGAGATGACCGATATGGCACGTACCAACACTTCCGGCTGGTTGGCCGGTCGCGTCACACTCGCCGCCGCCGCACTGATTGCCGGTGGCGCTTTTGTGGCTTCCACCAGCGCTTTTACCCCTGTTGTGGCGTGGGCCGACGAAGCAGCCCAGGCTGAGGGCCAGGCTGGCGCACCTGTCACCACGCAGATCAGCGGCTCCTACTACCTGGCCTCGGCACAGTCCGTCGTCGACAGCATGAACGCCGCCCGCGGAGAGGCCGCTCCCCTGGAATCCACGCAGGCTCTTGAGGCTCAGGCCCAGGCGCGCGCGGCTCAGTGTGCTGAAAACGCCATACATTCTGCACAGAATAGCCAAGAGTGTGTAGCATTTCTGCCCGCTGCCAACGTCAACACCGCGGACATCGCCGCAACCGTTGAGCAGATGACCGCTTCGTGGTTCAACGATGCGAGCCCGTTCACCAACCCTGAGAACGCCTATTGCGGCATGGCCCTCTTCCAAACACAGACCGGCGACATGTACCTCGTGGCCGTGTTCTCCAGCGAAGCCGGCAACCTGAGCGAGGGCGGCGCCTACGTGCGCGCGGCAGAGGGTTCGGGCCTGCAGGGAGACGGCACCGAGTTCCCCGTCCCCGCTACCATGAAGGTGACCGTTGACTCGTCGGCCCTCACGGTCGCCCTCTTTGCCACCCAGCCTGACGGCGCGCAGAGCGAGACCGGCACCTATGAGCCGGGCACCCAACTTGCCCTGAGCTACGTGGCCACCGACAACGGCACGCCCGTGACGTTGCCCGGCGCAACCTATGGTTCCGACAACCCCGAGGTTGCCCAGGTTGAGGGCGAGACCCTGACGACCCTGAACGAGGGCATTGCAACCGTGAGCGTCTATGCCGACGGCCAGTGGCTCGCCAGCACGAGCCTTACCGTCGCAGGCCAAGCACCCGCTGTGGACGGCGACGCAACGCCCGGCGACGAGAACGGCGCCGGCGAGGGCGACGCTCAACCCGACGGCGATGCCATTGAGGGCGACGGCGCCGGCGAGGGCGAAGGCGACTCCGAGCCTCCCGCAGTCACCCAGTTCACCGTGAGCTTCGACGCCAACGGCGGCGAAGGCGCGATGGACCCCGTGACCGTGAGCGCCGACGCCGAGTTCGCCGCCCCCGAGTGCGCCTTCACCGCCCCCGAGGGCCAGGAGTTTGACTGCTGGACCAACGCCGACGGCACCGAGACCTACCCCGCAGGCACGAGCCTGGGCCTGCTCGCAGGCGACACGACCCTCTACGCCAAGTGGAAGGACATCGAGCCCGCACCCGTCACCCAGTTCACCGTGAGCTTCGACGCCAACGGCGGCGAAGGCGCGATGGATCCCGTGACCGTGAACGCCGACGCCGAGTACACCGCCCCCGAGTGCGCCTTCACCGCCCCCGAGGGCCAGGAGTTCGACTGCTGGACCAACGCCGACGGCTCCGAGACCTACCCCGCAGGCACGAGCCTGGGGCTTCTCGCCGGCGACACGACCCTCTACGCCAAGTGGAAGAACGTTGAGCCCGCACCCGTCACGCACTTTACCGTGAGCTTTGACGCCAACGGCGGCGCAGGCGAGATGGCCCCCGCAGACGTGGATGCCGACGCCGAGTACACCGTGCCTGCCAGCACCTTCACGGCTCCCTCCGGCAAGGTCTTTGACAGCTGGAACACCGCAGCCGACGGCACCGGCACCAAGTACATGCCCCAGGATGCTCCCGCGATCCACGAGAACATGACGCTCTTCGCCCAGTGGGTCGCCGCCCCTGCCACGAAGTGCACGGTCACCTTTGACGCCAACGGCGGCGCAGGCTCCATGGATGTGCTGACGGCCGACCTGGGCACCACGGTTACCCTCCCCGCCTCCACGTTCACGCGTGACGGCTACGTCTTCGCCGGTTGGAACACCGCAGCCGACGGCACCGGCACCGCCATCGTCAACGGCGGCCAGCTCACGCTTGGCAGCGACGCCACGCTGTACGCCCAGTGGAAGACCGCCGACACCAAGTTCATCAACGGCATTCAGAACAACCTGACGGCCACCACCACGGCTGGCACCGCCCCCACCCTGCCTGCCACGGCCAGCGTGCGTTGGTCCGACGGCAGCACCACCAATGAGACGGTAACGTGGAACACGCCTGCCAACTATGCCGACCTCTACGCCAAGGCAGGCACCTTCGAGGTCACCGGCACCGTGCAGGGTCACAACGTCAAGTGCACCGTCACCGTCACCGCTGCCGCCAACCAGCCGCAGAACGGCATTGCCAAGACGGGCGACACCACTGACAACACGCCCATCTACATCGCAGCCGGCGTCGGCGTCGTCGTAGTCGTTCTTGCCATCGTGCTCATCCTGAAGAGCCGCAAGAAGTAAACACGTCTCAATCATCATCCCGCACGACGCAAAAGGGGCTCGCACATCAGTGCGGGCCCCTTTTCTTTGCATTGCTCACGCCATCTTGGAATGATTGAGTCATCTTTTGCAATATGTATATATGCCTATACATATATGTGAATCACCCAGGTACATACCGTGTTCATCAGCAGCAAGACAAAAAAGACCCGCCAAGCAAGACTGCTCAGCGGGTCTTCAATGCAACCTTAACCAGGTTGGCTTCAATCAGGCGGTATCCCCTACTTCACGCAGGAGGCGACAGCCTGGGCCACAGCGGCGGCGACGGTCTTGTCGAGCGCGCTGGGGATGACGTAGTCAGCGTTGAGCTGCTCGGGCGTCACGAGGTCGGCGATGGCGTAGGCGGCCTTGATCTCCATCTCCTCGGTGATCTGAGGAGCGTGGGCAGCCAGAGCGCCCTTGAAGATGCCAGGGAACACGAGCACGTTGTTGATCTGGTTGGGGAAGTCGGAGCGACCGGTGCCCACAACGGCGGCGCCGCCGGCCTTGGCCTCGTCAGGCATGATCTCAGGCACGGGGTTGGCCATAGCGAAGACGATGCCGTTGTTCATGGAAGCGACCATCTCGCGGCTCACGACGTTGGCAGCAGACACGCCCACGAAGGCGTCGGCGCCCTTGAGGGCATCAGCCAGGGTGCCGGTGAGATGCTTGCGGTTCGTGACCTTGGCCATCTCGGCCTTGGCAGCGTTGAGGCGCGGGTCGCCCTCGCACACGATACCCTTGGAGTCGCACAGGATGACCTCGCCAAAGCCCATGTGCAGCATGAGCTCACCGATGGCGATGCCAGCGGCGCCGGCGCCGTTGATGACGATGGTCATCTCGCCCATCTTCTTGCCCGTCACCTTCATGGCGTTGAGCATAGCCGCAGAGGTCACGATGGCAGTGCCGTGCTGGTCGTCGTGGAAGACGGGGATGTCGCAGACCTCCTTCAGGCGGCGCTCGATCTCAAAGCAGCGGGGAGCCGAGATGTCCTCGAGGTTGATGCCGCCGAACGACTTGGAGATGAGCTGGATGGTGCGCACAATCTCGTCGGTGTCCTTGGAATCGATGCACAGGGGGAAGGCGTCGACGTCGCCAAACTCCTTGAACAGGACGCACTTGCCCTCCATGACGGGCATGCCAGCGGCAGGGCCGATGTCGCCCAGACCAAGAACGGCGGTACCGTCGGTGATGACGGCCACGAGGTTGTTGCGGCGGGTGAGGTCCCAGGACTTCTGGTAGTCCTTGTTGATGGCACGGCAGGGCTCGGCAACGCCGGGCGTGTAGAGCAGCGACAGGTCCTCGGCGCTCTCGATATGCTTGCGGGCGCACACCTCGATCTTGCCGCGCATCTCCTCGTGAAGCTTCAGGCTCTCCTCGCTTACGTTCACGCTAGATCATCTCCTCTGGTTTGAAAACCTTGTCGAATTCCTCAGCAGTCATAAAACCTAGGCCAATGCAGGCCTCTTTGAGGCTGGTGCCGTTTGCAAACGCGGACTTCGCCACTTTGGCGGCGTTCTCGTAGCCGATGTAGGGGTTGAGGCAGGTCACGAGCATGAGCGAGTTGTGCAGGTTGGCGTCCATCTTGTCGCGACGCGCCTCGATGCCGCATGCACAGTTGACCTCGAACGAACGGATGACGTCGGCAAGCAGGCGAGCCGACTGAAGGTAGTTGTACGCAATGACAGGCATGAATACATTGAGCTCGAAGTTGCCCTGGCTCGCGGCAAAACCGATGGTGGCGTCATTGCCCATGACCTGCACCGCCACCATGGTGACGGCCTCGCACTGCGTAGGGTTCACCTTGCCGGGCATGATGGAGCTGCCAGGCTCGTTGGCGGGAATCGTGATCTCGCCCAGGCCAAGACGCGGGCCCGATGCCAGCCAACGAACGTCGTTGGCGATCTTCATCAGGTTGGCAGCCAGGCCACGAAGCGCACCGTGGGAGAACGCCACGGCGTCCTTGCCCGAAAGCGCGGCGAACTTGTTGGGGTCGCTCACAAAAGGCTCGCCGGTAAGCTCGGCAATCTTTGCAGCCGAAAGCTTGTCAAAGCCGGCGGGAGCATTGAGGCCGGTGCCCACGGCAGTGCCGCCCAGGGCGAGCTTGCGCATGGGGGCAAGGGAGAGCTCGAGCTGCTCGGCACTGTTCTGCAGCAAGCCGACCCAACCCCTGACCTCCTGGGAAAAGGCAATCGGCACGGCGTCCTGCAGGTGGGTGCGGCCGCACTTGACGACGCCCTCATGCTCGGCCGCAACGCGCTCAAGCGTAGCCGCAAGCGACTTCACAGCGGGAAGCACCGCGTCGCGCACCGCAAGCACGCAGGCGATGTGCAGCGCCGTGGGGAACGTGTCATTGGAGGACTGGGAGCGGTTGACCGAGTCGTTGGGATGCAGCACGCGCTCGCCGGCAATCTGGTTGCCGCGGTTGGCGACGACCTCGTTGACGTTCATGTTGGACTGCGTGCCCGAACCCGTCTGCCACACCTTGAGCGGGAATTCCCCGTCGAGCTTGCCGGCAAGAATCTCATCGCATGCCTGCGAAATAAGCTCGCCGGAGCGGCAGGGCAGCACGCCAAGCTCGACGTTGGCCTGGGCTGCCGCCTTCTTGAGGATGGCGAACGCCCGCACGATCTCGACGGGCATCGTCTCGGTGCCGATGCGGAAGTTCTGGTAGCTGCGCTGGGTCTGCGCGCCCCACAGGGCACTTGCCGGCACCTGCATGTCACCCATGGAGTCGTGCTCTACGCGAAACTGTTCTTGCTGCATGCTTTCCTCTCAGTCGAAGGAGCAGGGCAAAGTCTTATTGTACGCCAGGGGCCCTCTCCTGGGATTCCTCACTCCCCGAGCTGTTCTTGAATTTCAAGCCATTCCATCTCGAGGGAGTCGATTTGGTCCTTGCACGCGTCCACCTGCGACTGCAGCTTGCCCAAACCCTCGAAGTCAGATGCGGGCAAGCCCATCATCTGCTCCTGCAGGGCGGCGATGCGCTCGTTTTGCGTGTCCATCTTGCGCTCGATGCTCGAAAGCTGCTTGCGCAGACGATAGATGTCGGACTGGCTGAGGCCGCACGAGGTCTCGGCAGCTGCACTCGGCTTTGCACCGGCCGAGGCCGAGGCGGCGTTGGAAGCCTTCGCGCTTGCGGCGCGCTCATGGGCGTCGAGCTTCTCAAGGAACTCGTCGACGCCGCCGGGCACATGGGTGAGCTTGCCGTCCATGACCATGTACTGGTTGTCGGTCACGCGCTCCATGAGATAGCGGTCGTGCGTCACAAGGATGAGGGTGCCGGGCCAAGAGTCGAGCAGGTCCTCGAGGATGGCAAGCATGTCGGTGTCCATGTCGTTGCCAGGCTCGTCGAGGACGAGGACGTTGGGCTCGCTCAAAAGCACGAGCATGAGCTGCAGGCGGCGCTGCTGGCCGCCGGAGAGCTCCTCCACGCGCGTGAGCTGCTGGCCGGGCTCGAAGCCGATGTTTTCAAGCAGCTGTGCGGGCGTGTACTCCTTGCCATTGATTGTGTAACGATTCTTGAGGCCGGCAAGCACCTCGCGCACCGTCTCACCGGTATGGGCAAGGAGCTCGTCGAGGCGCTGGGAGAGCACCGCGCACTTCACGGACTTGCCGATCTTCACCGTGCCCGCGGTAGGAGCGAGGCGGCCGGTGAGAATGGAGAGGAGCGTCGTCTTGCCCGCGCCGTTGGCGCCGAGGATGCCGTAGCGGTCACCGGGGCCAATAAGCCAGTTCACGTCGTCGAGGACCTTTTTGTCCCCAAAGTCAACCGTGACGTTTTTGAGCTCGAAGACCTGCTTGCCCAAGCGGCTCACGGCCAGGCGGTGCAGCTCGATGGAGTTGCGCATAGGCGGCACGTCGTCGATCAGCTCGTGGGCCGCCTTGGTACGGAACTTGGGCTTGCAGGCCCTGGCCTGCGGGCCGCGAGCCAGCCATGCGAGCTCCTTGCGCAGCAGGTTCTGCCTGCGGTCCTCGATGGCGCGGGCCTGGCGGTCGCGCTCGAGACGCTGCTGGATGTAGGCGGAGTAGCCGCCCTCGAAGGGGTCGACGATACCGTCGTGCACCTCCCACATGGACAGGCACACCTCGTCGAGGAACCAGCGGTCGTGCGTGACCACGAGCAGGGCGCCGGTGCCCTGCGGCCAGCGGGCGTTGAGGTGGGCGGCGAGCCAGCGGATGGTGCGCATGTCGAGGTGGTTCGTGGGCTCGTCGAGGGCCAGGATGTCCCAGTCGCCCACAAGCAGGCGCGCCAGGTCGACGCGACGGCGCTGGCCGCCGGAAAGCGACCCCACGCGCGCGTCCCAGGCGACGTCGCCGATGAGGGCAGCGACGATGGCGCGCGTCTTGGGGTCGGAGGCCCACTCGTGCTCGGGGGCGTCTCCCACGACGCACTCCCCCACCGTGGCGTCGTCGGGCAGGGAGTCCTTCTGTCCGAGCACGCCCACGCGCGTGCCGCGCCTCATGGTGACGCGACCCGTGTCGGGCTCCAGGAGCCCAGAGACGATGTTGAGCAGCGTCGACTTGCCGTCGCCGTTCTTGCCCACGATACCCGTGCGGTCGCCCTCGGCGACACCCAGGCTGAGCCCGGTGAGCACGCGGCGGGTGGGGTATTCCAAACTTACGTCTTCGCAGCTGATGAGAACGCCCACGCTAGTTTGCCTTTCTCGGAAGGAATCGGGCCACGATGCGGTTGATGAACGCACTGCCGGGGACATGGAGCACCACGCCCAGGCCATAGGTCACGACAAGACTTGCAAGGCCGCCCACCACGATGCACGCGAGCGCCCAGGGAATGCCTCCCGCCTCGATGGGCATGACGAAGGCCTGAAGCGCCCAGAGCAACGCCGCGCCCACGGCGGCGCCGGCGGCGCCCACGAGAAGCGAGGACATGAACGACCCCACGAGCGTCCTCAGGCCAATGCCGCCCAGACGCTTGCTCAGGTAGGCGTAGCACCACACGGTGCCCAGGACGAAGAACGCTATCTGGGCGACGGCGACGCCGGCCAGACCGAAGCCGTCCCAGGAACCGGCGCCCAGGCACAACACGATGGTGAGCACGACCTGGACGATGGAAACGACGAGGTTGCACACCGCATACTGCTTCATGGCACGCAGCGCGCTGAAGACCTTCTGCATGAACAGGAAGCATGCATAGAACGGCAGGCTCAGCGCCATGACGGCAAGGTAGCCGCTCACGAGGCTCACGCTCGTCCAGTCGAAACTGCCCGCGCGGAAGAGCGACACGAGCGGCACGGCAAACACGATGAGGTAGAGCATGAACGGCACCATCGAGAAGAAGTTCTGCTGGGTGCCCGAGACGATGGTACGGCGCACCGCAGCGTCGTCTCGGTCGGCGACCATGCCCGCAAGCTCGGTAAACAGCGTCGTGGTGACGGGCACCGCAAGGAACGCGTACGGCAGCGTGAACCACTGGCGCGCATAGTAGAGCACCGACGACCCCGCGTCGCTCACCGCCATGGCAGCGGCGTTCTGCACGCTCACCGTGGCAAACGAGCACAGCGTCACGACGATGGTGGGGATGCCCAGCGCAAGCGTCTCACGCAGGGCGGGGTCGTGCAGGTTGATGCGCCACGGCTTGAGATGCACGCCGTTCTTGGCAAGCGCAGGCACCTGCATCGCCATCTGCACAAATACGCCCAAAGGCGTGCCCACGGCCAGCACGAGCTTGGCGAAGTCGGGGTTGTCGGCCGACACAAAGTAGTACACGAACATCGCGAAGATGACGACGATGTTGTTGGCGATGGGCGCCGCAGAGCTCCAAAAGTAGTCGCTGCGCGAGTTGAGCAGGCCTCCCGCCACCGCAGACACACCGTAGAAGAGCAGTTGCACCGCAAAGAACCGGAAGAAGTAGACGACAAGCTCGCGGTCGCCCGAGGGGCTGAAGAACATCTGCGTCCACACGACCTGCGGGGCAAAAAGCGTGGCAAGCAGCGCCACGACTCCCAAAAAGACCAGGACGATGCCCATGAGGGTGCTTGCGTACTGGTTGGCACGCTCCTCGCCCTCGCGTTTACGCAGGCTCACGTACACGGGCAAGAACGCCGTCACGAGCATGCCGCCCATGACAAGCTCGTAGAGCTGGTTGGGCAGGTTGCACGCCACCTGGTACGACGAGCTGAGCAAGGTCGTGCCCATCGCAAGGCCCATGGCCCATGTGCGGATGAAGCCCGTGATACGCGAGATGGCCACGCACACGCTGATGAGAAGCTGCGAGCGGCCCACGCGCGCCTGGCGGTCGGACTCCGACTCCGTCTCGGGCGAGACCGTGCTCGCAGGCCGCTCAGAGACCCGCATGTGAGCGGGGGCGGCCGTCGAACCAGCCGCCGCCCGGGCAGCGCCCCCGGCAACGCCCATATGCGCGGGGGCGCGGGAAGGCTGTGGTGCGGGCTCCGTGACGCCCGCGGGCCTCATGTGCCGGGGTACGTACTCTTCGTGCTCCGACACCCGCATCATCCCTCCACCAAATCGAGAAACGCCGCATGGCAGAAGTTCGCAAGCTCCACAGGGTCGAGGACAAGCTTCGCGCCGATCTTGCCGCCGGAAATCGAGATGCGGTCAAAGAGCTGGGCGGTCTCGTCGATGAACGTGGGGAACTCCTTCTTCATGCCCAACGGCGACGTGCCGCCACGCACATACCCGGTCACTGCCGGCAGGTCATGCCAGTTGAGCAGCGCCAGCGACTTCTCACCTGCCGCGCGCGCCGCCTTTTTGAGGTCGAGCTCGCAGGCAACGGGGATGCAGAAGACTGAGTAGGTCTTGCGCGGCGAGACGCACACGAGCGTCTTGAAGCTGGCATCGGGGTCCTCGCCCGTGGCAAGCGCAACGCGCACGCCGATGCCCGTGCTCGTCTCGTCTTCCACCTCGTAGGCAAGGTATTCATAGGCGATGCCTGCGTTGTCGAGTGCTCGCATGGCGTTGGTTTTCGAGCCTGCTTGCTCGCGTTTGCCGCGCGTCATTGCATACGTCCTTCCATGCGGGCGCGGTCGCGCTCGAGAATGGGCGCGAGGAACCGTCCCGTGATGCTCTCGGGGACCGCGCAGACCTCCTCGGGGGTGCCGGTCGCGACAATCGTACCGCCGCCGTCGCCGCCCTCGGGGCCGAGGTCGATTATATGGTCGGCCACCTTGATGACGTCGAGGTTGTGCTCGATGACGAGCACCGTGTTGCCGGCGTCAACGAGGCGCTGCAGCACGATGAGAAGCTGGCGAACGTCCTCGAAGTGCAGGCCCGTGGTAGGCTCGTCAAGGATGTAGAACGTCTTGCCGGTCTGCCTGCGGTGCAGCTCCTTGGCAAGCTTCACGCGCTGCGCCTCGCCGCCCGAAAGCGTCGTGGCGGGCTGGCCCAAGCGCACATAACCCAGGCCCACGTCGTGCAGAGTCTGGAGCTTGCGCTTGATGGAAGGGATAGCCGCGAAGAAGACAAGGGCCTCCTCCACGGTCATCTCGAGCACGTCGGAGATCGACTTGCCGCGATAGAGCACCTGGAGCGTCTCGCGGTTGTAGCGCTTGCCGCCGCACTGCTCGCAGGGCACGTACACGTCGGGTAGGAAGTGCATTTCGATCTTGATCTGGCCGTCGCCCTTGCACGCCTCGCAGCGACCGCCCGACACGTTGAAGCTGAAACGGCCGGGGGCGTAGCCGCGGGCCTTGGACTCCGGGACGCTCGCAAAGAGGTTGCGCAGGTCGTCCCACAGGCCGATGTAGGTGGCGGGGTTCGAGCGCGGCGTGCGCCCGATGGGGCTCTGGTCGATGTCGATGACCTTGTCGATGAGCTCGAGGCCCTCGAGGTCCTTGTGGGGGCCGACGGGGCGCATGGAGCGCTGGATGGCGTTGGTGAGCGCAGGGGCCAGCGTGTCGGTGACCAGTGAGCTTTTGCCTGAACCGGAGACGCCCGTCACCACCGTGAGGGTGCCGATGGGGACGCTCACGGTGACGTCCTTGAGGTTGTTGGCGGTGGCGCCGCGCAGCGTGATGGATCCGCGCTCGGGGCGGCGGCGCTCCTGGGGCAGCTCGATCATACGCGATCCGCGCAGGTAGGCACCCGTAAGCGACTCAGACGAGGCTGCGATCTGCGCAGGCGTGCCGGCCGCGACCACTTCTCCTCCGCGCTCGCCGGCACCCGGGCCCATGTCCACCACGAAGTCGGCTGCGCGAATGGTGTCCTCGTCGTGCTCCACCACCACGACCGTGTTGCCCAGGTCGCGCAGGTGGCGCAGCGTGGCGATGAGGCGGTCGTTGTCTCGCTGGTGAAGACCGATGCTAGGCTCGTCGAGAATGTAGAGCACACCCATGAGGCCGGCGCCGATCTGCGTGGCCAGGCGGATGCGCTGCGCCTCACCGCCCGAAAGGGTCGTGGCTGAGCGCTCAAGCGTGAGATAGCCCAGGCCCACGTCCACCAGGAAGCGCAGGCGCTCCACGATCTCCTTGACGATGCGCGCGCCGATGAAGCTCTCGCGCTCGGTCAGGGTAAGGCCCTCGAAGAATGCCAGGGCGTCCCTTGTGGACATGCAGCACACGTCGTAAATGGACTTGTCGCCCACCGTGACGGCAAGGATCTCGGGCTTGAGGCGGGCGCCGTGGCACGAGGAGCAGGGCTGTTCGATGATGAACGGCTCGATGCGCTCGCGCAGCTTCTCGTTGTCCGACTCGGTGTAGCGCGTCATCAAAATGTTCGCAAGGCCCGGGAAGGTCGCCTGCCAGCCCGTGTCGCGCCCGTCGAGCGTGCGGTAGGAGACGTCGATCTTCTTGTCGCCCAAGCCCTCGATGAACACCGTGCGGTCGGCCGGGGAGATCTCGTTCCAGGTGACGTCGGGATCGTAGCCCAGATGCACGGCAACGGCGTCGAGCACCTGCGGCCAATAGTTGCTCATGTTGAAGATGTTGCCCAGGGCACCGTGGCCGATGGGCTTGTCGGGCGCGCTCACCAGGTGGTCGACATCGATGACGCGATGTACGCCCAGACCGTCGCACTCGGGGCACGCGCCATAGGGGGCGTTGAACGAGAAGTCGCGCGGCTGCAGGTCGTCGATGGAGTGGCCGTGCTGGGGGCACGCCAGGGCAAGCGAGTATTCGAGCAGCTCGCCGGGGCGCTCCCCTTCCTCCATGAGCCACACCGCCACGTTGCCCTGGGCCAGACGCGTCGCCGTCTCGACGGCCTGGGCGATGCGGCCCAGCGACCCGTCCTTGACGGCGATGCGGTCGACGACGACCTCGATGGTGTGCTTGAACTTCTTGTCGAGCGTCACGCTTTCCTGGTCGTCGAGGCGGATGACCTCGCCGTCGACGCGCACGCGGGCAAAGCCCTCGGCGCGCAGGTCCTCGAAAAGCTTCGTGTACTCGCCTTTGCGGCCGCGCACGACGGGGGCGAGCACCAGCGCCTTGCGGCCCTCGGCCGCCTGGGCGATCTTGTCGGCGACCTGGTCGGTCGTCTGGCGCTCAATGACGCGCCCGCACTCAGGGCAGTGCGGCGTGCCGATGCGAGCATACAGGAGTCGCAGGTAGTCGTAGATTTCCGTCACCGTGCCCACAGTGGAGCGGGGATTTTTCGACGTTGTCTTCTGGTCGATGGAGATAGCCGGGGACAGGCCCTCGATGCTGTCGACGTCGGGCTTGTCCATCTGCCCCAAGAACATGCGGGCATAGCTCGAGAGCGACTCGACGTAGCGGCGCTGACCCTCGGCGAAGATGGTGTCGAAGGCCAGCGAGCTCTTGCCCGAACCGGAAAGACCCGTGATGACCACGAGCTTGTCGCGGGGAATCTCAAGCGAGACGTCCTTGAGGTTGTGCTCGCGCGCACCTCGGATGACGATGTTTTCTTGTGTCATTGCATGCACCTCTAATTGCAACGGGCGTGTGGAGGCCACACGCCCGGAAAGAGCCTAACGGGCGTTGGCGGCGCGGACCACGGCGGCGGCGCAACGCAGGCCGTCGGCCGCGGCGCTCATGATGCCACCGGCATAGCCCGCTCCCTCACCGCAGGGGTACAGGCCCTCGACGTCGACGCTCACGAGGTCGTCGGAGCGGCGCACGATACGCACGGGCGACGAGGAGCGCGTCTCCACGCCGGTGAGCACGGCGTCCATGCGGTCGAATCCCTCAAGGCGCTTGGCGAAGATGGGGATGGCCGCACGAAGCGCGCGGTCGACGAAATCGGGCAGGCACTTGCCGACGCTGCCCCACTTCACGCCCAGAGGATAGGTAGGCTGGACGTGCCCCGCACCGCGCGAGGCGACCTTGGCGCGGAAATCGGTAAGAAGCTGGGCGGGTGCCTTGTAATCCCCACCGCCGGCCGCAAAGGCGGCCTGCTCGCAGCGGCGCTGGAGTGCGACGCCGGCAAGCGGGTCGTCGGCGATGCCGGGGATGTCTTCGGGAAGGACGTTGGCCAGAAAGCCGGAGTTGGCGTTGCGGCCGTCGCGGGCAAACTCGCTCATGCCGTTCGTGACGACGCCGCCCTCTTCGCTCGCCGCGGCCACGATCGTGCCGCCGGGGCACATGCAGAAGCTGTAAACGCCCCTGCCGTCCTTGAGGTGGCAGCTGAGCTTGTAAGAGGCCACGGGCAGCGCGTCGCTGTTGGCGATGCCGCCGTACTGGACCTTGTTGATCATGTTCTGGGGATGCTCGATGCGCACGCCCATGGAGAAGACCTTGGGCTCGAGGGTAAGGCCCTGCTCTTTGAGCTGGGAGAACACGTCGCGGGCAGAGTGTCCGCACGCAAGGATCGCCTGCGAGCAGCGGATTTCCTCAAACTTGGCGGGGCGGCCGGGCGCCTCGACGGCCACGCGCACGCCTGCAAGGCAGCCCTGCTCAACGACGAGCTCGCACATCCTCGTGTACCAGCGCACCTCTCCTCCGGCCTCGCGGATACGCTCGACGAGCTTGTCCACCACACCGGGAAGCACGTCGCTTCCGATATGGGGCATCGCCTGCCAGAGGATGTCCGACGAGGCGCCCGCCTCGACGAACGTCTTCAGGATCCATGCATGCTCGGGGGCGTTCGTACCCGTGGTGAGCTTGCCGTCGGAGAAGGTGCCGGCGCCGCCTGCACCGAACTGGATGTTGCTCTGAGTGTTGAGCTTGCCGGTTGCGGCGAACTTCGCCACGTCGCGGCTGCGCTGCTCGGCGGGAGCACCGCGCTCGATAAGAATGGGCGCCATGCCCGCCTGTGCCAGGCTGAGCGCGGCAAACAGGCCCGCAGGGCCCGCGCCCACAACGACGGGGCGCGCGACCGTATGGCCGGCCTCGAGCTTGGGCGCCTCGTAGGAGGCCTCCTTGGCAAGCACAACGTCGTTGGTCGCCAGGCTTGCAACGAGGCTCTCCTCGCAAGCGGCGCCCTCGTGCAGCGAGGCACGCACACTCGCGACGTAGTGGACGTCGCCGCGCTTGCGGGCATCGACGGCGCGACGGGCCACGCTGCAGGCGTCGATGTCGGAGACGTCGACGCCCAGCTTGCGGCTCACGGCCAGACGGAGCAGGTCGGCGTCATAGGCGACGCCCGTCGCTTTGCCACCGGAAAGGGCGAGCTTGAGGTTGCGTATCTCGATCATCGGCGCTCCCTGTAAAATTAGCGGGGAGCTGCTGCGACCAGACCGTCGAAGACAGCGCGCAACTCGTGCACATCGCCCTCGACTGTCTCATCGCAGCAGCTCCCGAGTTGCTATCACGACAGTCGTGCCTATAATACCGCGCTTGCCCTTCCCGCGTGCATGCCGCTGACCCAAGCCCACGCCAGGTTCAATCCACCGCACATGCCGTCCACATCAAGGGCCTCTCCGCAAATGAAAAGGCCGGGCACATCGGCGCATGCAAACGTGAGCGGATCCACCTGAGAGGTCGCGATGCCGCCGCGCGTGACCTGGGCCTGGTCGCCCTCCATGAGGGATTCGACGCGGAACTCCCACCTCTTCAGCAGGCTGCAGAGTCTGTCGATGTCGCAGGGTCGGTCGCCGTCGCGGCCGCACACGCGCTCCATCAGATGCGCGGCCACCTTGGGCTGAACGGTGCCGTCAAGCAGGTGCAGACGCGCAAATGCCACATCGCCCGACGCCTCGGCGGCCTCGACGCGGCGCAGCAGGTCGCGGTGGAGCTCGTCTTCGCCCATCTCGGGGGCAAGGTCTATCGAAAGCCGGTCGCCTGGGTGGGCATAGCGCGAGGCGTCAAAGACGACGATGCCCGAGACGCCGTACTTGCGCATGAGCACCTCGCCCACCTCGTTGAACACAGGCTCCCCTGCATGCTCCACGCTGACGCGGCAGGTGAAGCGCGCGCCGTCGAGGTCGCGGGCGGGCTTGGGAGAGGTCGCGATGGGGCACAGGACGCGCGTCTGCGAGCAGAGCTCGAGGTCGCACATGTCGGCAAGCAAGCCGGCCGACTGGCCGCCCGCGCACCACACCACCCTGTCCGCCTCAAACGTCTGCCCGTCCTCAAGCTCGACGGTCCAACGCCCGGCGCCGCAGGCAACCGAGCTCACGCGCGACTCGATCCACAGGCGAACGCCCAGCTCGTCGATGCGATTGAGCAGTACGTCGAGCACCGACGCGGCGCAGCGCGAGCGGGGGAAGTAACGCCCCTCCTCGTCGCAGGTATGCCACAGCCCCAGGCGCTCGAAGAAGCCGAGAACCTCGGGCACGGGGCCGTCCGCACACGCCTCGAAGGCACGCTGGACGAATGTCGGGTCGTTGTAGCGGCCGCTTCCAAGGTCGGCGTTGCAGAAGTTGCAGCGACCGTTGCCTGAGGCCATGATGGAGCGTCCGGGGCGGGGGCCTGCCTCAAAGACAGAAACGGACGCCCCGGACTCAGCTGCGGCGATTGCGCAAGCCAAACCCGAGGCGCCGGCCCCCACGACGATGATGTGGGGAGAGTTCATATCAATCCTTACTGAAAGCCGGGGCTGTTACTCGGCGACGGTCCAACCGCCCATGAGCGACGACGCGACCTTGACGGAAGCGGCCTTGTCGAGCAGCTTCTCGGCGTCGATGCCGGGGTTGGGGATGTCCATGACCTTGCCCTCGTCGCACATGGCGGCGAAGTCGGGGTTCATGGGCAGGCGGGCCAGGACGTCGACGCCGTACTTCTCGGCAACCTCGTCGATGTGGCTGTCGCCGAAGATGTAGTGCTTCTTGCCGCAGTCGGGGCACTCAAAGTAGCTCATGTTCTCGACAAGGCCGAGCACGGGCACGTCCATGGACTTGGCCATGTTCACGGCCTTGCCCACGATGGTGGCCACGAGGTCCTGCGGGGAGGCGACGATGACGACGCCGTCGACCGGGATGGACTGGAACACGGTGAGGGCCACGTCGCCCGTTCCGGGAGGCATGTCGACGACGAGCACGTCGAGCTCGCCCCAGACGACCTCGTTCCAGAACTGCTTGACGCAGCCACCGATGACGGGGCCACGCCAAATCACCGGGTCATCGGGGTTGCGCAGCAACAGGTTGATCGACATGACCTCGATGCCTTCCTTGGTGCGAGCAGGCACGAGGAGGTTGTTCTGCGCGGTGATGCCCACGTGGTTGAAGCCGAACATGTGGGGGATGGTGGGGCCGGTGATGTCGGCGTCGAGGATGCCGACCTTGAGGCCCTTGCGCGCCGCATCGGCGGCGATGAGGCCGGAGACGAGCGACTTGCCCACGCCGCCCTTGCCAGACACAACGCCGATGACGTGCTTGACGCTGCTCATGTCATTCTGAGCAAGCTTGCTGGTGTCGCCGGCGCGCATTACATTGCCGTCGGCAGGTACGTTCTCTGCCATAAAACCTTGTCCTCTCCTTGGGGATAACGCCAGGGCTTAGATTACTCCAACTTTGCCGCCCTGGGAAGTCTAATCCCCTAAAGTCGCTATGATTTGGTGCGAACGG
>CAKUFZ010000003.1 GCA_934654475.1 uncultured Coriobacteriales bacterium
CCGGAGGTCATCCACCCGCACAGCGGGTGGTTTACATGCCGCGGCTACGCGCGCGGCAGACTGAAGTCATTAACAAGGGTCGTCTTGCCCACGCGCCGACGACCATACAGGACGACCATTTGAAAGCCGCCCTGCGTATACAGCCTCTCCAACTCAGCCAGCTCGCGTGTGCGTCCTTGAAACATCGACCCTCCCGTCGGTCTGCTTGTATACTTATAAGTATACTACTCTAAAGTATACAAGCAGACCGTCAAACGTTACAGCTCTACGGGCACCCATTCGTCGTGGTTGCAGATCCAGGCTTGGGGCTGCTCGACGGAGAAGAAGACGAGGGTGGGGTCGTCGGGACCGTCGTAGGACTCGCCGAGGGCCGTGAGGTGCTCGTAGCCGGCCTTACGGATCTCGGGCGTGACCTCGTCTTTGAGACCGGCCAGGCCGCGCAGGATGAGCCAGCCATGGCCGGGCCACCAGCTCGTGGCCTCGAACTTCTGGTTGGCGAGCAGCTCCTGCCAGACATCCTTGGTCGTGGCGGTCACGAACCACACGCGGCCGTCGCACTCAGCGGCATAGCTGAAAGGGCGCACATGGGGCTGGTCGTCGACGCTCGTGGCGAGGTACCAGGCAGGGACGGCCTGGAGGTACTGCAGGACGGTGTCGATTCCACTCATGGACGAGCTCCTTTCACGGGCGGCTCACAGCCGCATTGACAGACAAGTTAATCGTACCTCGAACGTGGCGGGCTCTACCCCACGTAGGTCCAAGGGGTGAGGACGTCGACGTTTGCGGCGATCTCCTCGGCACCGACGACGCGGCAGAAGCCCTGCTCGCACGGCGCCTCGGCACGCTCGACCCAAGCCGCGAGCACACGCGCGGCGCGGGCGGCAACCTCGGCGGGAAGTTCACGGGTCGCAGCGGCACCCGTGCCATCCGCAGGCACGCCGCAGCCAAGCATGTCGACCATGAGCGTCTGCGCGCAGGCGGCGTCGCGCGGGTCGCCCAGCACGATCAGGCTCGAGGCGGGACGACCGTCGGCGAAGATGCGCGAGGGCAGCGACACGACGGCGCGCACGCGACCCGAGGTGGCAAGCTTGCGGCGCAGCTCGGTCTCGCTGCCCACGCACGAATGCAAGGCGCAGTTCGGTGCGAGAAGCACGGTCAAACCGCCCTTTGCCTGGTGAAACATCGCCTGCTGAATCCAGGCGAACGTCGCCTTGTTGCGCGGCGGCACGCCCAGCGCGGCCCAGCGGGCATCGTCGGGCGAGACGGCGCCCTCGTGCCAAGCGCCCTCCTCACAAGGCAGCGCGGCGCACACAAGGTCTGCCTGCCAGTCGCCGAACTCGTCATGCGCAAGCGCACTGCCCACGGCGGCGCCCAGGCCGCCGCGCTGCTCGCCCATGCCCTCGAGCTCGGCAGCCCTCACAAGCATGTCGGCCAGGATATGGGAGAACTCCTGCGTCTGCGAGCGCAGCGTGGCCTCGGGAAAATCATGCGCGAACAGGTCGATGAGGCCCTCGCCCGACGAGCAGGGCACATAGGCGCTTTCCAGCTCACGACCCAGGCCGCGGGCGCAGGAACGCATCGCACCCTCAAGCAAGCCGTTGACCGAGGCCGGCAGCACGGCAAACGAGGGGTCGAAGCGCAGCACGGCGCGCACGGCGGCACCTGTAATGGTGCCCGGCTCGATGGCGTCGAGCATGCCGACCCACCCAGCAAGCTGCTCAAGCGTCAGCAGAGACGAGGCGTACGAGAGGTTGGGCAAGAACGACAGCAGGTCATTGGACTCGGAGAGCTCGGTCATGACCGTGTCGAGCGCACGCACGAGGCTGGCGTAGGCAGGCGCGGCATAGGGGCCGGCGGCCGCGGCGATGAACGCCCATTGCGAGCTCGAGGCACACGCGCGCACAACGGCCAGGGGCGCAAGCTCCCAGGCAACATCGGCAGGATCGCTCAGGATCTCAAGGCCCTGGGCGGCGAGAGGACTGAGCACGCCCGCCTGTGCCACGCGCGCATCGGCCGGCGTGGAGCCGGCATCAGCGCCGCCTTCCTGCCCCTTGCCGGCGCCTTCCCCACACGCAGCAACCGCCTCGGACGCCGCAGGAATCTCGCCGAGGGGCTCGTCGTCGGCCACGCACGACCCGTCGACCCCCACATGCCCGTGCGTGAAGAACTCCGCCAGGCGCGCCGCATGGTCGCGCTCGAGCTGGACAAGGTCGGCCTCGGCCTTGGCAAGGCGGTCGAAGATGTCGCTTGCGACAGAAGCGAAACGCTCCTGCTGCTCGAGCGTGCCCACATGCAGGCACAGGGCACTGAAGTCCTGTTCGCTCACCCAGTCCTGCCTGGAGAGGCCCTCGCGCACATGGGCGGCACGCAGGGCAAACAGCAGGACACCCAGGTCGACCTTGGAGTCGGCCGCGCAGGCATAGAGCACGTCCTGCAAAGGATGGCATGCCTCGGGAACGTAGCGCGCGACCATGGCGCGACCCTGGGGGGCGGCCACGACGCAGGGTCCCTCGGCCAGGACCTCGTCGCAGCGACCCAGCGTGCCGCGGCTGCCCTCCACGCGCACGGCCTTGTCGGGGCCGCGCAGCTCGGCCAGCACCGACGTGCCCGTGCGCCACCTCACCGCGTCCGCCATGGCGAGGGTCTTAGGTCCGTCGGCACCCACGATGCTCGCAAACGCCTCGTCGCCCTCGGCCATGAGCCGGGCAGGCAGGGCGCGCAGGCGCTTGAACTCGGCCTCGTCCGCCTCAATCATCTCGACAAACGCGTCGCGCACGGCACGGCTGGGCCAGGGAATGCGCGAGGCGAGCAGCGCAGTCAGGGAAATCTGACGCAGCTGGGGGGTTCCGGTGACCTGGTGGGCCACCTGCGGGGAGTGCGTGATGACGTTGTAGAGGTAGTCGGTGTCGGTGCGGTCGTGGGGCACGAGGGCATACACCTGCCTGCCGAAGGAGAAACGTCCCTGCTCCTTGCGCGCCATGACATACCCGGTGTTTGCCACAATCTGGCCGTACGCAGGGACGATGATTGCACCGCCCGCATCCACAAGCCAATCATCGACACCAAACGACTGACAGTTGTCGGCAAAGTAGGCGTACGGCCCCTTGCGCGCCGAGCGCTCGGCCACCGTAAGGTCCTGCTCGCCTTCCTTTGCCGCCCGGCACACGTCCCCGAGCCTCACCATCTGCATAGCCATGTCTCACATGCCTCCTCGACCACACGACCCGCGCCGCGAAATCGTTTTTTGACTCGGCACATGATACCCGCACTTGCAGCTTGATAGCCCGAGACTAGCGGATGTCGCCGCCGCGGGTGCCGGGCTGCCAGACGCGCTCGGAGATGCGGTAGCCCTTGTAGTCCTCGCTCAGCTCGGTGAGGTCGAAGGGCGTCATCTGGTAGATGTAGTTGAGCCAGTTGCGCCAGAAGAGGTTGGCGTGGCTGCGCCAAGTAAGGCAGGGCTCGTTGGCCGGGTCGTCGTCGGGGTAATAGTTGCGCGGCATGTCGATGGGCCTGCCCAGCCCCAGGTCGCGGCGGTATTCCGCATCGAGCGTGCCCTTGGCGTACTCGAGGTGGCCGGTGATGAACACCTGGCGCATGTCGGAGGTCGCCAGGATGGAAGGGCCCGTCACCGGGCTCGTGCCCAGCGCGTACAGGTCGCGGCCGATGTGCTCGTCGAGCTGGGCCAGGTCGATGCCGGCGTGGCGGGAGTGCGGCATGAAGAAGCGCTCGTCAAAGCCGTTGGTAAGGAAGTTGTACTCGTCGGTGAGCCTGGTGGCGAACACGCCGAAAAGCTTGCTGGGCAGCGCCACCTTGTTCACGCCGTGGTGGAAGTACAGGCCCGCCAGGGCTCCCCAACAGATGTGCAGCGTGGAGTAGACGTTCGTGCGGCTCCACTTCATGACCTCGACGAGCTCGTCCCAGTAATCGACGTCCTCGAAGTCCATCTCCTCCACGGGGGCGCCGGTGATGACGAGCGCGTCGTAGCGGCGATCGCGAAACGCCTCGAAGGTGTCGTAGAACTTGACGAGGTGGTCGTGGGGGGTGTTCTTGCTCTCGTGGCTCGCCATGCACATGAAATCCATGTCCACCTGCAGCGGCGACTTGGAAATGAGGCGCAGGATCTGCGTCTCCGTCTCGATCTTCTTGGGCATGAGGTTGAGCAGCACGACCCTCAGCGGGCGCATGTGCTGCTTGGAAGCGACGTTCTCCTCAAGCGCGAAGATGCGCTCGTCGTCAAGAATCTCCTTGGCAGGAAGTCCGGTGGGGATGTTGATAGGCATGAGGGCTCCTTGGGAGAAGGCACATGGCTCGTGCAGGGTCATTTTGAATGGCGCAAATTTCCAAGGGATAAAGATACCCTCTCCGGCGGCCAAGTGCGGCGCAGAACCACACGCGGGTGCGATATGTTTTGATTGCCAGCCATCGGCGCGACTGATAGCGGCAGGGACCGCGTACGGCCTATAATTCCTGCCCAGACGACACTTCGACGATGGGAGCAACCATGCCCGTTCTCATGAACAAGGGAGACGACCCGCGCCGCGCCGCGTGGCTTTTCTACACCGACCGCGCCGAGCTCGACGAGTGGGGCCGCCAAATCGTGGAGGGCCGCTGGGACTCCGCGTGCCTCGTGGTAGACCCCGAGTCGCTTGAGGCCGCCAAAAAGGCCAGCTCACCGGTAGAGGTGTGGGCGCAGGCCAAGACCCTCATCCCCGAGGACTTCGACCTGGAGGCCGCACGCGGCGAGGTGATGGAGGCCACGCAGGCCACCATCGAGCGCGCGAAGATGGAAGCCGAGGCTAAGGCCGACGAGCGGGAAGGCGACGAGGGGGCCGAGGCCGAGGCCGACGAGCAGGAGGGCGACGAGGAAGCCGCTGACGCGAAGCACGCGTCGGAAGGTGACGAGGGCGAAGGTGCCTGCGAGGAGCCCGAGGGCGAGCAGGACACGCAGGGGGGCGACGAGAACCCCTTCGACTACGAGCCCGTCCCCGCGCCCGAGGGCCTGCGCATCCATGTGGGCACCACCACCCGCCAGGCAGCCCTGAGCTACCTCATGGCGCATGAAAACGAGGAAGGCGAAGGCGACGAGGACGCGACGGCCGACACCGACCTGCCCGGCCTGCAGATGCTCGCCCAGCTCATCGACTACATGCGCGACTCGGCCGACGGCCTGCCCTCATTTGCCGTGTGGCACATCGACCCCTCGGGCATCCTGCGCATGGTGCGCGCCAAGAAGGTCAAGGCCATGGCCGGCAACGTGCTGAGCGTCAAGAACTAGAAGTCCCGGGATGCGCTGTGGCTGCGTTCCTCAGGGCCTCATGTACTCCAGTACACATCGGCCCTGAGCGCCTTGCCACAGCGCATCCCTGTCGCCTTTGGTTGAAAGAGAGTGCAAAATCATGCAGTACAACTTCGACGAGGTCATCGACAGGCGCGGCACGAACTGCTGCAAGTGGGACGGCGCCGAGAAGGCAGGGCACTCCCCCGACGAGATCTCGATGTGGGTGGCCGACATGGACTTCCGCTGCCCCCAGCCCGCCATCGACGCCCTGGTGGCGCGCGCGCAGGAGGGCATCTTCGGCTACACGCAGACGCCCGAGGGCTACTACACCGCCATGTGCGACTGGTTCGGCCGCCGTCACGGCTTCCGCCCCCGCGAGGAGTGGGTCGTCATCACGCCGGGCGTGTGCTTCGCCCTCTCCATGGCCGTGCGCTGCTTCACGCACGAGGGCGACACCGTGCTCATCCAGCCGCCCGTGTACTACCCCTTCGCCAACACCATCGTCCAAAACGGCCGCCGCGTCGCAAACGCCCCCCTCACCTGCAACGACGACGGCTCCTACAGCATCGACTTCGACGTGTTCGAGCGCGTGGTGCGCGAGGAGCGCCCGACGCTCTTCATCATGAGCAACCCGCACAACCCCGTGGGCCGTGCCTGGACCGAAGAGGAGCTGCGCCGCATGGGCCAGATCTGCCAGGAAGCAGGCGTACTCGTGGTGGCCGACGAGATCCACGCCGACTTCGACCGGCCCCAGCACCCGCACGTGTGCTACGCGAGCCTGGGCGAGGCGTTCGCGCAGAACTGCGTGGTGTGCACCGCGCCCTCCAAGACGTTCAACCTGGCGGGACTTCAGCTCTCCAACATTCTCATCCCCAACCCCGAGCTGCGCCGGCACTTCGCCGACGAGGTGTGCGCCACGGGCTACGACGAGCCGAGCTGCTTTGGCCTGGCGGCGGCGCAGGCATGCTTCACCCAGGGCGACGAGTGGCTTGACCAGCTCAAAGACTACCTCGAGGGCAACATCGCCCTCGTGCGCGACTTCATCGCCCAGCGTATTCCCGCTCTCAGGTTCACCGAGCCCGAGAGCACCTACCTGCTGTGGGTGGACTGCCGCGGCCTGGGCCTGACCGACGAGGAGCTCACGCGCTTCATCCAGCACGACGCGCGCCTGTGGCTCGACATGGGTTCCATCTTCGGCAAGGAGGGCGAGGGCTTCATCCGCCTGAACGTGGCATGCCCGCGCAGTGTGGTGAAAGAGGCGCTCGAGCGGCTCGAGGCGGCCGCGAACGGGCTTTCTCGTTAGCCGAGCGGCGCAGATCGAGCGCGACCCGCCCACATCTGGACGATTTGCGCGTCCGAAACATGCCTGTTCAAAAGGCACGTGATAATGGCTTGCGTCAAACGATGCGGGACGAACCCGCACAAGGCATTGGGAGGATAGCCGATGGCGGCAGTTGAGCTTTTCGAGGGCGGCGCGTTTCTTGTCGACGGACGCACGCTTGTAGCAGCAGACGAGGCGCAGGCCTTCAGCGAGCAGACGGGGCGCGCGCTCGACGCGCAGCAGGCCCGCACGCAGACGATGGCGTACTCCATCATGGCGGCGCACAACACCGCGCCCGACATGGAGCACCTCAAGCTGCGCTTCGACGCCATGGCCAGCCACGACATCACCTTCGTCGGCATCATCCAGACGGCCCGCGCCTCGGGCCTCACCGAGTTCCCCATCCCCTACGTGCTCACGAACTGCCACAACTCGCTGTGCGCCGTGGGCGGTACCATCAACGAGGACGACCACGCCTTCGGCCTCTCCGCAGCCAAGAAGTACGGCGGCATCTACGTGCCCGCCCACATCGCCGTCATCCACCAGTACATGCGCGAGACGATGGCCGGCTGCGGCAAGATGATCCTGGGCTCCGACTCGCACACCCGCTACGGCGCCTTGGGCACCATGGCAATCGGCGAAGGCGGCGGTGAGCTCGTCAAGCAGCTGCTGCGCGACACCTACGACGTCAAGCGCCCCGAGGTCGTGTGCGTCTACCTGGAAGGGGCGCCCGTGCCCGGCGTGGGCCCACAGGACATCGCGCTGGCCATCATCGGCGCGGTCTTCGGTCGCGGCTACGTGAAGAACAAGGTCATGGAGTTCGTGGGCCCGGGCGTTGCGAGCATGGACTGCGACTTCCGCAACGGCGTCGACGTCATGACGACCGAGACCACCTGCCTGTCGTCCATCTGGGTGACCGACGACAAGACCCGAGAGTTCCTGAGCGCGCACGGTCGCGAGGCCGACTACCGTGAGCTCCGCCCCGGCAAGGTCGCCTACTACGAGGGCTGCGTGCGCGTGGACCTCTCCCAGGTGCGCCCCATGATCGCGCTCCCCTTCCACCCCTCGCGCGTCCACACGATCGACGAGCTCAACGCCAACCTCGAGGACATCCTGCACGAGGTGGAGGCCTCGGCCGAGCAGGTGGGCGACGGCAGGGCGACGCTGCACCTGCTCGACAAGGTGAAAGACGGCAAGCTGCACGTGCAGCAGGGCGTCATCGCAGGCTGCGCGGGCGGCAACTTCGGCAGTGTCCTGAACGCAGCCCGCGCCCTCAAGGGCAAGAACTGCGGCAACGGCGACTTCACGCTCTCGGTGTACCCCTCCTCGCAGCCCGTGTGCATGGAGCTCACGCGCCTGGGAGCCGCACTCGACCTCATGGCGGCAGGCGCCATCTGGCGCACGGCGTTCTGCGGCCCGTGCTTCGGCGCCGGCGACACGCCCCGCAACGACGGCCTTTCCGTGCGCCACACCACGCGCAACTTCCCCAACCGCGAGGGCTCCAAGCCCGGCGCCGGCCAGCTTGCCGCTGTCGCCCTCATGGATGCGCGCTCCATCGCCGCCACGGCCGCCGCAGGCGGCGTGCTGACGGCCGCCACCGACCTGCCTGAGGACACCTGGGACGAGCACCCCGCCTACACCTTCGACCGTACCTCCTACGACACACGCGTCTACCAGGGGTTCGGCCACGCTCAGACGCAAAGCGAGCTGGTGTATGGCCCCAACATCAAGGACTGGCCCGCCATGGAGCCCCTGGCCGATAACATCCTCGTGCGCGTGTGCTCCAAGATCATGGACGCCGTGACCACCACCGACGAGCTCATCCCCTCCGGCGAGACGAGCTCGTACCGCTCGAAGCCCCTGGGCCTGGCCGAGTTCACGCTCTCCAGGCGCGACCCGGGCTACGTGGGCCGCTCCAAGACGGTGGACACCTGGGAGAAGGCGCGTCTTGCCGGCGGCGACCCCTCCAAGGTCGCACCCGAGGTGGCGCAGGCCTTCGCCGCGCTTCGCGGCTGCCCTGAGCTCGAGGGACGCGTGCCGCAGGCCGGCGAGGTCGAGATCGGCAGCATGATCTACGCGGTCAAGCCCGGCGACGGCAGCGCCCGCGAGCAGGCGGCAAGCTGCCAGCGCGTCATCGGCGGCCTGGCAAACGTCGTGCGCGAGTTCGCCACGAAGCGCTACCGCTCCAACGTCATGAACTGGGGCATGGTGCCGTTCCAGCTGGCCGGCGACCCCACCTTCGAGGTGGGCGACTGGCTCTACGTGCCGGGCATCAGGGCCGCGCTCGAGAACAACGAGCTCGCCGACATCTCCTGCTGGGTGGTGCGCGCCGCGACGGGGCGTGTCGAGAAAATCTCGCTCTACGTGGCGGACATGACGCCTGAGGAGAGGCAGATTGTGCTGGCAGGGTGCCTCATCAACTACAACAGGGAGAAAGCAGGGAAGTAGGGTTGTGCGCCGAGGGGGCGGGGCGCTCCCGACGCGCGGCGTATCCTCGTATCGAAGACTGCAGAAACCCGAGGCATGGGCGCTTCGCGCTTATGCCTCTTTCTTTGTCTTCACTGCGGAGGCCGCGCTCTGGGAGCGCCCCGCCCCGCACGAGCCCCGCTTCCCCTGGCGGGAGGGCGTTCTGTTGGATTCGGGGGATATCGAAGGGTCGCGAGTTGGGAGCGCGCTCTGGGAGAATCATCCGCACCGCACGGCTCCACTTCCCCTGGCGAAAAAGCGTTTCGTCGAATTCGGGGGATATCGAAAAACAGTCCCACTGCACAGGCCGCGCTCTGGGAGCGCCCCGCCCGCACGAACCACGCCTCCCTTGGCGAAAGGACGTTTTGTTGGGTTCGGGGGGTATCGAAGGGTCGCGAGTTGGGGGCGTGCTCAGGGAGGAGCCCGTGCTGCATGACTCTCTTAAACGGAAGCGGGCGTAAGCTCATGGCTCATGCGTAGAAAGGATTCGACATGACGGTCTACTGCACGCAGTACCAATCTGACCTCATTGGCCCGCTTACCATTGCAAGCGATGGCGAGGCGATCGTGGGGTGCTGGTTCGAGAACGACCGCTATTTTGGCTATGGCGTCAAAGGCAGCATGGCACCACGCGACAACCTGCCTGTTTTTGCCCAGGTACGAGATTGGCTCGACCGCTACTTCGCAGGCGAGAAGCCCAACCCACGAGAGTTGCCTCTTTCGGCACAGGCCACCCCCTTCCAACTCCTTGTACGTGAGAGCATGCTCGACATACCCTATGGGCAGACGACCACGTACGGGGCCATTGCCAAGCGCATCGAAGCACAGACGGGCAAACGCCAGTCGGCACGGGCCGTCGGCGGCGCTGTCGGCCGCAACCCGCTCTGCGTCATCGCCCCCTGCCATCGTGTGGTCGGCTCCAACGGAAGCCTTACGGGCTTCGGCGGCGGCATTGACATGAAAGTGAAGCTGCTTGAGCACGAAGGCGTCGACATGTCGTCGCTCTACCGTCCAAAACGCGGCACAGCCATCAATCCCTCCGACTGGCTCGCGTAGTGCACGGCTGACTCTGCCTGTTCTGAAGCGCCCCGCACGAACGACGCTTCCCTTGGCGGAAAGCGTTTCGTTGGGTTCGGGGGATATCCAAGGGACGCGAGGCGGGGACGCACTGCAGGGCTAACGATATTCTGTTAGAATCTCTTTAGATTTCTTCAAGGGAGGGCATATGCCAAGCATCATATCGAGCACAAAGTTGCGCAATGAGTACAACGAGGTGTCGCGAACCTGCCATGAACAGATGTCGCCTGTTTTCGTGACGCGCAACGGCGACGGCGACCTTGCCGTTATGAGCATCGAGGCCTACGAAGCACTTGCACGGCGCGCCCAGCTCGTCCGAGAACTTGAACGCGGACATGCCGATGTTGAAGCGGGAAGGACGATGCCGACAGCCGAAGCCATTCGAAAGCTGCGCGAGGAGTTCTCATGACAGCATCCGAATGGAATGTCCTTGTCACTGAGACAGCCTATCAAGATTTACGTGAAGCCGCAGCGTACATGCGCGACACCCTGCTTTCCACCAAAGCCGCGAAGACGTTCATCGACGTATTCGAGGAAGCCGTTGGCGACTTGTCTACATTCCCCGAAGGCAGGCCGCTCGTAAGCGACTTCGACCTCGCCAAACGCGGCTATCGATGGATTCCCGTAGGAAAGTTCATGCTTTTCTACACGACCGATCGAGACGCCCATACCGTAGTGGTTGAACGCCTGCTCTATGGACCCCGCGACTGGGCCAAAATGCTCTAAGGACCAGGGCAAATGAATTGCCATCAGCCTGCGTGAGGCCCAACATCCCGTACATACCAGCAGCATTACGGGCGGTAGTTCCCGACGCAAAGCCAACAGCGCAAGAAGCCTGCTCCGTACGCTACCTCGTGGACCAGGCATCCCCGATGAAGGGCGGGACGCTCCCGACGCGCGGCGTATCCTCGTATCGAAAGCTGCGAAAACCCGGGGCAGGGGCGCGCGTTGCGCGCTTCTGCCCCTTTTCTTGCTTTCACTGCGGAGGCCGCGCTCTGGGAGCGCCCCTGCCCCGCACGAGCCGCGTTTCCCTTGGCGAGAAGAGCGTTTCGCTAGGCGCGGGAGATATCTAAGGGCCGAGTGCCTCGCTTCCCTTGGCGGGAAGGGCGTTTCGTTGAATTCGGGGAACGGCTAGGATCACATGCTGTCAGTGACAATCACTTACATTCATGGTATTCTGAGCGCACGCACCGGCGTGTGTTTGGAGGTCAAAATGAACTGCACGGTACCAACGCAGACAGAAGTGACGGCAGTCATCAAGAGGATGCGGCAGCAGGGCACCGATGACGGGCTCTGTGAGGCTAAGTCTTGCGAGCACGAACTGGGACGAAGCGTGTGGGCGAGCGTGTCGGCCTTCGCAAACACCAATGGCGGCCTGCTGTTGCTTGGCATCGATGAAAGCACGAACTTCACCGTGCCCGAAAGATTCGATGCGAACAAAGTCATCGCCCAGTTCATCGATGGCATCGGCGACGGGTCGGCCAATGGGGCGCGTCTTACGAACCCGCCCGCATATGAGCTTGCGCGCGTTGAAGTCGACGGCAGGCAAGCCGTTGCCATTCGGATTGAGGAAAACAAACCGCAGAACAAGCCCTGCTATGTCACGGGGCGAGGGTTACCAACAGGAGCCTATCATCGCGTCGATGACCACGATGTCACGATGAGCACGACTGACGTCTTCGAGATGGTCAACCTCATGACGCCCAGCGCATCAGAGCGTGAGGAAATTGAAGATTCCTCAATGGCGAATCTTGATGGAGAGCTCGTTCGAGCATTTCTGGAGCGAAACAAGGGCAGCAGACTCAAAGGAATCTCAACCATTGACGAACAGCTACACTGGCTCGGCGTCACCTCAAAGAGCGGAAAGTTGTCCCTCTGTGGTCTTGTGGCCCTCGGCCAATTCCCCCAGCAGTTTTTGCCCACCTGCTCTATAGACGTCATTGCCTGGCCCGGATCCGCATTCGATATTGAAGCCAACCTCCGCTACATAGACCGTTTGATTTGCGAGGGGCCGCTCCCCATCATGGTGTGCGATGCTGTTGCATTTGTAATGAGAAACCTGAGACACTGTGGCGTCGTGCAAGGCGTCGGCCGCATAGATATCCCAGAGATACCCAGGGACGCCATTCGTGAGGCAATCGCAAATGCCGTAATTCATCGTGAGTACTCCCCCCAATTCCGCGGCGGACCGGTCAGGGTCAACATCTATTACGACTACGTTGAAATTACCAACCCAGGAGGCCTTTGGGGTGGAAAAAACCTTTTGAACATCTCCGATGGCAACTCACGCTGTCGCAACCCAACACTCATGCGCATGATGAGAGACGTTCCCCTTAGCAGTGAGATCGGCACGGGAACCGAAGGTATCGGACGTGGCGTGTCTACCATGACGAAAAAGATGCGCGACCAGGGACTTCCCGCACCGTCCTTCAAGGTGACGCCCGACCAGGTTACCGTGCGGCTTTTCCGACCGAGCATCTGGCCGCCGGAAGTCGACCAGTGGGGCAACGTGACGTTTCCGGAAAATCCTCCAATCAAGATACCCGAGATTCGCATCTCTGAGGACGCGCCGCGCATCACCTCCCTGCCCGACTATGCCTTTACCGGTGAATGGTCGCCTTCTTGGATTGACAAAGACGGCTTCGCACCCGCGGGGTTTGGACCAAGTGCTGCCGAAAAAGCCAAGGGATTCCATCCGGCAGGATACGACCCCGTGGCGGAATGGCAGGAGAATCTCAAGGCGTACATACAGGAACAGGAGAAGCAGACCGACGCGCAGATAAAAGCCGACGAGCAGGGCCGTTACTTCATGATGACCAAAGACGGCTGGGTGCTCGACATCCTGCGCGAGCGGTACCCCGAGCCCCTCACCATCCATGAGATCGCCGAGCGCGGCGAAAAGTCATTGCCCGTCACACGCCGTGCCATACGCGAGCTCATCGATGCGGGAGAGGTTCTGGCAACCGCCCCCGCCACCAGCCGCAACCGCAAATACCTCGCAGCAGAGTGCGCATAAAACGCATGGAAACCGCCGTCTCATAATCGCCGGTCAAACATAAACAAAAGCGGGGGCGCCACGTTGCGTGACGTCCCCGCTTGGGTGTTCGTGCTTGGCGGAAGGCTCGCTTACTTACTTGCCTTCTCCTGCTCGGCGAGGTAGTCCTCGTAGGCCTTGGCGCCAGAGGCGGCCTCGAAGGCCATCTGGGCAGCCTGGAGGATGGCGTTGGAGGTCACCGTGCAGCCGGCGATGCCGTCAACGCCCTCGTAGGTGCCGGCCTCGAGGATGGCGTTGGCCACCAGGGGGCCCGCATCCAGACCGATGCCGCTCGTCTCCTTGAGGCGGGTGAGCTTGAAGTCGGCCAGCTTGCCAGCCTCGAAGGTCGCCTCAACGTTCACCTGACCGCCGATGCCGCGAGCGGTGCCGGCGAAGGCGCCGTCGTTGTAGCCGCCCTCGGCCGCGGCAAGTGCCTGCTCGGTGGCCGAGATGATGGCGTTGGAGGTCACCGTGCAGCCAGCCAGGCCGTCAACGCCCTCGACGCCACCCGCAGCCACGATGTTCTGTGCCACGATGGGGCCTGCATCCAGACCGATGCCGCTCGTTTCCTTGAGGCGCGCAAGCACGAGGTCCACAAGCTGGCCACCCTCGATGACGGCCTCGACGTTCACCTTGCCGCCGATACCGCGCGCCGTACCCTTGTACAGTCCGTCAACATACGTTGCCATACGTCAGTCTTCCCTTCTTTTTCCTGGTAGATGCCTTGAGAAGACTTAGGCCTGGGGATCCAGAGCGGCGCAGTCGAGAGCAGCAATACGACCGGTCGTCAGAGCCTCGCAGATGTTGCCGATAAGGTAGGCGAAGCCGTTGATGGAGCCGAACTCGCCGCAGTTGTACAGACGAGGGATGACGTTGCCCTGAGCGTCGAGCGTGCGGTTGTAACCGTCGTGCCAAGGGCCACCCTGCGTGTTGATCGAGGAGCAGCACATCTCAATGGCGTAGTACGGGCCCTCCTCCGAGAGTGCCTGCATGGAGTCGGCGGAGCGCTCGAAGTCGGCGTCCTTGCCCTTCTTGCAGGCAGCGTTGTAGGCGTCGAAGGTAGCCTTGAGGCCCTCGGCGTCGCAGGTCTCAACCTCGTTGGAGGGGTTCACGCCCTGCATCTTGGCGGCAAGCTCCTCGATGGTGTCAGCCTTGACGATCCAGCCCTTGTCGAGAGCGTAATCGTTCCAATCCTCAGTGGGCTGCAGGCCCTGGACGGCGCAGTAGGTGTCGAGCAGGCCCCAGTAGCCGGTGCCCTGGTACAGCTGCACCTTGTCGTACATGTTCTGGTCGAAGACCATCCAGAAGGGAAGGTTGGGGTACTCGTCGGCGTTGGGGTACTTGCCCTTGTTGTGCGTCCAGTCGGTGAGCGGGGTCTTGCCGATATTGTGGTTCATCGTGGTCTGCTCGTTCATGAAACGCGAGCCGTACTTGTTGACCCAGAAGTACGTGGTGGTGTAGGGGTCATAGCCCTTCTCGGGCATGGAGACGGCGCAGCCGACCTCCTCGGAAGGCAGACGGTAGGCGCAGGCGCTCCACTCGCAGCCCTCGAGGTGCCACATGGCGGCACCGGCGGCCGAACAGATGTCGATGCCGTCGCCCGTGTTGTAGGGCGTGCCCCAGCACTGCTGGAAGATGCCGGCGTGGTTGTACCAGGCCTGCTTGATCTTGCTGTTCTCAAAGCCGCCGACGCACATGATGACGCCGTGCTTGGCCTTGATGGTCTTGGTGGTGGCGCCACCGTCGTCGGAGTACTCGACGCCCAGGACCTCGCGGGTCAGCGGGTTCTGCACGAGGCCCGTGATGGGCGAGCCCAGGCGCACCTCGGCGCCCTTGTCCTTGGCGACCTGAGAGAGAGCGGCGAAGAACTCATAGCCGGCGCCGGGATGTCCCTCGGGAGTGCGGTAGAACATGATGGCGGAGTCGGTGGCGTGACGAGCGGTGCCCTCGCGGGTGCCCTCGAAGAAGCTGAAGCCGAGCTCATCGGTCAGCCAGGGGTACATGTCCTGCACCATGACGTCGCAGAGGTGGTCGATGGCGTCCTCGTTGGGCACGCAGTAGAAGCTCATGCGCTTGGCCTTGGTCTTGATCTCGTCAAGATCGCAGCGGAAGGTGTCGTGCAGGTTGGAGGTGGAGCAACCAAAGTTGCCGCCGTCCTCGATGGGGCTCTTCTCGAGGACGATGGTCTTCATGCCCTGCTCGCAAGCGCTGATGGCGGCCGTGACGCCAGCTGCGCCATAACCGGCAACAACGATGTCGCATTCCTCATCCCAAGCCGGGACCCAAGGCTGCGTGGGGTCGACGGCCTCGCCGGCCAGGGCAGCCTTGGCGGCCACGGTGGCAGCACCGGCTGCAACCGCGACGCCGCCGGTGATGAAGTTCCTGCGGGAGAGCTCACTAGCCATGTTCAATCCATCCTTTTCGACGTGGGACGCCCGCATGCACCCTCCCTGTGGGTGCGGGTCACGTGATGTGTGACCCCGCTGGGCGCGTTCCCATCTGACGGCTTGCACATTAGCCCTGCCAAGGTGCCCGACACATCGTTTGAGGTGTTGAAGTTGAGCAGAATCGGCCATCTCAACCTTATTGTTGAGATATCTAGCTGCGGGTTCTTCAATTCGTTAAATACGCACGCTACAATGCACCCCGATAGGGAGACGCAGCTCACCCGCCTTTGCACGAGCCCGTCGCCCACAAAATGACAAGCAGCCACCCCAAATGACACCGGAAGGAACGGCGCCGTGAAGCCCACCGCATTCATTCGCAGCTCCATGGAAATGCTCGCGTCCAAGGACAGGCGATGGCTTGCGTTGTTCTCCCTTGCCATCGGCGTCGCCTTGGCATGGACCTACACCCCGCTCTTCCTGACCCCCTTGGGCACAGGCATGGGCGCGGCCCTCTTCAGCGCGGACGGCTCCGTCGTCGCCTTCTTTGTGGCAACCGCGCTCACCTATCTCGCAGACGCCGCCTTCGGGACCAAGCCGCGCGCAAAGGCCGCGCTGCGCTACGGCGTGGCACACACCGCCGTGGGCGTGGTGGGCGGAATGCTGCTCGCCGGCGCCTCGCTCATGGCGACGCCCGACGCGCTCCCCTTTCTCGACAGCCTCTCGGACGGCATCGAGCTGGGGAGCACGGTCGGCAACGCCAACCTGCCCCTGACCCCCGACTCAGGTCTCGTCATTGCCTTGGGATGCAGCGGCGCCATCATGGCCGCCTTCTCCTCGACCTGCGCCGTACTGCAGGCGTCGCGCCTGCTCAAGCGCCTCTCCCCCGCCCGCTCGGTGGTGGCATGCACGGGCGCCTTCATGGTGGCGGCAACCATCATCGTGTGCGCCGCCTTCGTGTCGGGAATCGCTGCAGGGCTGCTCATCTCCCTGGTGCCGGTGGTCACGCTGCTGCTGGGCCGCATGGCCGATGAGCGCGTGCCCTACGCCGACCTGTCGCGTCCAGGCGAGAAGAGCCTGACGCTCGTTCCCATCAAGCAAAAAGACGCCTGGCGCTACGGCGCCATCTCCCTGGGCCTCTTCCTCATGGGCGGTTGGGCCTACAACAACGCCGGGCAGTACAACCACCTGCCCCAAGACCTGCCCGCAATCGCCATTGTGCTCCAGTGCGTGGCGGTGCTCGTCGTGTTTGCCCTTGCCGCAGCGACGTTCCAGTCGACAAAGAACCCCATCGGCTACGAGCGCATCTGCCAGGTGTGCGTGCCGCTGTGCGCCCTGTCCATCCTGCTTGAGTTTTTGCCCGAGAACAACGCCGGCTACCTCGACGACCTGGGCGTATGTCTGACCTTCGTGGGCCTTTTGCTCGCCGACCTCATGTGCTGGGTCATCCACGTGTGCACGGCGCGCGGCCCCCAGGCCCAAGACACGCGCACCTTCGGCATCATCCGCGCCATGACCTACGCCGGCGCGGCGCTTGCCCGCATCATCGTCTATTGGATCGTGTGGGCCCCGCTCGACAAGCCCAAGGTCGCCATGACCATCGGCTTTCTCATGCTCATCGTGACCATCGTGTGCCTGCCCACGGCGGGGGCGAAGGTCATCAGCGTAACCGCCAGCCAGCCCACGAGCCTGCGCGACCTCGACGAGGAAAAGCGCGAGCGCCTGAGCGGCCTCATCGTCTCGCACGGACTCACGGCCCGCGAGGCCGAGGTGTTCGCCCTGCTGGTCGACGACCTCGACGCGGCCACCATCGCGCAGCGCCTCAGCGTGTCGAACGCCACCGTGCACACCCACATCAGCCACGTCTACACCAAATTCGGCGTGCACTCCCGCAAAGAACTCGAGCGCGTGGTGAAGGCAAAGGAGTAGGGCCGCCCTTGCTCGCCTGCTATCGCTGCCACAAATACGTCCTTATTAATGAGCGAATCCACATTAATAAGGACGTGTTTTTGTGCTTATCTACATTTTTCAGTCGGAGATGTTCGACGTGTAAACGGAAGCACGGCAATCACTCAAGCCCGCGGCAATACGCAAAGAAGAGCTGGGCAGCAAAAAAACGGCCGGCCCTCGCGTTGAGGGTCGGCCGTCCTTGTGGGTGAAGCTTGAATTGCAAGAAATCCCGTGCGGTGCGCTTACACCAATGTCGCGAGGCACAGGCGCAAGCACCAGCCACCGGCGAGTGCGCACACAAGAGCCGCAAGGCCCAGGACAAGAAGCACGCCGCGCTTCTCGAGCACGTCGCCCTTGCCCACGACAAGCGCCGCGGCGCCGCAGGCAAGCGGGGCCACGATGCCGCAGGCCACAGAGCCACCCCAGAAGAGCAGGGCTTGGGCGCCCGACATCACCACGGCGAGCTTGTCGGTCGCAGCGACCTGCTTGGCACCGCCGATCATGTGGGTGCTCATGGAGTAGGTCGACTTCGTGGCCTGAGCGGCCGCCTGGGTGTCCAGGCCGTACCACACGAGGTAGGAGACAAGGCCCACGCCGGCAAGCACGGCGCACACGGCCAAAGTCGTGCGGCCGGTCTTGCAAGCCGCCTCGTCCTTGAGCAGCGCACCCAGCACCAGGTGGGCGGCGGAACCGAAAAGCAGCGCCGCGCCGAGGTAGAGGGCCATGAGGGTGTACAGGCCCGCACCCGGCTTTGCCGACAGCACAGCACCGCAGGTCATGGCGGCCACCAGCAGGACAGAGACGACGATGGCCGCGATGCCGCACCAACGGGGAACGCTTCCGTCCTCAGTGCGGCTCGACATCACGAGCATCGCAACGCAGACAACCACGAAAAGCACCACACCGTACAGGGCAAGCGTGACGCCCGACGTGAGGTTGGTAAAACCACCGAACAGACGCTCGGGGCGTCCCAGGCGCAAGGCGAACAGCGCGATTCCAGCTAGCGCCAAGGCGCCGGCGACAATCGCCGACGCCTTGTTGAGCCGCTCAGAGCGCCACCTCACGCAAGCTGCGCCCTGAAAGCCGAGAACCCCTGCGCCCAGGCACGTCACCAGCGTATACAGCGCTAGATAGACCTGGGAATTCATAGCGGTTTAGCTCCTCCACTCGCGATCGCGACGGTCGCCGTAGTGATGGCGAAGGATGTAGTAGTTCGAAGGGGCGTTGCCCGTGTCGGGCAGCTGGTGCAGGTCGTCGTCCTCGAAGGGCTGCACGGCGTCGCGAATCTTGACGCGAACGGCCTGCTGCTCCTCGTAGGTGCCGGCGGCCTCGGGGCGCCAGGGGCCCTCGAAGGAGTCGATGCCCTCGTCGAGGTCACCGAAGAAGCGGGCACGGGCGCCGCACTGGGCAACGCAGGCGGGAAGCTCGCCCTGCTCGACGAGCTGGGAGCACAGCGTGCACTTCTCGGCGACGTTGCTGTCCTCGTTGATGTAGCGCACGCCGTAGGGGCAGGCAGAAAGGCAGGCGCCGCAACCGATGCACTGCTCCTTGTCGATCTGCACGGTGCCGTTCTCCGTCTTGATGGAGGCGCCGGTGGGGCACACAGTGACGCACTCGGGAGTGGCGCAGTGCTGGCACTGCATCGGCAGGAAGTACATGTCGACGTCGGGGAACTGGCCGCCCTCTTCCTTGGTGACGGGGCCGACGCGCATGCTGCGGATCCAGAAGTTGCCCACAGGCACGCCGTTGGCAGCCTTGCAGGCGACAGTGCAGGCAAGGCAGCCCGTGCAACGGTTCAGGTCAGTGACGACTGCATACTGAGACATAGCGGGTTCCTCTCCTCTCAATAGTCATTCATGGGAGCGGGACGGACGGACAGCCCGCCCCGCGATCAGGTGAAACAAAGAACCACGTGCTTTCAAACGGAGCGGCAGCTGCAAGGCGCGCGATGGCGCGGTGCGCGGTGCGGGCCTGTGGCCTACTGGAGTACATAAGCCTGAGCGCAACGCCGTAGCTGCGCCTCCGCGATCGGGTGAAACACTGGGCAACGCAAACTCAACGGGCCAAGCCGTCCGTTTAGACGGAGGCGCAGATACAAGGCGCGCGATGGCGCGGTGTACTGGAGTACATAAGCCTGAGCGCAACGCCGTAGCTGCGCCTCCGCGATCGGGTGAGACTCGGTCTCTACTCCTTGATCAGCGACTTACTCGTCTGCAAGCCGTTGACACCCGCGCGATAGTAGTTCATGCCCTCCGCTGCAGGATCAGCCGTGAGCCATTCCTTCAGGCGCGGGTCAGTGGACTCCCAGATGACGGGGTTGCCGTCGGGGTCGCAAGGCACGGGGTTGCCGAAGGGCGAGTTCTCGGCCGTGGCCTTGTACACCACGCAGGGGATACCGCGCATCTGAGAGGCGCCGCAGATCCAGCACTGGGCGTACTTGTCGAGCGTGCAGTTGATGTTGACAAGCTCGAAGCCGTGGCTTGCGGTGTCGACCTCGGGGAACCACCAGCCGTGGTTGGCGTTGGTCGTGCCCTCCTTGATGCCGTAGTACAGGTCGATGACCTCGCGGACCTTGCCCCACGGAGTCTCAATCCACACCCAGTCGCCCTCTTCCAGACCAAGCTTGGCGGCGTCGGCGGGGTTCATCTCGAAGCGCGGGTAGGGCCACAGCTCGCGGCACCAGGGGAGCTGACGGTGCTCGGTGTGGAAGTAGACGGGCTGACGGGCACCGGTCGTCATGATGAAGGCGGCCTCGGGGTTGGCAGCAAGGGCGGCCTTGTAGCCTTCCTTGTTGATCATGTGCTCGTTCTCTTCCATCTTGCCGGCAACAGCCTGGTTCTCGCCGATCTGGTCGACCAGGGCTGCGTCGTAGAACTCCGGGTTGGCGATTTTGGAGTTCTGCGGCTCACGCCAGTGCGGGAACTTGTCCTCGTCGTCGATGTAGGACTCCATGATCGTGGACCAGATCTCCACCTTGGCGGTGGGGGTCATGAAGCCGGCCTTCTCGTCGACGGCGGGATACAGGTTGTAGCCACCCTCCTGACGACGATAGCCCATCTCCCAGCGGCGGTAGGTGCCCCAGCGCTCGGGATGGTACTTGCGGCAGTCGAACCAACCCTCTTCCTGGAACTTGGCGGCGTACTCCTCGAAGGTGGGGCCGTCGGGGAACTCGGGCGTCTTCCAAGCGTCGCAGGCAGCCTTCAGAACGCGGGCCTCCTGCTCCTCGTAGGACACGGTGCCGCCGCACTGGACGAAGTCCTCGACGTTGAGGTTGAGCCACTCGTCGTAGGCCGGGTCGGTGTTGTTGAACGGCACGCCCATGGCCTTGTAGAGAAGCACGACGAACACGGGGTCAAAGATGCACTCGCCCTCGGGCTGCTTGGCGCGCTGGCCGGCGCCGAAGACGCCGCCTGCACCCTGCGAGACGCGCGTGGTGTTGACCTCGAGCCAGTGCAGGCAGGGGAACACGACGTCGGCGCAGCCGTTGTTGGGGCAGCTCCACAGGTTGATGTCAACCCAGAAGTCGAGCTTGGTGAGAGCCTCCCAGGCCTCGGTCAGGTTGGACTCGTTCATGAAGTCGCCCGACATGCACACGCCGGCGTGGATCTGGTAGGGCGTGTCGATCTCGTTGATGGAGTCCCAGATGGTGGCGGAGTCGGCCCAACGGTTCCAGTAGCGCAGCAGCGGGAAGCGCTCGGCACTGATCTGCTTGGCGTTGCGCTCCCAGCTCGTCTTGGGGTTCGGCCAAGCGGTGGAGGGACGGTACGCGCCGCCCTTGCGCTCGGCGATCCAGCGGGCCTCCTCGTCGGTGGGGACCTTGTTGTCGTAACGCTCGGCCAGGGGCGAGTCGTTGTCGATCAGGTACTGGACGAAGTCCTGGATCTCGGGGATCTGGTCCTCGATGGACTTGTCACGACCCTCCCACGTGATGGCGTTCTCGCCGTAGTCGGTGGAAAGCATCGTGGCGCGGCCGGGGCAGCCGTCGACCTCAGCCTTGGAGGAACCGCGGTTGCCGGCAGGCTCGTCGGAGTTGCCCGTGATGCAGGCGATGATCTGCAGGGCGCGGGTGTTCTGGACGGCGTGGCCGGTCTGGTCGGGAGCGAGCTGGTAGTGGATGCCGCCGTTGCCCATGGCCGGGTCGATACGGGTCGTGTAGGTCTTCACGGCCTGCTCGATGAGCTCGGCCGGGACCTCGGTGACCTCCTCGGCGTACTCAAGGGTGTAGGGCTCGAGGTTCTCGGCGAAGGCGTCCCACACGGTACGGGCGACATGCTTGCTGCCGTCCTTCCACGTGACCTCGACCTCTCCCGGGAAGAGCGAAGGAAGCTTGGGCAGACCCTCGGGGTTGCACTCCTCGGAGCCGGCCGGGAAACGGTCGGGCTCGGTGGCGGGGTCGGCGAAGGTCGAGATGTCGGGCAGCCATGCGTCGGCGGCCAGCGGCTTGTAGGGATGCTCGACCCACATGCCGGTGGTGGGGATGCGATGCTCCTCGCCCTCCCACTGGCAGGCCTCGGAGTCCCAGTAGGTGAGGCGCTCGTTGGCCTCGTCCCACACCATGAAGCGCTTGGGGGAGCCGTCCTCCTTGAGGTCGGCCTCGGTGAGCAGGCGGGTCCTCATGTGGATGCCGCCGTTCATCTCCATGAACCAAACGCCGTCGCCGGGCTCGCCCTCCTTCTCCTTGTCCTCGCACCAAAGGAACGGAGCGTTGGTCCAACGGCGCACGAAGGCGTCATCGTAGGCCTCGTTGTCGACGATCCACTTCAGCCAGGACAGCGACAGGCACAAGTCGGTGCCGACACGCAGGGGCAGCCAGATGGAGCTCTCCTTGCCCAGCGGGGTCAGACGCGGGTCGACCAGGATGTGGCAGGCAGCGTGCTGCGCAACGTCGGTGACGGTACGGTTGTTGGAGTCGTAGTTGGAGTACTCAGCGGCGGTGCCCCACTGCACGTAGACCTTGGGCTCAGCCTCGACCTCCATCCACGGGGAGCCGATCTCGTCGGTCAGGATGCCGCCGAAGTGACGCGGGCCCTTGCAGATCTCGTAGGCAAGGTGAGCGTTGGGCGTGCCGAAGACCTGCTTGAGGGTTCCGTAGGGAGCCTGGGTCCAAACGCGGGAGGTGCCGCCCATGGCGAAGACAGACTCGCCGCCGTACTTGTTGACGATCTCGGTGAGCTTCTCGCCCACGAGGTCGAAGCCCTCCTTGAGGGAGATGCGAACCCAGCCCGGATCGTCCTCGCCCTTGGGGTTGGTGCGCTTCATGGGGTAACGCAGGCGATCGGGGTGGTAGGCAGCCTGCATCGAAGCCTGGGACTTCGAGCAGCAGTGGCCGCGGCCGTGAGGCGTGGACTCGTCGCCCTCGACCTTGACGACCTTGCCGTCCTCAACGGTGACCCAAACGCCGCACTCGACCTTACCGCAGGCGCGGCAGGTGGAACGGATGCGCTTGACCTCGCCAGCGGTCTCGTCGGCACCCTCCGCGAGCGCCTTCATGGGCTCGGGGGCGCCCCCGGCCATGGCGCAGGCGGCGGCCGTGACGGCGGCGACCTTGACGAAGCTACGGCGGCTCATGCTGAGCTTGGCCATATCGTGCTCCTCTCTTCTTTCCTACATGACGTATGTGCTCGTGTGCATGCCGTGCCCCTGTGCGGGGAGGCTCGCGTCCTTGCACGCTTCCAGACTCTAGGGGCGCCGCACCTCTACCCCCTCATTCCAACGGGTGGTTTTGGCTATTTGAGCGCTCTACACCAAACGGGATGATTGTGTCTGTGTGCGGATGGTCTATAACGTAACAGCAGGTACATGGCTCATCTTGAAGTTGTTGGCATTATTGGGATACTCAAGTAGAATCATTCGGGGACAAACCGCGCGCCCACAGTCATGCCGGACGCGCAAAGCGGCATATGCCGCGGGACGGGGGGATTGGATGGCACTGCGCATACCAAAGGTGAGCCTTCACGTGGAGGCAGCCGACGAGGGCGACTTGGGAGAGGTGCACGGCGAGGCCTTGGGCTTGGGCCTCATGCTTCTGCTTGCCCTCGACATGATGCTTGGAGGCGATCAGGGCTCAGGTGTCATGCCTGGCCTCATGCGCTACGCCTTCTGCGCGGCGGCCGCCGTCATGTTGCTCTGCGGCGCCCTTGTCGACAACCGCGTGCATGCGGTTTTCCGCACCTACAAGCCCGTTGTCGTCGCGATGGCGTTTTTCGTTCCCGGCGCCTTCTGCGGCATCGCCGGCGGCCACATAGACCCCTCGATGCAAACAGCGTTTCCGCTCATCGGCGGCATCTGCAACGGCCTGAGCATGGGCCTGTTCGTCTTTTTGTGGGGCATCAGCTTCGGGCGCCTGGGCCTGCGCGACATCACGCTGAACTCCGTGATCGGCGTGATCGGCGGCATCGGCGCCTATGTTCTGCTGCGAACCTTCCTGCCCGAGTCCCCTTTGCTGCATGCCGTCATCTCGCTTTTGCAGCTCGCCCACCTGGTGCTTCTGCGCACGCGCGTGACCGACCGCCTGCCCGACCCCGACATGCGCGAGAACACCTATTTCGCCGAACTCAAGGTCAAGCGTGGGTCGCTTGCGCTCGTGACGTTCCCCGCAATGTTCTGCATGGGCCTGATTCTGGGCAACATCATCATGCATGCAGGCGTCATCATGAAGCCGCAGACGGGCCTTGTGGGGGCGCTTCTGTGCATCTTCCTCGTGCTTGTGGGAGGGGCGCTGGTGCTTGCGGTGTGCACGACCACCAGGCGACGCGACCAGTCGTTCGGCAGGGCATTTCACTCCATGGTGCCCATCATCGCCATTCTCATGCCGCCTTTGGCCCTCTCCGTCACCCAGGGCCTGTCTTTTGACAACCAGCTGCTGCTCATCAACTTCACCATCGTTGCCTCGATGGCATGGGCTTACCTGGGCTCGCTTGCCCAGGGCTTCCGCCTGTCGCCGGTGTTCCTGTTCGGCCTGGGACAGGGCGGCCTCGCACTGGGCTACGTGCTCGCCGCGCCTGTCAACGCGCTCGTCGCAAACACCATCGCCCAGAACATGCCGAGCAACGTGCTTGCCCTCGTAGTAAGCCTCATCGCGCTTGCAATCGCCAGCTCGCTGTTGCCGCGCCGCGAGGACATCATGGCCATCGTGGTGCACTCCTTCAAGCCGGCGGAGATGTGGGGCGCCGACGAGGAGGTCGAAGGCGCTCAGACTGGCGACGCCCAGACCGCACGGCAGGCCGGGGCCTGGGAGGCGGGGGCCGAGCGCGCGGGACGGCGCAACGACAACGCCATCCCCAAGAGCCACGGCGGCACACCGTATGCCCAGCCCACGCCGCTGGCGGCCGCAGGCGCCGTCGCCGAGACCGACGAGGTGCGCAAGGGTCGCTTCGTGCGCCGCTGCGAGTACGTCGCCGACACCTACCTGCTGTCGCGCCGCGAGACCGACGTGCTCTTCCTGCTGGCAAAGGGGCGCAACGTCGGCTACATCACCCAGCAACTCTGCATCTCCGAGGGCACCGCAAAGACGCACGTGAACCACGTGTACAAGAAATGCGGCGTGCATTCCCGCCAGGAACTCATCTGCCTCATCGACTCCTTCGACGCGTAGGAGCCAGCCGGGTGCCCGGGTGGCGAGCTGGGGCCCGGGTGGCGAGCTGGGGCCCGGCCGACGCGGTCCAAACGAGAAAAGGCCGCCCGCACAAGCCGATTTGAACGGCTGTGTGGGCGGCCTTTTGCGTGCCGGCGCTGAAAATCTGCGTACGTTTGCGTTTTAATGTCTCACCCTTCTGTAGGGCGACATTGGGCCACATCATCGTCCCAGGTAAATGGGGAGCAGCCGGCTGGGCTACTGACCCCTCTCCCATTAAAACGCAAACATGCGTTGTTTTTTTCCGCCTGGACCTAGGGACGCAGGCCCAAGACGCTGGAACAGTACTGTTGGCCGCTCATGGTAGCCGGGGCCTCGGCTCCGAGGGCCTCGAGCGCCACCGTGGGTCGCAGGAGCGCGACCTGCTCCCCCGCCTCTGTGCGCGTACGGTGAAACGAGGCGCCCAAACGCCGCGCCGCCTCGGCGGGCATGCGCTGGATATACGAGACCACAAGCTCATCGGTGCAGCTAGACAGGGTCGAGCCGAGCTGTTTGACATCGGAGAGCCCTTCGTTGGCACCCAAGGCGACCACAAGGCGCGGGCGCACGCCCACAAGCGCATCGGGACGGCAGATGTAGGCGCGCTTGTCCATGAGGGGCACGACCTCGCCGTGGACACGGGCGCCGTAGGCCTCGACAGGCGCCATGGCCAGGCCGGGTTCGAAGACGCTGCGCTGGGCAACGGCGAAAAGACCGGCGGCGTCCAAGGCGACAAGGTCGTCGCCAAGCAGCGGGAACAGCTGGCGAAACGCCGGGGTCCTCGCCGGGTCGATGGCCTCAAGCAGGCGAAAGCCGCGCGGGGTGGCCGCACAGGCCTTGAAGAGCGTCTGCGCCTCATGGACGCGCGCTGCGAGCTGGCGTGCTCCGGAGAAGGGCGCATTGCCCGCGTCGACCTCGGCGCAGGTATCCCGCAACGCCTGGGCAATGCCCTTGCTCCCAGACGTCGCGTAGGCCTGGAGGTTTGCCCAGGCAGTCGCACCGAGGTCCGTGTAGCCCAGCGAGCACCAGGTGCGCCAGCTTGCCGCGTCATCCTCGTCGGCCAAAAGACCCAGGGCGGCAAAACAGCGCAAGGGGGCGCAACCTTTCGGATCGCGCGGGTCGCAGGCAAGGGGGCCGACGTAGGCCGTATCGCACACCTCGATGCCGGCATTCGCAAGCGACTGCGAGATGCGGCGGGCCCACGGGCGGTTGGGCGGGACGAGAGCCACGGGGCCTTCGCCCACGCGTGCGCCGGATAGCACACGATCGGCAAGCGCAGTGATGCCCGCGGCCTCCTCAGCGGCATCGCCCCACTTCACAGCCTGAGAACGGGCCGCATTCATGCGGCGAGAGGGCTGGGGCAAAGCATGAACGCCTTCGGGACCCGCGAGGGAAAGAAACGCGCGCGGGTCGGCCGCATCCGCATCCGAGGCGCCTTTGCGATCGGCGTCGCCCACAAGGAAGAGACTTGCCTGGGCAAGACGTGCCACAAGCCTCAAAGCCTCCGGGGGCACCGCGTCGGCGTCGTCGACGAGGACGTGGGCTACGGTCTGCCCGCCCTCCCCTGCTGCGGCAAGGCAAGCGCAAGCCTGGGCAACAAGGGACTCCGGCAGCACGGCATTGCGTGCGGCAAGGGCATCGAGCAGGGCTTTCAGGCAGGCGTCCTGCTCCTGCCCGTCAGAGGGCGCGCCATCCCCACTTGCCCACATGGCCACCGCCTGGGTCTGGGCGCATGCGATATCCTCGGCAGAGAAACCTGCCGCACGCAGGTCGGCAAGGAGAAGCGCACGCTCCGTGGCACCGAGCACGCGTGGGGAGCCCGCGAGCTCGTGGACAAGCCTGCGCCAGGAGTCAACGCGGGGCGTGCGGCCCTCGCCAAGGTCGGCGACAAGGCGTATTGCCAGCTCAAGGGCCCCATCGGCATTCGGCGTCACCACAAGCACGTCTGCGGGCACAGCACCGGCGTCCAACACGTCATGCACGTGCGCGACAAGCGCCCGCGTCTTGCCCGAGCAGGCACCGCCCGTCAGGACCTCGACCTTGGGGGCGCTCATGGCTAAGCCCACGTTCCAGCAACACTGTCGAGCGTGCGTACGATGCCATCGGCCAGACGCACGTCCCACATCGTGTAATCCAGGCTCCCCAGGTTGTCGCTTGCGTGCTTCAGACGCGCAGGAGCCTCGGGTTCGGCAGGCTGCTCCCCACCTGCGGGAACATCCTTTCCTGCAGACTCGACACTATCGGCGGACACAGCATCCTCAGCAGGCTGCTCAGCCGCATCGTCGCAGGCAGATTGTTTGTCACCCGCGAGCCTGAGGCTCTCGGCAGGGGTAGCCTGAGCCTCGGCGGCCTCAGCAGGGGCGGCCTGGGCCTCGGCAGACTTAACAGGGGCGGCTTGGGCCTCGCCGTTCTCGCCATCCACAGGCTCGGCCTTGGCCTGGGCAGCCTCTCCCTCGGCGGCCTCATCAGCCTGCGTACCGGCGCTCTTGCCAGCAGCCATCTCGCTCTTGCCAGCAGCCATCTCGCTCTCGCCGGCAGCCTCACCGACAGCTGGCTCGCCCTCGCCAGCGGCCTCCGCTGCAGCGGCGGCCTCAGCCTGCACGCGGGCCTTCTCAACCTGCTCGGCCAGGCTTACGGCGGCAGGTGCCTCGATGCCCGCCATGTCGGCAGGCAGAACGCCCTGGGCAAGCAGCTCGCGCACGCGACTGGCAACGGCCACCACGTCGGGCAGCTCGTCGCCCTGCGCGCAGGCGATGCCGAAAGCGTAAGGCTTCATGTCGAGCTCGACGCGGTCATAGGAAACCGTCTGATGCCCCGCCTCGCTGCGCGACTTGTTGAAGTTGGCGATGGTGGAGGCAACCTTGTACGCCTTTGCCTCAAGCCAGGTGCGCATGGCGTCCCACATCTGGTCGCCCTCGCCTTCGCTCGTCCAATACGGCCTGCTCATGCGGCAAATGAGGCGCATCTCGTTGTTCACGGGGGCCTCAGGCACGCAAGGCTCGTGCGAGACCACCGTGATGGGGCCCACGTAGGCAAAGGAGCGCTTGATGTCGGCCGCAACGTCGGCGTTGTGCTCGCGGGAGTCAAGGCTGACCTTTTCGATGAGGGAGGGATGGATGAGCATGGAAGTCTCCAATCTTGCAGGGGTGCGCAGCGGAAACACCGACGCACACCCCCGCGTCAATCCGGTGATAAACAGGCGCGGCAAGGCGCCCAAAGATGCGTTCGAGCACTGTCGAAAACGCCCCAGGCGGTGAGCAGGCAGGCTTTTCAGCATCCACCATTACAACGGCGCAGGTAGAAAGCGCGCTCAATGAGGCCGCCTGTACTCGATTGCTGTTTTCTAGGCGTTGACGCGCGCCGGGGTGAAGTCCTTCAACAGGGAGCCGCTCGGAAGCGGAGCCAGACCCCAAGCGTGCAGCGCGTAGGTGAGCAGGTCGCTGGGGCGAACGGTGGTCGTGCGCTTCCCGTCGGCACCCATGGCAACCTTGTAGCCCTTGAGATGGGTGCGCTCGGCAAGTTCCAGGTCACAGCGAGCAAAGCCGGTAAACACAAGGTCGCCCGTGGCGCATGAAGCAAGGCGGTACATGTCCGCGCGAGCCCGTGCGTCCAAGGCGGCGCGGGCGTCGAAATCGGCCTCTGCCAGGTCGAAGTAGGCATGGTCGGGCATCCAGCCATTCATGAGGCCGCACACCACAACGTGGGTCGCCTTAAGGGCGCTCGCCTGGTCGTACATTGCAACCCTCACAGCGCCGGGCTTGGAAACTCCACCCTGCGCAAGCGCCTGAGCACAGGCGAGAAGCCCAGCCGCCCCGGCGTCTTCGCCCGCGACGGCGTCGGCAACCAGGCCAGCGTACACGGAAGGCACCGCCTCCATGCCCAGACCCTCGGCCAGGCGCGCAAGCAGCTCGAAGCCATGCAGGGCGACCAGCTCGTCGATCATCGCACGGCCCTGGCGGTACGCCACAAGCGTCGATTCCTGACCGGGAACCTCGGGGGCCTCACCTGCGTCAAGCAAACCGAGCGCCTCGCCCAGACCGATGCCGCGCTGCCGGGCAAGTTCCTCGATGCCAGTGAAGATGTTGCTTCGGGCCAGGTAATCGCCGCAACCGCACCAGCAGCGCCATGCCAGCGAGTCATTGGGGTCGGCAAGCAGCGCCAGCGCGGTGTACATGCGGCCCGTGCGGCACGCGTCCAGGTCGCGGAAGGAGCCACCCGCCACGCGGCGGCCGTCGTGCTCCTCAAGGGCGACGCCCTTCTCACGCAGGGCACGGCAGACACGACCGAACCACGCGCGGTTGGGGGCAAGCACACAGATGTCGGCAGGGTCGGCACCCTCCTCGACAAGGCCAGCGACCCAGGATGCGACACCCGCGACCTCCTCATCGGGGCCGGCATAGACAAGCTGCGACACGCCCTCGACGGGCTGGGCGGCAGCGGCAACATCGTAGGCCTGCGCCGTCTCGACCTTGCCCCTGCTCTCGACAAGGCCAAGCGAGAGCGCGTCAAGATAGCCGCTCGAGGCAAGCTGAGAGGCGGCAGCGGCCGCTCCGGTCGCAGGCGCCGCAAGCTCAACCGCGACAAAATCGGGGTTGCGCTGGCCAAACTCCGCGATACCGGCCGGGTAAGGGAAGGGGTCGGCGCCCTGGCGATCGAGCGTCTCATCGGCAAAGGCCCACAGCGTTGCAGGCTTGAGCAGGTCAAACAGAATCTGGCTTGCGCGATTCAGGCAATGGTAGTCGTCGACCACGATGTGACGCACGCCGCAGGCATCCGCCATCTCGGGGTGGGCGCGCAGGCAGCGCACGGCAAGGTTCGAGACCTCGCAGTCGAGGATTGCGTCGTAGGCACCCAGGTGACGGTAAAGCGCGTCGAGCACGGCCTGCTCGCGCGGGTCGATGATGAAGCTCGCCATGTCGTCGTCGGCAAGCTCGGTCAGGCTCTTGCGGAAGAAGCCGAGCATGCCCTTGAGGCGACGCGCCGGCACACCCGTGGCGCGCATGTCCTCGAGCAGAAACGACTCCTCAAAGTCGCACAGCACATGAGGACGACGGCCGACGACGGCGCGAGCCTCAGGCATGACGAGAAGCGCAAGCTCGAAGTCGCGTGCCGTGCAGACGCGCACACCCTGCGCGGATTCGCCCAGCTCACCTGCCATGTCACGGGCAGCTGTGGACGTGGGGGCAACAACGAGAATCTCCCCTGCAGGCACACCGGCCTCAAGAAGGTCGCGCACGTGGGCGCAGGCCAGCGAGGTCTTGCCGGAGTTGGCGACGCCACGCACAAGCACGCGAGCGGTGTCGGCCGCAGGGACGGCGCAAGCCGCTTCAGAGGCGCAGGAACGAGAGCAAGTAGAATCAATAGCCATGTCGGGCACCTCTTTAGCGCTCGTAGAGCTGGTCGCAATGGATAATCTTCTTCAAGGCGCTGAGCATCGTGTGGGGGCCTCCCCGCCTGTCGCGCACGCGGGGCATCTCGAAGCTCTCGGTGACGCATCCGCCGGCAACCTCGCTGGAAAGGACGTCCTCGTACAGGGTGAGGGCGTCGGTGGGGCACACGTCGGTGCAGCAGCGGCACTTCACGCAGTCGGCGGGGCGATGCTCAAGCACGACGTCGCCGTCTTCCCCCTCCACCTTGGCAATGGCGCCGGTGGGGCAGAAAGTGGCACACATGAGGCAGCCCTTGCAGCGCGCGACGTCGATGCTCACGCGACCCCACAGGCGCGTCTCGATCGCAGCCTCGGCGGGATCGCCGAGCTCAGCCAGGGCATCGAGCAGGCGCTCGCGACGGTCAGGCAGAAAGTGGGGCAGTGTGCCGTCGAGCATCGCCTTGAGGGACCCGGATGCCTGGTCGGCACCAACACCCGCTAGCCCATCGTCACCCTCGCCCCGCTCGCCCACACGCGCCTCTTGCTCGTCCTGGGGAACAAGCATGCCCGCAACCGTGTCTCCCACCTGGGAAAACACCTCACGGCGCAAGCTGTCGAAACCAGGGCCGACCTGCATGGGACGCTCATCGGCCTCAGCCAGGCGCACGCAGCGCGGCAGCTTCTCGCGCACCTCGACGCGCGTCGGGCTCCCCCAGGTCTCAAGCAGCAGGTTCGCGTTGTCCACGACCTCGGCGTAGGTGTGCATGCCCGGAGAGCGCGGGCAGCACTCGCAGGGACCGTGCGCCAGCAAGACGCGCTTGGCGCCACGCGCCGCCGCGTCAACGAGCAGCGACTCCTCCACGCGCCCCAAGCACGTCACATGCACGGCACGGTCGGCGTCGATGGCGTCGGCGTTGCGACGCCACAGGGAGTCGCAGGCCACGACGAGCGTGTCGCCGCAGGCCTCGAGCGCCTTGTGGGCGCGCACCGCAAGCTCGGCGTCGGCCGGGTGGCGAGCCTCCAAAGCGCAGGTCGGGCACACCGTGGCGCACGTGCCGCAGCCAACGCACAGGTCGGGGTCGACGTTGACCGCACCGTCCTCCACGCTGATGGCCCCCGACGTGCACGCCTGCGCGCAACGCATGCAGCTCGCGTGGCGATTGCGCACCACGACGCAGCGGTACGGGTACACGTTGAGGTCGGCGCTCTGCAGGCGCGCAAGCAGCGCAGCAGCCGAATCGACCTTAGCCATCCTCACGCACCCCCTCGCACTCATGAGCCTGCCTGGCAGATGCGCCAGCCTTGGGCAGGAACGGGACGGAAATCGCATGCGCCGGGCACGCCTCCACGCAGGCGCGGCACTTCACGCACTCGTTGATGGCCACGGGGCTCTCGGCGAGGTTGCGCAGGTCGATGCCCTCAGGGCACGCCGTATGGCAGCGCCCGCAATGCGCACCGCGCGTCTCCTCCAGGCACATGTCCCTGTCAATCGTGGGCACGAACGTGCGGTTGCCCTTCGACACGAGCGACATGAGGGCACCGAGCGGGCAGATGCGGTGGCACCACTTGCGGGCAAGGAACAGCTCGGCGATGAGCAGGGCGGGCACCACGAGAAGCGCCCAGGAAACGGAGCCGCCGAACAGCCTCAGTACCAGGAAGATGGTGGCGAAGGTGAGGCCAATAGGGCAGATGAGGCAAAACACCGGGAAGCCGAACACGGCGGCGGACAGAAGCGTGCCGCCCAGCACGAAATGACGGCTGTCGACGGCCTTGCCGCGCGCCTTGGCGCAGCCCGAGCAACCCTGCGAGCAGGAACCCTTCTCCTTGCCGACCGCAACCTTGCGGCCACCCTCGCAGTCGCCGTCGCGCAGACCCAAGATGCGCTCGACAAAGGGCACCGAGCAGATCCACGAACAGAAAGCGCGGCCGAACAACAAGATGAGCGCCAGGGCGATGACAAGGCTGATGAGTACGCGCGGCACGAGCATCTTGCTCGCAAGCAGGCTCGAAAGCGCACCCATGGGGCAGATGGCCGAAATGGACTCCCACCCGAACGCCGAGATGTTGCCCAGCGGCACCATGGCGACGAAGGCAACGGCGCATACGAGCAGCACGAGGGCCGGCAGGGCACGACGGAACTTCGTGAGGCTGCCGCCGCGCTTCTCGCCCGGCTGGGGCTTGTAGCTGGCACGCTTGGCTTTGGACGCAGGAACTTCCCCGTCTGCAGCGGGCTTGCCTGTGACTGCAGATTGAGGCTTGTAGCTGGCGCGCTTCTCCTTGGATGCCGCGGGTCCCTCGACCTCGGCAGGCTCGCCCGCGGACATCGCTTGGGGCTTGCAGCTAGCACGCTTGGCCTTCTTGGCGGGCGCGTCAGACCCGGCACCGCCTGCAGACTGCGGCTTGTAGCTCTTTTTCTTCTCCATGGCCCTACACCTCCCCCGCCTCGTCGACGTTCACGATGATGATTGCCCTGTGCGCCGTGCCGCTCACCATGGAGCCGGCGCGCATCGAGGGGCACACGTACTCGCAGGCACCGCAGCCGTTGCATTTCTCCAGGTCGAGGTGCGGGCGCTTCGCGTCGTCGAGCGTGATGGCGTCGAGCTCGCAGGCGTCGTAGCAGTCGCGGCAGCGCGTCATGCGATAAGCCAGGCACCAGTCGTGCGTGAGCAGCGGTTTGCCGATGACCACGTCGCGCCTCTTCGCGCCCTCGTCGAGACGCAAGGCACCGGTGGGGCAGGTGAGCACGCAGCGAGGATGCCCGTCGTTTTCCTCCTCGCAGAAGTCGCACCAGCCGGAATGAAAGTCCATCCTCGGCGTGCGCAGGTTGAGGAAGCCGTCCTCGATGCTTGCCGGCGAGATCGCCTTGCGCGGGCATGCCTCGAAGCAACGTTGGCAACGCACGCACAGCGACAGCAGCCTCGCGTCGTCCTGACCGCCCGGCGGGCGCAGCACATCGTCGGCAGGCAGGCAGGTGGCAAGTGCGCCCAACCCGAGCGAGCCTGCCACACAAGCTAGGCCAACAACGGCGTTTCGCCTGGTCACGCCCTTCTTTTCTTCATCCATACCTCGTAAGCTCCTCCCAAGCCGTCCCTCGAACAAAACCAGGAGATCGCTGCGACGCCAAGAAGGAAAGCGCGAGTCGGCGTGCGCGGCACAGGCACGCGCCCCACCGCCCGCAGCCCCCAAAGCTGCCGCAGCAATCCCAGGGCTGCCTAGGCGGCCTGGGCGCCGTCGAGCAGCTCGGCGAGAAACTCGCCCTCGGTCTGCACGAAGCCCAGCGTGAGCTCGGCCAGACCGCGATACAGCTCGGTCTCGGAGAAGCGCAGCATGTCGGCCACGAGCATGGGAACCCAGTTGGCCAGGTGCTCGGCCACAAAGTCGCGCTGTGTGGTGAGCATCTCGACCGCGGCGTCCTCGTCGCCCTTGCGAAGGGCAGCAGCGGTGCGCTGGCACATCACCTGCATGAACTCGAGCTCGACGGCAATGTGGTCCTCGCACTCGCGCCAGCGCTCGTCCTTCTTGAGGTTGTTGGCGCGGTAAACCGCCAGAACCTCGGCGCGGGCCTGCTGCATCATGAGGCGCTTCTCGGAGGTATGCACCGACTCGTAAGGGTAGGCGGCGGAGTGGCCGTTTACGCCGTGGCCGATGAAGACGCGCACGTAGTCGCGGGCAAGGTCAAGCAGAGCCGGCTCCCAGACGCTCGTGAGATAGCGGTGCATAAGCTCGTATCCGGTGTCGACGTGGGCGTTGCCCGTGTTCTCAGGAAACGTCATGCTGCGCAGCTGGGTGAGCAGGGGGCCGTCAACCTCGACGCGGAACAGACGCGCAAGCAGGCCGTAGGTGTCAGCGCGGCCGTCCATGGCGCTGGCGAGCTCGGCGAGTTCAGGGGAAACGACGGGTGCGGATGCGGTCATGGTCTCTCTCCTTAGGTGGGAATGCACGGGGAATGTACGTGGGCTGTAGGACTGCGCGGTAAAGTTCGCGCAGGGCAAAAATCAACTCGGGCGCCGAAATCGGATGCGGGCTACTCGGCTGCGATGCCGTGCTTCTCAAGGTAGCGACGGCCCAGCTCGGTTGCGTTCCAACCACCGTCATGCCAGCTCAGAGCCTCGCGGTTCTCAAGAAGCTCGATGAAGTGGTTCGAGTAGCGGCGAGGCTTCTGCACGAGCGGGTCGTCGTCGACGATGGCGTCAATCTGGGGCTTGGTGCGAGGCTCCTGCGCGCAGAAGGCAAGCACGCGCTCATACACGGGCAGGTAGACGCTCTCGGTGTCGCTTGCGAGCAGCTCCTCAAGCGCCGACCCCTCGCGATGGGCGGCAAGCACCGTGAGGCCCTCGTCGGTAGAGGTCCAGTACGTCGTGGGATGCGCGGCAGCCTCACCGGCCTCAGGCTCTCCGTCGGCGCGCTCATCGGCAGACTGGCCACCCTGCTCCTCGGGAGCCTGCGGCTCCTCGGTGCGGCTCACGAGGGCGCCGGCGCGCTCAAGGATGGAGCACAGCGACTGGGGCGTGTAGACCGAGCGGTTCTCCGCCTGGGCCTGCTCCACGAGCTGGGCGACCTCCTCGCTCGTATGCTCGTCGCAGCAGAACTCGATGATTTGCAGGAAGACCGGCTTGCGGCCGGGGTTGCGGTGCAGCAGCTCCTCGATGGCGTCCTGGGCGTTGGCGAAGCGGTCCTTGTCGAAGACGCTCTTGACCTTTACCTCTTCGGGCATCTCCGCCATGACCGGCAGGTCTACGATGCCGTCCTCGTCGGGATCGGCGCCGTCCTGCGCGGGCTCGAAGTCCTCGGCCAGCGGGTCGAACACGCCTTCGTCCTCATCGAGGAAAAACTCGTCCAAGTTCTCTTGTGCCATCTTTTCCATCCACCCTCTCCAAAACGCGACGATTGGTGCTCGCTGCCCGTGCAAGCGCGGCGCCAGATGCACGCACGCCCGCAACGTCTGTGAGGCCCACCATATGGCCGGGCCTGGCGCACCCTTCGTATCGACGGGATGATTGGAGGTGGATTTAGTTCGCTCGCCCGACCGGGATGAGGTCGCAAGCTGGTGTTTTGCATGCAATCATCCCTGGGCGGCATTCATCGACCAAAGGGCTCGGCGGCCATGGACACTGGCAAAGACCGACATTCGCTGCATCACGCCCCCCTGAAAAACGCCCCGCAGGCCCTCCCCACACACAAAAGGGGGCCGAATCGCATGTGCGATCCGGCCCCTTTCTCATTGCTCGATATAACTGACATGCCTCTCCGGCAGCTCGATCCTTACTTCGCGGCAAGCGCCTTGGCGACGTGGCGGCCCATCGTGGCGCACAGGCCGGCGTTGAGGCCTGCGGCGAAGTTGGGGTAGGTCTTGTTGTACTTGTTGCCGGCGTCGTTGCCGATGACATAGAGGCCCTCGATGACCTGGCCCTCGGTGTTCAGCGCCTCGCACTCGGGCGTGATCTCGATGCCCGACATGGTGGCAAGGGCGATACCACCAAGCTTGAGACCATAGAAGGGAGCCGTGCGGATCTCAGACAGGCGGAAGGCCTCCTTGCCGAAGTCGGTGTCCTCCTGGGCATCGAACAGCTCGTTGTAACGCTCGACGGTCTTCACGAGGTTCTCGGCGTTGATGCCCAGGCCCTCGGCCAGCTCCTCCAGGGTGTCAGCCTTGATGCAGGTGCCCTCCTCGACGGAAGCCTCGACATTGGCCACGACGGTGTCGGGGTCGTTGCCCATGAGGTGGTCGCCACCCTCGCGCAGCAGCTGCGTGGAGCAGCCCACGGTATGGAAGCGATCCACATCGTCGAGGTAGTTGGCGTCCCAAATGGGGTACCAAGCCTTGTCAGCGAACTTGTTGGCGGCATGGAATACGAAGTCGTAGGGGCTCGACTCGTTGCAGAAGCGCTCGCCGTTGGAGTTCACCTTGAGGAAAGGCTGGGACTGCAGGCACACTTGGCCAGGCGTGCTCGCGCCGTCACCGAGAGGCTCGTCGGGATGCACGGCGCCGCGGTCGAAGACAAGCGTCGTGTGGTTGGGCTCCAGTGCCGCGCCGGCCCACATGCAAGCCTTGATGCCCTCGCCGAACACCTGACTCGTGGTGAAGAACGTAGAGAGACCCTCCATCACGTCGGGCTGCAAGGCATGCATCATGTCCTTGTTGAGCACATAGCCGCCCGTAGCCACCACGACGCCCTTGGAGGCGTTCACGCGAATGTAGGAGTCGAAGTCCTCGCCCGTGGCGCAGTAGGCGCCGGTGACCTTGCCGTCTTCGACGATGAGCTCGACAAGCTTGGTGTAACCGCGATGCTCGCAGCCCTCGATGCCATTGAGCTTGTTGATGAGGTAGTCAAGGATGACGGGCTCGTTTGCCCACTTCATCTCAGTGCCCAGCGTGGCATGGCCGGTAGGCCAGTCATGGTAGCGCGTCCCCTCGGGCATGTTGTACTCGTTCTCGACAGACAGGTTGCCGCACTTGTCGCACTCATCGACGTACCAGTCGATGGCCTCACCCGACTCATCGGCCCACATCTTCCAGATGCGCATGTCGCACACGCCGTCGGCATAGTGCACGACGTCGTTGACGATCTCCATCTTGTCAATCGCGACGTTGTTCTCCTTCTGCAGGGAGGAGTCCACGGCGCCCAGCGCGGAACAACGGATGCCGAAGCCCTGCTCCATCGGGTCGATGAGCAGGACCTTGGCTCCCTCCTCGGCGGCGGTCATGGCGCAGAACATGCCGGCGTCGCCGGCGCCGCACACGAGAATCTCGGTGTCGACGGTCTCGGTGCAGTCGGCGTCGGTGATGGCAGGGGCCTCGCCAAGCCAGGCGGGGACATCAGAGGCCGCAGTGCCAGCGGCCTCGTCGGCCAGAGCTGTGGTAGCACCCAACGCGGCGGCAGCGGCGGCGGCGACGCCTGCACCCGCAAGGAACTGACGGCGAGAAGCAACAGTCTTGGACATAAGAGCATCTCCTTTGGATAGGCGTTTGCAAGGAACGCCCGGTCGAACAAGAACGAGTCCGCTTCACTCCCTCGCGCATGCCACACACGAGAATGGCGCGCGGAGCCCACGACCATCTTGTTCGAACATAGCGTCGTCTTGCGTTACGTCTCCTATCCTGACTCGATGCAGTCCTCCCCCGGCAGCCCCCGTTGGGAGTCGATACCACCAATCCCGCGGTCGCACCCACTATACCCCATGAGGGGGTTGTGTTGCTTTTACCTGGATGTATGCCGTAAGCCGACCACCATATGCCCGATTCGACACATCGTTGGCATCGCGCCTGCGCCTCGTTTGCTGCTCCTGGGTTGTATGATGGAACGACTCACGTTCACAGAAAGGGCAGCGAGCCATGGCAATCAGCAACAATCAAGTCGAGCGGCACGATTCAGCGCAACCAAGCCTGTTGTCATCGTTTGTCATCCTCCTTGGTTACATGTTCGTCCCTTTCTCCATCCGCCTGTCAAACACGACGCTCTACCCGCTCTTCGACGCCGTGATGCCGCTCGCCCGCGACATCAACGTGGGAACGGGCGTGGCCGTAAGCCTGGTCGTGGTGATAGCTGCCCTTCACAAGCCGCGCCTGCTGAAGGCAACGCCCCTTGGTGTGGGAGCTGTCGCAGCCGCCCTCGTCGGCTCGGTCGTAATGGAAGTCGGGCTGACGCTCGGCTCACCCGTCCTTTTGTGCGCAGGCGCGATACTGCGCAGCATGGGCACTGCATGGACGAGCCTTCTTGCTAGCATCGCCTGCTGTGACCTCGCCTCGCGCTGGCTCCTTGCGGGAATCCCCGCCGCCTCGTTTGCCGGGTATGCCCTCTCCTGGGCAGTCGCCAGCCTGTCTGAGCAGGCGGCGCTCATCCTACTCGCAGCGAGCCCGCTTGCGGTCTATCTCTGCTGCCACACCGGCGCCAACAGGCTCGTAGGAGAAATCGCCGAAGCCCCCGCACAGGACGGAGCACGTCTCATGAGGCCTGCCTCCTATCTACCTTTTACCAACCGCATGTTCATATGCATGTTCTTCGCAACGGCGGTGCTTGGCTTCAACTTGCGGTTTGGTCCCGTCGAGGGGGGAGCGGCCTCCCCCTTCGCCAGTCTCTTCGCTCTGGCGGCCCTGGCACTTCTCGGCTGGTTCAGCACGCACATACGCCTCTACGACGCAACCTTTAAGGCGGCCATCGTGTTTGCGGTCGCCGCGTTTCTCATCATGCCGCTCAGAAGCTATCTCCCACTGGCTCAAGACCTGCTCACCGTAGCGGCGGCTTGCTTCGACACCGTATTCGCCCTCGTAATGATAGCCGCCTCCACCCGCAACCGACTCTCAGCCGTGACCGTTTTGTCCTGGGGCTCGGTCATGTCAACAGCTGGCAGCATCGTAGGGGCAAACCTGGGAGCCTTCGTGAGCGCGAGCGCCGCAAGCGACACGGCATTTCTCGCCTCGGCCACCGCAGCAACGGCGCTTGTGGCCTACGTACTGTTTGGCCTGTCCGATTTCAGTTTCGCCGGCACCATCGCCGGCATCGAACCTGTGCAACCCCTGCAAGTGCCCCAAGCCTCCGACACCCAGCGCTTCGAAGACGCCTGCGCGCGCGTCGCCCGGTCCGGCGGTCTCACCCCTCGCGAAACCGAGGTGCTCGCCCTTCTCGCCCGCGGCCGCAACAACGCCTTCGTGCAGGAGGAGCTCACCCTCACCCGCAACACCGTGAAGACCTACATCAAGCGCATCTACGCCAAGCTCAACGTCCACTCCCAGCAGGAGCTCATCGACCTGGTTGAGAAGGGATAGAAGTACGCCCACTGGCATTACGCATTCTTATCTAACGCATAATTCATTCACCGCGGTCGTACGGGATTTTGGAAAGAGAACATGGAAAGCAATCAGGAGCCCAACACAACCCCCACCCCACACGCCACCTTCCTCGGCATGAGCGCCGTGGCGGTGTGGGCGCTCATGGCGGGGTTGGTCAAACTCGTCTCCATGGGCTTCGGCGCCACGCTGGGTACGGCCCTGCTGTACACGATTGCGGCGACAGCGCTTCTCATCGTACGGCCGCCCAAGCTCAAGACCATCCCCCGGCGCTACCTGCTCATAGGCGGGGCGCTCTTCGTGAGCTATGAGTCCGTGTTCGCGCTTGCCATCTCCATGACAACGAGTTCCATGCAGGCCGTCGAAGTGAGCCTGGTCAACTATCTGTGGCCCACGCTCACCGTGCTTTTCTGCGCGGCAGCCTCAGGGAAGAGGGGCGCCGTGGGGCGCGTGATACCGGGCGCCATCATCGCAACCATCGGCGTCATGGTGGCCGTGGGCGGCAACGCCGGCTTCACGGCCGCCCAGCTTGCCGAGCACCTGGGCGCAAACCCCGTCCCCTACCTGCTCACCCTCATCGGCGCCGTCATCTGGGCGCTCTATTCCACCGTCACGCCCAAAATCTCGCAGGGCGCCGACGCCACGTCGCTCTTCTTCGTCGGCGTTGCCACCACATTGTGGCTGGTCTTTTTCATCTCTGGCCCCTACCTGCCTGAACAGGCTCCTTCCGTGTCCTCGATCGCTGCCCTTGTGGCGGCGGCTGCCTGCGTGGCGAGCGGCTACACCCTGTGGGGGCACGGCCTCATCAAGGGCGACGTGCGCAAGATGGCGGCCTTCTCCTACGCCGCCCCCGTTCTCTCCACGCTGGCGAGCTCCATCCTGCTCGGCGTCTCGCTCAACCCCATCTACTGGGCAGGCACCGCCGCCGTGTTCGCAGGGTCTCTCCTCAACTGGCGCGCGGGGTAAAAGTCGCAGGGTAATCAACTAAGACCCAGTGGCACCCATACGCATACTCCATCCAGGCGCTATACTCTTCCCTGACACGGAAGAAGGCTATATCCATAAGTGAACGCCGGGAGATGAACACATGGCACGGACGATATCCATTGGGGCACAAGGCTTTGCCGACATCCGTGAACACAACGACTTCTATGTCGACAAAACCGGCTTTATCTCCCAGTGGTGGAATTCGTCTGACCCCGCCACCCTTATCTGCCGCCCCCGTCGCTTTGGCAAAACGCTCAACATGAGCATGCTCGAATGCTTCTTTTCCTCGGCATATGCAGGGCGCCAGGATTTGTTCGAAGGTCTTGCCGTCTGGAACGATATCGAGTTGCGAGTCGAACAGGGCAGGTGGCCCGTCGTTGCCCTCTCATTCGCGGGGGCAAAGGGCGCGACCATCGAAGACATATCTCTTCGCATCCGCGAGCGCATAGCCCAAGCCTGGCGCAGCCACGCCGAAACGCTCGACTCAAGCCTGCTTCCGAAGAATGAGGCCGACGTACTCACGGGCCGCACAACCTACGTTTCAATCGAGAGCGCCCCGTCATCCTTGCTTCGCCTCTGTGAACACCTGTATCAGGCAACGGGCAAGCGCGCCATCGTTCTGCTTGACGAATATGACACCCCCATGCAGGAAGCCTGGATGGGCGGTTTCTGGGACGAGCTCACGGAATTCGTACGCAGCCTCTTCAACAACACGTTCAAAACAAACCCCTTCCTCGAACGTGCCGTTTTGACCGGCGTCACGCGCATCAGCCGCGAGTCCATCTTTTCGGACCTCAACAACCTCGCCGTCGTCACCACGACCACAGAGCAGTATGAGGACTGCTTTGGCTTCACCGAACAAGAGACGTTCGCAGCTATGGACGAAATGGGCCTCACGGAGCGCGAACAGGTCAAGGAGTGGTACGACGGCTTCTCTTTCGGGCATATAACCGATATCTATAATCCCTGGTCAATTACCAATTACCTCAAGTACGGCACAGCTCAACCATATTGGGCGAACACAAGCAGCAATGCCTTGGCGAGCAAACTCGTGCGCGAGGGGGATTCTCAAATCAAGGAAGATTTCGAGCGCCTCCTGCAAGGAGGCACGATTTCCAAAGTCCTTGACGAGCAAGTTGCCTTCGGTGAGCTGGGAGGCAAACCAGGAGCCGTGTGGGCGCTGCTGCTTGCCAACGGATACCTCAAGGTCGTGTCTCGCCAAACGATTGACCAAGGGGGCGCCTACGAACTTGCGCTGACAAATCGCGAGGTAGCGCTCAGCTTCGACACAATGGTGAAAGGATGGTTCGAGCAAAGCGCCTCGTATTACAACGGCTTTATCCAGGCGCTGCTCGCAGGCGACCTCGACGCAATGAACGGCTACATGAATGATGTCGCCCTCGACACGTTCAGCCTGTTCGACTCGGGCATCCGCCCAGCCGAAAGGGAACCCGAGCGCTTCTATCACGGATTTGTGCTCGGCCTGCTCGTCGAGCTACGAGGGCGTTACGTCATCACGTCAAACCGCGAAAGCGGGTACGGCCGCTACGACGTCATGCTCGAACCACTGGATTCCAAGCGCGACGACGCCATCATCGTCGAGTTCAAGGTGTTCAACCCCCGGCACGAGAAGAGTCTCGATGAGACCGTCGCCGCAGCCAAAGCGCAGATTGCCGAGAGGCGCTATGCAGCAGGTCTTGAAGCGCGCGGTATCCCGCAAGACCGCATCCGCACCTACGGCTTCGCCTTTAAGGGCAAGCAGGTGCTTATTGGTTAGCGTGCAGCTTTTGCTGATCCATCTACCGCCGGGCCCTCTCATCTCTTCGATGAGGTCGAGGAGCTCCTGCTTGCTGCAGACGTCGCATGGTTATTCCTCGCCGACTATCTAGCGCCCTGGGTTCCCGCGATGCGTGAAGGCAAGCGAGACAAACTCAACGGCCCGGCCTCCCTCGCATCACGCGAATGAGAAGCCGGGCCGTCCGCATTTCTAGACGAAGGCGGGTGTTGAACGCCTGACGAGACGTTCCGCGTCGTTACTCCCCCGCATGTGCATGCAGGTGCAACCTTGCAGGCAGGCTCGCCTCGTCTTGGGTCGCCAAAAGCTCAGAGAGCAGGCCCATCGTGTGGGCAAGGTTCGAGCGAGGATGCTTGATGGCCACCTCGAGCGGCACGCCCGTGCGGTTGATGCAGGCGATGTGGCTCACGCCCGCCTGGGCAGCCGAGGGCACCACCGTGTCGTCGATGACGCCCGCCACGGCGATGAGCGGGGTATGCACGGCCTTGCAGCGGCTCGCCACGCCCACCACGACCTTTCCGTGCAGCGACTGGCCGTCGAAGCAGCCCTCGCCGGAGAACACCAGGTCGGCCTCCTGCACGAGGTCGTCGAAATGCGCGGTGTCGAGCACGGTCTGCGTGCCCATCTGCAGCCTCGAGCCAAAGAAGGCCACCATGCCCGCGCCCATGCCGCCGGCGGCTCCACCACCGGGCAGGTCGAGCACATCGGCACCCAGGTCGCGCTTCATGATGGCCGCCAGGTGTGCCAGGCCCGCGTCGAGCATGCCTACCTGCTCGGGAGTCGCGCCCTTCTGCGGGCCGAAGATGGCAGAGGCGCCGGTCACGCCGCACAGGGGGTTGTCGATGTCGCACATGGTGACGATCTCGACGTCGCGGATGCGTGGGTTCATGCCCGAAACGTCGATACGCGAGATGTGGGAGAGCGTGCCGCCCACCGGCAGGAACTCCGCCCCGGTTGCGTCGTAGAACTTGACGCCGCATGCCGCGGCCATGCCCACGCCGCCCTCGTTGGTGCAGCTGCCGCCCAGGCCCATGATGACCTTCTTGGCACCGTGGTCGAGCGCGTCGAGCAGAAGCTGGCCCACACCAAAGGTCGTGGTCTTGTCAGCTCGGCGATTCTGCCCAACAAGGGGAAGGCCAGCGGCGGCGGCCATCTCGATGACAGCCGTGCCGTCGTCGAGCATGCCATAGAATCCCTCGACCGGCTCGCGATAGGGACCGCACACCTCGCACGTGATGCGCTCACCGGAATTAGCAGCCAAAAAGGCATCTACCGTTCCCTCGCCGCCGTCAGCCATAGGGATCGTGTCGATGTGCACCTCGGGGAAGCGCTCCTGCAGCGTCTCGGCCATGATGCGGCACACGTCGATGGCGCTCATGGTGCCCTTAAAGGAGTCGGGCACGATCAGGAAGTTCTTGTACAACGCAGGCATCCTTTCGACAAGAAACAAAAGCGGGGCCCGCGCATGTGCGCGTGACCCCGCGGGAGCACACAGGCGGCGTTGGTTTTTAGGCCAGGCCCATGGCGGAGCAGGTCATGTACACGATCCAAACGTTGAGCACGCCGGCAATGCCGAGGATGCCCGTGGCGACAGTCTGGGTCTTGTAGCCCTGGTCAGGCTGCATGGCGCCGAAGTTGGTGACGACCCAGAAGTAGGAGTCGTTGGCATGCGACACGGTCATGGCGCCGGCGCCGATGGCCATGACGGCAAGCGCCGCGGCAACGGGGGTGTCAAGGCCGAGCGTCGCCATAACGGGGGCGAGGATGCCGGCCGTGGTGGTGATGGCAACCGTGGAGGAACCCTGCGCGGTCTTGAGGATGGCCGCGAGCAGGAACGGGAAGAAAATGCCGAGCGCCTCGAGGGTGACCGCCTGCTCCTTGATGAAGTTCACCATATCGGTAGAGGCGATGACCTTGCCCAGAACACCGCCGGCGGCAGTGATGAAGAGGATCGGGCCCACGGTCTTGAGCGTCTCCTGGACCAGGTCGTGGAACTTGTCCAGGTTGGCGGTGACGGCAAGCTGGATGACGCCGAAGACGACGCCCATTGCAAGGGCGATCATGGGCGTGCCGAAGAAGGTGCACAGGTCGGCGCCGAAGCCGCTCCACTTGGCCATCGAGGAGATGGAGCCCAGAGCCATGAGCACGATGGGCACCACAATGGGAGCAAGCGTGATGAAACCGCCGGGAAGCTGGCCGTACTGGGCCTTGATCTCCTCGTAGGTGGCAACGTTGCCGCTTGCGTCGGCCTCGTCCTCAGCCTTGACGCGCTTGCCGATGAAGCGGGCGAACACGACGCCGGCGATCAGGGGAAGGATGGAGCAGACAACGCCCAGGCCCATGACGAGCAGCAGGTCGTTCTCAAGGCCGAGCGAACCGGCGGCGGCGATGGGGCCGGGCGTCGGCGGGATGAAGACGTGGCTGACATACAGGCCGCACGACAGGCACACGGTGAGCATGACCGAGCTTGCGGCGGTCTTCTGCACGATGGCCTTGCGGATGGGGTTCAAAATGACGAAGCCCGAGTCGCAAAACACCGGGATGGAGACGATCCAGCCCATGAGCTCCATGGCAATCTCAGGATGCTTCTTGCCCACGAGGGACACCACCATGTCGGCGAGCTTGAACGCGCCGCCCGTGGCTTCGAGGATGGAGCCCACCAGGGCGCCCAAGATAATGACGATGCCGATGCTGGTGAAGGTACCCGAGAAACCCGCACCGATGACGGAGGCGATGCCCGAAACGGTTGTGCCGTCTTCAAGCGTTCGGTTGACCAGCGGGATGCCGGCCACCAGACCAAACACCAGGGACACGAGCATGATGGAAATGAACGGGTGAATCTTGAACTTGGAGATCATCACGATCATCGCCGCAATTGCGATGACGAAGGCGACGACCAACGCTATTCCGGTCATGGAAACCTCCTGCCGAAGACGGGTACGTCGGCGCGCGACCTCGGGCAGCCGCACACTTCAGCGCGGATTGTATGCGCAGCGCACGGCGAGGGGTTCCTCAGCACATTGTTATTCGGCGATTACTCCCATACGGCCACTCACCGCCGGTAAACGGCACCCACAACCACCCCACCCAGACGGAGGCTCATCTGCAAGGCGCACGGGGCCGATGTGCGCGGTGCGGGCCTTTGGCCTACTAGATGTACATGAGGTTCCGTGGAACGCGGCAGATGGGCCTCCGCGATCGGATGAGATTTGCTCGTTAGATACCCCCAAACAAAGTGAGGCCCGGTGGGGGACCGGGCCTCAAGGAGGGATGCGACGCTACCTGTTCGAATTATGGTGCGTCTTGACGGGTAAGGGGAGCCCGTCGCGCGTTCTTGAGGTAAGGGGGGCCTCAAGTGCCTGAAACGTATTATGCGCAAAGTAAGCCGACGTTTATGAACGTCATGTGCGTACACATTGTTGAAAAGAAACGCCCACGCCCTCGACATAAACGGCAGCACCGTCATGTCGAGGGTGTGGGCGTAGACGTACGAAACATCCCCCCGGTGTTCCGAACCCTGTTAGTGCTCGCTGTCCGCAGCGCCATCCTCGGCGCGCGACACCTGCGAGGCGGCCGAGACATCGGCACCCGCCTGCGCGAGAGCGGTGTGCACGCGGTCGAGCCAAACGCTCCAACGGTCGATGGTCTCGCTCGAGACAGTGTGCTCCATCTCGCACGCCTCCTGCTCGGCGAGCTCGGGATCGACGCCCAGGTCCTCGACGAGGAAGCGGCGCAGCATGTTGTGGCGCCCCCAAATCTCCTGGCCGTAGGCGCGACCGTGATCGGTCAGCGTGATGCGACCGTAGCGCTCCTGCTCGATGAAGTCGGCATCGCGCAGCGTTTGGACGGCCTTGTTGACGCTTGCCTTGGAAACCCCCAACAGGTTGGCAATGTCGACCGAACGAATCTCAGGGTGGTTCTGCGACTCCTCGAGTTCGACGATTGCCTCAATGTAGTCCTCGTGCGCAGGGGTAAGCGCAACGGCCCCTTCCACAGTCATTTCTGGCCCCTTTCTGACCAATGGCATATTTACGCAGCTAGAAACGCCAATATCATACCCTCGGTTTCGCAAGAATCAACTAATACACAAAGGATAACCCTTTTTGGCAGCGCGAAAACAATAGAGTGAACCCCAGTTCGTGCGTAACGAAGCGACCAGCCGGCCGTCTCGATAGCGCGTGGACGCGCATCTACAGGAACGCATTGGGATTGGAGCTCTTGATGAGTAAGACCGAGATGACCCGTCGCAACTTCGTGGCCGCCGGCAGCGCCATGGCACTTGCCCTTGCCGCTTCCACGGCCCTTGCCGAGGAGGCCCCGGCGCCCGCCGAGGGCGAGGGTGCCCCCGAGGGTGGCGAAGGCGGCGGCGAGGGTGGCCCCGGCGCCGGTGGCCCTGGCCCCATGGGTGCCCCCAAGGACGTCCCCGCAGCCCGCGAGGCAGCTGCCGCTGAGGGACGCACCTTCGGCTACGCAGGCGCCGGCGACTGGCTGGGCGTGCCCGACGACGTAGAGGTCGCCGAGGAGATCAACGACTTCGACGCCGTCGTCATCGGTGGCGGCCATGCCGGCACGCAGGCCACGCTTGCCCTTGCCGAGGCTGGCGCAAAGGTCGCCATGTGCGAGAAGAGCACCTACCTCATGTACATCGGCGAGGACGCCGCTGCCTGGAACGCCGACTTCGTGAAGAACGCCGGCTTCGCTGAGTACAACCTCGGTGAGGTCATCAACGAGTTCACAACCCGCTCGGGCGGCCGCGTGAGCCAGGAGATCGTCGCCTCCTACGTCAACAACTCCGGCGAGTGCCTCGACAACATGCTCGCCTGCATGAAGGAGGCCGTCGAGGACTCCGAGCGCCACGACCTGTACAACCAGCTCGTGAGCGACCTGGCCCTCACCAACAACGAGTATTCCTCCGAGGGCGGCGCCTACGCCCAGGACATCGACGAGTCCTTCTACACCTACGACGTGACCCGCAACGGCAAGATCATCGTCCAGGCCATGTTCGACGCCGACAAGGTCAAGGAGCTCACCGCCGACATCGACTGGGCCTCGCTTGCCGTCGACCCCAACTGCGAGACGACCGAGGAGGGCTACCAGGCCGGCTACCAGGCTCTCTATGACGCCTGCGCCTCCTTCTACGACAACAACAACCAGTGCCTCGACCACACCGGTTACCCCAAGGCCCCCGGCACGAAGACCTGGGCCACCACCATCCAGATGATGGGCCACTTCCACGGCCGCGAGGGTCACGGCGGCGTCGCCGCTTCCTCCATCATCGGCAACGTCCAGATGGCGTGCCTGGCCAAGGCCTACACCCTGGGCGCTCAGGTGTTCCTGGGCTACAAGGGCTACAAGGTCGTGCAGGCTGAGGACGGCACCGTGACCGGCGTCATCGTCTACGATGCCGACGCCGACCGCTACGTCAAGTTCAACTGCAAGGCAGTCATCTCCTGCGCCGGCGGCTACATCCAGAACGCCGACATGTGCTGGGCCCTGCTCAACGAGCTCCAGGAGAAGTACGAGCGCACCGGCGGCCTCAAGGAGGACTTCAACGGCGGCGGCATGGCCTGCGCCGGCGACGGTTCGGGCGTCAAGATGCTGTGCTGGGCCGGCGGCTTCGTCGACCCCTCCCCGCGCGGCCACATGTCCCTGGGCGGCGGCCCCTCCGGTACCTGGGGTGCCAACTGCCACCTGTGGCTCGACGAGAACATGCAGCGCTTCTGCAACGAGGGCAACATCACCGCTGCCGGCGACGCTTGCTCGCGCAAGACGGGCGCCTGCTACGGCATCATCGGCGGCGACTACCTCAAGCACATCGCCAGCTGCGGCCTTGAGCACACCGGCCCCAACTTCGGCCGTCCCGAGTACATCATGGACATGATGTACGACATCGAGACCGGCGAGGTCAACAGCCAGATCAAGATCACCGGCATGACCACCGCTGAGCGCATGGGCGGCGGCATCTACAAGGCCGACAGCCTTGAGAACCTGGCCGCTGGCCTGGGCATCGAGGACGTCGAGGGCTTCGTGGCCGCAGTCAACCACTACAACGACCTGTGCTACGCCTGCCAGGACGGCACCTACACCTGCGACCCCGAGTTCGGTAAGAACGCCGAGGCGATGATCCCGATCGAGGGCCCGCTCTACTACGGCTTCTCCGGCTCCTGCGGCCGCACCGGCTCGAGCCCCTCGATGGTCACCATGTCGGGCGTCATGGCCGACAAGAACCTCAACGTCGAGGACCTCGACGGCAACCCCATCCCCGGCCTGTACTGCGCAGGCGCCGACCTGGGCGGCCGTTACGGCACCGGCTACTCCACGCCTGCCGCCGGCAACTCCATCGGCATGGCCCTCACCAACGGCCGCGTCGCCGGCAAGAGTGCCGCTGCCTACCTGGGGCTCTAGGCTCGAAACGTTAGACATGCTTCCTCACCTGAGGTAGCATGAACGTAACTGAAGCGGGGGCGCCCCAAACATATTCGGGGTGCCCCCGCTTTGTCAGCGGCGCCACATTGCAAAAAACTCCGGCATGTTTGCGTCTTGTTGGAACAGCGAGACGCACGGCTCAAGGTAGCACCTCATCTACCTGCGGTAACGTCACCGCACTCGCTGCGGGTAGCCACCTCGCCGACATTAAGACGCAAACATGCCCGAATTTAGACCAAGAAGATGCCCTGCAAGGCTCAACGAGTCGTCGTGGAAGGACTGACAATGCGAGGTTTCCTTTACCTGACTGGCTACAACGCAATCTGCGAGACGCTGCACATGGACGCCGCGCCCGGCAGGCGCTCCATCGGCAACGCCGAGGCCTGCGGCAACTCGCTGGCCAAGGCGTCGCGCAACGCCCATGCCGACGTGGACCAGTTCCTGCTTGCCGCGCGCCAGTACCTCTCTACCGCAGGTGCCAAAACCTGCAAGGTCACCTGCCACGACGGCAGTTATCAGGAGTATGACCTGGGCTTTCGCGTCAAGCGCCATGAGAACTTCCTCTATGTGACCGAAGCGCGGCAGGAGACGCGCCTGGCTCCGGGCATGCGCATCGTCGCCGTGGGCATGAACAGGATCGATTTCCTGCTCAAAGACATGGGGGCCGACGTCGTCTGGGGTCGAGGCACGGACCGCGAGGACTGGGACTTGGCCATGCGCATGTTCGACGACATCGACGTCTTCCCCGGCGACGGCCACGTCATGCGCCTCGACCTGCGTCGCTACCCCGTGAAAACGCCCGACCCCGAGTTCTCGACCCGCGTGCAGGACGGCGCCGTCGTCATGCGAATCGACGACCTCTCCCAGGCCGGCAAGGTCGCCCAGGCCGTTTCTGAGGCTACGGCAGCCCTCGCCGAGCAAGGCGCCGGCAAGCTTGTGCTCGACCTGCGCCACTGCGCCGGCACCGCAGACCCCGCCTCCTACCTGGCGCTTCTTCCCCTGCTTGTGGACGCCGAGATTGACGCGAAGCAGGTCATGGACGACGTCGAGCTCTTCACCGTCTACTCCAAGAACAACGCCGCCGCACTCATCGCCGACATTGACCGCGTCCGCCCCGCGCTCGACGAGGCCGGCCTCAGCATGGCCGACGAGCTGTGCGCCGACATTCAGGCAAAGGCCGACGAGGTGCTCGCACGCAAGCGCACCACCCACGTCATGGCAGAGCGCCTGCGTATGGCCGAGCTGCCCGAGGTTCTCCCCTCCCCCTTCATCGACGAGCGCGTGACACCCGATGCCAACGCACCGCGCCTTGCCTGCATCCTGCTCGATTCCGGCACGGGGGAAGGGGCGGAGCGCCTGGCTCAGGCCGTCATGGGGATGGAGCGCGTGCGCCTGGTGGGCCGCGCCACCAAGGGCTGGGTCGACTACGCCAACTACCTCACCAGCGAGCTTGAAGGCATCGCCTGCTCGTTCACCTACCCCATCAGCCGCACGAAGGCCAACCACGACGGCGAGGGGTTCGAGCGCACGGGGCTGCCGCTCGACGTGCACGTGCCCTTCACGCCCGAGGAATGCACGCGCGACACGATTCTCGGGGCGGCGCTCGCACTCGAAGCGTAGGGACCGATACCAACGAGCCGCACGACACGTGGTAAAGCGGTGCGAGCTTGGCATGGCCGCACCCACAGACAAGGCGTTTGGGTAGGATAGCAGGCGAAAAAACGTGCATCTTCCCAATGAAAGGCCGCACCATGACGCCCGAGCCCCGCACCATCGCCTCGCAGATCCTCATCGCCCTCGACCACGACTACGCCGGCATGCCCGAATGCGACGATCATGCGGGCAAGGCATGGCACAAGCTCTTCAGGAAAGCCGATGAGCTGGGGCTTCTTAACGACGACTTGCTCGAGGCCATGATGCAGGAGCGCCTTGCGCACCTGGGCGACCCCAACCTGCGCCTCATGCGCCTGGGCGCCGACGCCGACTCCGCGTTCGAGTCCGCCCCCTGCGCATTCGAGATGCAGGGCAGGGCAGCCGTCCTCACCGTGGGCAACCTCGACTCCACCGAGGCCGCAGACCTGCTGACCGAGCATGCCGGCCAGGCGCGTGCAGCAAAGACGCTCGTCCTCGACGTGCGCGCCTGCATGGGCGGCGTCGAGCAGGCGGCCTACCCCCTGCTCAATTGGCTGTTCGACGAGCCGACGACGCTGGAGGCGCTCATCGGCACCCAGCAGGTGCTCACCAACTATTCCACCGGTGCGTGCAAGGCCCGCATCCAGCAGTTCACCCAGCTCAAGACCCTGCTTGAGGCCCAGGGTGCCGGCGACACCACCGCTTGGCTCGATCAGGGCCTCCAGGCCGCGCAAGAAAGCATGGGCAAGGGCTTTGTAGAGGAGTCGCTTGCCCCCGCGCAGCTCGACATCGCGGCCGCCCCGGCTGGCCAGCGCGTCTTCCTGCTCACAAGCGAGCGCACCGCCGACGCCGCCGAGTGGCTCGCAGGCGTCGCCAAGAAGTCTCCACGCGCAACGCAGGTGGGCCAGGCCACGCGCGGCACGCTCGACTACTCCAACCCCGTCACGCTCACCTTCGGCGACCGTTTCGTCTTCACCTACCCCATGACCAAGACCGCCGAGGCAGCTCAGGGCAAGGGCATCCGCGGCACCGGCATCCTGCCCGACATTGCCTGCCAAGCAGAAGAGGCACTCGCCAAGGCGCTCGAGGGCTAAGGGTCGGCCCGACCACATAAGGACGCCGCTGAGGCGCATGGTCTGCACGCAGACCCGCCTGAGCACAGAACATGCGCCGGTGCAAGCACTTCTCAACCCATTGCAGCTCAGGGCAGGCTCTAAGGGGCCCACCTTTATTCATTTCTCGACGAAGAGGTGTTTGTTTGGCAGTCCCTTGGGCGAACCCCCGCAAGTACATAAAGAAAAACAGGGCATTGCAAAGGAGCCGCACCCCGGGGTTGGAATGCGGCTCCTTGCCGTTGGTGGCCATATGTCGATACAGACACCCTGGTTGACTACGCGCGCTTGTCCACCATGTCGATGAGCTGCTGCTTGGAGTGAATGTGTAGCTTGGCGTAGATGTTCTTCACATGCACGCGCACGGTGTTCTCCGAGATGATGAGCTTCTCGGCGATGGACATGCGCGTGTTGCCGCGGGCAAGCAGGTCGAGTACCTCGCCCTCGCGCTCCGACAAGGCGTACTTCTTCGCAATCACCGCGCATGCCTGGGCGATGGGGTCGACAGGAGCGACCGTCGGCGTCCCAGCGGGTGCCGTCTGAGCCGCGTCTGCCTGCCCGGCAGCACCGATCGCAGCATACGATACGAGGACATCGGGAGCCGTGTCACTGCGCTGAGACGACCCCTCGAACCCTCCACCCTGCAGCTCAACTGGCACGAAAGGCTGGGCGGCGCCGTTCACGGGCGAGGGGTATTGCGCCGCCGCAAGCACGCTCGAAGCCACGACCGCCAGAATCGTCATCGTCACCGTGATGGCCTGCACGGCAGCAAAATCATCGCCGAACGAGAGCCCCGTCGCCTGACCGGCAAGCGTGCCGCAGGCATAGCCGAAACTCACCACACCCCATCCGACGGGGAACACAAACGACAGGCTCGCCACACCGCTCTGGGCCACATCGATGAGAACGAGCAGCACAAACACCTGCACGATGTCCCAGAACGCCTCGGTGAGTTTGGGCAGAAGTCCTCCAGCGCTACCACCCAAAAGGATGTGCAGCAAAAACAGGACGGCAAGCACCGGCGTGAGCACACGGCCGATGGTAGAGAGGCGCACGTTCGACTTGCAGGGTAGCAATACCGCAAGCAAGATGACCGAAATGGCAAGCACGCACTCGTCGACGCCCGTGTTGAAGTCGAGCATCACCGAAATTTGTGCGACGGCAGCGGTGTTTCCCGCCGTAACGCCAAAGATGAATGCGTAGACCACAAGCGCCCCGAGCAGCAGCTTGAAGTGACTCGAGCTCGTCGGGCGCATGATGAGAGGCTTGATCTCGCGATGGGCATTGCGCGCCTCGTGCACCACAAGTACGACGAGGACAACGAGCGCAAGAACCGTGATGGGCAAGGGACCCACGTACCCACCCACAGCCGTGCTGGCAAGCCCCAGGAGCGACTTGATGAGCAAAGCCACGACCACGGTCACAATGCGCGTGGCAACATCGACCACAGCCAGCATCTCGACCCACGAGAAGAGGCCGAGCGCCGCGGCCACGCCGATGATGAGAGCGGCCACATAGGCAAGCACCATGCCGCCGAAGTCTTTGGCCACAAGATAGGCGCACAAGGTAGCTGCGACGATGAGCACCGCCGGCATCGACACGAGGACGCGCGAGGAAAATGTCGCCTGGTTGCTTCGGAACGCGACGAGCGCCAAGATCAGCACGAGGCAGCATGCAAACGACATGCACACAAGCGGCGAGAACACCAGGCCCGCCGACATTGGATACAGGAAGTTGATGACGTTTTGCCTCCACGCCAAAAAGAAGCCAAACCCCACCGCGACAAGGATGTCCATCTTCCCCGTCAGTTTCTCGACCATTCGCGTCCCCCCGCATCAGTCGAATACCGAGCAATAAACTGGAAATTGTACCGCCGCCACTTCTTCATATGCATGGCGTTTTATTCACGAGTCGGCATACATTCTATACCGTTTGCCGCCCGAGCCGCCCCGGGCTTTCCGCACGCGCTACGATATACAGATTAGGCTCTCCTGACACGCCAATCGACCACGAAAGGCCAACCATGAACCGCTATATCGACACCCGTGGAAACGTGAGCGACGCGCTTTCATTTTGCGAGGCCATCGTCGAAGGCATTGCCCCCGGTGGCGGCCTTTTCGTGCCCCAGCAGATTCCCTCGATGAGCGTCGAAGAGATTTGCGCGCTTGCCGAGCTTCCTTACGCCCAGCGCGCCGCGCGCGTCTATCGCGCATTTGAGGTCGACGTCGCCGACGACGCAATCGACTCCCTCATGGCCGGCGCCTACGGCCCCCAGTTTGACGACGAGCGCATCGCCCCTGTGGTTGACCTGGGCGACGGCATCCATGTGCTCGAGCTGTTCCATGGACCCACCTCGGCCTTCAAGGACATGGCCCTGCAGTGCCTGCCCCGCTTCTTCGAGCATGCGACGGGCAAGCTGCGCGAAGAGGGCAGGCTCGACCACGACCACCTCATCCTCGTGGCCACCTCCGGCGACACGGGCAAGGCGGCGCTTGAAGGCTTCGCCGGCCGCAAGCATGTGGGCATCTGCGTCTTCTATCCCGACGGCGGCGTCTCCGACATTCAGCTTCGCCAGATGACCACCCAGCAGGGCGACAACGTCAACGTCTTCGCGGCCCGCGGCGACTTCGACGATTGCCAGACCTCCGTCAAGCAGGCCTTTGGCGACACGGCGTTCTGCGACAAGCTCATGGCCGAGCACAACCTGGCCCTTTCCAGCGCGAACTCCATCAACTGGGGTCGCCTCATGCCTCAAATCGTGTACTACATGAGCGCCTACGCCGACATGGTCGCAGCAGGCTCCGTGCGCGCCGGCGAAGAGATCGACGTCTGCGTGCCCACCGGCAACTTCGGCAACATCCTGGCTGCGTATTACGCCAAGCGCATCGGCACCCCCATTGCGCGCCTCGTGTGCGCGAGCAACGAGAACAACGTGCTCACCGACTTCATCACGACGGGCGTCTACGACATCCGCTCGCGCAAGCTCTCGCTTACCCCCTCCCCCAGCATGGACATCCTCGTGTCGTCCAACCTGGAGCGCCAGCTCTTCGAGCTGTGCGGTCGCGACGCCGAGCGCGTGCGCGGCTGGATGGCCGACCTCTCCCGCGACAAGCGCTTCGAGGTCGACGCCGACACGCGCGCCCGCATGCAGGAGCTTTACGCCGCTGGCTGCGTGGACAACGACGCCTGCCTGCGCGAGATTGGCGAGGTCTTCACTGAGAAGCATTACCTGCTCGACCCCCACACCGCCGTTGCCCTGAAGGTCGCAAAGGAGCATCGCAGCGAGCACCCCATGCTCGTTGCCTCCACCGCCCATTGGGCAAAGTTCGGCCCCAACGTGTGGCGCGGCCTCAACGGCCTTGGCGCCCATGACGAGCTTCCCGCCGAGGTCGCGTCGCTTTCCGGCATCGCCCTCAACCGCGCCATCGCCGAAGCCACGGACACCCGCGTTCCCGCTGGTCTCGAGGCTCTGGAGACCCTTCCCCGCAGGTTCGACACCGTGGTCGAGGCTTCTAAAGCCGGTGTTGAGGACAGCGTGCTTGGGTGGCTTGAGAAGCACTAGGGCTCGAAACGCAGCTAGTATGCCTGCACCGTAGTATGATTCGCTAGGTTCCCATGCCGGGCGCGACATGTTTCGCGCCCGGCTTCTTTTAAAAGGAGCAGTGTATGAGCGATGTGATTGATAGGCTTATCCGGTACTGCAGCGTCTCCACTCAGTCCGACCCTGCAAACGAGGCCGAGGTTCCTTCCAACCCCGACGAGTTCGACCTGGCCCGCCTGCTTGAGCGCGAGTTGCTCGACCTCGGCTTGGCCGACGCCCATATGGACGACAACGCCTATGTGACGGCGCACTTGCCCGCCAGCGCTGGGTGCGAGCATCTACCCTGTCTGGCACTGATTGCGCACATCGACACGAGCCCCGATGCACCCGCACGCAACGTCAAGCCCCGTGTGCGCACCTATGAGGGCGGCGAGCTCGTGCTTGGCGAGCATAAGGGTGAGAAAATCAGCCTAACCGAGGAAAATACGCCTGGCCTTTCAAAGCTTGCTGGCCAGGACATCGTGTGCACCGACGGCTCTACCCTGCTTGGCGCCGACGACAAGGCCGGCGTGGCTGAAATCATGAGCTACCTGGCACGCGCCGTGAACGACGCCTCCCTGCGCCATCCCCGCATTGCCGTGTGCTTTGCACCCGACGAGGAGATCGGCCACGGCTGCAGCTTGCTCGATGTGGAGGGCTTTGGCGCAGCCTACGGCTACACCATTGACGGAGATGTGCTCGGCGGCGTGGAATACGAGTGCTTCAACGCGGCAAGCGTCACCGTGCGCGTCAAGGGCCACGAAATCCATCCCGGCAGCGCCAAGAACGTCATGGTGAACGCCCTGCGCGTGTTCGAGGATTTCGACCGCATGCTTCCCGAGAACGCCCGTCCCGAGCACACCGATGGTTACGAGGGCTTTTTCCATCTCTGCGATATCCGCGGTGACTGCAGCGAGGCTTTCGCCCACTACATCGTGCGCGACCACGACCTGCAAGCCTTCGAAATGAAGAAGGCAATGCTGCTTGAGGTTGCCGACTTCATCAACAAGCGCTGGAGCGAACCGCGCGTTTTCGTTGAGATTCGCGATCAATACCGCAACATGGCGGAGAAGGTTGCCCCCTACCCCGCTCTTATCGACAACGCCTACAAAGCATTCGAGCGCATTGGGGTCAAGGCATTCACGCGTCCCATTCGAGGCGGCACCGACGGCGCGGCGCTGTCGTTCCGCAACCTCCCCTGCCCAAATATCTCTACGGGCGGCTTCAACTACCACAGCGTCCGAGAATTCGCCGTGGTGAGCCAAGTCGAGGCCATGGTCGACTTCCTCTGCGAGCTTGGACAGCTGTTCGCACAGGACTAATCGACACGCATACGAAACCAGGGGCGCAGGGTCATGTAAGGGATTCTGCGCCCTTTTTGTCCTCTATGAAGCTGTATTGCGAAACTGATTCGTGCCGTCTGAACCGACTAGAACTCGTCCGGATTTTCAATCTCAATGTGGCAGACGTTTGCGCCCAGCAAGCTGAGCTTGCCCGTGAAGTCCTCATAGCCGCGCTTGATATGACGCGTCTCCGACACATAGGTCGTACCCTCAGCCACAAGGCCGGCAAGCACGAGTGCAGCGCCGCCGCGCAGGTCGGGAGAGGCAACCTGTGCTCCCGTGAAATTCGTCGGACCCTTGACCAAGGCATGACGCTCCTCAACACGAATGGAAGCACCCATGCGCACAAGCTCTGCAGCCAGCATGAAACGGTTCTCAAACACGTTCTCGGTGATGAAACTGGCACCATCGGCCATGCATTCAAGCACCATGAGCTGAGCCTGCATATCGGTGGGGAAACCAGGATACGGAAGCGTCTGGATATCCACGGGAACGAGCTTCTCACCGCGACGGACAGTCACGCCGTTCTCAAAACGCTCGATCTCAACGCCCATCTGGGCCATTTTTGCAAGCGGGATATCGAGATGCATGGGGTCGAAACCGGTGACGGTCACGCCCTCGTCGGAGCAAAGAGCACCGGCAACGATGAAAGTGCCGGCCTCAATGCGGTCGCCGACCGTCACATGGTCGGTCGCGTGGAGCTCCTCCACGCCTTCGATGCGCACGACATGCGAGCCAGCATCAATGATCTTTGCGCCCATGTCATTGAGCATGTTTGCCAAATCGACAATCTCAGGCTCACGGGCCGCGTTCTCGATGATGGTCGTGCCCTTTGCCTTTACGGCACCCATCATGATGTTCTCTGTAGCACCCACGCTGGGGAAGTCGAGCGTGACGATAGCGCCATGCAGGCCAGCCGTGCCGTCGGCACGGATATTGCCATGGTCGTTGTCGATCTTCACGCCAAGTGCTGCCAGACCAGACAGATGCTGGTCGATAGAGCGGGCACCGATGTTGCACCCGCCGGGCATGGCCACAATGGCCTTGCCGAAACGCGTGATAAGCGGGCCAAGAATCGAGATGCTTGCACGCATCTTCGAAACATACTCATAGGGAGTGACCCAGTTGCTCACCGTCTTGGTGTCGATGATAAGCTCATGCTCCCCATGAACAACGCAGGCGCCGAGCGTCTGGAGCACCTTGCACATGAGCCTGACATCAGAGATGTCAGGCACATTGCTGAGGTGATAGACGCCCGGCGCCATGACAGTTGCAGCCATGAGCTTCAAGGCTGAGTTCTTTGCACCCTCGACGTGTACGGTACCGTGCAGCTTAGCGCCGCCTTCTACTTTGATCACGTCCATGAGTGCGCTCCTTCTTAAGCGTTTACGGTCTTAAGCTGGAGCTCGAGCCATTCCTTCTGACCCTTGAGGTAGGCGGCAGCAGAGTCGCCTTCCGAAAGGGCTGCAAGTTCCTTCTCGACGCCAGCCAGCGTGGTCTGAACCTCGTCGGCCTTAATCTGGGAAACCTCAAGAGCGTCGTTAGCAAGAACGATGACCTTGTTGTCATTGACCTGAGCGTAGCCGCCGCTCAGAACAAACTCGTGCTTGCCATCGGCCGCGGTGACGTTAACCACGCCAGCCTTGAGGGCAGAAACAAGCGGCTCGTGACGCTGCATCACGCCGAAAGAGCCAATCTCGCCAGGAAGACCCACATAGGTGGCCTCGCTTGCGAAAACGGTCTTTACCGGGGTGACGATCTCACAGGTAAGTGTGTTGTCCGCCATAAGCCTGACCTCTCTTTACGAGTGGGCCGAAGCCTACTCAGCCAGCTTCGCGGCGCGCTCGCGCACGTCGTCGATGTCACTGGCATAACGGAAGCACTGCTCGGGCAGGTCGTCGCACTTGCCGTCGACAATCTCGGCAAAGGAGCGCACGGTGTCCTCAAGCTTCATGTAGACGCCGGGGTTGCCCGTGAACTGCTCGGCCACGTGGAAGTTCTGGGAGAGGAACTGCTGAAGCTTACGGGCACGGTTGACCGTGAGCTTCTGCTCCTCAGACAGCTCGTCCATACCAAGAATGGCGATGATGTCCTTCAGGTCGGAGTAGGCCTGGAGGAGCTCCTGGACGGCGGTAGCCACGCGGTAGTGCTCCTCGCCGACGATCAGCGGATCGAGAGCGGAGGAAGAAGAGGCCAGCGGGTCAATGGCCGGGTAAAGGCCCAGAGACGCGATGGAACGCGACAGCGTGGTGGTGGCGTCCAGGTGGATGAACGTCGTGGCAGGTGCGGGGTCGGTAAGGTCGTCAGCGGGAACGTAGACGGCCTGAACCGAGGTGATGGAGCCGGTCTTCGTGGAGGTAATGCGCTCCTGGAGGTCGCCCATCTCCGTTGCCAGCGTGGGCTGGTAACCAACTGCCGAAGGCATACGGCCGAGAAGTGCGGACACCTCGGAGCCAGCCTGGGAGAAACGGAAGATGTTGTCGATGAACAGAAGCACGTCCTGGCCCTGATCACGGAAGTACTCAGCCGTGGTCAGACCAGCAAGACCGACGCGCAGACGAGCTCCCGGGGGCTCGTTCATCTGACCGTAAATCATGCAGGTCTTGGCGATAACGCCAGACTCGCTCATCTCGTTGTAGAGGTCCGTACCCTCACGAGTACGCTCGCCAACGCCCGTAAAGACGGAGGTACCACCATGGCCGAGGGCCAGGTTGGAGATGAGCTCCTGAATCAGAACGGTCTTGCCGACGCCGGCGCCGCCGAACAGACCGGTCTTGCCGCCACGGACGTAGGGCTCGAGCAGGTCGATGGCCTTGATGCCGGTCTCGAAGATCTCCGTGGAGGTGGAGAGCTCCTCGAAGGCAGGTGCCGGGTGGTGGATGGGATAGTAATCCGCAACCTCGGGCATCGGCTTGTTGTCGACGGGCTCACCCATGACGTTCCAGACGCGGCCGAGGGTCTGAGGACCAACGGGCATCTTCATGGGAGCGCCGGTGTCGACAGCCTCAACGCCGCGCTGCAGGCCGTCGGTGGACGACATAGCAACGGTACGGACGATGCCGCCCGGGCGGTGAGTCTCGACCTCGAGGACAGTGTGGATGTGGCCGACGGGGGTGTCCGCGTCAACCGTAAGGGCGTTGTAGATCGCCGGCATGCTGCCTTCGTCGAACTCGACGTCGACGACAGGGCCGATGATGCGGACGATGCGCCCGATGTTCTTGGTATCGCTCATCGTCTATTCTTCCTTCTTCTGAGCCGCGGCGCCAGCGACGATCTCGGTGATCTCAGTAGTAATGGCGCCCTGGCGAGCACGGTTGTACTGACGCTGCAGGGTATTGATGATCTCGGTCGCGTTATCCGTGGCCGACTTCATTGCCTTACGGCGGGCACCCTGCTCGCCTGCGGCCGAGTCGATCAGGGCATGGTAGACCATCGTCTCAACGTATGCCGGAAGAAGCTTGCCCAAGACCGCTGCCTCATCGGGCTCAAAGTCAAAGGTAGCCTCAGCATCAGATGCACCGTTGGAGACGTTGCTCACGTCCACGGGCAGGAGCTGCTCGCAACGCAGGTCCTGGTCGGCGGCGTTACGCATGTGGTTGTAGTACACCAGCACCTCGTCCACCTGACCAGTGGCGTACTTGTCGCGCACGTAGGAAGCGATGCGGCTGGCCTCCTCGAAGGTGGGGTCTGCGGACAAGCCCGCAAACTTCATCTCGGCGGAGACACCACGGTACCCGAAGTAACCGATGGCCTTCTTGCCACAGAGGATGTAGCTCGTCTCAATGCCCTGAGCGGCATAGGCGTGAGCCTGCTTCTCAGCAGCACGGAGAACCTGGGTGTTGAAGGCGCCTGCAAGGCCACGGTCGGAAGTGACCACGACGAACAGAACGTTCTTCTTCTCAGGATGAGCCTCAAGAAGAGGATGCGAAGCCTCGCCGGCTTTGCCGGCGAGGTTTCCAAGCATCTCCAACATTGCCTCGGAGTACGGGGTCGCCGCCACGACACGTTCAGACGCCTTGCGGATCTTTGCCGTAGCCACCATTTCCATGGTGCGGGTGATCTGCTTGGTGGACTTGACAGAAGTGATGCGCTTCTTCATGTCGCGGAGGTTGGCCATGGTTACACCTGGCTTTCAGCGACGAACTGCTCGTGGTAAGCCTTGATGGCCTCAGCCATCTTAGCCTGGAGCTCGTCGGACACCTTGCCGGCCTTGATCTGAGCGTTGAACTCAGGATGGGTGGCATGGATGTTCTGAAGCAGACCATCGCGGAAAGGCACAACCTGCTCAAGCTGGAGGTCGTCGGTGTAGCCCTTGGTGCCCGCAAAGATGGCGATAACCTGATCGGCAACGTCCATGGGGTTGTAACGAGGCTGCTTGAGCAGCTCGTACATACGCGAACCACGGGTCAGCTGATCCTGGGTAGCCTTGTCCAGGTCGCTGCCGAACTGCGTGAAGGCCTTGAGCTCGTCGTAAGCGGCAAGGTCCAGACGCAGGTTGCCGGCGAACTGCTTCATCGACTTGATCTGAGCCGAACCACCAACGCGGGACACCGAAATGCCCACGTCAACGGCGGGACGCTGGCCCTGGAAGAACAGGTCGGTCTGCAGGTAAATCTGACCGTCGGTAATCGAAATCACGTTGGTCGGAATGTATGCAGAAACGTCGCCAGCCTGGGTCTCGATGACGGGCAGAGCCGTGAGCGAACCGGAGCCGTTCTCCTCGTTCAGCTTAACGGCGCGCTCGAGCAGACGCGAGTGCAGGTAGAAGACGTCGCCAGGGTAAGCCTCGCGTCCCGGGGGACGGTCGAGCGTCAGCGACATCTGACGGTAAGCAACAGCCTGCTTGGACAGGTCGTCGTACACGCACAGGACGTGGCCGCCGGGGTTGTCCTTACCAGCAGGCTTGCCGTCCTTGCCGTTGTACATGAAGTACTCGCCGATTGCAGCACCAGCCATGGGGGCGATGAACTGCAGCGGGGCGGCGTCGGAAGCAGAAGCGGAAACGATGATGGAGTACTCGAGAGCGCCATGCTTCTCGAGCGTCTCACGAATTGCGGCGACCGTCGAGGCCTTCTGGCCAACGGCGACGTAGACGCAAATCATGTTCTCGTTCTTCTGGTTGATGATCGTGTCGATGCCGACAGCGGTCTTACCAGTCTTACGGTCGCCAATGATGAGCTCGCGCTGGCCGCGGCCAATCGGGATCATCGCGTCGATAGCGAGCAGGCCGGTCTGAACGGGCTCGCAAACACCCTTACGGGCCATAACGCCGGGAGCCTTGAACTCGATGGGGCGATAGCCCTCGACCTCAATGGGGCCCATACCGTCGATAGGCTCGCCAAGCGGGTTGACGACGCGGCCGAGCATGGCACGGGAGACAGGGATCTCAAGGATGCGGCCGGTCGTGTGGACCTCGTCGCCTTCCTTAATAACAGCGACGTCGCCCAGAAGAACGGCGCCAACCTCATCCTCTTCCAGGTTCTGGGAAAGGCCGTAGACCTTCTTGCCAGTGCTGGCGCTCACGAACTCGAGGAGCTCGCCGGCCATAGCGTCCTGCAGACCCTCAATACGGGCGATGCCGTCGCCGACCTGGATAACCGTACCAACCTCACGCGTATCAACCGTGGTGTTCAGCGAATCGAGCTGCTTCTTAAGGGCAGCCTCGATGTTCGCAGCGGTAATTTCCGCCATTACTCTTCACCTCCGGTAGATGCGGTCTTGAGCACCTGGCGAGCATGGTTGAGCTGCGTCTTGACGCTAGCGTCCATACGCTTGCCGTGGGTGCTGATGATGAAGCCTCCCAGAATCGAGGCGTCGACGCTCTCGTTGAGGCGGACGCCATGACCAAGGTCGGCCGAAAGCTTCTTGCTGATAACGTCACGCAGATGGTCGTCGAGCGGCACGGCCGTGGTGACATCCACGACCACCATGTCGAGGGCCTTCTCCGCAGCCGCCTCATAAGCGACGGCAACACGGCCAAGGAGCTTCATGTCGCCGCGTTCGGCCATGACGGCCACGACGCTGACGACCTCCGGGGCAAACCCAGAGAAAGCATCCTTGACGAATGCCGACTTGTTCTCTGCAGGAACATTGGGGTTCTGCAGGAACTCACGCACCTGGGAAGACTTGACGACAGCGACACGGACGTTCTTGATGTCCTCGATGTCCTCGAAGACACGGTCCGCCACCTGCGCAGCCTCAAGGAGGCACTGGGCGTAGGTTGCTACCTCTTGCTTGACCAGAATGCGCTTAGTTGGCATCGAGAGCACCCGCTTCCGCGACGTACTTCTCGATCAACTTGCGCTGATCGGCGTCAGACAGACCCTCACCGATGAAACGACCGGCAACGGCAACAGAGAGATCCGCGACAGAAGACTGCAGGTCGGCAATAGCGGCCAGCTTCTCCTTCTCGATGGACTTCTTAGCCTTAGCGATCATCTCGTCAGCCTGAGCCTGAGCCTGAGCCGTGATGTCAGCCTTGACCTGCTCACCAGCGCGACGGGCCTCGTCGACAATGCCGGCAGCCTCGCGACGAGCGTCAGCGAGCTGCTTCTTGTACTCCTCGAGGGAGCGCTGGGCTTCGATCTTGGCAGCCTCAGCCTCGTCGAGGTTGTTCTTGATGGTCTCCTGACGCTTGTCGAGCATGCCGACAATCATCGGCCAAGCGAACTTGGCAAGAACCACCCAGATAACCAGGAAGGCAATGAGGGCAGGAATGAACTCAGAAAGGTTGGGGATCAGGATGCCGATACCCAGATCAGAGTTTTCCTCTGCAAGAGCGAGCGAGGGGGCAGCCAGGGCAACGGCACCGGCAGCGAGTGCCGCAGCGCCGTTTTTGCAATTGCTCATTGACTCACCTCCATCGTGTTTCGAAGTTTCCGACATTCAGGTAAAAGAATTACTTACTTAATGAGGGCAACAACGAAGCCGATGAGTGCAAGAGCCTCGACGAAGGCGGCGCCCAGAATGAAGACGGTGAACAGACGACCCTGAACCTCGGGCTGGCGAGCCATACCAGTGGCAGCGCCGTAAGCAGCCAGACCAATGCCGAGGCCGGCACCGATAACACCGAGACCATAACCGATAACGCCCATGATTCCTCCTAAAAGGACGGCCGCCCAGCCCTATGCTGGGCGAATACCTACAGAAAACACTCCTATGTCATCGGCTGCGTTTTACAACCGAAGTGACCAACCAAACCGGCGCGATGCCGGGCAGAACAGTGAACCTTGAGTCGAGGCTTAGTGCTCGGACTCGGCGAGCTGCACGTACACGGCAGAAAGAACCGTGAAGACGTAGGCCTGGATGACGGCCACGACGAGCTCGATGGCGTAGACAACCGTGAGGATGGCAATCCACACGATGCTTGCCAGACCAACGGGGTTGCCGGCGCTGATGAGCACGCCGAAGAAGCTGCTCGTCAGGATCGCGAAGGCCGCAAGGCAGATGTGGCCGGCGAACATGTTGGCGAAGAGTCGGACGGCCAGGGTGATGAGGCGCAGAATCGTGGAGAAGGCCTCGATGACGCCGACCAGAACGTTGATCGGGAAGGCGACGCCGGCAGGAGCAAGGGACTTAATGTAGCCCAGAGCACCCATGTGCTTCACTGCGACGCGGATGAAATACACAAAGGAGCACAGAGCGAGTGCAAAGGTGACGCCGATGGTGCCCGTACCAGGCTTGCAGCCGGGAATGACACCGACGATGTCATTGAAAAGGATGAAGAAGAAAATGGTGAGCAGGAAGGGGCCATGCTTGTCGGCCGTCTTGCCCAGGTTGCCCTTGAGAATGTCCTGACGAACATACTCAACCACGTACTCAACACCGTTCACAAAGCGGCCACGGGGGACCAGCGACAGACGGCCCCTGGCTGCAAAGAGCACAACCAGCATAAGAACGATGGCGACGCACATCCAGAAGATGTACTGGGTCAGGCCGGCCTGGCCGCCGCCCACAATGAAGCGTGGGAGGAACTCATGAACGACCTCGTTGATTTCCTCACTGATGCTCGCGAGTAACTCTTCCATCTATATCTCCTCACACGTCTACGGACGAGGTTTGCGACCGTATAGGACGACACTTACAACAGTCGCAGCAAGGAACGCCGCAACCAGCACGCACGCGAAAAGGAAGAGCTCCTCGCGTATCGCGACGTAGGCTACCAGTACCGACACGGCAATGACAACCACAGAAACGCAAGCGGCACCTACGAGCCGAAGAATGGAGCCGTCGCGCTTCTTTTTCGACACCGCCAGGCCAACGGCATAAGGAGCCGAACTCGCCACGCCTGCCAACAGTGCACAGATGACGACAACCATCGTATGCTCCACCAACCATCACGCCTTTCCGCCGTGCCGAAACGCCAAGGCAGAATGCTAGCCTCTCTACCGCCTTCAGGCAATCAAAAAAACGGCAAATTAAGCCATCTTTGAGGTAGTTTGCCCGAATTCAACACAAACCGCCGCATGACCCATTTCGAGTCTATAGGGCCTTATCCTCGTATTTTTCAACAACGACCCCAGCTTCATGCAAAAGGGAGGTTGAAAGTTCGTCCGGGTACGACTCGCGAAACACGATTCGCTTGACGCCGGCGTTGATGAGCATCTTGGCGCACTGCACGCACGGGTACGTTGTGCAGTAAAGCGTGGAGCCATCTTGGGCCACGCCGCCGTGACGCGCGGCCTGGATGATGGCGTTCTGCTCACCGTGGAGACCTCGGCACAGCTCGTGCTTAGTGCCGCTGGGAATGTTGAGCTCAGTACGCAGACAACCTCGCGTAAGACAGTGCTCGATACCGCGCGGCACTCCGTTGTATCCCGTTGCAAGAATCCGGTGATCGTTGCTCACAAGGACGGCACCGACGTGGCGGCGCAGGCACGTGGAGCGCGTGGCCGCAACGTCGGCTATCTGCATGAAGTACTCGTCCCAGCTGGGACGCTTGTCGCACGTCATAATGCCTTATGCCTTGTCGACGGGTCCGAGCTTGGCCTCGACGGCCTTGTCGAGGTTCTCGGCAAGCGAGGAGCGCAGCGGCGTGACGTGGGGATGGGCCTTCTCGGCCACCTTGCCGGCAAGGTCGAGCTCCATGATCTTGGCAACGCGACCCGCATGGCGACCACCCTCGAACTCAGCGACAAGGAAGACCTTGAGGATGCGCTCGTTCTCCTCAAGGGAGACGAAGCGGCCGGACAGGGCGATGACGTTGCCGTCGTTGTGGCGGCGGAACAGTTCGGCAAACTCGGGGCTCGTGATGCTGGCGGCACGGACGCCGGCAACCTTGTCGGCCGCAACCGCCATGCCGATGCCGGTACCGCACACGAGCACGCCCTTGTCAGCCTCGCCTGCGGCGACAGCCTTGCCTACGGCCACGGCGTAATCGGGATAGTCAACGCGCTCGGCGTTGTCGGGACCCAGGTCGATGACCTCATGGCCCAGCGACTGCAAGAAAGGCACAAGCGCCGCCTTCTGCTCGTATCCTGCATGGTCCGAAGCGATGGCAATGCGCATGGTGTTCTCCCTTTCCTTGGCAACAATAGGCTGAATAACTATAGCGCCCGATACCAGCTTCTGGCTACCCCGTCACGCATCCGCAGGGTAACCATAAGGTCGAGGGTCCGACTAGTCCTCGGCGCGGCTCAGGAACTCGCGGACGAAATCGGTCTTGGGGTTGGCAAGCACCTGGTCAGGCGAACCCTCTTCGGCGATGCTGCCATCGTAGAGGAACGCCACTCGGTCGGAGACGTCGCGGGCAAAGCCCATCTCGTGCGTGACGATGCCCACTGCCATGCCTTGGCTCGACAGGCGACGGATTAGGTCACGCATGTCAGCCGTGAGCTTGGGGTCGAGAGCCGAGGTGGCCTCGTCGAAGTAGATGACGTCGGGGCGCATGCACAGGGCACGTGCGATGGCCACGCGCTGCTGCTGGCCGCCCGAAAGCTGGCAGGGCACCTTGTCGGCATGCTCGGCAAGACCGAGCTGGGCAAGAAGCTCGCGCGCCTCATTCTCGACTTCGTCGCGAGAACGGCGCTGGACGCGCACGGGGGCGTCGGTCACGTTCTTGAGCACTGTCATGTGCGGGAAAAGGTTGTAGTTCTGGAACACCAGGCCGAATTTCATGCGCGCCTGGGCCATGGCAGCCTTGGTGTAGGTTGCTTTGCCTTCGGTGGAAGAGGCAGCACCGCAAACCTCGAGGTCTCCGTATCCAAACGAGCCATCATCGAACGTGTCGAGCAGCGTCAAGCAGCGCAGAAGCGTGGACTTGCCTGCGCCCGAGGGGCCGATAAGGGTCACGACCTCGCCGGGATCGATGTGGAAGTCGACGTCATGCAGGACCTCGCGCCCGTTGAACGATTTGCGTACGTGCTCAGCGTAAACGGCAGGTTTAGTCATGGTAGTAAGCCAGCTTCTTCTCGACGCGGTTCAGGATGGCGGTAATCACCAGGCAGATGACCCAGTACAGGCCTGCGGAAATGGCAAACGGAATCATGTTGCGCTGGCTTGCGACCAACGCCTTTGCCTCGGTGAACATCTCGGCGACACCGATGGAGAAGGCAAGCGAGGTGTCCTTGACCAGCGTGATGATCTCGTTGCCCATGGCAGGCATGATGCGCTTGATGACCTGGGGCAGGATGATGTGGAAAAACGCCTGGCACTTGGAGTAGCCCAGCACCTCAGCCGCCTCATACTGGCCTTGCGGGATGGACTGGATGCCGCTGCGGTAGATTTCAGCGAAGTAGGCGGCGTAGTTGAGAATGAAGGCGATGACGCACGCCGTGAACTTAAAGCCCGCGCCCGTCTGGATGTTGAAGACGTAGTAGGGCATGAAGTACACCGCGAACATCTGCAGCATAAGCGGGGTGCCGCGCATGACGGAGATATAGAACTGCGCCAGGAGCGCCAGCGGCTTGAACTTGCTCAAGCGCGCGAGGGCCACCGGGATACCCAGCGGTATGGCACCTACAATCGTCAGGGCAAATATGGCCATGCTCATGCCGAGACCCTCGACAAGCAGGTTGAACATCGTTGAGATTTCCACTGGGCAGCACCTCGCTGTCTATGCGCAGAGCGCACTCCTGACACAAAGGGGCGCCCCCGACCACGCCCATGGCCGGGGACGCCGTGATAATGTGAAGCATACCGCACCCGGCAGGCGCCGGATGCGAGAACAATCGTCTTGCAGGGGCCTTACTTCGCCTGGGCCAGGCAGTCCTCGACGGCCGTGAAGATGGCCTTGGAGGTGACGGTGGCGCCGGAGACGGCGTCGACGCCCTCCGTGCCGCCGGCCTCGACGATCTTGGCGGGGAGCTGCTCGATGGCCTTGGAGCCGATGCCCTGGGTCTCGGAGTTGTCGCCGACCTTGACCTCGGCGACCTTGCCGCCCTCGACCTTGACGGTCACGGGCACCTTGCCGCCGATGCCCTTGCCCTCGGCGGTGTAGTCGCCGTCCTTGAGGCCGACAGCCTCGGCGCCGCCGGCGGCCTTCTCGTCCTTGCCAAGGCACCAAGCGGTGAAGTCAACGCCCTGGTCGGCGTACTTCTTGCAGAGCTCCTCGACGGTGCCGTCCTCGGCGAGAGCCTTGAGGTCCTCCTCGACCTTGGCGGCAAGGGCCTCGTTGCCCTTAGCGAAGCCCACGGCGTAGTGCTCGGAGTTCAGGTACTCGGGAAGAATGGTGAACTGGTCGGCCTTGTCGCCAATCTGGAAGACGGCGACGGGGTAATCGAGCGCGACGGCGTCGTACTCGCCCATCGACAGGCTCATGAAGGCGGTGTTGTAGTCGGGAAGAGTCTCGAGCTTGGCGAAAGAGGCGCCCAGCTCAGCCTGGTCGCCGCCCTCGGACAGAAGGTTCAGGGCTGCGGAGTCGGCCTGCGTGACGACGTTCTTGCCAGCGAGGTCGGCAAGCTTGGCAATACCGGAATCGGCCTTCACAACGACAACCTGGCGGTTCTCCATGTACGGGGCGGTGAAGGCGTAGTCGTCCTCGCGGCCCTCAATGGTGAAGCCGTTCCAGATGCAGGTGATCTGGCCGGAGTTGAGCAGGGCATCCTTGGCGTCCCAGGCGATGGGCTCGTACTTGACCTCCCAGCCCTCCTTCTCGCAGACGGCGGCGGCAAGGTCAAGGTCGAAGCCGGTGTAGCTGCCGTCATCGCCCACATAGCCGTAAGGCGGGAAGTCCTGGTCGAAACCAACGATGAAGGGGCCGTCGAGCTTGACTTCGGCGGCCTCTTCCTTCTTATCTTCAGCAAAAGCCAGGCCTGCGCCGAACGCAGTCATGGCGCACAGGGCGGCGGCGGAAACAGCGAACTGGCGACGGGTCATACCGGACTTGAACATGTGACCATCCTCTCGACGGCTTCAAGCGTGTCCGCGCCGAAGCACTTTAGTTTGGTGGAGTACACCATAACGCAAAACGGTGGCGTTTAATACGCTGGAGTGAAAAATTTCGGCTTTCGTCCGCATAAATCCCCGTTTGCGCACTTTTCGTACATATCGGAAACGTGCGAGGGATATAGTGTTTCCGTAGCACGTCGCAATTTGTCAACCTAAGGAGATATCGCCATGAACGTCTCACGCCGCAGCTTCTGCACCACCCTCGCAGCCGGCCTCGCAATGGGCATGTTCGCCGGCACCGGCGCCGCCTTCGCCGCTGATGACAAGGCAGCCGAGCTCAAGACCGTCGAGCAGGGCAAGCTCATCATGGGCACCAATGCCACCTTCCCGCCCTACGAGTACTATGACGGCGACAAGATCGTCGGCATCGACGCCGACGTGGCCGCCCTCATCGCCGACAAGCTCGGCCTCGAGCTCGAGATCGAGGACATGGACTTCGGTGCCATCATCACCGCCGTCCAGACCGGCAAGATCGACATGGGCCTCGCCGGCATCACGGTCAACGACGAGCGCAAGAAGAACGTCAGCTTCACCGACACGTATGCCTCGGGCGTCCAGGTCATCATCGTGACCGAGGACTCCCCCATCTCCAGCCCCGACGACCTGGCCAACAACGCCGACTTCCTTATCGGCGTGCAGGAGAACACCACCGGTCACATCTACGCCGCCGACGACTACGGCCAGGACCGCGTCATCCCCTACACCAGCGGCCCCACCGCCGTCCAGGCCCTCCAGGCCGGCAAGGTCGATTGCGTCATCATCGACAACGAGCCCGCCAAGAACTACGTTGAGGCCAACAAGGGTCTGAAGATCCTCGACACCGCATATGTCGAGGAGGACTACGCCATCGCCGTCAACAAGGACAACACCGCCCTGCTCGACGCCATCAACGGCGCCCTGAAGGAGCTCATCGCCGACGGCAGCGTCAAGAAGGTCATCGACACCTACATCAACGACGGCTCCGAGGACAAGGACGCCTCCGAGGACAAGGGCGGCTCCTACAAGGACGGCTCTTACACCGCCGAGGGCAAGGGCATCGGCGGCAAGGTGCCCGTGACCGTCGAGGTCAAGGACGGCAAGATCGCAACCGTGACCGTGGGCGACAACTCCGAGACCGAGGGCATCGGCTCAAAGGCCATCGACCAGCTGCCCGAGGCCATCGTGGCCGCCAACGGCACCGAGGGCGTCGACGCTCTGGCTGGCGCCACCGTCACCTCCAAGGCCATCTTCTCCGCCGTCGAGGACTGCCTGTCCCAGGCGAAGTAAGTAAGCACCGCATCATTCAACCCGCTTGTCTGTGGGGCGGGCGGTCTCGTATCAGGCCGCCCGCCCTTATGTTTTGAGGAGGTTCGCCCGTGGAAGAGTTCATCGAAACCCTTCAGCTGGGCTTGTACCAGACGTTCGTCTACCAGGACAACTACACGTTTTTCTTGAGCGGCCTGCGCATCACGCTGATGGTATGGTCCCTGGCATTCGTGCTCGGTCTCATCCTGGGCGTCATCTGCGCCATCATTCGATCGGCGCACGACCAGCAGCAACAGGGCCGCAGGAAGAACCCCATCCTGGGCCTGTTCAACATCATCGCCAAGGTCTACATCACCGTCATTCGCGGCACACCGACCATGGTCCAGCTGCTCATCATGTGGTTTGTCGTGTGGGCGTCGGCACGCTCGACCGAAGCGAACCTCGTCACCTGCGCCGTCATCACCTTCGGCATGAACTCTGGCGCCTACATCGCCGAGATCGTGCGCTCGGGCATCATGTCCATCGAGCCCGGGCAGATGGAGGCAGGCCGCTCGCTGGGCCTGTCCTACGGCACCACCATGCGCTCAGTCATCATCCCCCAGGCGTTCAAGAACATTCTGCCCGCCTTGGGCAACGAGACGATTACCCTGCTCAAGGAGACCTCGATCGTCACGGTCATCGGCCTCAAGGACCTCACGAAGGGTGCCATGATCATCCAGGGCAACACGTTCCAGGCACTCGTCCCGTTCTTTGCAATCGCGGTCATTTACCTGGCCATGGTCATGATCCTGACCTTTATCTTCAACAGGATCGAAAGGAGGCTGCGCGAAAGTGATCACCGTTAATCACCTGGTCAAGGCGTATGGAGACCACGTCGTCCTCAACGACGTGAACGAGCACATCGCCCCCGGCGAGAAGGTCGTCGTCATCGGGCCGTCCGGCTCGGGCAAGTCCACTTTCCTGCGCTGCCTCAACCTGCTCGAGATTCCCACCTCGGGCCAGATCCTGTTCGAGGGCAAGGACATCACCGCACCTCACGTCAACATCGACGAGGTGCGTCGCCACATGGGCATGGTGTTCCAGCACTTCAACCTCTTCAACAACCTCTCCATCGAGGGCAACCTGACGCTTGCCCCCACCAAGCTCAAGCTCATGGGCAAGGAAGAGGCGCATGAGGAGGCAAAGCGCCTGCTTAACCGTGTTGGCCTGCCCGACAAGGCTGATGCCTACCCCGGGCAGCTCTCCGGAGGCCAGAAGCAGCGCGTCGCCATTGCGCGAGCGCTTATGATGAAGCCCAAGGTCATGCTCTTCGACGAGCCCACGAGCGCCCTGGACCCCGAGATGGTGGGCGAGGTCCTCGAGATCATGCGCGAGCTGGCCGACGACAACATGACGATGATCGTCGTGACCCACGAGATGGGCTTCGCCCGCGAGGTCGCGAGCCGCGTGCTGTTCATGGACGGTGGCAACATCGTGGAGCAGGGCACGCCCCAGGAGCTCTTCTCCAACCCCAAGGAGAAACGCACGCAGGATTTCCTGAGCAAGGTGCTCTAGGTTCTCCGGTTCCTCAACGCAGCAAGCAAAAAGGCCGTCCCAGCTGGGGCGGCCTTTTTTGTCGCTCATATACGCATGCCGGCCTAGGACAATCCCAGCCAATCGAGCCAGCGGGGCAGCTCCGTCTGATAGCGCCCATATGCGTCGGCGTAACTTGCGCGCAAGGCATCGACGTCGCACGTAGAGCTGGAAACGGCCATGCCGTCGGCATAGACGATGTAGGCGCGACCCTCACGGGCCATCTGCTCCAAGCGCTCGAGCTCGGCGTTGTAGCGCTCGTTGCGCGTGCGCAGGGCCTGCGCGAGCTTGGGATATCGGCGTTCGTAGAGACTCGAGAGCAGCAGCTGGCTCTTGCCCGTCTTTCCCTTGCGATAGGCGCGAGGGCGCGTGAGAATCGCAAACACACGCTCATATCCCGCGTCGAGCGCCGCCTGAAGCGCAAGGCCCGCCCCTTCCCCCAGGCCACCATCAGCAAAAGTATGCCCATCTACCTGCGTCATCGGCATCATGAAGGGAATAGTGCTGCTCGCGCGCACGCGCACCATCAGGTCGTTCAGGCAATGGATGTCATCCCTGCCCCACACAACCGACTCACCGGATTCGATGTCAAACGCCTGAATGGCGAAGTCAGCACTGGAGCGCTCATAGCGGCCATAGTTGTACACGAGCGGGCCTGCCGGCAGGCACGACTCCTGATAGAGCCAATGCGCCGAGAAGAAGCCTTTGCCTTGCACAAACGTCTTCCAGCCGCCAAAGCGCGGGTCGAGCGCGATGTCGGTGAAGCTCACGCGGGCTCGCCAGGGATCGCCGTGCAGGTAGTTGGCGATGTTCGAGGTACCAGCCGAGACCCCGCACATAAAGGGGAAGCGAATCCCCTGCTCAAGCAGGGTCACAACGGCAGCCGTCGTGTAGCTCACCCGCATGCCGCCGCCCTCGAAGAGCAGCGCGCAACCTTGCACTTCGCGCGACTCGGGCGCACAGAAGGGGCCGGAACCGTCCGCCTTCCACAATCCCAGGGCATCGCGCTTGGCGTGCAGCAGCCCCGTGCCCACGTGGGCCTGATTCGCTACCTCTCTCACAAGTCCCCTATTCCCCCGCTTGAGCACGGCGCGTGGGCTCGGGCATCTTGACCAGAAGGATAAGACCCACAAGCAGCAGGGCCGCGATGGAAAGCACGCCCAGAGAAGCGTCGCCCGTAACCTGGGTGATCACGGCAACAAGGAACGATCCCATGACGCTGGCGTACTTGCCAAAGACGTCGAAGAAGCCGTAGAACTCGTTGGAGTTCTCTTTGGGGATAAGGCGGCCGAAGTAGCTGCGCGACAGAGCCTGGATACCGCCCTGGAAAAGGCCCACGCTCACCGCCAGGACCCAGAACTCAAACGCCGTCTTGAGAAAGAACGCCGCAAAGAACACGATGCACGTGTAGGCAAGCACGGCGATCATTATCATGCGCTTCGTGCCGAACTTGCCCGCAAGCCAGCCGTAGGCGATGGCGCTGGGAAACGCGACGAACTGCGTCACGAGCAGGGCCAGAACGAGCTGCGTGGAGTCGATGCCCAGGCTCGTGCCATACGACGTGCTCATGGCGATGACGGTGTGGACGCCGTCGATATAGAAGAAGAACGCGAGCATGAAGAGGAAGAGGGGCTTGTCCTTCGTGATCTTGCGCATGGTGCCCGCAAGCCCCGACAGGCTCTTGCGCACAGCCTGGCCCATCGTCTCGCCCGACGTCTTGAAGTGACGCTGGCGGTAGCTGCGCAGAAGGGGAATCGTGAAGCCGGCCCACCACAGCGCCGTGACGACAAACGACAGGCGCGTGGCGACCGCCGTGGGGATGCCGATGGCGGGACCGCCAAAGATGAGCGCGAGGCAGCCGATGAACGGCACCGTGGAGCCCACGTAGCCCCAGGCGTACCCATGGGAGGAGACCGCGTCCATGCGCTCGTCGCTCGTGACGTCGACAAGCATGGAATCGTAGAACGTCATCGACGAGTTGAGGCCCACCGTGGCCAGCACGTACACCACCAGGAACGCAAACCAACTCAGGGGCAGCGCCATGCAGGTGCAGCAGATGACGCCCGTAAGGAAAAAGCCGAGGAAGAACTTGATTTTCTTGCCCTCGAAATCGGCCAGGGAGCCAAGGATGGGCATAAGGATTGCCACAACCAGGCTTGCAATCGTCTGGGCATACCCGAACGACGTGACGACATCGGTGCGCCCGGCCCCCTCAAGCAGGGAATTGAGGTAGATGGGCACCACAGCGGTGCACAACAGCACGAACGCCGAGTTTCCCACGTCGTAAAGGACCCATTTGCGTTCAATACTGGTAAGCTTTGTGGACACGGAAAGGTCCTCTCTCAAAGGGGCGAAACAGGGCATTGTGCCCTTCCGACGTGCCGAGGATGCCCCCGACACACATGCACGTACCGTTGCGCACCATGGTATTCGTTTTTCACCGCACATGAACCCACAGAGGGCAAAGTTTGTGCATTAGAGCCAGCCTTGTACACACAAGGTCACATGAAGGGAGCATGCCATGCCGGCACTCATCACCCATCATCTCTTCGGCGAGGAAGTTCTGCACCGTGTGGGGCGCGAGCTGTGCCTCACCGAGGAGGAACACGACCTGTTTCTCATGGGCTGCCAGGGCCCCGACCCGTTCTTCTTTGCCGTGACCTGCGCACGCGGCAACGCCGTACGCGCCATGGGCTCGAACATGCACCGCAGGCGTGTCTCCGCCGCCTTCGATCGCCTGCGCGCCGACGTCGCGCACTTGCCTCAGGACAAGGCAGGCCTGGGGCGCGCCTTTGTTGCAGGCCTGCTCGCCCACTACGTGCTCGACCGCAACGCCCATCCCTTCGTGTACGCCCACGAATACGAGCTGTGCGACTACAACCGCGAGCTCGCCGACGCGTACCACGAGGTGCACGCCGTGATTGAAAGCGAGCTTGACTGCGGCATGCTCGACCACCTGCGCGGCGTGAACTGCGCTCAGCTCACCCCGGCCTCCGTGCTGGTCGGCTCGCCCGAGGGACTGCTCGTGGCGGGCACGCTGCTCGCCCAGACGGCCCGCGCCGTCTTCGAGCTCGATGTGCGCCCCATCGACTACCCGGGTGCCGTGGACGACATGCGCCTGTGCTACCAGAAGATCGAACCCTTCGGCTCCACCCGCCAGCGCAGCATCTCGCGCGCCGAGCGCCTGGCCAGGCCCCACTCCCAGCTCGCCGCGCTTGCCCACAAGGTGGACGAGGGTGCCGACAACCCCTCGATGAACATGGCGCATCTGCCCTGGGAGGACCCGTTCAAGCCTCAGAGCAGCCCCGAGAGCTTCCCTGAGGTCTTTGAGCGCGGCATCGAAGACTACCTGCGCATTCTGCCCGCCTTTGAGGCCGGAGAGCCCATGGCGCTCCTCACGGGCGGCCTGGACTACCACGGCAAGCCCATGGACGGCCGCGAAGAGCCTTTGGGGTCCACGCACCCCCTGTAAGCGATTGACGCTGAGGTCACTGCACCCCGTGTGAGTTCCTGCCAGAAACAGCGCCTGGGAGGACCGCTCGCACTTCTCGGCTTTTATATGCCAGACACAAAGAAGGGCCCCGAGGCGGCGCGCATCGCACCAGCCTCGGGGCCCTTCGGCGTCTCTCTACAAGGACGTTTTACTTCTCGTCCTTCTTGGACTCATACTCGTGAGGCGGCAGGCCCTTCTCGGCAAGCTCCTTCTGCCAGTTTGCATAGTTCTGGTTGCGACGGATGATGAGGATGCAGATGATGACCGAGAACACCATGGCGAAGTAGACCATGAGCTTCTCAACATGCATGTCGAAGACCTCGATGTTTGAGTGAATGCCCAGACCGTCGAGGAACAGCAGCAAACCGATGACGGTGATGAAGCACAGGGCAAGCATCTTCATCTCGGCATGGGCGTTGATGAAGTCGGAGATGGGGTCGATGAAGACCATCATGAGGATGATGGCGAGCATCACGGCGAAGATCATGATGAGGAGCTGGTTGGCCAGGCCCACGGCGGTAATGACCGAGTCGATGGAGAACACGACGTCCATGACCATGATGGTGGCAACGGCGCCCGGCAGGCTCAGCGGCTTCTTGGGCTTGTCGGAGTGCTTCTCATCGTGGTCGGCCTTCTCCTCCTCGAGGTTCAGCACGCCGCGCAGCTCCGTGACACCCTTGTAGATGAGGTAGGCGCCGCCCAGGAACAGCACGATGTCGCGCACCGACATGCCGAAAGGCTCGCCGTTGATGCCGTTGAACGGCAGCGTGAACAGCTTGTTCGTCATATGCACGAGATACGACGCGAAGCACAGGAAGATGGCGCGCGACACGAAGGCACCGGCAAGACCGAGCTTACGGCCGATGTGCTGCTTCTCAGGCGCAAGGCGATCGCTCGTAAGGATGATGAAGACGATGTTGTCCACACCCAGGATGATCTCAAGGAACACAAGCGTAACGAGACTGATCCATGCCTCAGGCGACGCGAGAAACGATAGGTCCACTTTCTTTTCCCTTTCTCTTGGGGTCTATGAACATGTACAGGCCTACTAGATCAGAGCCTTGATACCAATGAGGATAAGAACGACGCCGCCCACGACCGTGGCCTTCTCGCCAAGTTTGCTGCCAAAGGTACGGCCGACAACCAAAGCAAGGCACGTGCACACAAACGTGGTCAGGGCAATGATGCCCGATGCGGAAAGGGGCTCGACACCCATCCCGACAAAACTCACACCCACGGCAAACGCGTCGATGCTCGTGGCGATTGCCTGCACGAAGAGCGAGCCCACGGTGAGCGTCTTATCGTCGACGTCACCGTCCTCTTCCTCGTGAAAGGCGTCCCAAATCATCTTGCCGCCCACAAAACCAAGGATGACGAAGGCGACGATGCCGGCATAGCGCTCGATGACCTCGGCCACAAGCGAACCGGCGAAGAAGCCCAGAAGCGGCATGAGGCCCTGGAACGCACCGAAGAAGACGGGCATGAGCATGGCCCTGCCACGGGACAGGCCTCGGTGGGCAAACACGTTTGACACTGTGACGGCGAACGCGTCCATCGACAGCGCCAAACCCAAAAGAACGACCTCGACCAACGACACGGAAGTGCTCTCTCCTCTCTCTCCTCCCAGCACCCGTCTCTTTGGCCGGAACCCGCGCAACAAAAAAAGCGAGACTCACGGCGAGGCAATCCCGCCGTGAGTCTCGCTTATTAAGGCACGCCAGGCACAAGGCCATGATGTTGACGGGCCGCGCACTATCGTGCGCAAGCTACTCCCTCACAGGAAGAAAACAGTACCAGAGACACCTTGCGCTCGTCAACGACCGACGATATCGGCCGTTGCGTTTTCCCACGAAGACCAACTTTACCGCGGCGAACTTGCTGGCAGTTCACTGGAGGCGCCGGGTCAGCACAGGTACAAGCGCGTGCTTCTAGTAAATCCCCGAGGTATCAGGGATGATGGAGCCCTCGGGACGCGTGGCATTGCCGGAGCTCAGCCACTCGGGAAGCGTGGAATCAGCGGCCACAAGCTCGTTGACGGTCACAAACTCGTAGCCTTCCGCCTGGAAGCGCTCGATGATCGAGGGCAGCGCCACGACGTCGCGGTCACGGTTGCCGCCGGCGTCGTGCATGAGGATGATGGCGCCGTTGTAGTTGTCGCCCGACAGGCCGTTCGTGCAGTTCGCCACGATCTGGGCGGCGCCGTCTTCGATGCCCGACCCGTTGCTGGCGATGCTCCAGTCCTCGGAGTCGACGCTCCAATACACCGACATGGTGATGTCGCGTCCCGTATCGGCCATGTACTGGAGGAACTGCCAACCCCTGAGCTCGCCATAGGGCGGGCGGAGCACGGAGGTCTGGACGCCCGTCGCCTGCTCAATGAGGTCGAACGTCTGAGAGATCTCGCCCTCGCGGGTTGCCGCGTCCATACCCGACAGCGTGCAGTCGTCGTGCGAGTAGGTGTGGCTTGCAATCTGATGACCGGCGTCACGCACGCGCTGGGCCATCTGCGTGTACTCCTCGCCCGCGGCCAGGGTCGAGCCAAGCATGAAGAACGTCGCCTTTGCGCCGTATCGGGCAAGAATGTCGAGGTACTGCGGGGTGTAATCGAGGTTGGGTCCGTCGTCGAACGTGATGGCGACCAGACGGCGACCGTCGTCGGGGTTCACGCCGGAGTTGGCGATGATGAGGTCGCGCGCCTCCTGCGTCACGCCGCGGTCGATGGTGCGACCCGACACAACGCCCGTCTCCACCGTGGAGATGCCGTTCTGGCCCCACTGCTTCACATAGCCGATGGAGGCAAGCAGCAGGCTCGAGTCAGGCACCTGGATGCCGCAGGGAATCTCTGTCGTCTGCTTCGTAACGTCCTCGGTCTTGTCGGTGCCGTTGATGAACTCGAGGACGTCGCTCTCGCGCAGCTTGTAGGTGCTCACATCGACCGGCTCGCCGTTGACGCACAGCGTGTAGGGGTTGCCTGCGCCTCGCTCGAGCACATCGGGAATCTCGCCGTCAGCGCAGATGGAGACGAGGTTGCCCGAAACGGGAGACGCGTAACCGCGGCTCACGATCTCCTGCACCGAAAGACCGATGGGCAGATCGCGCACCTTGCCATCGATGGTGCACGCCACGGCGCGGTGCGTGTACCACAGGGCGCCACCCACACCCAGCAGCGCCACAGCGGCAATGCCGCCCGCAGCCATGCCCAAAAGCTTGCGGCGAGAGATACCGGAGCCGTTGTGCTGCGGGGTAAGGTTTCCCGAAGGGCCATACCCACCCTGACGATGATGAGAGGAGCTCGTGACAGGCTCCACGCCCGAGGCGTTGTTAGGCCTGCGCGACGAGGTATATGCCTGGCCTGAGCCTACGGGATACTGCGTGGGCCGCTGGCCGCCCCGAGAACCCCTGGTGCTTCTCGAAGTGTTTCCGCCATAGGGGTCCGAACCATAGCAGCCCGACTGGCGAGGGGCATCCGCACCAGCGCTCTGGCCATAGCGTCCCTGGGGCTGCTGGCCACCGTAAGGGCTTGCCCCCCACTCGGCTTGTCCGTCCTGGTCATAGGCACCTGAATACGTCTGGCGCGTATATGCCGGCCTCGACGCGTTATAGCCCTGGTCGCGCGTCTCATACGCATCGCGTGAACCGTAGCCGGCACGACCATTGGCGTCCTGGGAGGCGTAAGGGTCACGCTCGTCATAGGTGTTGTTGTCATAATTGGGACGGCGACGGTCGGCCATTATGTGTCACTCCACTTTGGTTGAGGCGTATGCGCAAGGCGGCCGCGCGCGGCGGCCGTCATTCCATCCTACTTCTTTGCTTTGTCGTACTCCTTCTTGAAATCGGAGAACATGGAACCAGCCGATTTCAAGTGGTTCGTCACGGCCTTCTTGGCCGACGCGCTTGTGGACGTCTTCTTTGAAGATGACGAGGATGCGCTCTTGGTCGTCGTCTTTGTCGTCGCAGGCGCCTTCGAGCTCGCAGGTGAAGCGGCCTTCTTCTTTTCACCCATGCCGCTCTCGCGCTTGAAGCCGTCGACGGCACCCGTCACCGAGTTCTTGATGCGGCCCACGCCCTTGCCCACGGCTACCGTGCCGCTCTCGATGGCCTTGGCGGTTGCTTCCGTAGCTGCGGCCTGGGACTTTGCAGCGGTGGTGGACACCTTGGCCGAGGCCTCGCCGGCCTTGGCGGCCAGGCCACCGGAAGGCATGAGGTCCCTCGCCTCGGGCTTCACGATGAGGATGCCCTTCTTGTAGCCAACCATGAGGGCCGCGGGAATCTCAATCGAGCCCAGAAGGGCACGCGAGGTGGCGCCGTCGTCGAGGAACAACGAGTTGAGCTCACCGGTGCGCTCGTCAAACGAGAGCTCATCGACGCGACCGATCTCCACGCCATCGGAAGTCTTGACCTCCATGCCCTCCCAGATGATGCAGCGGTCCCAGTCGAGGTTGAGGCGCTTCATGGCCTCGTCGTCCCAGGACTTGCCGCCCATGGTGGGGACAATCACGCCGTCCTGCACATCCATGGCGTCGAGTGCCAGGAACTTCTCGGGACGCTTGATCATCCACAAAAGGTCGGGCCTGCGCACGATAAAGCCCACAACCTTGAGGCCGTCAGGCGAGAACACCGTCTTGAAGACCTTGCCGATCTTGCGATGACGGCGCGGCACGCCGTTCTTGTCAAGCTCCTTGCCGGGCTTATGGGCGCGGCAAACCTTGACGCTTCTGACCTCTTTGGTAGTGAGCATGACTGGATCTCCGTTGGTTGTACGACGTGTTGGTTGCGTTTTTACTCGGCCTTGGAGGCGTCTTCAGCTTGCTCGGATGCCATGACATCGGCGGCCTTGTCAGCAACCTGGTCGGCATTCTTGGCAATGTCGGCGCGCATCTGGTCCATGCGAGCACGCGCTGCGGCAATCTTCTCGCGCAGCTCGTCGGTCTTTTCGCCGGCCTCTTGAGCCGTCTGGGCAACATCGGCGCACGTGGCAGAAACGCTCTCGTTGAGCGTGTCGGCAACCTGACCGAAGGAAGCCTCAGCGGCCTGCGCAACCTTCTCGCGAGTCTCAGCACCGGAACGCGGAGCGATGAGGATACCGGCGACAACGCCGACGGCGGCACCCACGAGAGCGGCAAGGGCGACACGAGGGGTGTTTTTGGATGAGCTCATAAGACTCTCCTCACAAACGTTGAATGGTTGAGTGCTTATACCCAACCGGCGGCCCTTAGTCCTGAGCCGCACCTTCAGGCAGACTCTTCACAAGAGCGTGCAGGCCCTCGACAATGCTTTCGAGGTCAGGCTTGGCGCCCTGGCCGCCCGTGAACGCCCACTCCATGATCCAAACGGCGCTCGAGACCACACCCGCCACGAGCACATCGTCGGGGCACGACAGCTTGACGGTCCACGTGCGCTCCTCGCCCGGCACCGCGGCGGTGTTGCCGGCGCTCACGTCCTCAAGATCGAGGCGGCTCATGAGCTCGACGCACACATGCTCGAGCAGGTGGGCGCACTCGGTGTTGGGCAGCGCGTCGCGGAAGACGTCGCCGGCCTCGCTGATGCAGGCATGGTCGGCAATCTGAGGCATGAGGTCGTAGACGCGCTGCGTGGCCTCGATGTCGTCGGAAGTCATGACGGGGGCGGCTGCGTCGAGCTGCACCGTGGCGCACAGCGTCTCGGGGCCGACCACGACTTTTTTCAGCTCAAACAGGCTCATCTGCCTCACAGGCCTTTCTCTAAAACGGGACGGCCCCCGGGGATACCCCGAGGAGCCGCCTGATTCAAACTGCGTATATGGTAGCGCAAATGCAAGGCGATGCGGGCGGGCGCACGCCCCTCACATCAGTCTTCGTCGGACTCTTCGGGCTCACTTGCCTCGGGGGCGATTGCGTGCACCGACTCGATGCGACGACCGTCCATGGAGGTCACCTTGAAGGTCCAGCCGTCCTTCTCGATGACGTCGCCCTCCTCGGGGAGCTTGTCGGCCTCGTACATGAACCAGCCACCGACCGTGTCGTACTCCTCGCTTTCGTCGATGGGCCAGCCGAGCTCGACGGCGTCGTCGACCGAGAACGTGCCGTCGACTTCCCACTCGCGCTCGGAAAGGCGCGTGAGCTCCTGCTCGTCCTGGTCGTACTCGTCGCGAATCTCGCCCACGACCTCCTCCACGATGTCCTCGATCGTGATGAGGCCGGCCGTACCGCCGTACTCGTCGATGACGATGGCCATCTGCTCGCGCTCGGCGCGCATCTGGGTGAGCAAGGGCAGCAGGTCCTTCGTCTCAGGAACGAACAGGCACGGACGCACGAATTCCGACACGGCGTTGTCGCCCTTGCCTGCAAGCGCGGGGGCGATGAGGTCCTTGATCTTGACGATGCCGATGACCTCGTCCATGTCGTCGTGATACACGGGCATGCGCGAATAGCCGGTCTTCTGCATCAAGGAGAGCACCTCGCGGGCGCTCTGCACGTCCTCGACGGCAGTGACGTCGACGCGAGGCACCATGACCTGGCGCACCACGGCGTCGCCCAGGTCGAACACCTCGTGAATCATGCGCTTCTCGTCGTCGGAGAGGTCCTCCTGCTCGGCGACCATGTACTTGATCTCCTCCTCGGAGACCTGACCCTCGTCAGCCTGCTTGATGCGGAACACGCTCGCCACGAGGTTGGCGCTGGCGCTGGTGAGCCATACAAGCGGCGAAGCAATCTTGCCGAAGACGATGAGCGGGCCCGACACCATCTTGGCGACTTTCTCAGTGTCGGCCAAGGCGATGCGCTTGGGCACGAGCTCGCCGAGAACGATGCTGAAGTACGACACGGCGAGCGTGATGAGGATGGGCGAAAGCACCGGCGCCACAGCCGTGAGCCAGCCGATGCCAAAGGAGCTCATCCACTGCGCAAAGGGGTCAGACAGGTTCGTGGAAGCGACCGCCGACGAGAAGAAACCAACGAGCGTGATGGCCACCTGAATGGTCGCCAGGAAGTTGCCCGAGTCGCTTGCGAGGTTCGCCGCGCGCTTGGCCGACTTGTCTCCTTCCTCAGCCTCATGATCGAGCAACGGCTTGCTCGCGTTGACCAACGCCATCTCCGACATGGAGAAGTAGCCGTTCACCAAGATGAGAACGAATGCAAGAAGGATGGATAAGCCTATGCCCATACGAAAACGCCGACCTCCAAAAGTTACGAGACAACAGGACGTGCATGCAGGCGCTAAGAGCGCCGGCGCCTGCAGACGTTAGAACACAAAAAGCAGCACTGCCAAAGTATGGCAAACACTGCCGCCCAACACAAAGAAGTGAAACACCATATGTGAGTATGGGATGCGCTTCAGCACATAGAAGACACAGCCCACCGAGTACGAGAGGCCTCCCGCGATGAGCAGCGCCATGCCGCCGACAGGCAGAAGCGTCGCGAGCACCGGCAGCTTGAAGACAAGGCACCATCCCATCGCCAGGTAGATGAGGGCCGAGACCCACTTGGGCTGGCGCTGGCGAGCAAAGCACTCGATGAGCACGCCTATGAGGGCGACGATCCACACCGCGACGCACAGGGCAACGCCGCCCTCGTCGTGCAGCGTCACAAGCGTAAACGGTGCATAGCAGCCCGCAATGAGCAGGTAGATGACGCTGTGGTCGAGAATCCGCAGGACGGCCTTGCCGCGAGGTGCCTGAATGGCGTGGTAGAGCGTGGAGAAGAGGTACTCCAGCACGAGCGTCACGCCCATCATGACAGCCGCGCAGGTCCTAAGGCCGCCTCCGGTATGGGCGGCTTTCACGCACAGCAAGACAAGCGCCGCCACCGCAAGGCCAAAACCCACTCCGTGCGAGACCGCGTTGCCAATCTCCTCGCCCGTTGAGTAAAGCCTGCCACGACGCTTCTTGGCATCGAAACGCTCGAGCACCGGGTGCGAGGAAGCAGGCGTCAGGGTAGCCTCGGGGCCTCCGGCAACTGCGCAGAAAACCCCAAGGCCAGCATCTTGCCTGGTCTCTTCTTCCAACTTGTTGCCCATGTGCCCTCCTTCTCCCCCGTATCCCCTGCAACGCGAGTGTTCGAGCGCGTCGCAAATTCATCTGACTGTACCCACATGCCTGGCACGGCACTAGGCAATGCCTGAAAAGAACGCAAAAGCGGGACGAGCGGCCCACAAACCGCTCGCCCCGTCTTGGGTAGCCTAGGCCTCTTGTTGCGCCACGAGCGAGTCGACGTACTGGCGCGCTGCCCTGGCCGAACGTCCCCCGCGGCCCAGCGCGAAGCGTTCCGCCCCCGCCTCGAGCTCCTCGGCAGGCACGGCCAGGTCGCATGTGCGCGCAAGTTGACGCACAATGGCCAGGTAGGCCGCCTTGTCCGGCTTGAAGAAGGAAATCTGCAAGCCGAAGCGCTCGGACAGCGACAGGGTCTCCTGCATCGTGTCGTTGCGATGGATGTCGTCGCCGTCGCGCGCGGAGAAGCTCTCCTTCACGAGATGGCGGCGGTTCGACGTGGCGTAGATGACCACGTTCGGACTCTTCGACGACACGCCGCCCTCGAGCACCGCCTTGAGAGCCGCATAGTTGTCGTCGTCGCGGGCAAACGACAGGTCGTCGATGAAGACGATGAACTTGAGCGGGTTGGCGGCAAGCTCGTCGAGCACCGCCGGGATGAGCTTGAGCTGGTCCTTGCGGACCTCGATGATGCGCAGCCCCTCGCCGGCGAGCTCGTTGACAACGGCCTTCACCGTGGACGACTTGCCCGTGCCCGCATCGCCCGACAGCAGCACGTTGGCCGCGGGCTTGCCAGCCAAAAGGGCGCGCGTGTTGGCCAGAATGAGACCCTTCTCGCGCTCGTAGCCAGCAAGGTCGGACAGACGCTGGGGGTCGGGGTGCGCCACGGGGCACACCGTGCCGTCGTCTGCCAGCGAGAACATGCGGTACCGCGCGTACATGCCAAAGCCGAAACGGCCCACCTGCTCAATGCGGGACGCGTACTCCGACACCAGCTCGACCCGCTCGGTCTCAAAGCCGGGCATGAAGCCCTGCCAGTCGAGACCCATGCGCAGTGCCGCCGGGGTGAGGTTGGCGACCTCCTGCAAGGTGCGCAGGTCGGCGCGGGCGCATGTCTCCATCGAGGCGGCGACGTTGCGCCCGGCCGCATGGGCGAGCACATAGGGGTTCTCGTCGTTGCACACCGCGTCGAGCACATAGCGCGCCAGGCTGTCGTGGCCGCTTGCGTACAGGCGGCTCACAAACTCGCCGTACATCGACACGCAGGCATGCACGGGAGCGTCGCGCCTGCAGTCCAGGTAGCTCAAAAGCCCTGCCACAACAGGGTCGGCAAGCAATCCGCGGAAGACCCCGAGCGCCCGCAGGCGCAAGGAGAGGTCCGCGAGCATCGGAGCGCGCTGGGCAAAGGAGGCCGGCGTGGCGGGACCGTTAGTTGAGGACGGCACCGGTCGCTCCGCTCGAGACGAGGGCGGCGTAACGCTTCAGGTAGCCGGAGAGCTCCTTGGTCTTGGGCGTGAAGGCCGCCATGCGACGGTCGAGCTCCTCCTGGGGAATCTTGAGCTCGATGGTGTAGTTGGGGATGTCGATGGAGATGATGTCGCCCTCCTCCACGACGCCGATGGGGCCGCCGCTGGCAGCCTCAGGCGAGACATGGCCGATGCACGCACCGCGCGTGGCACCCGAGAAACGGCCGTCGGTGATGAGGGCCACGGAGTTGCCCAGGCCCTGACCCATGATGGCCGAGGTGGGGTTCAGCATCTCGCGCATGCCAGGGCCGCCCTTGGGGCCCTCGTAGCGGATGACCACGACGTCGCCGGGGTTGATCTTGCCGGCGTTGATGGCGTTCTGGGCGTCCTCCTCGCAGTCGAAGACGCGAGCGGGGCCCTCGTGCACCTGCATCTCGGGGAGCACGGCCGAGCGCTTGACGACCGAGCCGTCAGGGGCAAGGTTGCCGCGCAGCACAGCGATGCCGCCCGTGGGGCTATAGGGGTTGTCAACAGGGCGAATGACCTCGAAGTCGAGGTTCTTGGCGTCGGCGATGTTCTCGCCCACGGTCTTGCCCGTGACAGTCATGCAGTCGGTGTGGATGAGGCCGAGCTCGCTGAGCTCGTGCATGACGGCATACACGCCGCCTGCCTCGTCGAGCTGCTCCATGTAGGTGCGGCCGGCCGGCGCCAGGTGGCACAGGTTGGGGGTCTTCATGCTCATGGCGTTGGCGATGTCGAGGTTGATGTCGATGCCGCACTCATGGGCGATGGCAGGCAGGTGAAGCATGGAGTTGGTGGAGCAGCCCAGAGCCATGTCAACCGTGAGGGCGTTCTCGAAGGCCTCCTGCGTCATGATGTCGCGCGGGCGGATGTCGCGCTTGAGCATCTCCATGACGGCCATGCCCGCGTGCTTGGCCAGCTCCAGGCGACGCGAGTACACGGCGGGGATGGTGCCGTTGCCGCGCAGGCCCATGCCGAGAGCCTCGGTGAGGCAGTTCATGGAGTTGGCAGTGTACATGCCCGAGCAGGAACCGCAGGTGGGGCAGACGCGACGCGCGTAGTCCTCCACCTCTTCGGCGGTCATGTTGCCGGCGGAGTACTTGCCCTGCGCCTCGAACATGGAGGAAAGGCTGGTACGTGCGCCGTTCACATGGCCGGCGAGCATGGGGCCGCCCGACACAAAGGTCGTGGGGATGTTGAGGCGCGCGGCAGCCATGAGCAGGCCAGGCACGTTCTTGTCGCAGTTAGGCACCATGACAAGGGCGTCGAAACCATGGGCAAGCGCCATGGCCTCGGTGGAGTCAGCGATGAGGTCGCGCGTGACGAGCGAGTACTTCATGCCGATGTGGCCCATGGCGATGCCGTCGCACACGGCGATGGCAGGGAAGACGATAGGGGTGCCGCCGGCCATGGCAACGCCCATCTTGACGGCGTCGACGATCTTGTCGATGTTCATGTGGCCGGGAACGATCTCGTTGTACGAGCTCACGATGCCCACGAGCGGACGGGCGATCTCCTCGTCGGTGAGGCCCAGTGCGTGGTACAGCGAGCGATGCGCCCCGTTCATGGGGCCGAACTTGATGGCATCAGACTTGACGTTCATAGAAGAGAACCTCTCCCTTGGCAACGGTATAACCTTATATTGTACGACGCGGCCATTCGACGTCAGTTTTCCGAGACCTACAATAGACAAATCGCCACATGGACACCGCAGCACAACCCGCGTTTTACACCTTCAAAACGGCATGCAAAAGGCCCCAGGTTTCCTTCGGGCGCAGTTCCGCAGCGGCGAAGCCGCGAGGACTGTCTGAGCACCGAAGGAAGCCTGGGACCCCGGGCGACAACCGCCCAAAACGCTCTTAAGCCCCCGGCGGGAATCCCATATCGACAGCACGCAAAGGTTCCAGGTTTCCTTCGGGCGCAGTTCCGCAGCGGCGCAACCGCGAGGACTGTCTGAGCACCGAAGGAAGCCTGGGACCCCCGGGCGACAACCACCCGCCAAGCGCCCCTAAGCCCCCAGACGGGAATCCCATAGAGGGCAGCATGCAAAGGGGCCCGGTTTGGTTCAGGCGCAGTTCCGCAGCGGCGAAGCCGCGAGGACTGTCTGAGCACTGAACCAAACCGGGCCCCAACGGGAATCTACCAGCTATATTCCCTTAGTTGTTGATCAGCTTATCCTCGTCGCTCCAGCTGTAGAGCTTGCGGATCTCGGCGCCGACAACCTCGCTCTGGTGCTCGGCATGCAGCTTGCGCATGGCGTTGAAGTGCACCTGGCCGCCAGCCTCGGACATGTCGAGGAGGAACTCCTTGGCGAAGGTGCCGTCCTGGATGTCGGACAGGACCTTCTTCATGGCCTTCTTGGTGTCCTCGGTGATGATCTTGGGGCCGGTGACGTAGTCGCCGTACTCGGCAGTGTTGGAGATGGAGTAGCGCATGCCGGCGAAGCCCGACTGATAGATCAGGTCGACGATGAGCTTCATCTCGTGGATGCACTCGAAGTAAGCGTTGCGGGGGTCGTAGCCAGCCTCGACCAGGGTCTCAAAGCCGGCCTGCATGAGGGCGCAGACGCCGCCGCACAGAACAGCCTGCTCACCGAACAGGTCGGTCTCGGTCTCGGTGCGGAACGTGGTCTCGAGCACGCCGGCGCGGGCGCCGCCGATGCCGGCAGCGTAGGCCAGGGCGATGTCGAGGGCGTCGCCGGTGGCGTCCTGCTCAACAGCCACGAGGCAGGGAGTGCCCTTGCCGGCCTGGTACTCGGAGCGCACGGTGTGGCCCGGGGCCTTGGGGGCAACCATGGCGACGTTGACGTCCGCCGGGGGCTTGATGAGGCCGAAGTGGATGTTGAAGCCATGGGCGAACATGAGCGTCTTGCCAGCGGTGAGGTTGGGGGCGATGCTCTCCTTGTAGAGGGCGGCCTGCTTCTCGTCGTTGATGAGAATCATGATGATGTCGGCAGCCTTGGCAGCCTCGGCGCTCGTCATGACCTTGAGGCCCTGAGCCTCGGCCTTTGCCCAGCTCTTGGAGCCCTCATACAGGCCGATGACCACGTTGACGCCGGAATCCTTCAGGTTCAGTGCATGGGCATGGCCCTGGGAGCCGTAGCCGATGATGGCGACGGTCTTGCCGGCCAGCTTCTGCAGATCGCAGTCCTGCTGATAAAAAATCCTGTTCTCAGCCATGCTCACTAACTCCTTCTCAGTACTTTCAAATGTATCCCAAAGCCCTTGACGGACTACAGATGGGTGACGCTGCCGATGGTAGAACCACCGCGTTGCAAGGAGACTACGCCGGTGCGGCAAATCTCAAGAATCGTATAATCCTTCATAAGGCTGATAAACGTGTCGATGCAGCGCGTGGATCCGGCAAGCTGGATGACCATGGAATCGCGGGTATAGTCGACGATCTTCGCCTCGTAGGCGGCCAGCGCGGTGTGAATCTCCTCGCGGGTGGCGGCGTCGTTCTTCATCTTGATGAGCAGAAGCTCGCGAGAGACCGAGTCGTCGTCGAGCTGCTTGACGTCCATGACGTCCTGCAGCTTGTAAAGCTGGTTGACGAGCTGCTCCTTGCTCTCCTCGTTGCCCTCGAAGATGGTCGTGATGCGCGAGACCTCGGGGTTCTCGGTGCAACCCACGGTGAGGCTCGAGATGTTGAACTGACGGCGACGGAACATGCTCGTCACGCGGTTGAGCACGCCGGGCTGGTTCGACACGAGGACTGCCAGGGTGTACTTCATGGCTACTCCCCTTCCTTGACGATGATGTCGTCGATTGCGCCACCGGGAGGCAGCATCGGCATGACGAACTCGTCCTTGTCGATGAGGCAGTTGATGACGTAGGGGCCGGCGTAATCGAAGGCGCGGGTCAGAGCGGCGTCGAGGTCCTCGATCGAAGACACCGTCTCGCCGTCGGCGCCGAAGGCCTTGGCCAGGGCGACGAAGTCGGTAGGACGGTCGAGCGTCGTCTGGGAATGGTGGCCGCCGAAGAACAGCGTCTGCCACTGGCGCACCATGCCAAGCACGCCGTTGTTGAGCAGCAGGATCGTGACAGGCACGTGGTTCCAGGCAAGCGTGGCCATCTCTTGGACGCACATGCCGAAGGAACCGTCGCCCGTGACGAGCGCCACGTGCTGGCCCGTGCCCATGGCTGCGCCCAGCGAGGCGCCCAGGCCGAAGCCCATGGTGCCCAGGCCGCCGCTGGAGATGAAGGTGCGGGGCTTGGAGAGGGAGACCGTCTGGGCGGCCCACATCTGGTGCTGGCCCACGTCGGTCACCACGGGGGTGTCGGGCGTGAGGTGGGCGTTGAGCTCGAGGATCGCGTTGCGGGGCGTCATGCCCTCGCGCTTGTCGGTGGCCTGCTCGTCCTCAAAGGCGCGCAGCTCGGCGATCTTCTCCTGCCACGCGGGACGCTCGCGGCGCTCGACCTGGTCGAGCAGCTCCTCGAGCGTGAGCTTGAGGTCGCCGCGCAGGGCCACGGCGGCGTGCACCGTCTTGCACAGCTCGGCGCCGTCGACGTCGATGTGGACGATCTTGGCATGCGGGGCGAAGGCCGAGACCTTGCCGGTGGAGCGGTCGTTGAAACGCGCGCCGCAGGCAATGATGCAGTCGGCCTCGTTCATGCCGACGGAGCAGGCATAATGGCCGTGCATGCCCTCCATGCCCAGGAAGCGGGGATGGTTGGTGGGCACGCCGGAAATGCCCATCATCGAGCAGCCCACAGGCGCGTCGATCTTGTCGGCAAGGGCGAGCAGCTCGTCGGTCGCAGCGGAGGCGATGAGACCGCCGCCGAAGTAAATGAAGGGGCGCTCGGAGGCGTTGATGATTTCGGCAGCCTCCTCGATGCGCACCTGCTTGGCGGCATGCATCGGGTCGGCGGGCACGACGGGGGCGGCGACGTACTCGGTCAGGGCCGCCTGAACGTCCTTGGGCACGTCGACGAGCACGGGACCGGGACGGTCGGACTTGGCGATGCGGAACGCCTCGCGGATGGTGTCGGCCAGCTCCTCGACCGTCTTCACGAAATAGTTGTGCTTCGTGATGGGCAGCGTGATGCCCGTGATGTCGATCTCCTGGAAGGAGTCGGTGCCGATGAGGGCGTTGGACACGTTGCCCGTGATGGCAACGAGCGGGGTGGAGTCGAGGTAGGCGGTGGCGATGCCGGTCACAAGGTTGGTGGCACCGGGGCCCGAGGTGGCAATGACGACGCCGACCTTGCCGGTGGCGCGGGCATAACCGTCGGCTGCGTGGGAAGCTCCCTGCTCATGGGCGGTCAGGACATGGTGAATCTCGTCCTGATACTTGAAGATGGAGTCGTAAATGTTAATGACCTGGCCTCCGGGATAACCGAAGACCGTCTCGCAGCCCTGCTCAATGAGCGTGCGGACGATGATGTCCGCTCCTGAGAGTTGCATGGGCACCGTCCTTTCCTGGTATGCACCGCCAACGGAGTAAATTCGGCAGATTGTAAGGCATTTCACACACTCCTAATGTTAAAGTCGCTGGTCGGACATATTGCTGAAACAAACGGCACATCTCCCTTTCGCAAACGGCCGTGAACGTACACTAGGCGGCACCCCAAAGGTTTGTGGCTAAATGGTCTTAGGGGTCGAGAAAATGCAGCGCGCCTGTTAAAATGACCGGTTAGTCTATGGAAGAAAGGTCCACACCATGCAACTCAGCACACACATAGCCCGCATGGCCGTGTTGCCCCTCGCCCTCGGCGTCGCCGTGGCAGGGCTGGGAATGGGCGTGGCTGCCCAGACGGCCCATGCCGAGGCAAGCGCCTCGACCTTGGCCGCACTCTCCGACGCGCAGGCCCGCTACGCCGCCGCCACGCAGGAGCTCGACAGTCTCTACCAGCAAGTATACGAGGCTCAGGGCGCCTATGAGGCAACGACCGCGCAGCTCGATGCCACCAACCAGGCCATCGCCGAAACCCAGTCTCTCATCGCCGACCAGAAGGCCCAGCTCGAGGAGGCCCAGGACATCCTGGCCGACCGCCTGGGCGCCGATTACCGCGCCGGCGAGGCCAACATGCTCGACGTCATCTTCTCGGCCACGAGCTTCGAGGACCTCGTCAGCCGCATCTACTACGCCGGCAAGATTTCCGACGCCGACGCGCAGGCCATCCAGGACGTGAAGGACATCAAGGCCGCCCTTGAAACCAGCGAGGCCCAGCTGCAGGAGCAGCGCGTGCAGCAGGAGCAGCTCCAGGCCCAGCAGGCAGCCGACCTGCAGAGCCTCAACGAGCAGACCGACGCCTGCGCCGCCTACGTCGCCAGCCTCGACTACGAGGTGCAGTCCCTCTACGCCCAGGCGCAGGCCGAGGCCCAGGCCGCCGCACAGGCTGCCTCCCAGCAGGTCGCCGCTGCCGCCCAACAGCAGATGCAGGAAGTCATCTCCGCTGCCGAGGATGCCGGTTACCACTACGACGAGAGCACCGGCGACTGGAGCGACTCCAGCGGCAACACCGTGAGTTCCGACACGGTGAGCAACGCCACCGGCTACGACGTGAGCTCCATCATCTCGACCGCCCAGAGCTACATCGGCACCAACTACGTGCTGGGCGGCGAGAGCTACGGCGGCATCGACTGCTCCGGCCTGACCTCGGCCGCATATGGCGGGTCGCTTCCCCACTACTCGGGCGACCAGTACGACAACGTGGTGAGCAACGGCAGCTACACCTCCGACATCGGCTCGCTCAACCCCGGCGACCTGGTGTTCTACACCAACTCCAGCGGCAACATCTACCACGTTGCCCTGTATGTGGGCAACGGCCAGGTCATCGACGCCATCCCCAACGGCGGCGTGCAGCTGCGCGACTACAACTACGTCGACGGCTACATCGGCGGCGGCACCCCCTCGGTGTAACCTCCGAAGTGCTTCATCGCCTCTTGTGCCCCGTTCGGCCGTCCGGCCGAGCGGGGCTTTTTCATTGCGTGATATGCTCGCCGCCATGCAACACGACATCGAAAGGATTGGTCCCGTGAAAATTTGCGTCTTGGGCGACAAGGCCTACTACAAGCGCATTCTGCCTGACAACACCCGCGTCGACTCCCCCGACGTGGTGTTTTTAGGGCGCGGCGCCACAAACGACGAGGTCGTGGCCGCCATGCCCGACACACAGATTCTCATAGCCGATGCCATCGCCACGGTCGACGCCGACCTCATCGGCCGCCTGCCGCAGCTGCGCCTCATCCAAAGCGAGGGCGTGAGCTACAACAGCTTCGACTGTGCATGTGCGGCCGAGCGCGGCGTCTTCGTGTGCAACAACGCCGGCATGAACTCAGGCGCCGTCGCCGAGCAAACGATCCTGCTCATGCTGGGCCTTCTGCGCAGCGTGGCCACAAGCGACGCGGCCGTGCGACAGGGCAGGCAGATGGAAGTAAAGATGCGCTTCATGCGCGAGGGCATCACCGACCTGGCCGACTGCACCGTGGGACTGGTGGGCATGGGCGCCATCGGGCAGGCGACGGCGGCGCGGCTGCATGCCTTTGGGTGCCGCGCGCTCTACGCCAACCGCTCACGCAAACCCACCGAGCTTGAAGAGGCCCTGGGCATCGAATACATGGAGCTCGACGAGCTGCTCGCAAAGAGCGACATCGTGAGTCTGCACTGCGCAGTGACCCCCGAGACCTGCGGCATGGTCGACAGGAACTTCCTCGCAAAGATGCGCCAGGGCGCATACCTCGTAAACACCGCGCGCGGCCAGCTTGTGGACAACGAGGCACTCGCACAGGCGCTTGAGAGCGGGCGCCTTGCCGGGGCAGGCTTGGACACCGTGCACCCTGAGCCCGTCGAGCTGTCGAACCCCCTGCTCCAGCTCTCGCCGCAGGCCTCGCAGCGCGTGCTCTTCTCCCCTCACCTGGGCGGCATCACGACAGGCAGCATGCGTCGCGGGCAAGCCCACATGTGGGAAAACGTGGCGCGGCTCGAAGCCGGCGAGCGCCCCACGTGCGTCGTGAACGGGCTCTAGGCCGCAAAGAATCCCGCATACGAAAAGGGCCCCTGCCGGGGCCCTTTTTGCTGCTAGATGATGCCGAGGTTGCCTCGGTCGAACGCGTCGGGCTTGGTCTGCCCCACAAGGCGCTCGTAGTAGGCGCTGAAGCGCTCCACCGCAGCCCCGCGTGCGTCCGTCGCACCCACGACGCCGTGCTCGTCGCTCACAAGCATGACCTCGTCACCGGGCTGTGCCTGCATCTCCGGATTGAAGGAGACCTCCATCTTGAGGGTTTTCGCCAGGTCGGCGATCAGCGAGTTTGCACCCGACAGCACACGGCTGGCATCCATAAGCGCCACGAGCGACGTCTTGCCCCCTTCCTCGCGCACAACCCAGGCGACCTCGCCGGGCACGGGGTCGTCGGCACATGCGCGGGCGCGCTCGATGAGGGCTTGCACGTCCATGGGCTCGAGCGCGACGTAGGGCTCAACGCCCATGAGGGCGCGGCCCTGGTCGTCAACCACAAACGTCATGACGCCGTTGGGGTCCTTGAGGGCGCCCTCGGCCAGGGTCCACTCGATGTGCTGCCTCGCCCAGCTCTTGAGGCCCGCCGCAAGGCCGCGCGACTCAAAGGCGTGCAGGTGCCTGCTCTTGAGCGGCAGGGCGCACTTGTGCAGGCGCCAGCGCACGGAAATGACGGGCTCGCCCGCAACCAGGTCCTCGGGGATGAATTCGCTCATTGTCGGTCGTTCCTTCTCTCTAGGCGTTGATGGTTGGGCCTTGATCGGTCGTATGGGAATCGCATGCGCGCGGCTGTTCCCCATCCGATGACGGCGACGAGGGGGCGGGGTCTCGGACCTCGGCGTCAACATGCACCACGTCGTCATGGTCGGAAGCCTTGCGCAGGTAGTACATGCCGGCGGCGATGGCCGCGGCGCCCGGGCCGGGCAAGACGAGCATAGGCAGCCCTGCCATGATAAGCAATGCGCCCACCGCTTTGTTGCCAACGGGGCCAAAGTCGTCCTTGGCACCCTTGGGATACACACGAGCATAGTCGCGCTTGCCGCCCGGCTCCTTGACGTATGCCTCAACCACGACGTCTTGGCCGGTACGGGCGTTGTGCACCGTGTGGGCACGCGCATCGGCCTCGCGCATGTCCACCGCGTTCTTCACCGCGACCTCGGCGACCGCCTTGGCCGCCGTCTTGCCTGCCCGACTCGCTGCAGTCTTCGCCGCGCTGGCAGCCGCATTGGCCACGGCGCTTGCGGGGCGCTTGCCCTTGAGGGCGGCAAAGGCCGCCGACTGAGCCGCCTCCACCGCCGCCTCGGCCACAGCGGGGGCAGCCTTCTCGACGGCGTCCACCACGGCGGGCGCGGTGCGCGCCGCAGCCTGCTGCACAGCGGGCACCGCGGCCTGGACGCCGTCGCGGGCCGCCTGCGTCCCCGTCTGCACCCCATGGGCGACGACCTCGGCGGCACGCCGTGCGGCAACGGGTGCCTGGGCGGCCACCTCGCGCGCCTTCTCGGCAGCCTTGCCAGCGGCGTCCTTCACGGCTGGCGTCACACGATTGGCAGCATCCCTCATAGCCGGCGCAATGCGCTCGGCGGCATCCCTCATAGCCGGCGCAATGCGCTCGCCGGCATCCTTCACGGCAGGCACGGCGGCACGGGCCGCACGCTCGGCCTCCAGGCGTGCCTTGCGCCCGAAAGCCATAACCTTGCTTGTCAAATCCATATCGTCACCCCATCGCTTCGGTCACAGGCGCTCATACCTCCAGGGAGCTGAGCACCGGGGCCATGGCGTCGTCGTGCCGGCCTATGGCGGAGGCTCCCAGCAACTTGAAGGCAAGCCCCTTGTTCCCCGCATCGAGCACGGTGCCCGCGGCCTTCACCAGAAAGTCGATGTTGCGCTGACAAAGGTCGAGGTCAATGCCCGCCCCCTGCAAGACGAGCTTCGCCTCGCGCTCGGTGAACGTCTTGATCTCGACGCCCCGGCGCTCGGCCAGGTCGCGCAGCTCGGTGGAAGCGACATCGGCCAGCGTGCGGTCGTAGGCGACGCTGCGCTGGTAGCACGCCATGCCGGCGTCGAGCTCGTCGGTCATGCAGAAGGCGTATCCCAGCCAGTACAGCGCAAGTCCCAGGTCCTTGGGGTTCCACATGATCTTGAAAGCGCTCTTGAGCGTTGCGATCTCACTCACATAGTCAAACGACGAGAAGTAGCAGCGAGCCAGGCGCAGGTAGCTCGCCGCCACACTCGGGGCGAGTTCGACGCAACGCCGCGCGTGCGCAATGGCCTGCTCGGAAGCGTCGAGGTTGTCGTCGAGCAGGGAAGACAGGCGGTAGTGTGCCATAAAGTACTCGTCGGCGCACAAGGCCAAGTCGCGGCCCGCCAGGTCGTCTGCGCAGCACAGGCCGTACAAGGCGCGCGCGGCGTACGAGTCGAAATAGCGGAAGCACCGCGTCTTGGAGTCGACGAACCACCCGTTCATGTCGGAGGAGTCGACCATCTCCTCCAGGATGCGACGCGCCTCGCGGGGATTCTTGCCCACCGTCTGCGCGGCGCGGGCCATCTGAGCCTGCAGGCCGTAGATGTCGTCGAGCGCCACGGCCGCCTCGTCATGCGAGTCCGCCTCGATGGCGTCGGTCGCAATGCCCTCGATCACGCGCATGAGGGCCGCGCGCGTGAGGGGGTTCTCCGTGCGCTCATAGGCATCGCGGGCCTGGGCGATCGCCGCAAGGCTGTCGTCGCCCTCAAAGCTCTCCATGATGCGGCGGGCCTCTTCTTTGCGGCTCGCGCCCTCGAAAATGCCGAGGTCGCAGACGCGGCGGGCCGCCAGTTCGGCCCCGCCCTCCTCGGACAGGACGCGCTGGTCGAGCTCAACCTCGCGCACGGCCTCTTCGCTGGCAAAAGGCTCGTCGCCCAAGTTGAAGAGGGGTTTCACGCCCACGAGCCTGCGGTGCGCGTCGAGGCTGAAGACATGGGGGGCACGGGAAAGCGCCTCGAACGGGTCGGCCTGACAGCCGGCGCGACCGTCGGCGTCAACGAGCATGGCATTGAGCTGGTCTCGACTCAGGCGGGCGGACAGCACACACTCCGGCTCAGTGGGAGCGCAGATCTCACCGATACCAGGCAGGATGAGGAAGGGCTCGGGCTTTGCTCCATCGGCCGACGCGCCGGCAAGCTTCTGCGCGGCGCCAAACCCACGCCGCACGTTCACCCAAACCTGCTCGACATCGGGACATGCCCAGAAACCGACGGCCGCGCATGCCAAAAGAGAGAAGGCAGCATAGCGGCTCGCAAGCCCCTGGCGCATCCCCTCGTCGCATGGCTGCCAACACCCCTGCTCCTTGTCCCAACGCAGACCCGGCATGACGCAGGCCGGCATCGATGCAATCTCCACCACCAGGGTGTGTCCCTTGGCGTCGTAATCAAACTCATATTCCAGGCGATACGGCAGGCGCAGGCACTCGCACCCCCGCGCGAACGCCATGCGAACGTCGAGGTCTCCCGCTCCGGCAGGAGCAGGCTGGGCGTGCATGGGATTGCCGCCCAGGTACGGATCGGCCGCGGCGAGGGCATGGTCGGTGCACCATGCGTCGAGCTCGGCGGTCTCAGCGGGACCCATCGTCTGCAGCTTCTCCGCACCGTAGGCCCGCTGCATGCCCACGAGGCGATTGAACAGGCCTTCGGCCTCCAGCAGCATGCGAGCCCCCTCGGCGTTTACCTGCGAGGGGTCGAAGATGACATAGAACGTGTCCGCGTACTTCGTCGTGCGCATCATCTTGATTTGCGGGGCAGGAGCCGCAGTGTTTGCGGAGCCCGGAGCAGCCCCGAGCACCGTGAGGCCGGGGATTCCGCTGGCAGCAAGGGCACCGCCGATCATGGCGGCGATGTGCTGCACCACCTGGCTTGCCTGGGGAGCGCCTCCGGCAGGCTGGGACGCAAGCGACCCCAAGAAGGGCACTCCGGCCGGCATGATTCCATCCTGAGGACCCGCTGTTTCACCCAGCGAAGCCGCATCGACGCCGTCAAAGCCCGCCTCGCGCAGGGTTTGCGCTGCATAGGACACCAGGCCCGGCACAAGCACGCCAGGGCGGCCCTGGGCCTCGTCGTCCATATCGATGATGCCCTGCGCCGCCTCAAACACGTCGGTGGCGCGCAGTTTGCCAAGCGCATCGCGCACGCCCAGGCCCGTCAGGGAGTATCCCCCGTCGTGCGGGAACTGCCAGAACACGAGAAAGGCCACGGCAGCGGCCGCGCACAGCGTGAGCCCCGAGGCATCGCAGCCCAGGTTCACCCGAGAGCTCGAAAGCGCGATGCCTCCCGTGGCTTCCATGAACTCACAGGCACGAAAAGCCGGGGCCTTCTCTTGGGCGACCTCCACGCATCCCGCGCCATCGCGGTCAGCATAGCGCTTGAACTGCACGTCGGGTGTGCGCGCGGGCGGCATCGACACCGCCTCGCCGGTGGCGAACACGCGGCCGAACTCGTCGATAAGCGCCAGGATGCGCACACGGCACGCATGGCAGGTGGTCAGGATGCACGGCAGGCGGCGCATAGGCTTGGCGTCGACCGTGGGGTCGTCGCCTGCGGCAAACGACACAAGCCAGGAGGCACCGGCGGCAGGCAGGGGAATTCCCTGGGCGACGAGGCAATAGCCCACACCCTCGGGCGTGCCCGTCGGCGTGGGGAGCTTCTGCACCTTGGAGCCTTTCGGCAACGCGTACAAGCCGTCATCGTCGGCTTGCGGGGCGGACGCGACGGGCGCAAATCGACCCTGCAGCGCATTGAAGGCCCGCTCTATGAGACCTGCCTTGGTCGGCACGGCACCGGTATCGCCGGCAATGTCAACGGCACCGTCCTGCGACACAAGGAAGGACGGCTCCGGCACAGGCGCAGGATGCATGCAGGGCGCCTGCACATCTGTCTGCTGATTTGTGCTCACGAGTGGTTACCTCTTCTCATCTTTTGTCTCACCTCCAAGTTTCCCACACCTGAGCCCATCATGCGAGGTAATAACAAAATATGAGCGTGTTCGTCGCAAGGTTGCCCACATGCAAGCCCCGCACGGCTATCATTGCCCATGCACGCAACGTCATTTCGTCACCCGAACCGAGGAAAACCATGCCACAAGCACCCCATGGCCGCTTCGCTCCCACGCCTTCGGGCCGCATGCACCTGGGAAACGTGTGGTGTGCGCTCATCGCCTGGCTCGCCGTGCGCACCGAGGGCGGCACGCTCACCCTGCGCATCGAGGACCTCGACCCGCGCAAGACCCCTGCCGGCGCCACCGAGGCGCTCATCGACGACCTGCGCTGGCTCGGCCTCGACTGGGACGAAGGACCCGTCTTCCAAAGCGAGCGAGCGGCCATATACGAGCAGCACGCCGCCCGTCTCGAGCGCATGGGCCTCACCTACCCGTGCTTCTGCTCGCGCGCCGAGCTGCATGCCGCACAGGCTCCCCACGCAAGCGACGGAACGCCCATTTACGCAGGCACCTGCCGCACCCTCACCGACGAGCAGGTTCGCGAGCGCTCCCGCATGCGTCCGGCGGCGCTGCGCCTGCGCGTACCCGAAGCCGCAGATCCCGCAGGCACGATTCAGTTTACCGACGAGGTCTACGGCGACCAGCTCGAATGCCTGGCGCAGGAATGCGGCGACTTCCTTGTGCGACGCAGCGACGGCGTGCACGCCTACCAGCTTGCCGTCACCGTCGACGACGCGCTCATGGGCGTCGACTACGTGGTGCGCGGCCGCGATCTCTTGCCCTCGTGCGCCCGGCAAATCTACCTGCAGCGCCTGCTCGGGTTTGACCAGCCTCGCTATGCGCACCTGCCCATGCTCATGGCACCCGATGGCACACGCCGCCTTTCCAAGCGCGAGCGCGACTGCGACCTGGGCTTCATGCGCGACCACTTCGGCATGCCGGAGGTCCTCATCGGCAGGCTCGCCCACCTCACGGGCCTCGTCGACTCCCCCGAGCCCCTCTCGGCCCGTGAGCTCGCGACCGTCTTCTCTTGGGACCATCTGCGCGCGACGGCCGACAAGGGCGACATCGCCGTGCCGGGCAGCTTTTTCTGCTAAGCGCGGCTGAGTGTCCGGCTCGGACGCCGCCCAAGAAGGCGTTTTCGCGCCTAAATCTCAAGGAATTGTGCAGAGTTGCTAGAATACCGGCCATTTGGGCTTGTGCAAACGACCAATATTGCGGTATGCTCCCTCAGAACGCGGAGAGCTGACCGAGAGGCCGAAGGTGCTCGCCTGCTAAGCGAGTAAGGGACCATAAAGTCCCTTCTAGGGTTCGAATCCCTAGCTCTCCGCCACGCGCACATTCAAGGGACCGGGCATTTCGCCTGGTCCCTTTTGCGTTTCAGGGGCAAACGCGCCTCAGGCGAACACCGCCCCCAACCTACCCCGCAACAAAAAGCCCCGCCCCCGCACAAGCGGAAGCAGGGCTCACATCGCGATACAAAGCAGACTGCGCCTTTACGGCACCCACACCGCGGCAACAACCGGCATGCCGCCGTTGCTGAACACGCAGTGACAGGTGACCTCGCTGTACTCGTAGTCGAGGTAGAGCAGCGCCTGAGCCGTCTGGTTGGGCACCAACGACCCAAGGGCGTTCACCACGGAGTTCGGGAACCACCAGGAAGCATCGGAGAGCTGGTAGCTTTCCGACGAGTACAGCCTGTACGCCACGTTGGAGAAGCTCACCGTCTTGCCGGAGTTGTTCGTCACACGCAGCGGAATCCCCACCGCGCCCCTGCCGTCCCAGTACTCGTCGCCCGGGGCCGACACAGTGGCCCACTCATAGGCGGAGACGTCGGTACTGAACACAAGCGTAAGGCCGTCGACGTCGAACGACTCACCCTGCGGAATCGCCTGGGCGGCGTCAAGCCCGCTGATGTTGGTGGGGAAGGGACCGACGCCGCACTGCGGGTCATACACAATCTCGAAGCTCACCGAAGGCTTGCGGCCCAGCAGGTTGTCGAACTGCACCGTGTAGGTTCCCGCCCCACTGTAGGGCAGGTAGATCTTGCAGGTGGTGCTGCCGTTCACCGCGATGTTGCCGGTGTTGCGGATGTCGTCGGCATACCTGCTCGACAGGCTGGTCAGCTGCGAACCATCGGGACCGTACGCCTTGCAGTACATGTCGCTGATCACGCTGCTCAGCTCGCCGAGGTTGACGGCCGTCACAGGAACGGCGACCACGAGGTGGCCGTTGAGATTGCTCGACATGTCGTCGATCATCAGCCACTGCCAATATCTGCTCTCGACGTTGAACTGCACCTCGAGGCCCTCGAGCTCAAGAAAGCCGGGGTCCGTCGTTTCCTGGCTGGCAGTGGCGTTGGGGTTCTCGATACCGAGGAGGGAGCAGCCGCCGGCAAGCCCTGCGAGCGCAGCACCGCCCAGGGCCATCAGGCCCGCGCAAAGCACGCGGCGACGGTCCATGGGCACACCCTGTGTTTCGCTCTTGTCATACATCAAGGGGGTTCTCGCCTTTCGATACCAGGTAGGGAACGGAAAACGTGCGCCTACCGATTAAGAATGCCTGCCGAAGCGTCCGCCGGCCGGGCCCCTGCCACGGGAACGCGACCCGCTGAAGACGCTGCGTTGCGAACGCGACGTCGCACGCTTCTCGTTGGGAACGATGCGACCCTGGGCAAACGTGAAGTCGGCGGGTTCCCACACGGGCACGAGCTGCTTGGTGAAATACTCGATCTCGCGCAGCGGGCCCACTTCGTCGGGCGCCAAGAACGTGAACGCCACGCCGCTCTCGCCCGCGCGACCCGTGCGGCCGATGCGATGCACGTAGTCCTCGGGGTCGAGCGGGACGTCGAAGTTCACGACCCAGTCGATGTCGGACACGTCGATGCCGCGGCTCATGACATCGGTGGCCACGAGCGCCTCGAGTTCGCCGGAACGGAAGCCGTCCAACGCGCGTTCGCGCTGCTTCTGGGCACGGTCGGCATGCATGACGCCCACCTTGAGGCCCTCGCGTTCAAGCGCGGCGGCAACGGAGTCCACGCGTTGCTTGGTGCGGCAGAACACGAGCACGCGCCTGGGGTGCCCGGTTTCGATGAGATGGGTGAGCAGGCTCACCTTCTGGCCCTGCACCACGGGCACAAGGCGCTGCTCCACCGTGTCGGCCGTCTGGCCGGAACGGGAAATCTCGACGAGCACGGGGTCATGCAGCATCGTGGGCATGCTCTGCTGAATGTCGCCCGAGATGGTGGCCGAGAACAGCAGGGTCTGGCGCGTGCGGGGAAGCCTTGCCACAATCTTGCGCACGCTGGGCCAAAAGCCCATGTCAAGCATGCGGTCGGCCTCGTCGAGCACGAGGATCTGCACGTGCGACAGGTCGACTTCCTTGCGCTCCATGAGGTCGATGAGTCGGCCGGGCGTGGCCACAAGCACGTCGCAGCCCGCCTTGAGGCGCTTGAGCTGACGGTCGTAGCGCTCGCCGCCAATGACCGTGGCGACGCACTGGCCCGTGACGGAGCAGAGCTTGTCAGCCACAGTGTCAATCTGCTGGGCAAGCTCGCGGGTGGGCGTGATGATGAGGGCGCGCGGGGCAACCTCGCCCTTTGCGGCCTTGCCCACAAGCTGAAGCACCGGCAGCGTGAACGCGCCGGTCTTGCCCGTGCCCGTTTGCGCAGACGCCACGACGTCGCGCCCCTCGAGCACGACGGGGATGGCCTGCGCCTGCACAGGCGTGGGATTGGTGAAGCCCAGGGCGGCTACACCCTCGAGTAGTTGCTCGTTTAGCCCGAGCTCGGCAAATGTGATATCCATGCATCGCAGTATGACCGATATACGCGCGTTTAGCCACATGCCGCGCCCGGATGCATAAAAAGAGGGTGTTTTCTTTAGAAAACAGTCCTGGTTGACGGCCATTTCTTTCAGATTCGTCACTTTTGGAGGCGCGCTAGGACGAGTCGGCCTTACGCGGGGAGCCCGTCGATTTGAGAGGCGCATTCACTCGCCAAGAGCGGCGGCTCCGCGCCCGCAGGCAGGCCGACCGTACCTTCCTGCGCCATGCGCGCCGCAAGCTTGGCGGCTTTCGCCTCGGCGCGACGTCGCTTGAAAAAGACCCGCAGGACCTCGGCGCATTCCGCTTCGAGCACACCGCCCTCCACCTCGAACTCATGGTTGAGCCGCTCGTCATGGCTCACGTCGTAGAGCGTGCCCACGGCCCCGCCTTTGGGGTCGGGCGCGCCGAACACGCAGCGGTCGATGCGGGAGTTCACCATAAGACCCGCGCACATGAGGCAGGGCTCGAGCGTCACATAGACGGTGCAGCCCGTGAGACGCCAGCGGCCCAATACGCGCGAGGCCTCCATGAGCGCGCTGAACTCGGCATGCGCGGCCGGGTCGGCATCGGTCTCGCGCCGGTTGCCCGCACGGGCGATGACCTCGCCTTCGTGCACCACCACGGCGCCGATGGGCACCTCGCCCAGCTCGGCGGCACGGGCGGCCTCCTCCAAGGCCAGGGCCATAAACTTCTCGTCGTCGCTGTGCGCCACAGGTTCCTCCCATTGCTGGTATCCTTGATGTCACACGATACCAGCTACGTTCAAGGGGCGCCCATGTCGGGACAGCACTTCTCACAACCTAACCCCGAGCCTCGAGGCAAGGCGTCTCGCAACGCAAGAGCCGCAAGCGCAGGTGCCGGCGCGTATGCCCGCGCAACGGGACGCCCATACAGCGAAAACCGTCCCGCGAGTTCAACCACCGAGCGCACCTTCGAGGTCCGCGCCTCCCGCAAAAAAACGACCCGCCGGGAGTTCCTCGCCGCGTCGGGCGCCTTCGTCGTGCTCGCCGCGCTGACAGGCTCGGGTACGACACGCCTGCTCTCAAACACCGGCGACCACCGTTTTGCGACGCTTGCCCAGGTGCATGAGGCAGAACCCACCCCTGAGCTGCGCGAAGAGCAATACCGCCGCGTGACCCTCTCGGCCGTGGGCGACCACCTCATGAACATGCCCGTGGTGGAGGCCGCCGACTACAACGCCGGCGAGGCAGGCGACGGTTGGTATGACTTCACTCCCATGTACCAGGGCGTGGCCGACATCGTGGCCTCCCACGACCTCAACTTCATCGACATCGAGACCATCCTGGGCGGCGACTACCTGGGTCTTTCGGGCTATCCCGTGTTCAACTCGCCGAGCTGCATCGCCGAGCAGGTGGTGGGCTTCGGCTGGAACCTGTGCACCACGGCGACCAACCATTGCCTCGACATGGGCCTCGAGGGCATCTACAACTCGTGCGCCACGTGGGCCCAGTTCCCCCAGATGCTCATGACGGGCACGTTCTCGAGCCAAGAGGACCGCAACCGCATCCGCACGTGCGAGCGACAGGGCATCACCTTCGCGTTTCTCTCCTACTCCGACTACTTCAACGGCTACGTTGTGCCGGCAGACGCCCCCTGGAGCGTTGCCGAGGCTGGCGACGACGTGATGACCTCCGAGGTCACCCGTGCAAAAGAGCTGGCAGACGTGGTCATCATCGCCATGAGCTGGGGCAGTGAGAACGACTTCTCGCCCAACGAGACCCAGCGCCACTACGCGCAACTGCTCGCAAACCTCGGGGTCGACCTCATCCTGGGCTTCGGCCCCCACGTGATTCAGCCCATCGAGTGGTACGGGGGCTACGACGCGGCGGGCAACCCCACCGGGTCGCAGACGCTCGTGGTCTTCTCGATGGGCAACTTCCTGTCGAACCAGCCATATTCCTACGCCAACGTCGAGGGCTGCTTCACCTGCGCGTTCGAGCGCCTGGGCACCTCCGGCCCCGTGAGCATCATCAACCCCATGTGGACCCCACTCATCAACCACATCTCGTACGGCTGGCACCAGGTGTTCAAGCTCAAGGACTACACTTACGACCTCGCCGCGTCGCACGAATCCATCGGCCTGGAGTCCGACCCCCTGGGCTACTGCTACGACCTCACCAACCAGATCATCGGCCCCAGCGGCATCGCAATCGACTGGTAGGGAGCAGAGCAGACGGGCGAAGGGGAACAAGAAAACGCCCTTTATCCCTGCATGCTCCAGCGGACCTGCGCCTGGTGCTTCTGCGCTTCCCGGCGGTACAGCGAGACAAACCGCTTGAGAACAGGGCTGTCGTCACTTTTGCGATAGGCCAGGTAAACCGGCCCCACGAGCGTGGTGCCCGAGGCAAGGGCGACCTCGCAGGCACTCGGGTTGGTGCCGGGAACCATATAGCGCAAAAAACTCGAGGTGAACACGACCTCGTCTTCCTTGAGCGCCACGAGGAACTCGTTGAGCGCGCTCGCATCCTTGGTGAGCGTCTTTGGCTTGCAGCCGTTGCGCTCGAACAGCGCGCAGATGCCGTCGGTCCACGTCTTGAACATGCGGTTCGACGAGATGGGGAGCTTGCACGCGGCAAGGTCCTCAAGCGTGGCGTCTCCCTCAAAAACGGGGTTGTCCTCATGCACCCAGGCGCTCAAGGGCTCGTTGTACATAAAGTCATACGCGACATCGGCCATCGGCGCCTCCCATGGAGACGAAGCCGCCGCGGGACCCTCGTCTATCCCGTCGCCCGGGGCGCAGTACGCCAAGGCCACATCTGCTGCCGATTCCTGCACCAGCTGCTCCACGGTCTTCGCCCGATCGACCACAAGCTCATATGAGAAGCCCTCGTCACTCTCGTGCATTGAGGCGAGAATCGCGTAGGCCATGCAGGCCGGCTGCCCGCTCGACTCCGCCATGGCGATGCGCAGTGCGGGGGTCTGGTTCTTCGAGAGCGCCGCGCACTCCCGTACAAGCTGGTCATGCGCGTCGAGGATTCCGCCGACCCGCTCAAGGTAACGCGCACCCGCCGGGGTCAGCCTCACAGGGGACCGCGTGAGAAGCTCGAATCCCAAATCGTGCTCAAGCGCCGCCATGTGGCGACTCAGCCCCGACTGGGACAGCCCCAGTTCCCGCGCCGCACTCGTGAAGTTGAGGTGCTCGGCCAGTGTCTGAAACTCGCGGATATAGTCGAACATGCACGCCCCCCAATGCAAAAACCGCGCTTTAACAGCCCATATAATAATGCACTTTTTGCATCGGTCAATCTGGTTTCTACATGCCCAAGCCCACATCTCTCATTTTGGCAATGCACCGAAGCTCGGCTAGTGTCTCCAATCAACAAGGCACAGCGATGCCATGCCACGCGCACAAGCAAGACAAATGGAGGACACCATGGGCGCAATCACTTTGACAGGTTGGCAAAGATCGTCGGATACATCCGCCCTCAACCATTGGTGGCACTAGCCATGCGCCCCGACAACCCAAAGAGGCAAGGCGAGCCCCGCGCCAATCAGGAAAACCATCGAGAAAACCTGTACACCAGCCGCGACTACTATGCCACTCGCGCGGTGCAGCGCCATCAGGTCACCCGCAGGCAGGCTCTCAAGGCGGCGGGAATTGGGATTGCCGGGCTAGCGGCCCTGGGCCTGGCAGGAACAGCCTGGTACGCGCATCGCGCCGTGGCGTGCACGGTCAATGGGTCGGTGCGCACGGCCCCCATAGGGTCGACAGCCCAGGACATTATCAACCTGGGATATGCCCATCCATCGAACGGCAACTTAGTCGCCGTATGCGCCGAAGGCGAAATCCCTGAGATTTTGGAGCAAGGCAGCGGCGAGCGCTACACGTTGCGCGTGAACGGCGAGGAGGCGGATGTCGACACGTATCGACTTGCCGAGAACGATGTCGTTGACTTCTGGAGCGGAGCCGATATAACCGAGGCCGTCATCGCTCAGAACACTGAAATCCCCTGTGGGGCACAGGTGCCGGAAGACGAATACTTCCTCGTTAAGATCGGCTATGTGGCACAGTGGGGCAAGAACGGCACCTCGAGTGTTGTGACCGGCATGCGCTCCGGCAAAACCGTCGACCTGGGCATAACGGAGGAACCCCGGGACCTCATCATCGCCCTGGGTAATTCCATCGAGCCCACCGACGGCCGCCGCCTCGTCGCCATCACGTTCGACGACGGGCCCGATCCCATCTACACCCCGCAATACCTCGACATTCTCGCTCGCTATGGAGCAAGGGCAACGTTTTTCGACCTTGGCTCACAGATAGATGCCGGGACTGATTACGTCGCGCTCGCGAAGCGCTGCGTGCAAGAAGGCCATCAAGTAGCCAGCCACACCTATTCGCACTCCGACCTGCTCACCCTCGACGATGCCGCCCGCGCAGACGAGATAACGCGCTCACTCGAGGCAGTTTCCAACGCCTGCGGCAAGCCCACCGATGTCATCCGCCCTCCCTACGGCAACTTCTATGGGAGCAGCTTTCTCGCCTACCTGCGCTCGGGCGGCAACCTCGCCTACACCGCCTACTGGGGGCTCGATTCCCAAGACTGGGACATCGCAAACCAGGGCTACGGCGTCGAGGACGGCGCGGCAAAGATCGTCTCGAACTGCACCGAGGTGACAGGCGCGACCCTTGCCACCAACCCCGAGGCGTTCAACGGATCCATCATCCTCATGCACGACGGCGGCGGCGACCGCGAACGCGACGTCATCGCGCTGCCGCAAATCATCGAGGCCTATCAAGCGCAGGGCTTCGAGTTCGTCACCATGAACGAGCTGCTCGCCTCCTGCGGCACCTTCCCCGACTGGGTCACCAGCGGCACCTGCACCCGGCCCGATGGCACCGTCATCCCACTCGACGACCGTGTGACCTGGTACAACCCTAAGGAGTACGACCCCTTGACCGCACTGAACTCACACGACAACAGTTAACGTCACCTAAAAGGCTGGGCCCCGGCAAGTCCATATGAACCCGTCGGGGCCCAGCCCGCATACACAGCATCAACCGATTCCTCGGGGGGCATGCCCCCTATTCCAAATCCACTCCCATGTCATCGCAATACGCCCGGCACGCCACAAGCAGTGCGTCGCAGTCCTCGTGCAGCACCTGCCAGATAATCTCGCGATCAACTTCCATATACGCGTGAGCCAAACGATTGCGAACCCCAGATGCACCGCGCGTGTCAAAACCATAACGGGCGGCGACGTCAGTGCTTATCTTGCCCGCCTCTTCCGTAATGCGGAAGGCACGATTCATGAGGCCTTCAGCGATAAGGTCATCCACATCGTTAGTAGGATTCAGGAAGCGCTCCTTTGTAAACACGAGCTTGCGCATCTGCTCCTGCGTTTGCCGTACTACGTCGTAAACTTCCTGGACACGCGCCAGGTCAGTGCTCTTCGCGCTCATAGACCAGCACCTTCTCCCTCTCAATTGCAGCGGCAAGGTTGGCGTTCTTGATGACATCGGCCGAAATGACGTCCACCTCACGACCCGTTTGTTGCTCGATCCGCTTCATAAAGTGCGTCAAGTCATGGAGGTTAAAGCCGTTTGAGCGGTCGACCTCTATACGGACGTCAATATCGCTTTGGGGGCCAAACTGCTTGCGGGCAAAGGAGCCGAACAGGTATGCCCGGCGAATGGCGGGATAGTCCCTTGCCGAGTCGGAAATAGCCCGGCACACCGACTCAAATTCAAGCGACCGAGCCTCAGATTCCTTTTCGGCAACGCCTTCACCTGGCGTCTGCAAAAGGTCAAGCACCTGCTCAAGCTGAGCCTGGATGCCCGACAGGCGCTCATCGGTCTTCGTCGCCTGCTCCCCTTGAAGTCCATCCATTAAAAAATGCAGGTAAGCATCCGTCTTTCGCAAGCCATTGTCCCTTGCGTACCTCTCGACCGCTTCAGCCAGCCGCCGAGGCACGCGCAGGGACACAAGCGTTCGCGCCTCGCCCAAACCCGTCACCAACGGCTCGCTCATCATGACCTCCATTCATAATATGTATGACAATTGTATTACGTTAGATGAGCGCAGACAACCCCGCAAACACCAAAAAGCGCCCCGGCAGACCGTTCGGGTCCGTCGGGGCGCTTGTTTGCTTGGACTTGTAGGCCCCGCTACACCACCTGGAAGATAAAGAACTTGAGGTAGTTGGTCTCGGGGATGCCCCAGACGATGGGGTGGTCGGGGGCCTGCTGGCGAATCTCGACCTGGCGCAGCTGCACGCCGGCATCGTGCGCCGCCTCGGCCACGACCTTCTTGAGCATGTCCTCGCCCATGAAGTGCGAGCACGAGCAGGTGGCCAGATACCCGCCGCGCGGCAGGAGCTTCATGGCGCGGGCGTTGATCTGCTTGTAGCCGCCGGCCGCCTCGCGAATCTTCGCGCGGCTCTTGGTGAACGCCGGAGGGTCGAGCACGATGAGGTCGAAGGGGCCGCCCGCCTCGCGCATGCCCTCGCGCGTCTCAAGGCTCGGCAGGAAGTCGAACACGTTTGCGCAGGTGAAGCGCGTCGTCGCGTCAAGGCCGTTCAAGCGGGCGTTGCCGCGGCACAGATCGACCGCCGTGGCGCTCACGTCCACGCCGTGCACGAACTCGGCGCCGGCGGCCGCGGCGTTGAGGGCAAAGGTCCCCACATGCGTGAAGCAGTCGAGCACGCGGCGACCCTTCGCCAGGCGCGCCACCGCACGACGGTTGAACTTCTGGTCGAGGAAGAAGCCCGTCTTCTGGCTGTTCTCGAAGTCGATGTCGTACTTGATGCCGTTCTCGCACACGATGCGGCGGGTGGTGTCGGGCGTGACCTCTCCCTCAAGGGCAAACCAGCCCTTGTAAAGAGGCAGGCCCTCCTTCTCGCGCACCTTGGAGTCGTTGCGCTCGTAGACGCCCACGATGCGCTCGCCGTCCTCGCGCAGCACACCCACAAGCGCCGGCAGGATGATAGCCTTCAGACGCTCCATACCCACCGTGAGCACCTCCGCCACGAGAATGTCCTCGTAGCGGTCGACCACAAGGCCCGGGAAGCCATCGGCCTCGGAGAAGATGAGACGGCAGCAGTTGGTGTCGGGCTCGCAGCCGGGCAGCGCCGAGGCACCCATGCAGGTCTTGCGGTACTCCCAGGCCCAACGCACCTTGCGCTGCCAGAACTCCACGTCAAAGCGGTCGTTTGCGTTGCGCGACACGATGCGCACGCGAATCTTCGACTCAAGCGAGATGGGACCCGTGCCCAGGTAGGTACCCTTCTCGTCCACCACGTCCACCACGTCGCCGTTGCAAACCTCGCGGCCGTCAAGGGGCGCGGGGTCGACGCGCAGGACCTCGGCGTCAAAGACCCACACGTTGCCCTCGGCCAGGAACCTGGCGCCCTTCTTGGTGATCACTGCCTGGGGAAAGGGGCGGCATTGCTTCATGGCGATCCTCTCAAGCTTCTCGAAAACGTCCCCGGATACAAAAAACGACCCGCGTGGGGCCGTTTCGCTCAAACAATCTGGCGGAGGGAGAGGGATTCGAACCCTCGGAACGGGGTTGCCGCTCGGCGGTTTTCAAGACCGCTGCAATAAACCAGCTCTGCCATCCCTCCATGGGCGCACATCATAGCATGCGCGTGCTCCAACCTTACAGGAAGGTTGGAAAGAAAAGAAAAAAGCCCCGACCTTTCGGTCGAGGCTTCAATCTCAAGTGGTGCGGGCGAAGGGACTTGAACCCCCACGGCCTTGCGGCCATATGGACCTGAACCATACGCGTCTGCCAATTCCGCCACGCCCGCGCGAGGAAGTACTATAGAGGATGACCGCCCATCCAATCAAGCACAATCGAGCACTTCACATCTTGCACACAAATACACACAGAGACCCTGTCGCTCGGGCCCGACCCGCCGCGGCCCAATCCGCCCCTACGACGCCAGACCCGAGTACGTCGGCTGGTCGCTTGAACCCGGCAGCGAGAACGCCGACCCCTGCACCGTCCCGTCGGGCGCGGTGAAGGTCGCCCAGACACCCGCAAGCGCCTGCGCCGCCCCATCGAGAGACGCGCGCACCCCGCTGAGCGCGTCGTCGGTCTGCCGCGTGAGCTCGGCTTGGATGGCGTCGGTGGCCGTTGCGGCGATTTGCTCGGCCGACTGCTGGGCCTGCTGCATGCTCGCCTGCACCACAGGGGCCGTGAGCGTGTAGGCCAGGCACACCAAGAAGGCCAGGGTCATGAGACCGAAGAGAATGCGGTTGATGATCTTGAGTATGCGGTACACCATGGGCGGATTCCCCTCGTGCCTTTGAATGCGGATGTTCGACACTGCCATCCTACCCAAGACGCGGCACCGAGGGGAGGAGCAGGGGCCACGTCACCGGGAGCACACGCCCAGCGGGTACAATAGATGGTTGTCGCGCGGACCATATGGCGTCGCGCCCCAACCGCTCACACCACCCAAGGAGGATGCCCTTGTCCACCACCGATGCACAGGCCCTGGCCGAGCAGCTCCTGCTGGGTCGCTACCGCGTGCTCGAAACGCGTGGCGAGGGCGGCTTCGGCACCGTCTATGTATGTTGGGACCCCCGCCTTATGCGCCGCGTGGCCATCAAGTCGATCCGCCTCAAGCCCCAGGCGCCGCAGGGCTCCCTCGTCGAAGGCGTGCCGGACTATCTCAGCGACGCGCGGCGCAGCGCCCTGCTGCGGGCGGCGCTTGACGAGACGCGCACCGCCAGCATGCTGCCCCACCCCAACATCGTCCAGATGATCGAGTTCGACAACGACGACGAGCACGCCTACATCATCATGGAATATGTTGAGGGCGCAAGCCTCGCCGAACTGCTCGACGCCACCGAAGACGGCCTGCTCACCACCGACGAGGCGGCCGCCGTGGTGGAGGGCGTGTGCGACGCGCTCGAGTTCGCCCACGACAACGGCGTGCTGCACCTCGACATAAAGCCCGACAACATCATGGTGGACATGTCGGGCCGCGTGAAGCTCGCCGACTTCGGCATGGCCACGCTTTCGAGCATGACCGGCTACTCGGGGGCGCGCGGCGGCACGGTCGGATACATGCCCCCCGAGCAGGCAGAAGGCGGCGAGGTGGATGTGCGCACCGACGTGTTTGCCTTTGCCGCGGTGATGTATGAGGCCCTGTGCGGCTTTTCCCCCTTCAACGCCGACACGCTCGCCCGCAGCCGAGAGCTCGTGCTGGCAGGCGCGCCCGACCCCTGCGCGCTGAGCGATTCCATCGACGTACGCGCGGCCGACGCCCTGCTCGACGCCCTCGAGCCCGACCCCGACGCGCGCACCCCCAGCGCCGCCGAGTTCGCCGCACAGATCCTGCCGGCACTCGGAAGGCCCCGGCAGGGCCGCCGAAGCCTGGCCGGGCTCGTGCGCGACGTGCTCGACGACTCTCAGCCGGCCGAGGCAGCCCCCGACGACGAGATTCCTCCCATGGCAGCCCCCACCAGGTCGTTCGACCCCGATTCGGGCATTCTTGGCACGTCAGGCGTGCGCACGGCACGGCTCGTGCTCCGTCTGACAGGAGCGCTCTGCCCCGCCGCAATCGTCACCTTGGCGCTCTGGGCCGCAACCGGGCAGGTGGGCACGCAGGCGTGCATCGCGGCATTCTTCGTCACCGCAGCGCTGGGCCTTCTCGCCCCCCAGATAGGAAGCTTCGCAGCACCCGTGTGTACGGCACTTGCTTGCATAGCCGCCGGCCACATCCCGCTTGGCGCAGCGCTGCTGGTCGCGGCAATCCTCTGGTGGGTGTGGGTCGGCCGAACCCAACCGCTCCAGACCGCGGGCACGTTCCTGTCGTGCCTGTCGCCGACCATGCCCGTGCCCATCGCGCCTCTCGTTTGCGGCTACCTGCTGCCGCCCGGCCCCGCCGCGGCCAGCGCAGCCCTGGGCAGTCTTGCGCAGGCATGTCTGGCGGCACTGGCACAGAACCCGCCTGGCATCGCTTTCCTCCTCACGGCTGGAGCCTGGACCTTGGCCTGCGCGGCCCAGTCGGCCATCGGACACGAGGGCACAAAGGTGCGCTGCTACCTCTCCACACTGCTTGCAACTTGCATCATCCTGGCAGTTCAACTGGGTTGTGCCCGTATGGAAAATGAGGGTGTATGGACAAGCCTTCCCCAAGGGGAGCTGGCCTGTGTCCTCGGGTCTACTATACTTGTCGCATTGCTTATCCTTGCCTTTGGCAGCTCGGCGCACCTCGAGTCCGACCTCGAGCGCACCGACGCCCCGGCAACGAACGTCCCGTAAAGGAAAGGTGCCCCAATGAACCTTTTTGACATTTTCGAAGGCCGCATGCAGCAGATCTTTGAGCGCGGCAACACCATGGCTCCCTTCCCGTTCAAGAAACTCGCGAAGACCGCGGTGCGTGAGATGAAGAGCTGCTCGGCCAAGCTCGACGGCAGGCAGGTCGCCCCCACGCTTTACACCATCCTCGTCAGCCCCTCCGACGACGCCCTCATCGGCCCGCTCTACCAGCAGGTCACCGACGAGCTCGTCGACTTCCTGGCGCACGAGGCCCAAAACGCCGGCCTGGCCCTCACGGCAAACCCCACGGTGCGCTTCATCCCCGTGGGCGACATCAAGCCTGGCAAGATGGAGGTCATCGCCGAGATCGTCTCCCCCGACGTGCTTGAGCAGGTGCGCGCCGAGGAGAGCGACTACCTGCGCGGACGTGCGAAGTCGGGAGGCGTGATGCCGCAGGGCCGCGCCAACCAGCAGCGCCAGGCCGCAGCGGCACCGATGCCCGGCATGCCCGACCCCATGGCGGCCCCGCTGCCTCCCCTCCAGCCCCTGCCTGGCGCAAACCAGCCCGCAGGCATGGCCGCCCCGCGCCAGGCGGCGCCCGAGCCCGTCGCCATGCCCGGGGCTGCACCCGCACCTATGCCCGCCGCCGGCCGCCCCGCACCCGTCGCCTGCCAGCTCATCGACAAGGCAAGCGGCAAGACCTGGCGCATCGCCTGCGACAGCACCGTCATCGGTCGCGATGAGGCTCACGCCGACCTCGTGCTGGGCGACTCCAACGTCAGCCGCCGTCACGCCGAGCTCACCCGCAACGCCGCCGGCTGGCACATCGCCGACCTCGGCAGCACCAACGGCACGCGCGTCAACGGCATGCGCGTCAGCGAGCAGGACCTCGCCAACGGCGACGCGATCACGATGGGCCTCGTGACGCTCACGTTTGAGGAAGTCTAACCATGCCTGCCGTGGTTCTCTTCATCGGGCGCGTGCTGCTTGTCGTCGCGCTCTTCATCTTCCTCTTCTGCATCATGAAGACGGGCGTTGGCCTGGTCAAAGGCCAGAAGAGCGATGCCGCCGTCTGGTCGGTCGACGTCGTCGACGCCCCCTTGGGCATTCGCGGCACGCATGTCGACATCTTGGGGCCGGTCATCGTGGGCCGTTCCCCCGGCGCCGACATCGTCCTGCCCGGCATCTACGTGAGCGGCAAGCACGCGCGCTTCTCCATCCAGGGGCCGGCGCTCGTCGTGGAAGACCTGGGCAGCATGAACGGTACAAGCGTCAATAACCGCCCGATTGCCGGCACCGTCGTGTTGCACGACGGCGACATGGTGCAGATAGGCGACGTTTCGATGAGGGTGACGCGCCAATGATGACTGAAGAAGATGCCCTGAAGGACGAAAACGTCGAGCACATCGACGCAACGTCCCAGGTAGATACCGATATTGTAGGCGAAGCTTCGGAGACGGGCGAGACAAGCGCTCCGGCCTGCCCTGCCGCTGGCACCCAGCAAGCCGAAGAGGAACCCGAGGACGCAGCCGCCGACGCGAGCGCGGCCATGGCGAACCTCATCGACGACGAGGGCGCCCAAAGCGTGGAGGACCCCCACATCGACCCGAACGCCGCCCCCCTCAACCTGGACGACGACCCCGAGGACGACCCGCACGAACAAACCGGGGCAGCCAACGCAAGCGCGGGCACGACCGATGCGCCGCAAGGCGCCGCTCATGCAGATGACCCGCAGGCAACGGTCGAGATCGACAAGATCGAGCTCGCCGCCCTCATGAACTCCGGCGATGCGGGGCAGACCATGCCCTTCGCCCCCGTTCAGGAGCGGCCCGCCCAACCCAAGCCTGCCAGCGACCGCATCTCGGGCACCGCAAAGCGCACGGGCACGCTTGCCTGGGGCTCGCGCTCCGACGTGGGCCTCGTGCGCGAGCACAACGAGGATTCCTTCGTCGTGCACTTCCCGCTCTTCGCCGTAGCCGACGGCATGGGTGGCCACGAGGCGGGCGAGGTGGCGAGCGCCATCGCCGTGTCGCGCCTTGCCGAGACGGCGCCCTCCACAGCCGACGACTCCGCCTTGGCCGCCGCCATCGAGGCCGCCAACCAAGCCGTCATCGAAGGCCCCTCGAAGGGCACCGGAAGGCCCGGCATGGGCACCACCTGCACCGCCGTCGTCATCGACGGCTCGACCATGGCCGTGGCCCACGTGGGCGATTCTCGCTGCTACCTGCTGCACAAGGGCAAGCTCATGCGCGTGACCCACGACCACTCTTACGTTGAGGAGCTCGTGGCCGCCGGGCAGATCACGCCCGAAGAGGCACGCATCCACCCCAACCGCTCCGTCATCACGCGTGCCTTGGGCAACGACCCCAAGATGCACGCCGACCACTTCAGCATCGACGTCTCCAAGGGAGACAGGGTGCTTCTATGCAGCGACGGTCTCTCCTCGATGGTGACCGACGGCGTGATCGAAGAGACGCTCATGTCGTGCGCCACTCCGCAGACCTGCGCCGACGCCCTCGTTGACGCCGCGCTTGCCGAAGGCGGCAGCGACAACGTCACGTGCATCGTCATCGACGTCAAGAACGACGGCGTGGCAGACAAGGCGTTCAAGGCCCGCCTGCGCAACTTGGGCCTGGCAAGCGCCATTGCGATCGCCATCGCGGCCATCGTGTTTGCCGTCCTGGTGGTCACAGCGCAAAACTCCTGGTACCTCACCGATTACAACGGATATGTGACGTTGCACCGTGGCGTTGCCGGCCTTCCCTCGAGCCTTGGTCTCGATGAGACCATCGAGGTCACAACCGTGGAGACCTCCAAGCTCAGCGACTCGGTGAGCAAGCGACTCGAGGCGGGCATGACCTTCGGCAGCGAGCAGGAGGCGCGCGACGTCATCGAGGACTACCGCTCCCAGATCGAGCGTGCCAGCGAGGAACAGAACGGCAAGCAAGCCAAGGCCCCCAAGACAGAAGGCACCCAGGCAGGCAGCACCGAGCAAGACCAGCCCGCCTCGCCTGAAGGCGCGTGAGGCCCATGTCGCAACGACGCACCACCGAGCTGCTCCTGCTCATAACAGGAGCCATACCCATCTTCATACTGTACGCGCTCTACGTGCTGCAGGCCGGCGACCAGCTCGGGCTCAGCACGCTCGTCGTGCCCATCGGCCTTGCCGTGGCGTTTGTCGTGGCGCACATCGCCGTGCGCATCACGGCGCCCAACGCCGACGCCGCCATCTTGCCCATCGTCTTTGTGCTGGCAGGCATAGGCATCACGTTTGTGACGCGCCTTGCGCCCGACCTTGCCATCAAGCAGGTCATATGGCTGTTCATCTCCATAGCCGCCATGATCGGCGTGCTTTTTGGGGTACGCAACCTCGAGTCGCTTGCCCGCTACAAGTACAGCCTGGGCGCCGTGGGCCTGATCCTTCTGGTCCTGCCCATCTTCATCGGCACCGAGCACTACGGCTCCAAGCTGTGGATCGAGATTCCCGGCGTTGTGAGCTTCCAGCCCGGCGAGCTTGCCAAGATTCTCATCGTCATCTTCCTTGCCAGCTTCCTGTCGGAGAACCGCGAGCTCATGAGCGTGGCAGTCCATCACGTGGGGCCCCTGGCCATCCCGCGCCTGCGCATGCTGCTGCCCATGCTCGTCGTGTGGCTCGTCAGCCTGGCAATCGTCGTGTGGGAGCGCGACCTGGGAAGTGCCGTGCTTTTCTTCGGCGTCTTCGTCGTCATGCTCTACACGGCAACAGGACGCTGGTTCTACCCCATCGTGAGCGCGGGCCTGCTCGGCGTGGGCGCCGTGCTCTCGTACAAGTTCTTCGCCCATGTGCGCACCCGCGTGCAGATCTGGCTCGACCCGTTCTGCGACCCAACGGGCTCTAGCTGGCAGATTGCCCAGTCGCTCTATTCCATTGCCGACGGCAACCTCATGGGCACAGGCATCGGTCAGGGAATGGCCACGATGATTCCCGTCGTGGAGAGCGACTTCATCTTCTCCGCCATCGCCGAGGAGATGGGCCTTCTGGGCGCGGCTGCCGTCATCCTCCTGTTCGTCCTGCTTGCCGTGCGCGGCCTACTCACGGCAGCCCGTGCACGCTCCGATCTCGCCGCCTTCATGGCGGTGGGCCTCACCACCTCCATCGCCCTGCAGGCGTTCCTCATCGCGGGCGGCGTCATGGGTCTCATCCCGCTCACGGGCGTCACGCTGCCCTTCATGAGCCAGGGCGGCACGTCCCTGCTTGCAAGCTTCATCGCCGTCGGCTTCCTTTTGCGCTGCGGCCATGAGGGCACGGGAGAGCAGGCCGAGGTCGAGGGTGCCGGCGTCTCCGGCAAGGTCTTCGGCTCGCACCTGGAGACTCCCGAGTCGGGCGTGCTTGGACGCATCGCGCTTTCTCGCCGCCTCACCGTTCTCACCGGATTCTTCTGCGCACTTGACGCCACCCTCATTGCGCGCTTGGCGTACCTGCAGATCTTCAAGGCCGAAGAGATCCGCATGCTCCCGTCGAACAACCACGTCTCGACCAAGGCGTCCAAGGTGCGCCGCGGCAGCATCCTCACAAGCGACGGTGTCACCCTGGCCGAGAGTGTGTTGCAGGACAACGGCACCTACGTGCGTACCTACCCGCAGGGAACACTCGCCTCGCACACGGTGGGCTATGCAAGCGCGGTTTACGGCTCCACGGGCATCGAGTCCGTCTACGACGACGTTCTTGCCGGCTCGCAGAGCTATACGACCTGGCAGGACCTGTTCGACTCGTTCCTCGGCGTGACAAAGGCGGGCGGCGACGTGGTGCTCACCATCAACTCGCGCATTCAGTCTGCCGCCGAAGAGGTGCTGCAGGGCCGCGTGGGAGGCGTCGTCGTCATGGACCCCTCCACCGGCGCGATTCTCGCGCAGGCGTCTGCACCCACCTACTCCAACGACCAACTTTCCGACCTGTTGGGCGGCTTGTCCGATGCCGCCAACGCGCCCCTCTTCGACCGCACGACGCAGGCGCTCTACACGCCCGGCTCCACGTTCAAGACCATCACGCTGACAGGCGCGCTCGACACCGGCGCCATGTCACTCGACACCGTCGTGTCGGCTCCGGCAAGCCTTGAGATCGGCGGCGGCGTGGTCACGAACCACAACGACGAGGAGCTCGGCGACATCACGCTCAGGGAAGCCTTCGCCTACTCGAGCAACACGGCGTTCGCCCAGGTTGCCGACCTTCTGGGAGCACAGGCCCTCGTGAGCCAGGCCAAGGCGTTCGGCTACGGCATCAAGCTGGGAGCCGACTTCGCCTGCGAGGCTTCCCTCATGCCCGAGCCCTCTGAGATGACGCAGTGGGAAACGGCCTGGGCAGGAGCGGGCCAACCGGTGGGCGAGCACGCAAGCCCCGCCGGCCCGCAGACCACCATTGTACAGAACGCCCTCACGGCCTGCGCAATCGCAAACGGCGGCATCCTCATGGAGCCGCATGTGGTCAAGGCTACCACCGACTCAACGGGCGCGGCGCTCAAGTCAACCAAGCCTCGCACCCTCGGCCAGGCCTGCAGCGCAAACACTGCTTCGCTTGTGGGCAGCGCCATGCTTTCCACCGTGGAAGAGGGCACCGGCACGGCCGCCTCTATCGCCGGCGTGGACGTTGCCGGCAAGACAGGCACGGCCGAGACGGGCAACTCCAACCCCAACGCCTGGTTCATCGGCTTTGCGCCTTATGAGAACCCGGTCGCGGCCATCGCCATCGTCATCGAGAACGATGCCGAGCACACCGCCACCGCACTTGCAGGTGATGTGCTTCAGGTGGCTGTCGAAACTTTGGGCGGAAACTAGATATTATGAATGTCGAACACCTTGATGGATGGGAGCGCTGAGAATGTCCGGCATCGCTAACGGAACAGTCTTTGGAAACAGATACATAGTGCAGTCGCAGGTGGGCACCGGTGGCATGGCCACGGTGTACCGAGGCGTCGACTCCACACTCGACCGTCAGGTGGCCATCAAGGTCATGCTGCCCCAGTACGCCAGTGACCCTGCGTTCGCACAGCGCTTCCGCCAGGAGGCACGCGCCGCGGCGGCACTTCAGAACCCCTACATCGTGCAGGTCTATGACTGGGGCCGCGATGAGGCGACGGGCACCTACTTCATCGTCATGGAGTACCTGCGCGGCACCGACCTCAAAAGCGGCATCCGCTCCCATGGCGCGCTGGCACCCAAGAAGGTCGCCCAGATCGGCGCCCAGGTATGCTCCGCCCTGGCAGTCGCACACTCCCATGAGATCATTCACCGCGACATCAAGCCGCAGAACATCATGATTCTGCCCAACGGCGACGCCAAGGTCATGGACTTTGGCATCGCACGCGCCAAGAACTCCCATCTCACCCAGACCAACTCCGTGCTCGGCACCGCCCACTACGTCTCCCCCGAGCAGGCCCAGGGCAAGGACCTCGGCCCCACGAGCGACCTGTACTCGCTGGGCGTCGTGATGTACGAGGCTGCCACCGGCCGTCTTCCCTTCGAGGGCGACGACGCCGTGAGCGTGGCTCTCAAGCAAGTCAACGAGCAGCCTGTGCCCCCGCGCAGCATCAACCCCAACCTCGACCCCGCGCTCGAGGCCATCATCATGTGCCTGCTGCGCAAGGACCCTGCTCAGCGTTTCCAGACCGCCGACGAGCTGCGCCACGCGCTCAACTCGTTCATCCAGGGCAATCCGGTCAACATTCCCGGTTACGGCCCGGCTGCGACGCGCACCCTTCCCACGGCGAGCCAGACCAACGTCATGCGCTCGAACCCCAACATGACGGTCATGCAGCAGGGTCCCTCCCGCACAGCGCGCATGGAGCGCACCGCTACCCCCAACGATCGCCGCGCCGCCATGCAGCGTGAGGACAGGCGTCTCGAGCGCGCCGAGAACACAAGCAAGTCCACCGGCATCGCCATTGCCGCCGTTGTCATCGTTCTCATCGCGCTGATCGTCGTGGCCGTCGTTGCCCTCAACAGCTGCTCGACAAACAACCCTGGCACGCCCGGCGACAATGCGACCATCACCACGAAGGTCGAGAAGAAGAGCGTTCCCAACGTACAGAACCACACGCAGGCCGAGGCGAAGAACAAGCTTGAGAGCAACGGCCTCAAACTCGGCCTCATCACGACGGAAATGTCCAGCACCGTCTCCAAGGGCAAGGTCATCTCGCAGTCCGTTGCCGCAGGCACCGAGGTCGACGCCGGAACCGCCGTCAACCTCGTCATCAGCGGCGGCACCGACCTCGTGACCTTCGACGACATTCGCGGCAAGACTCCCGAGGAAGCCAATACGCTGATTAGCGCCGCGGGCCTCAAGCTGAGCCACGACGCAACGCTCGACGCATATAGCAACGACTACGCCGAAGGCACGATTGTGACCTTCAGCCCTGCCAACAAGTCAATCGCCAAGGGTTCCACGGTCACGTATGGCCTGAGCAAGGGCAGTCAGACGTTCACGCTCGACAACTATTACGGCTGGAACTACACCGACGTTGAAGCAGCCTTGAAGGAAGCCAAGGTGTCCTACGAAGAGCAGCGCACCTACAGTGACGATCTTGCTGAAGGCCTCGTCCTTTGGACCGACCCCGTCGCTGGTACAACGGTCAAGCAGGGCGACACCGTCGTGATCTACATCAGTCAGGGCAAGGACCCCAACGCTGTGCAGATCGACAGCTATGTGGGCCAGGACTACAACTCGGTGAAGAGCACCCTTGAGGGCCTCGGTCTCACGGTCAATCTCATCGAGCAGACCCCCGACAGCGCCGAGCAGAGCGGCAAGTGCGCCGGCACTGACCCGCACAACACCTCTGTTGCCAAGGGCTCCACGGTCAACCTGTACTACTACGGCACCTACACGGCCCCCACGCCAAGCGTCACGATTGGCTCCTACACCGGTGATCTTGGCACTGTCGAAAACACGCTCGACTCGCTCGGCTTGTATTACAGCGTGGTCACTGGCGATGCTGCTCCCTCCTCCGACCTGGTGGGTCAGGTGTACTCCATGAGCCCTGCAAACACCACGGTGGATGCCGGCACGACCATCACGCTCTATGTCTATGGCGACGTCTCCTACGACGACACGGGCAGCGGAACGGAATAAGCCCACGCCCAGCTAAGCCAGGAACGTCTCAGCCCCGTTGCAGTTCAAAGCTGCAGCGGGGCTTTTTCATTGCGTAGATGAGAGTATGCGGCATAGATGCGACATAGCTAAGGCACGAAACCAAAACAGGCCACCGAGTCTGCATCCAGTGGCCTGCCGTTTGGCGCACATGTGGCGCATGCTTAGCGCCCGTCCAGTGGCAGCCTTGTCTTAGCCGCCCAAGCGAAAGCAAGCCAGGCTTGAGACCATGCAGTCCTAGCCGGCCCAGCTGGCTTTTTTCTGCCTCCAGAAACAAAAACAGGCCAGGAGGTTCAACCCCCTGGCCTGGTATTTTCCTGGTGCCCCCGGGCCGATTCGAACGGCCGACACCCGCTTTAGGAGAGCGGTGCTCTATCCCCTGAGCTACGAAGGCAAATCAGTTCGGTTAGTATAGCACGTCTCTAGAGGATTACCCTCTGAACAATTGCAAGAACCAAAAGCACGACGCAGAATGCAATACTTACCCAATCAAAGCCGCCGACAGCGTAGTGCTTGAACGCCGAATCGCGTCCACGCAGGTAAAAGCCCCTCACTTCAGCAGCGATGGCAGAGGAGTTGGTCTTGCGTACCGAGCTCACCAAAAGCGGCACGCACAGCGGAACCATGAGCCTCACACGCTTGACAAGCCCACCATCAAACTCAACGCCACGCGCAGTCTGAGCCTCCATGATTGCCGCCATGTCGTTCATGAACACAGGAATGAACCGCACACACGACATGAACACGAAGGCGTACTTGTACGGTATGCCGAGGTTCTCAACGAGCGCGTTGGACAGATCCGTAAGCTTCGTCACATAGAACACCAGGAAGAGCGGAACCGCACAGGCAACCAGGCGCAATACCACCATGCAGGCATTAAAGACACCTTGAGTGCCCATGTAGCCCCACGGCAGCGCGACAAGCAGATCGCCCTGCGGCGTAAAGAGAAGGGCGATGAGCGCCAAGATGATCGAGAAGCCGGCAACAGCTTTTGCAAGCCCCCATGCTTGCTCCATCAAACGGCACTGTTGAGCCAAAACCACGTCGAGCACCAGCACGCACGCCAACACGAGCGGGCTCGTCGTGACAAAGCATGCGATTGCGATAACGAAGGCACAAAGGAGCTTTACCACGGGGTTCATGGTATGAAGAAAGCTATCGCCCGGCACGTACTCCAGGAAGCCCTTCATCTCACATCACCCTCTCTTTTGAATCCGCAAACCCAACAAGCGCGCTGGTCAGCTCATCGAGCGTATTCGCGCAAGCGACGGGGCCTAGTGCCAGGGACGAGTTGTGCTCGACAAGCCTCGTGGATATCTCCACCACCTGGGGAGGTATGACATCGGCTCGCTCCAGGCTTTCTCGATCACGCAGAACCTCAAACGTCGCCCCATCAGCCACAACGCGTCCAGCAGTCATCACAATAAGTCGCTTGGCATAATCTGCCACGACCTCCATGTCATGGCATACCATGACGACCGTCGTGCCGCACTTCTCGTTGAGCTCACGGACATAGTCCATGACCTTGAGGCACTCGCAAAAGTCCAGACCCGTGGTAGGCTCGTCGAGCAAGAGCACCTCCGGCCCACATACGACAACGGAAGCCAATGCCAGAAGTTGACGCGTGCCCCTGTTCAACAAAAAGGGGTCGGCAAGAGGGTCGAACCCAAAACGCTCAATGATGTCATCGACCCTCCGCTGGGCTTGGCCCATGTCAGCCCCTTGCACCTTGAAATTAAAGAGGAGCTCGTCACGCACGGTTGCGTTGCAAATCTGACGATCAGGGTTCTGAAAGAGGAATCCCGCCCTGCGTGCAATCTGGCTTGTTTTCAGCTCGGTTGTCGGAGTTCCATCAAGGAGCACCGTGCCCGTCGTCGGCTTGAGAAGACCGTTGCACAGGCGCATTGTTGTCGATTTACCAGCGCCGTTCGTTCCAACAAAGGAGACAAACTCCCCTTTCTCAATGCGAAAAGAAACATCGCGCACAACAGCAGAGCCGTCACCGTACCCTGCGGTCACATGCTGAAACTCAATCATCGCAATGCCCCCTCGCATGCCTCAACAGCCTGGCAAACGGTGCTCACAGCCGGACCGTTGTATAACCCCTTGGCCTTGAGCGCATTCACGAGCGTTGTTGAACGAGGCACGTTGACCCCCATCTCAAGCAACTCATCCGAGTGCGTGAGGACATCGCTCGGCGTGCCTTGGAACTTCACGGTGCCTCCCTCCATGATGAGAAGCATGTCGCAAAACTCACTCAGAAGGGCGATTTTCTGTTCAACGACAATAACGGTCGACGCATACTTGGCAGCGGCGTGTCGGAGCAGCTCAAAGACGTTACGAGAGCTGGCAGGGTCGAGCTCAGCCGTAGGCTCATCAAGAACAAACACCTGAGGTCGCATGGCAAGAATCGAGGCAATGGCTACTTTTTGCTTCTGCCCTCCAGACAGACTTGCGATGGTCCTGTCCTTCAGATCCTCGATGCCCATGTCAGCCAATGCTTCCTGCACCCGGGAAGGGATCTCTTCCCTCGGAACAGAAAAATTCTCAAGCCCATAAAGCATCTCGTCTTCCACAACAGACGAGACCATTTGGCTGTCCACGTCTTGGCACACGCTGCCGACAAGCCTGGAAATGTCTGTCAGCCGCGTCTGCACCGTGTCGAGGCCGCAGACACATACCGCACCGTAAAAATCGCCTTCATAGCAATGAGGGACGATGCCATTGAGAGCGCAGGTAAACGTAGTCTTACCCGATCCTGCCGCTCCTGTGACCCCCACAAAGCTGCCGTCTGGGATCTGAAGCGTGATGTCATGTATCGCAGGGGCATCTGAGCCCTTGTAGCAAAACGCCAAGTCTTGAATATCAATCATGATGTCTCCAGGTAAGGGGCTGCGTCAGATAAGGGACCGAAACCCGTCGGGCTTCGGTCCCAAAACAAAGGACCAGTCACTAAAGGCAATGCCAACAGAAGTGGAGGCTACTTCTTCAGAACCTTGCGGAGAACCGGGATGAGAATGGCGGCAACAACACAGTTCATGGCAGCGGTACCAAGAACCATGACAGCATAGACACCGAAGACCGCCACGGGCTCAAGGCCGCTCACAGTGACGCCTACAATCATGGCAAAGGTGTACCCAGAGAAAGTGGTGGACACAAACGTGATGACTGCAGGAAACGCCATATTCTGAATAAGCGAGTTACAAGAAGCAACGCGCGAAAAGATGGTCACAAGCAAGCAGCAAACGACAGCGCCAACCAGCTCGGAGGCAAAATTCACCAGCGGGGTAGCATTAAGCAGCGGGATTTGCGAAACAAGCCCCACAAGCAAACCAATGCATGCAGATTGAATAAGATTGGGTCGAGTGAGAATGATTGCGATGCAATACATGGCAATCATGAAATTGGGCTTCATGCCCGCAAACGTGAGAAAGTTCGAAACCGTGAGCTTCAATACCGCACCTGCGGCAATCAAAACTGCAATCAGAATCAAATCCTGAATTGCAAGGCCGTTCTTGCGCTCGTCTACGACAACAGTACGCTTCTCAGCCATAGAAAACACCTCTTCTTTTGTAACTGTGGCCACCCTCTTTTTGGGGCTCCTGACAGCCGTCATAAAGACACGGGAAGTGTAGACTCTGCGAAGGATATGTGTAAAGCGATTAAACCAGCCGTAACAGTCAGACCACCAACTGTTCACAAGACTGAACTTCAATATCAAACGATT
>CAKUFZ010000004.1 GCA_934654475.1 uncultured Coriobacteriales bacterium
CAGCCTTGGTGGTCTCCTCGGCGGGAGCGGCCTCCTCGGCCTTGTCGCCCTCAGCCTCGGTGGTCTCCTCGGCCTTGTCGCCCTCAGCCTCGGTGGTCTCCTCGGCCTTCTCGGCCTCGGTGGCCTCGGGCTCGGCGGCCTCAGTCTCGGTGGTCTCGGCCTCAGTGGTGGCCGGGGCCTCTACCGTGGCAGCGGGCTCCTCAGCAGGAGTGTAGGTCTTCTGCTGGGGCTCGCCGCAGCCAACTGCAGTGGCCACGAGGGCCGACATCGCAGCGGCAGACAGGCCGATCAACGCACGGTTGTTCATTATTGCCTCCTTGACGGTTCCGAGGCCTTATGCCTCGAAGCGGTACACCTGTACAGAGCACGTACATATTGGCGTATTTTTTCCCTATGTGGTGACATGACACAACCTGCCCACAACGGCCTTCATATAAGTTTCGCGTTCGCAACACGCAGTTAACGCAATTCGTCCTCGTATCGCTAGAATAAAGGTCCCGAAGTGCGCGGGATTCAAGCCCGCACCATCCCCCGGGAACCTAGACGACGCCACCGGCTTGCTTGCCATCCGGCGTCGCACCACCGTGCGGCACTGCCGCCTTGCCGTAAGGAGCGCACATGGATAAGACCCGTATTGTCGTCACCGTGCTCGGAGCAGACCGCTGCGGCATCGTCGCCGCCGTCGCTGGGGCGCTGTCGGAATGCAACGCAAACATCGTCGACATCTCCCAGACCATTCTGTCTGGCATCTTCACGATGACCATGCTTGTCGACCTCGATGAGACCAAGACGACGTTCGACGCCCTGCGCGAGGCCCTGCTGTCCCTCAGCGAGCAGCTCGACGTTCAAATTCAGGTGCAGCGCGAGGACGTCTTCCGTTTCATGCATCGCATTTAACGCGATACGCTGCGGTTTGCCTCGTGAGACCACATGCCGAGCACAGCCGAGCACGGCGGTCTTGCATATCCCACCGCAGCGTATCCACTCCCTCTATCTTTGATTGACCCGCTTTAGGAGAGGCGCCCCATGCAACAGCCCACCGCAAGCACCACAATCAACGCGCAGCAGCCGCACAAGGTGCCTGAACCCTGCGACATTTACGAGCGTTTTTCTGAAACGTACAGCATCGACCCGCATCAGTTCGAGCGCTCCAACGTCAAGCGCGGCCTGCGCAACTCCGACGGCACGGGCGTGGTTGCCGGCATCACCAAGATCTCCAACGTTCACGGCTACGTGGTGAACGAAGGCGACCAGGAACCCTGCGAGGGTCGCCTGACGCTTCGTGGCTACAGCATCAACGACCTGGTCGAAGGCACCGCCGGCAAGGGCCGCTTCGGCTACGAGGAGCTTGTGTACCTGCTGTTCTCGGGCCACCTGCCCACCAGGCAGGACCTCGCCACGCTCACGAGCCTGCTCGACTACGAGCGCGACCTGCCCCGCGGCTTCGTGAACGACCACATCCTCACGAGCCCCTCCGAAGACGTGATGAACATGCTGAGCCGCTGCGTGCTTCATCTCTACTCCACCGACCCCACGCCCAACGACACCGGGTTCAAGCACGAGGTGGACACCGCGCTCAGCCTCATCTCGCGCATGCCGCGCATCGCCGTGCTTTCGTACTACTCCATCCAGCAGTGCTACCACGGCGGCGACATGGTGTGGCACGGCCCCCGCGCCGGCCTCTCCACCGCCGAGACGATTCTGGACGCCCTGCGTCCCGACCACGCGTACTCCGACGACGAGGCACACATGCTCGACGTCATGCTCATGCTGCAGGCAGAGCACGGCGGCGGCAACAACTCCACGTTCACCTGCCGCGTGCTCACCTCCAGCGGCACCGACGCCTACTCGGCCTACGCCGGCGCCATCGGCTCGCTCAAGGGTCCCAAGCACGGCGGCGCCAACCGCAAGGTGCGCGAGATGTGCCTTGACATCGAGAGCCACGTGGACGACTGGACCGACGAGGGCCAGGTGGCCGACTACCTGCGCCGCATCGTGCGCAAGCAGGCCGGCGACGGCACGGGTCTGGTCTACGGCATGGGGCATGCGGTGTACACGCTCTCCGACCCGCGCGCCATCATCTGCCACAAGTACGCCTCGCGCCTGGCGAAGGGCACCGAGTTCGAGCGCGAGCTCAAGCTCCTCGAGAACATCGAGCGCATGACGCCGCAGGTCATGGCCGAGGAGAAGGGCACGCGCAAGGTCCTGTGCGCCAACATCGACCTGTACACCGGCTTCGTGTACAACATGCTCGGCATCCCGGTGGACCTGTGCACGCCCATGTTCGCCACGGCGCGCATGGCAGGCTGGGCGGCGCACCGCTTCGAGGAGCTCGAGAGCGGCAAGCGCATCATCCGCCCCGCCTACAAGAGCGTGATCCAGCGTCGCGACTATGTGGACATCGACAACCGCGATGCCAACTTCGGCGAGCTCGAGCCCGAGCAGATACGGACCTCCGCGCGCTCCAACCCCGACGCCATCGGCGACTAAGGGCGGCGCCGGTGCCAGCACCCGCGCCGACACCGAGAGCTTCATCCAACGACGCATGCAAACAAGGAGGGGGTCGCCCGCAAGGACGACCCCCTCTCTCGTACATTTGTCTGACAGCGCTACGGCCTAGAGCAGCGTGAGCTTCGGGCCGTCGCCGGCCGGGCGGTCAGAGCGCGGGCGCGCGTCTCCGCCACCCAGGATGACCGAGCCGGTGGAGGCGACCGTCTTGGGCAGGTGGTCGACAAGCCACTCGTTGGCGCGCATGCGCAGCGCCATCTCGCACATCTTGGGCATCTGGCCCGAGTCGAGAAGGCTCTGGTAGGCCTCCTGCTCGTGACCGGGGGCCATCTGGCTCACGACCGCGGAGATGTCCTTCTCGTCGAGCTGGATGTCGAGGTGGTCGGCCAGAGAGTCAAGCGCGAGGCCGCGACGCAGGGCGTCCTTTGCCTGGGTGTCGAGGTCGGCCTCCCAAGCCTCGTGGTCAAAGCCGGGCTGGGCGAAGACGTCGTCGAGCGTGAGGCCCTGCATCTGCAGGCGCTGCATCGTCTCGGAGAGCAGCTCGTCGCGCATCTTGGCCACATAGCGCTCGTCGGGCTCGCCCTGCAGACGCGTGGCCAGCTCGGCAGCCGTGAGCTCGAGGAGCTGTGCATGCTGGGCAGCGTCGGCCTGGCGCTCGAGCATCGTGCGGACCTTGCTGCGAAGACCCAGAAGCGTCTGGGCCTCGGGCAGGTTCTTCATCACCCAGCCGTCGTCGATGACAGCCGGCACGCTGTGCTGGATCTCGTCGATCTGCACCTTGACCTGCACGACCTGGTAGTTGACGGATCCGTCCTCGGCGGGCATGGGAAGCGACAGGCCGTACTCCTTGCGCTCGCGCGGGGCCATGCCCACGAGCTGGTCGTCGAACTCGTCGCCCAGCTGGCCGGAGCCCACCAGGTAGGGAACGTGGCGGCCGGTGAGCTGTGGGAAGGGCTTGCCGTCGAGCGTGGAGTCGAGGTTGAGGCTCACGTGGTTGCCGCGCTCGACCTGCGTGGCAGACGGGTCGTTCTCCCAGGTGGCAAGCTCTTTGGACATGTTGTCGAGGTAGGCCGTCACGTCCTTGGAGCTCACGGCCTGCTTCTCGGGAACCTTCACGCTCACAGGCTCGTACGAGGAAAGCTCGTAGGAGGGGCGCAGCAGGCACTCCATCTTGAACACGTAGTCCTGACCCTCCACCGGCGACTCGCTCGTCAGGTGGTCGGGGTCGAGGAACGGCAGGACCGAGGTGCGCAGCAGGGCCTTGGCGAAGAAGTGGCGCTGCACGAACGTCGTGATGAAAGCGTCGAAGGTGCCTTCGCCCATCTGCGCGCGGATGGCCTCGAGGGTGGTCGCGTCGGCAGGCACGCCAAACGTGGCTGCCAAGCCGTCTTTGGCTTGCTTGATGGCCTCGCCGACCTCATCGGCAGGCGCGGTCACCGTGAAGTGGGCCACGCCCTGGGCGTCCGTGGTCACGAGCACGCCGACGCTGCCGGGCTTGGGGTCGTACTCAAGCTCGCACTCGTTGTCGGCGGCAGGGTTCGAGAACTCGGGGAACGCGACCGTCGTCTTCGGGCCCTTGAAATCGAGAATCTCGCCCATGCTACTCGCCCTGCTGTTCCTTGAGGTGGGCGACGTTGGTGGCGTTGGGGCCCCAGTCCTGGTCGTTGGGGCGGGGCATCCAGCCGCCGCCGAGCATGTGCACGTGGAAGTGTTGCACGCTCTGGGAGGCGTCCTCGCCGGTGTTCACCATGAGGCGGTAGCCGTTCTTGAGGCCCTTGATCTCAGCCACCTTGCGCACGGCGCCAAAGACGTGGCCCAGCGTCTCCTCGGGCACGTTGTCACCGATGTTGGCGTAGTGGTCCTTGGGGATAATGAGCGTGTGGACAGGCATGAGGGGCTCGAGGTCATCGAACGCGATGACGTAATCGTCCTCGTAGACCTTTTTGGTGGGGATCTCGCCGGCAGCAATCTTGCAGAAGATGCAGCTTTCGTCCTTCATGGGCACTCCTTAGGTCGAGTTCGAAGCGAATTGTTTGCACGACACAGCTTAACACGGCCTGCTATGTGCAAGAATGACCGTATCACGCATCGCACGCGCCTGGCATAAAAAGGCGCATAGCTAAAAGGATGGAGAGCGGCAATGAAGGACAAGTTCGCCGGGTTCATCGTCAAGCGTAGGAAGGCTGTGCTGGTCTTCATGGCCGTGCTCACGGCAGTCGTGAGCCTGCTCATGCTGGGCGTGCACGTCAACACCGACATGACCAAGTACCTGCCCGACGACTCGTCGATGAAGGCGGGCGTGGAGCTCATGGAGGCAGAGGTTCCCGACGCCGTCTCCACCCATACGCTGCGCGTGATGGTGAGCGGGCTTGATGACGAGGAGCGCGCCTCCCTCACAGGCAAATTGGGCGAGCTCGAAGGCGTCGAGGCGGTGACGCACGTGGCGGGCGACGCCGCCTACAACCAAGACGACAAGGCGCTCTACGTCGTGGCCATGGCCTACGATTACCGAAGCGCGGGGCAGCATGACCTTGAGGCGGCGATTACCGACCTGGTTTCGGGCACCTACCCGCAGGCAACCACGCTCATCGCCGACGACGACTCCAACTCCAGCGACATCCCCCTCCAGACGCTTGTCCTGGCGCTGAGCCTGCTCTTCCTGATCCTTCTGGCCATGTGCCCCTCGGTGCTTGAGTCGCTGCTGTTCCTCGTGACCATCGGCTGCGCCGTAGGCATCAACCTGGGCAGCAACATCGTCATGGGCGAGGTCTCCTCCGTCACCATGTGCATCGCGGCCCTGCTGCAGCTCGTGCTCTCCATGGACTACTCCATCATCCTCATGAACCGTTACCGCCAGGAACTCGCCCTGGAAAACGTACCTGAGGGAGCCGACCGGCCCAGCTCCGATCAGCGCGACGCCGCCATGCGCCGCGCGGTGGCAGGTGCGTTCTCGGCAATCACCTCCAGCTCACTCACCACGTTCGTGGGCCTGCTCGCGCTCGTCTTCATGAGCTTCAAGATCGGCGCCGACCTGGGCATCGTGCTCGCAAAGGGCGTCATCTGCAGCCTCGTGTGCGTGTTCACGATCCTGCCTGCGCTCATCCTGGGCTGCGACCGCGCCATCCGCGCCACGGCCAAGCCCACGCTGCACCCCGAGCGCGCGATGGCCGGCCTGGCCCGCTTCAGCATGCACGCCCGCCATGTGGCCTGCGTGGGGTTCGCGATCCTGTTCGCCGTGGCATATATCGCGCAGGCAAACACAGGCGTCTCCTATACGCTCGCCAAGGAAGACCCCATCGCGCAGATCTTCCCCCGCACGAGCACCGTCGTGCTCGTCTACTCCAACGACGACGAGGACGCCGTCGCCGCGCACATCGACGAGATCGAGAACGCGCCGGGCGTCGAGGCGGTCAACGCCTGGGGCAACACGCTCGGGCGCGCTTACAGCGCAAGCGAGCTCACGCAAGTGATGCAGGAGTACGGCGACCAAGCTGGCGACCTGGGCATGGACTCAAGCACCATCAACATCGTGTACTCGCTGTACGCCTCGGGCGAGGACATCGACTCCATGAGCAAGCTTGCCCTGCTCAAGCTCTATAAAGCCGACGCCCCCGAAGACGTGCGCCTCACCATCCCGGAGTTTTTGAGCTTCGTGCAGGAAAAACTTCTGCCGAGCAAGGCGTTCTCTACCATGGCCGACGAGAAGCAGAAGACAGCCGTCGACGAGATGGCCGCGCAGATACAAGACGGCGAGGCAAAGCTGCACGGCGAGCACGCCTCCATCATGGCCGTGACGTTTGCCGGCGAGGCAGGCTCGCAGGAGATGTTCAGCTTCCTCGACGGGCTGGACACCTGGTGCGCGAGCAACCTCAAGGGCGAATACCACCTGGTGGGCGACGGCCCCATGGCCTGGGAGATGAGCAGGGGCTTCCATGACGAGCTCATGCTCATCACGCTGCTCACCGCAGGCGCCATCTACCTTGTGGTAGCCCTCACCTTCCGCAACCTGCTCATCCCTGCGCTTCTCGTGCTCATCGTGCAGTGCGGCGTGTACCTCACCGTGCTGGCCACGGGCTTGCAGGGCTACAGCATCTACTACCTGGCACTTCTCATCGTGCAGTGTATCCTCATGGGTGCTACGGTGGACTACGGTATCCTCTTTACGAGCAACTACCGCGACGCCCGCGCGCGCATGGGCGTGGCGCCCGCCCTCGAGAGCGCATACGTGCGCTCCATCCACACCGTCATGACGAGCGGCCTCATCATCGTGCTTGTGTGCGGCGCCATCGCCATGTTCGGCAGCGATCCCACCATCGGGCAGATTTGCCAGACCCTCTCCTTGGGCGCGGCGTGCACCATCGCGCTCATCCTCGTGTTCCTGCCCGGCATCCTTGCCGCGCTCGACCGCTGGGTTGCGGGCAAGGGACGCCTGTGCGAGGGGTCCGAGGCTGCCGAAGAAACGGACGCGAGTCACGAGGGGTAGATGCAAATTTGTGCATCTCGCGAAGATGCGTAGCTAAGAGAGTTTGCGCTTGCCTTAGGATGCCCTGAGGAGTACAGTATTTCTTCGCTGCGCGCCGTTAGCTCAGCTGGCCAGAGCAGGGGACTCTTAATCCCAAGGTCCAGGGTTCGAATCCCTGACGGCGCACCAGTTCGACTTCCAAACGCCCGAGATGCCTCGCGCATCCCGGGCGTTTTTCGTTTCTGTACACCGCAAGCCCCGATGGGCCTCCGCCTGGCTGCACATCCTCCGCCCCGCAGGCCTTCGCAAGGCGCCACGCACCCGCGTATCCCCCGCCCTCCCTGGCATTCGCCTGCCAGAAATGCCAAAAGTATGCGCTTTAGAAAAAACAGCTCCGAAAGCGAAAAAGAGCTACCCCCATCTACCTGCAACAATACTGTCAGTAGAAAGATAGGAGTGCCTCTCTTCACGTTGACAAGAAGTTAAAGCGCATACTTTTGGCGATTTTCGTTATCGGGATGTCGCAGACACGCGGCTCGCAATAGCCGTGCCTGTCCGTTAGTACGCAGCTCGCCCCCTAAACGATGAGCAAGTGGGCGTGTGGCACTTCACCATTGCAACACCACAAGCAGAAAGTGCGTTCGATGAGGTCGGTTGGGCCTCATCACCGTTTCCCTAGCTCAGCGGCACGGCGTCTGCTAGGTCGGCAACCACCTGCACGATAAGTTTGTGGGGCAAGCACACGACGGTCTGACCGCGCCCAGAGACCCAGCCCTGCTTCACGCACGTCTGGTTCGAGCAGTCAGACTCAAGGCAGCGCACGCGCCCATTGGCCACCTCGATGATGTTGGTTCCCAAAGAACCCGTGACTGTGACGGTCGCGTCTTCGCCAAGGGAAAGCACCTGGTAGAAGCCATCGGAGTTTTGGATGACCGCATAGAGCGCGACAGCGGCATCACCGGCATCTGAGGCAGTGTACATTGAGCCCGCGTCGATGCCCAAGTCCGCAGAACCCTGGCCCGAGGCTGCAGGCAGGTCACCGGCATCGAGGCCCAAATCTGCGGCGCTCTTGCCCGAGGAGGCAGGTAAGCCATCGGCACCGAGGTCGGAAGCCTGAACATCAGAGCCGCTGCCATCGGGGTTGGACGATTGAGCGTTCACGCCACCGGCATCAAGACCGAGCGACTTGGCATCAGAGTCCGCGACGTCGAGGCTCGAAGTCTGAGCACCAGAGCCACCGGCATCGAGGCCAGGTGCCTGGACGTCCAGGTCACCTGCGGTGCGCGCGGAAGATGCCTCCGTCCCTGGGGCAGTCACGGAGGCATCTGCACTCGTCTCGGCACCGCCCCCCTCGCCCAGCGAGACTCCCGGCATGCCCTGCACGCCAAAGCCAAACCACAGCACGCAGCACACGCCGAGCGCGGCAAGCAGCGTCGTCGCACCCACGGCCACGTCGGCCGGGCGAATGCCCCATCCGCGCGACCCGTGGGCAGCGTCATCAAACGCTGGGGCGGGACGACCGCTGCGGCCGCCGTCCCATGCTTTTCGCTGCTCCTCACCCGTTTTCATCGCGTCCTACTTCGTGTTCTTAACGGCCATGTAGCCATGCGACTCAAAGCCGTTGGCGAACGTCGCCTCGTCGGACTGGTCCACGAACATGGCAGCGATCTCGGGATGGTTCTTCTCAACCCAGGCCGAACCCTCCTCGATGCCCATAACCGACAGGGTGGTGGACAAGGCATCGCCCTGCATGGGATCGGTTCCGATGAGCGTGACGCCGAGCATGTCCGTCTGGGCCGGGTAGCCGGTCTTCGGGTCGAGGATGTGCCAGTACTTCTGCCCGTCGAGCTCGAACTCCTGGTCGTACAGGCCGCTGGAGGTGATGGCCTCGTCGCAGACCTCCACCACGCTGGCAAGCGAGCTCATCGAGTCTTTGGGGTCGCGCAGACCCACGCGCCAGGGGCTACCGTCGGGCTTGGAACCGATGGCGTAGACGCTCGAGGTACCCAGGTCCACCAGACCCGACGTGCATCCGGCCTGCTCGAGCTTGTCTACCAGGCGCGCGGCAATCCAACCCTTGGCGATGCCGCCCAGGTCCAGGCGCGCCTCGGGGTCGCCCATGGTGACCGTCGTGCCGTCGAGCGCGACCTGGGTGTAGTCGATGTGCTTGAGGCCTTCGGCGATTTCCTCGTCGGTGGGTTTCACGGCGTTGATGAAGTCCCACAGCAGGCTCACCGAGCCAATCGTGATGTCGAAGGCGCCGTCCGTCTGGCGGCCGTACTCGAGGCCGGCAGCGATGAGGTCCGCCGTGTCGGCGCTTACCTCCACAGGCTCGCCGCCCGCCTCGTTGATGCGCACGATCTCGGCGCCCTCCTTGCGGGCGGAAAAAAGGTTCTCGTAGGTCGCACAGTCTTTGATGCACGAAGCGACCACGTCGGCATCCACACCATATGCCGTGATGTTCACAAGCGTGTTGAAGGCAAACGTCGAAGCCTTGACGGGCTCGGACTGTGCATCGGAGGCCGCGGTGCCACCCTGCTTGTCGGTGCTTTCTGCGGCGTCGGCCAGCCGACCATTGGCCAGGCCAATAAGACCAAGCCCGCCCATGAGCGCCATTCCGCAGAGGGTGCGTCGGTCGATGCGCGGACCCAGCGAAGCTTGAGACATCTTGCTTTCGTTAGACATGGGATTCACTCGTTTCAGACTGGTCGTTCGACTCATCGGTTTCAGGTGCCGCGCACGGCGCAGGGGCAGCGGCACTCTTTGCGGCAGGCTCCGCCTCGCATGTATCAGACGCCACCTCGCAGACAGCGGCCGGCCCGGCGGTACTCTTTGTGGCGGACACCGCCTCGCAGACAGCGTTCGGCTTGGCAGTACTCTTTGCGGCAAACTCCGCTTCGCAGACAGAGGCCGGCTTATCAGCGCACTCTACGGCAGGCATTGCTTCGCCGGCCGCAGGAGCCTTCGCGGTGCCTTCCCGCCGCGCAAGCTCCCGCGCGCGGCTCTTAAAGAGGTTCGACTTGGCCGTGGTGCGTATCACCAGGCGGCACACATAGCCCGTGAGCAGACCCGTCACAAGGCCAGAAATCATCAAAACAGGCAGGTAAACAAGGGCGACATAGGGCGAGAACGTAAAGGCGACCACCGCAAGCTGGCCCACCATGTGAAAGACGCCGCCCACCATGGACACGCCCACGATGCTCAGGCGGCTCCAATGCAGCGCTACCCACATGGCCGCGAAGCTCAGCGCCGCGCCGCCCGCGCTGTACATGAGAACCATCGGGTTGCCGAAGAGCAGCCCCGACACCACGACCTTCACGAGGGCGATGGCAAGGCCCGCCCGCCAGCCAAAACCCGCCAGCGTGAAGAGCACCACGATGTTGCCCAGACCGAGCTTGATGCCCGGCACAGGCAACGGCAGCGGGAAGAGCGCCTCGACATAGCCGAAGATAAGCGCCACGGCGGCAAGCAAGCCATATGTTGCGACCTCAAGCGCCGACATGCGCCGCGCCGTTCCCCTTGCCAAGCGCCACACCTCCCGTTTGCTTCCATACATTCAAGCCCCCAGATGGTACCCTTTTATGTATATGTATAGGGCCTGGGGAGAGGAACCCACCATGAAGACCATCACGCTTGGCTCAACCGGCATCACGACGCCGCAGAACGCCTTCGGCGCCCTTCCCATCCAGCGCATCTCAACCGAGGAAGCCGTCCATCTGCTCCATCGCGCCTACGAGGGTGGCATGACCTTCTTCGACACCGCGCGCGCCTACTCCGACTCCGAGGAGAAGGTGGGCATCGCCTTCGAGGGCATGCGCGACCACGTCACCATCGCCACCAAGTCGGGCGCAAAGGACCCCGAGTCCCTCGCTTCCGACCTCGAGACCTCGCTGCGCCTGCTCAAGACCGACCATGTGGACATCTACCAGTTCCATTGCGCCGACCGGGTGTACCGCCCGGGCGACGGCACGGGCATGTACGAGGCGATGCAGGAGTTCAAGCGCCAGGGCAAGATCGGCCACATCGCCATCACCGCGCACAAGATCGGCGTGGCCGAAGACGCCGTGGCGAGCGGCCTGTACGAGACGCTGCAGTTCCCCCTCTCCTACCTGGCGACTCCTCGCGAAGAGGCGCTCGTTGAAGCCTGCGCCAAGGCAAACATGGGCTTCATCGCCATGAAGGGCCTGGCGGGAGGCCTGCTGCACAACTCCCGCGCCTGCATGGCCTACATGACCAAGTTCGACAACGTCGTGCCCATCTGGGGCGTGCAAAAGGAGTCCGAGCTCGACGAGTGGCTCTCCTACATGGGGCAGGACACGCCCGCCCTCGACGAGGAGACGCTCGCCTTCATCGCCTCGGAGCGCGCCGAGCTCACGGGCAACTTCTGCCGCGGCTGCGGCTACTGCATGCCGTGCCCCATGCACATCACCATCAACCAGTGCGCCCGCATGAGCCTGATGCTGCGCCGCGCGCCCTCCCAGGCATGGCTCTCCGAGCATTGGCAGGCCGAGATGGCCAAGGTCGACTCCTGCGTGGAATGCGGCCTGTGCATGACGCGCTGCCCCTACGAGCTCCCCATCCCCCAGCTCCTCAAGGCAAACCGCGCCGACTACCTGCGCGTCCTGGCCGGAGAGGTGAGCGTGGGATAAGTCATGGCAAAGAAGACGTGGCCCAAGAAGGGCGGCGAGAAGGAAGCTCTCGACATCCTGCACGGCCCAGTATGGAAGAAGGTCCTGCTCTTCGTTTTGCCCATCATGGGCGGCAACCTGTTCCAACAGCTCTATTACTACGTGGACGCCGCAGTGGTGGGACACGCCGTGGGCTCGGCCGCCCTGGGTGCGGTCGACTCGACCCAGCCCCTGCTCAGTCTGTTCATCGACTTCTTTGTAGGCCTGTCAACAGGCGCGACCATCATCATCAGCCAATACTGGGGAGCCGGTGACAAGAGGCGCGTGAGCGAGGCCGTGCACACCGCCCTCGCGTTCGCCCTGGCAGTGGGCCTGCTCATCACAGTCGTGGGCCTGCCTTTGGCCGAGCCGCTCTTGCGCCTCATGCAAACGCCGCCGGAAAACATGGAATATGCGCTCACCTTCGTCCGCATCCAGCTCATCGGCATGACGTTCATGATGATGTACAACATGGGCGCGTCCATCCTGCGCTCTGTGGGCGACTCGAAGCGACCCTTCTACTTCCTCATCGCCTGCTCGCTCGTCAACATCGTCCTCGAGGTGCTCTTCGTCGTCGTGCTCGGATGGGGCGTGGCTGGGTCTGCAAGCGCAACGGTGATTGCCATCGCCGTCAGCGGCATACTCGTCATGGTGACGCTCGTCCGCTCTCAAGAGGCCTACCACGTCGAGCTGCGCCGCATCGGCTTTTCGCGCAGAATGCTCGGCAAGGTCGTGGGCATCGGCCTGCCCACGGGCATTCAGATGAGCATGTTCTCCATCAGCAACATGGTCATCCAGACGGGCGTGAACGCGTGCGGGACCCACATCGTGTCGGCGTTTGCCGTATGCGGCAAGTGCAACATGGCGCTGTGGCTTGTCCTGGACGCCTTCTCCCTGGGGGCCACGACCTTCATGGGGCAGTGCTATGGCGCCAGCGACATAGCGCGCGCCAAGCGCAGCGTATGGGTAACGCTGGGAATGTGCTTCGCCTTCACCCTTCCGCTTGCCGCACTCATCCTGATGTTCGCACCCCAGATTTCAGGCATCTTCACCTCGGACACGAGCCTTCTGCCCGACACGCTCACGTTCCTGTACATGCTTGTGCCGGGATACTTCCCCTTCATCTTCGCCCAGGTGCTCACAAGCGCGGTGCGCGGCACGGGCGAGACGCTCAAACCCATGCTCATCATCGTCGTGGGCGTGTGCCTGTTGCGCGTGGCGTGGATCTTCGGAGCCAGCACCTTCATGCCCGGCGCCCTCGGCGTGGCCATGGCCTACCCGGTGTCTTGGACCACGACGGGCCTTGTGAGCCTGATCTACTACCTGCGCGGCGGCTGGCGTCGCAGGCTGACCAGGGTCGAAGAGCGCGTGGCACGGGGAACCCCGGCAGAGACGGCCATCTCATAGCTGCGAGTTACAGAGAAAAGTGGGGTGCCCCCGAGGAGGGCACCCCACTCAATCAGGACACTGTCAAACGGAAGTCCCTATATCCCCTCGTACATCTCCTTGAGGTCAATAAGGACGGTCCGTTCATCAGCCTGGGTTGTGAACCCCGAACGCGAGAAGAAGCCATATTTGTAGCAATCGAGACCCGTTGCCTGCGCCTGGGCAATTTCTTCGGTAATCATGGATGCTGTGACAGGAGTCGTGCGGAACTTTGCCTCGTAGAAGACGTATCCATTCGGATCATGCGTCACGACGTCGAACTCGCCGTTGCACTTGTGCACCGGATCGTCGTAGGAATACTTGCCGATGAGATCGAACGCCTCAGGCAGCCTGCCAGTCTTGTTTTGCCGAATGAGATACTGGCGACATATGTCCTCGAAAGCATGCGGGACATAGCGCGTTTCAAAGTCATCCTCGATATACCGTGCATAGAACGTCTCAGTATCCATAAAGCTGCGCTGTGAGGCATAGCGGAACACGTACCTGTAGTAAAACGACGCCAGACCGTCCACGATTCGGTAACTCGAACGCCGCTTATTCTCAGGGTCGTTGATGGGAGCCTGTTTTTGCACTAGCTCCATCCGCGTCAACTTATCGAGCACGTCGACCATCGCGGGCCCACTTGAGACGTGCGACTGATCAAAAATGTCTTTATACCTTGAGTACCCCTGAGCCAATGCCCCAAAGACCTCGTTTGCATTAGCTATCTTGGCAATTTCCATGCCAAGGTACATGGGCACCTCGTTCTCAAGTCTCGCACCAGGCTCAACAATGAGTTCCAGCAGGTTCTCTTTGACCGTCAGCTTCTGGTCTATCAGGCAGTTGTAATACGGAATGCCACCGAACACGCTGAAGAGCCGCACCTTGTCCTCATTGGAGAACGACGGATAGAAACGAGCCGAGTCATAGTAATCCATCGGCTTGAGGTCAATCGTCACATCAACGCGCCCATACAACGGGTTTTGAGCCTCAAGCAGCGATTTCATGACATCAATGAACGAACCGCAAAGGACAAGCTTGAGATGCGAGTCATCCTTATGGCAGTCGATGAGCGACTGCAGGATGCTATCGAGCCCGATTATCGTCTTTCGCAAGTACGGGTATTCGTCGAGCACTAAAACGAGGTTGCGCTCTTTGGCCTGCTCGAACACAAACTTGAGCATATCCTCAATGCCCGAGAACGCCAAGGGCGGATACCCCAAGCACTCCGACACAAGCGCCGCCAGACTCTCGACGTTGTTAGCCTCTGACGTCTGTTTGCACTCGTAGTAAATACCGTGCGTGTCATTTTCACGCATGCATTGTTTGATGAGTTCGCTCTTGCCCACACGCCGACGCCCATACACGAGCGCAACCCCCTGCCTATCCTGGCAGAACAGGCGCTTGAACCTCTTTCTCTCCGCTTCGCGACCGATGAACTCCATAGCTCGGTTCCCTCCGACTCGGTTTTGTCCGAGTTAAGTATAAGAGAAGAGCTGTCATATTCAAGCTTTAACTCGGTTTTATCCGAGTCGGATGAAACCGAGTTAATTGATCAGCGCCGGGGCGTTGCGTGACTACAGTCCGCGGGTCTCGTAGAGCTTCTGGTCGTGCCAGATGACAGGCGAGAAAGCAGCGAGGTCTTCGTTGCGGGAGAGGGCCGCCTGATAGGCAGCGACAGTGGCGGGGACGTCGATGATGCGCTGGTTGGCAGAGCCGCGGAAGCGCAGGGAGATGTCGTACTCAGCCTGCAGGAAAGGCCCGTCCACCAGCACGTCAAGGCATGCGAGCATGCCATCGGTATCAGGCGTGCGCTTGCGACCGCCCGCAGGCAGGACGTCGCGGTCAAGCAGATATCCCGTGAAGCACCAGATGCTCTTTGCAGGGAAACGGCGACGCGTCTCCTCGAGGAACGGCCGCAGCGCCGCCTGGTTCTCAGGCTCGAAGGGTTCCCCTCCCAGCACCGTGATACCTTCAACCCATGGCGCCTCCAGGCTGTCCCAGATACGCTGCGCCACCGCGTCATCAAATGCCTCGCCCGAACAAAAGTCCCACGCCACCTCGTTGAAGCACCCCGGGCAATGCACCCGGCACCCCGAGACAAAGAGCGTCGTACGCACGCCGGGGCCATTGGCGATGTCGCAATACTTGATGTTGGCGTAGTTCATACGGAGGCCTTTCTCGGGGCGGCGGGTAAGGTTCTGTGCTCAAACAGTCCTCGCCGCTTCGCGGCTGCGGAACTGCGCCAGAACCTTACCCGCCGCCTGCGCTTGCTAACTACGAAACACATCCAGCAGGTTGCTTGAGGGGCTCGAGGGGCTTGGGGGACTGCTCACCTGCAAGCACCCAGCAGGCCGCGCGGGTTTAGGAGGACTACCGTACTCACGGGCATCCAGCAGACTCGCGCGCTTTGGGACTTGCCGCGCTCGCAGCCATCCGCCGACATTCCAGCACGCCCCCGCCCATCTCTCAGCGCATCCAGCAGGTTGCTTGAGAGGCTTTGGGGGCTACTCACTTGCAGGCATCCAGCAGGCTGCCGCGCTCGCAGGCTGACCGGGTTTTCGTGCTTCGCTGCTTTCGCCGGGAGATGCGCAAGGGGCCGGGGCTTTGTTCTGGCGCAGTTCCGCAGTGAGGGCTTGGGGTCAAAGGCGCGTTGCATGCCTGCATGCATAAGCGCAATTGGCCCCAAGACCTCGGTACGAGGACTGTTTGAGCACAGAACAAAGATCCCGGCCCCCACGGGAGCACTTACAGGTGAAGCACCCTGTCCTTGATCTCCTCCGTGCGACCCTGGTTCCAGAACTGGGTACCGATGTAACCGCAGGTACGGCGGGCAACATTCAGTTTGGCCTGGTCGCGGTTGCCGCACTTGGGGCACTCCCACACGAGCTTGCCATCGTCCTCGACAATCTGAATCTCGCCGTCGTAGCCGCACTCCTGGCAGTAGTCGCTCTTGGTGTTGAGCTCGGCGTACATGATGTTGTCGTAGATGTAGCGCAGCACGGCAATGACGGCCTCGAGGTTGTCCTGCATGTTGGGTACCTCGACGTAGCTGATGGCGCCGCCCGGCGACAGACGCTGGAACTCGCTCTCGAACTTGAGCTTCGTGAAGGCGTCGATATGCTCGCTCACGTGGACGTGGTAGCTGTTGGTGATGTAGCCCTTGTCGGTGATGCCCTCGATGACGCCGAAGCGGCGCTGCAGGGCCTTGGCGAACTTGTAGGTCGTGGACTCGAGCGGCGTGCCGTACAGCGAGAAGTCGATGTCGGTGGCGGCCTTCCACTCGTTGCACTTGTCGTTCATATGCTGCATGACCTCGAGGGCGAACGGCGTGGCCTCGGCGTCGGTGTGCGACTTGCCGGTCATGTACTTCACGCACTCGTACAGGCCCGCGTAGCCCAGGGAGATGGTGGAGTAGCCGCCCACGAGCAGCTTGTCGATGGGCTCGCCCTTCTTGAGACGGGCAAGGGCGCCGTACTGCCACAGGATGGGGGCGGCGTCGGAAAGCGTGCCCTTGAGGCGCTTGTGGCGGCACATGAGCGCGCTGTAGCACAGGTCGAGGCGCTCGTCGAAGACGGCCCAGAACTTATTCATGTCGCCGCCGCTGGAAAGCGCCACGTCAGGCAGGTTGATGGTGACGACGCCCTGGTTGAAGCGGCCGTAGTACTTGGGCTTCGTGGGGTCGTAGTTGCCGGCGTTGGCCACGTTGTTGAAGCCGTTGCCGCTGCGGTCGGGCGTCAGGAAGCTGCGGCAGCCCATGCAGGTGTAGCAGTCGCCCTCGCCGGGCTTCTCGCCCTTGGAAAGCTTGAGCTCCTTCATCTTCTTTTCGGAGATGTAGTCGGGCACCATGCGCTTGGCGGTGCACTTGGCGGCCATCTGGGTGAGGTAGAAGAAGGGCTGGCCCTCCTCGATGTTGTCGTCCTCGAGCACATAGATGAGCTTGGGGAAGGCGGGGGTGATCCACACGCCGGCCTCGTTCTTCACGCCCTCGTAGCGCTGGCGCAGCATCTCCTCGACGATCATGGCGAGGTCGAGCTTCTCGCGCTCGCTGCGGGCCTCGTTGAGGTACATGAACACGGTGATGAAGGGGGCCTGGCCGTTGGTGGTCATGAGCGTGACGACCTGGTACTGGATGGTCTGCACGCCGCGCTTGACCTCTTCGCGCAGGCGCTTCTCAACGACCTCCTGAAGCTTCTCGGCAGAAACCTCCACGCCGAGCTCCTCCATCTCGGCCTTTGCGTCGCGGGCGATCTTCTGACGGCTCACGTCGACGAAGGGGGCGAGGTGGGTAAGCGAGATGGACTGGCCGCCGTACTGGGAAGAAGCGACCTGGGCGATGATCTGCGTGGCGATGTTGCAGGCGGTGGAGAAGCTGTGCGGGCGCTCGATGAGCGTGCCGGAGATGACCGTGCCGTTCTGCAGCATGTCCTCCAGGTTCACCAGGTCGCAGTTGTGCATGTGCTGGGCAAAGTAGTCGGAGTCATGGAAGTGGATGATGCCCTCCTCGTGAGCCTTCACCACGTCCTCGGGCAGCAGCATGCGGCGCGTCAGGTCCTTGGAGACCTCGCCGGCCATGTAGTCACGCTGCACGGAGTTCACGGTGGGGTTCTTGTTGGAGTTCTCCTGCATGACCTCCTCGTTGTTGCACTCAATGAGCGACAAGATCTTGTCGTCGGTGGTGTTGCGGGTGCGCTTGATGTTCTGCACGTAGCGGTAGGTGATGTAGTGGCGGGCGACCTCGAAGGCCTCTGCGGCCATGATCTGGTCCTCCACCATGTCCTGCACCTCTTCGACCGACACGGTGTGGCCGCAGGTGGCGCAGGCGTCCTCCACCTTGTCGGCAATGCGGCGCACCATGAAGGCGGGAAGCCTGTGGTCCTCGTCAACGACGGCGTTGGCCTTGGCGATGGCGTTGACAATCTTAGTTACGTCGAACGTCTCCTCCGAGCCGTTGCGCTTCAGAATCTTCATGGGAGTGCACCAACCTTTCACTGTCGTAACTAGCGGAAGCAATGATAGCCTTTGTTGCGGACAAGAAGAGCCACCACATGATGTTGTGTTTATAAACATACGGTTGACTATATGTATGGTTCTCGCGAACGAGCAGGTCAACGAGTCAAGGGTTTGCGGGCAAAAAGGGAGCGCCGTTGGCAGAATAGGCGACTGTGCTGGGACTTTGCCCGCACGGCGATGGAGCCACCGCACATATCCTTCCCCAGGTCCCAAGTCGGCGAGCGGCAGGCTTTCTCCACAACCTGTGCGGCACCTGAGGTCATACTTGAACACCATATGTAGTTGTACGAGACATTCAGGAGCACAGCATGAGCGAGGCAACAGGCACTACCAACAAGCAGCAGGTGCGCGCTGCGTGGATTGAGGCAATGCGCCCGCGCACCCTGCCCCTAGCGGCGGCGGGGTCGGTCGTAGCCGCAGGCATCGCGGCGGCGGCAGGCCAGTTCCGCATCGAGGTCCTCGTGCTCATGTTCGTCACGAGCATCCTCCTGCAGATCATAGCCAACTTCGCCGACGACTACGGCGACCTCTCCCACGGCCTGGACGACGAGACGCGCGTGGGGCCCAAGCGCGGACTTCAGCGCGGCGTCATCACCATGAAACAGATGAAGCTTGCCCTTGTCGGCACGTGCGTGTTCACCTTCGCCGTTGGCGTCGCCCTTATCCTCGTCGCCTTTTCCGGCGGCCCTGCCATGACAGGGTCAAGCTGGACCACCATCGTTGTGTTTGTGGTGCTCGGCGTGGCCTGCATAGCCGCCGCCATCTGCTACACCATCGGCAAGCACCCCTACGGCTACATCGGCCTGGGCGACTTCATGAGCTTTCTGTTCTTCGGCGTCGTGGCCGTGGTGGGCGGTACCTTCCTCTACCTGCATGAATTCACGGTCGTGAGCCTTGTTGCCGGCATCGCGCTGGGGCTTCCCGTTATGGCTGTCATGAACGTAAACAACATGCGCGACGCCAAGCGCGACGCTGCCAAGGGTAAGCGCACCGTGGCCAACATGCTCGGCGACCCCAAGATGCGCACGTACGAGACGGCGCTTCTCGCCGGCGGCGCCATTCTCTTCCTCGTGAGCCTGGGCATGCTGGGCATCAGGAACTTCCTGCCGTTCTTCATCGTCACGGTCTCCTTCATGAGCTGGGCGCGCGTGATTGCCGTCATGTGGACCATGCCCGACCACGAGAAGTTCGACTGCCTCATGGCTCCCACAAGCAAGGGCACCGTTGTGGTTGCCGTCGTGTGGCTGATTGCCGTGCTCATCGGCTAAGCGCTCGCTCGCGTCCCTGCCTCACCGTCCCACCGTACCCGCGCCAGCCTGCCTGCACGCACCAACCACATCCCGCCTGTTCAAAACACAAAGGGGCGGCCCGCCATGCTCACGGCGGGCCGCCCCTTCTTCTTGGAAGTGCGTATGTGACGTGCAGGCGTTGCACTGGGACCGGCTAGATTAGGGCCTACTCGCCCTTCTTCTCCCCAGCCTCAGCCTCGTCCTTGGACTCGCCCTCCACAGGGGGCAGGGTCTGAGCGTGGCCGTCGTAGACGACAGTGGTGGAGCCGTCGGCGTTCGTGCGCACCTCGGCGTCGCAGGAATCGACTTTCACCACGGACTCAGCCTCGGGAAGCTGGTTCTCTGCCTCCTTGGCAGCGCGTTCCTCGGCCGTCTTGGCGGCGTCGGCGGCAGCAACCTTGGCCTTCTGCTCGGCCTCGCCGGCCAGGTACTCCCGCCAGCGGTTGTCGAGCAGCGCCTGGCAGGCGTCGCCGTCCACCGTCTCGCGCTCAAGCAGCACGGTCGCCATGAGGTGCATCTGCTCGGCATTCTCGGACAGCACCTTGCGGGCGCGCTCGTGGGCCTCCTTGATGAGGCGCGAGACCTCGAGGTCGATGCGGTGCGCCGTCTCGGGCGAGTAATTGCCCTGGGTGGCAATGTCGCGGCCCAGGAAGACCTCGTGGTTGGGCTCGCCGTACATCTGGGGCCCAAGCTCCTCGCACATGCCGTAACTCACGACCATGCTGCGGGCCACCTTCGTGGCGCGCTCGATGTCGTTGGAGGCACCGGTGGTGATATCGTCGCAGAAGAGCTCCTCGGCGGTGCGGCCGCCCAGCATCATGGCAAGGCTGTCGAGCATGGAGTTGCGCGTCTGCAGGAAGTGGTCCTCGTCGGGCATCGAAAGCGTGTAGCCCAGGGCCTGACCGCGGGGGATGATGCTGATCTTCTTGACCGGGTCGGCGTTGGCGAGCATGTGGCCCACAAGCGCGTGACCCGACTCGTGGTAGGCGATGGTCTTGCGCTCGGTGTCGGTCATAACGCGGCTCTTGCGCGCAGGGCCGGCAATGCAACGCTCCATCGACTCGGTGATCTCGTCCATGCCGATGCGCTCATGGCCGCGGCGGGCTGCGAGAAGGGCGCTCTCGTTCATGAGGTTGCCCAGGTCGGCGCCGGAGAAACCGGGCGTGAGCTGGGCAACGCGGGCAAGGTCGACGTCGGTCGAGAGGGGCTTGTTGCGCGCGTGGATGCCCAGGATGGCCTCGCGGCCCTTCACGTCAGGACGGTCCACCGTGACCTGGCGGTCGAAACGGCCGGGGCGCAGAAGAGCCGGGTCAAGGACGTCGGGGCGGTTCGTGGCAGCCATGAGGATGACGCTCTGGTGCTCCTCGAAACCGTCCATCTCGACGAGCAGCTGGTTCAGGGTCTGCTCGCGCTCGTCATGGCCGCCGCCCACGCCCGTGCCGCGCTGGCGGCCCACGGCGTCGATCTCATCGATGAAGATGATGGAGGGAGCCTGCTCCTTGGCCTTGGCGAACAGGTCGCGCACACGGGAGGCGCCCACGCCGACGAACATCTCGACGAAGCCCGAGCCGGAAATCTGGAAGAACGGCACGCCGGCCTCGCCAGCCACAGCCTTGGCAAGCAGCGTCTTGCCGGTGCCGGGAGGGCCCACAAGCAGCACGCCGTGCGGGATCTTGGCGCCGAGGTCCTGGTACTTCGCGGGGTTGTCGAGGTAGTCCTTGATCTCCTTGAGCTCCTCGATGGCCTCGTCGCAACCGGCGACGTCATCGAAGCAGACCTTGGGACGGGTGGCGTCGGTCGTCTGGGCCTTCGTCTTGCCGAAGCCCATGGCGCCGCCCGTGGGGTCGGAGAACTTGTTCATGAAGTACACCATGACGCCGATGAGGATGAGCATCGGCAGCATGCTCGTAAGCAAGGAGACCCAGGTAGGCGTCGTGGAGACGTCGGCCACGTACTTGACCTCGGGATGGGAAGCCATGAGCTCGGCCAGCGAGTCAGTGCCCAGGTAGGTCGAAGTGAAGGGCACGAGGGCGTTCTCGTCGCCGATCTTGTCGGCCTCGGGCCAGTACTCGCCCTTGATGGTGTAGGTCATCGCGACGTAGGTCGCCTCGCTGACCTGGCCATCCTCGACGGCGCTCACGAACTCGCTCGTGGCAAGCTCCACCGTGTTCTCGTTGGCCTGGCGCTGCATGGCGCTGCCCACGGCCACCACGACAACCACGAGGATGAGCGCATACAGCAGGATGCTGCGCCAGTTGGGCTTGCGCGGGCCGGCGTTTTTGTCGGCCGTGCCGTCGATGGGGTTGAGGAGCTCCTTCATCTTCGCGCGGCGCTCCTCCTCGCGCTTGTCGCCCCTTGCGTCGGGCTTGCCGGCGTCTGCAGACTTGCCGGCCTTCTTCTTGTCGTTGTTCTCTTCACTCACCTTGTGACTCCTTGTTGCCGCGCCGGGCGGCCGTGTTGGTCGGACAGGCCCGCCGAGGTGTTAACCCTCAACGAGCTCCGGCTTGAGCACGCCGACATAGGGCAGGTTGCGGTACTTCTGGTTGTAGTCGAGGCCATAGCCCACCACGAACTCGTCGGGGCACTGGAAACCCACATAGCGCGGGTCGACGGCAGCAGTGCGGCGCTTGCACAGAAGCGTCGCCACCTCGAAGGAGCGCACGCCGCGCGCCTGCAGGTTGGCCGACAGATAGCGCAGGGTCAGGCCCGAGTCAAGAACGTCCTCGATAACGATGACGTCGCGGTCCTTGATCTCGGTGTCGAGGTCCTTGACGATGCGCAGGATGCCCGAGGAACGCGTGGCCGCACCGTAGCTGGAGATGGCCATGTAGTCGATCTCGATGGGCAGGTCGATGGCGCGCACCAGGTCGCTGGCAAACGTCGCGGCACCACGCAGGATGCAGATGACGAGCGGCGGCACGTCGTTGTCGGCGTAGTCGGCCGTGATCTGGGCACCAAGCTGAGCCACACGCTCGCTGAGCTGCTCGGCGGTAAACAGGACGTGGTCGATATCGTTGGACATGTTGTACGGCAAGGGATCCCCCTCATTGTGAGACGGTAGGGCAAGTCCTACCGTTCGGCCGGCTTATATATGAACAAGCGATAATTGTATCAAGCAGGTCGTTTTATCGCTCCATGCCGCGCGCTCATCCAGGCGAATTCCCCCAACCCACACACTGGAGACGCCGTGGGGAGCGCTCAGGGAGCTGCGCACGACAGGGACCCAGGGCCTGTCGCGAGCGGGCACGCCCGCCTGGGGAAGCACGTCGCTCAGCAGCTTTGACGCTCCCAGGCCAAACGGGTGCATGCGCTCGCCGAGACGGGGCGAACCCACGGTGAGACAGCCCGCCGCACCTGGGGCGGGGCAGCCGCACACGGCGCCGTCGACAAGAACGAAATCGCGTCCTTCGCGCATCCCTTCGGCCTGCAGCTGAGCTGAACGGGCACGCGCCACCTCGGCCGTCGGGCGTCCCTGCAGGGGCACTTCCCGCGCCTCAAGCACGACTTCCCCCCACACCACGCGGCCAGGCACGGGGAGCTCGGCATCGGCGGGAGGGCTTGCTGCATCGGGGCCCTGCATGACGAGGGCCCCCGCCTCCACGCGCACCTGCACCCCGCCGGGCAGGCTGCACGAACCCGACCCACAGCGGGCAAGTGCGACCACGTCAAGGAGGTGAGCTGCCTCGAACCGCGCCTCTTGCGCAGCATGGCGGCCCAAGACCTCCTCAAGTGCCATGCGCACGCAGCGCGGGGCAAGCGCCGGGTCTGCCTGGGCAAGCGTACACGCATCAAGCACGCAGCTCCCCTGCCGCGCAGGCAAGGCCGCACGTGCGAACAGCTCGCGAGTCAGGCGCGCCAGCAGGTCCTCCTCGCAGGCCAGGGCGTCGAGCGTGCGTCCGAGCGTCCTGCAAAACGCTGGGTTGCGCTCCTCGAAAGCAGGCACGATGTGATGGCGCACATAGGAACGCGTGGCCTCGTCGCCCGCGTTCGTCGAATCCTCGCGCCAGCCTATCCCCTGCTTGCACAAGCCATCGCGCAGCTCCTCGCGCGTGCACTCGATGAGGGGCCGCACGACGATGCCACGCGTAGGTCGCATGCCCACCAGGCCGGTAAGGCCCGAGCCGGAAAGCGCACGCATGAGAAAGGTCTCCGCACGGTCGTCAGCCGTGTGCGCCACAAGAATGCGCGCCGACTCCACGGCAAGACCTTGCGCCCGGGCACGCTCGCCAGCCAGACGCCAGGCGAGATCGTAGCGCACCTGACGGGCGGCTTCCTCCATGTTTGCCCCGGCTCTCACGAGCGCGGGAACATCGACGCGCTCCACCCGACACGCAACCCCGAGCTCGGCGCACAGGTCGCGCACAAACGCCTCGTCACCGTCGGACTCCTCTCCGCGCAGGCAGTGGTTCACATGGAGCACGCACAGGTTGTCACGCTCGAGCATGCGAGGGCCAAGACCGTCCATGAGGTCGATGGGAGCAGTCGCGCAGCGCATGAGCAATGCCGTGGAGTCCGACCCCCCGCTCACCATCAAGATGAGCGGCGAGGCGGCCACAACTGGGGCCGGCACAGCGTTGAGGGCCTCGTACACATGCGCTCCTTTCACAGTGATATTGCGAACTCGGCGATTGTACCCCCGAAACGCCAGCGCCCCGCCGGGCAATGCTCGACGGGGCGCTGACAAGGAAGAGAGGGAGGGTGAAGATGGTTTACCCGATCGTGACCTTGGTGACGTTGGCGTTCTGGAGCCTCTTAGGCACATTCACGGTCAGCACGCCGTCCTTGAGCACGGCGGTCAGGCCGGCGGTGTCGGCATCCTTGAGGTAGACGCCACGGGTGGCATGGAACGCGGAGGTCTCACGCAGGACATAGTTGCGCTTCTCAACGTCCTCGGAGTCCTTGTGGTCGATGTCGATGACAAGGCGGCCGGCATTGAGCTCAACGTCGATCTCCTCGCGGGCGACACCGGGGACATGGGCCTCAACGATGTAGCCGTCGGGGTTCTCCTGAACGTCCATCTTGAAGGCGTTGGGAGTCTCGGGATAGCGCTGCTCGAAGTTAGCGAGATCATTGATGGCGTCGAACCAGTTGTTCAAAGCGTTCACGCGACCATAAGGAAGAATAGCAGCCATGATGAACAGCCTCCTTTTGTGCGGGGGTTCGGACCCGCTTGGTTTTATTGCTGACTGTTCTATTCCACCCGTGAGAACCTATAAACAGGATTGTCTTATCTTCTCAGTTCCTTCACATAAGGAAATCTAAGCCTATCATTGTTAAGTTTTGCAAGCCGCTCAAGAAACGGTATAGTAGGCACAACCCGGGCGCAGACGGCGCCCCCATGCAGCAAGGATGCGCCTTTGGATTACAAGAACTTCGGGCGAGGCCGAGACCAAATCGCCCTTGACGAGCATGATGAGCAGGCATATCAGCAGGCATACGGCCGTGCGACGAGTACACCGGGCGTCTCGGACTCCGTGCCGGGCATACGCCCCGCCCATCCCCTGCCCAGCTATCGCTCCAGCAGGCTCGACTACGACCGCTATCTGGAGCGCCCACACGACAAGTTTCAGATTTTCTCCGCACAGAATCGCAGACGCAAGGCGCGCGCCATTGCCTCGAGTGTCGCACTCGGCCTTTTCGTGGTGGCATGCATCGTGGCCATCATCGTCCTGCTTACACGCTGACGCCCGCAGCCGACAAAGCCAGCCACGGGCGTCAATGCTCGCTAATATAGCTTCTACCTGCTAGTTCTTTGAGAACATGGGGAATCCGAAGCAGTCGTCCATCTCGCCTGCCTGACCAGACGCAAGCGCGGAGAACGTGACGTCGGCCACTGCGGTGGGCAGCTGGTTGCTGCGCACGGCACCCGTCTGAAGCATGGCATCGAGCGCCTCGTCCACATCGGGACGCGCCTCGAGGTCGTCGCAGTCCACATCCCCAAAATCACACCAGCGGTCAAGACCCGGCTCGTCGGCATCGCGCTCGCTTGCATGGTCGCGCCAGCCGTTCACGACAGGCCAGCCCCTGTCTGCGAAGCAGCGCATGGTGACGACAGGCCCCATGGGCTCCTGGCGACGCTTGTATTCGGCGTTTGCGCAGGTCGTGAGCACCTTGTCCACCACGTCGGCCGGCATGCCCGCCTGCACCGCGTCGCACGCGTCCAGGCCGCGGTCCACATGCATGGTGAGCACCTGGTCGACCTGCTCGTAGGTGGCACCGAAGGACCCCTCGTCGGTCTGATTCTCGCTCAGCTCGGCCGAAGGGGGCTTGACCAGCACGTTTTCGGGAATGACCTCGAAGGGGCTGCAGGCGTTGCGCCAGCGGGCAAGCTCGTACACGCGACCCTTGTACACGTCGGCCAAGGGGGCATACGCGCCCACCGTGTCGCCGTAGAGTGTGGAGTACCCCATGCCCGACTCCGACTTGTTGCCCGTGTTGAGGACAAGCGCACCCCAGGCGTTCGACAGGCTCATGAGCACGCACCCACGTAGGCGCGCCTGGAGGTTCTCTCGGCCGACGCCCTCGAAGACACCGCCCAAAGCCTGCGCAATGCCCTCATCGGCAACCGCGAACATATCTTTGATAGGCACAGTGCATGTCTTGATGCCCAGGTTTGCCGCAAGCGCCTCCGCGTCATTGACGGAGCTTGCGCTGGAGTAAGGCCCGGGCATGAGGACGCCGTGCACGTGCTCGCAACCAAGGGCGTCCACGGCCAGGGTCGCCACCACGCTGGAGTCGATGCCGCCCGAAAGCCCCACGACCACGTCGGAGAAGCCGCTCTTGCGCACGTAATCGCGCACGGAGACGACAAGGGCGCGGTAGAGGTAGGCCGTCCACTGGTCGTCGCTGATCGACTCGATCTCGTCGACGCGGCGGCCCACAAACTGCCCCGCAGCACAAGGGGGCTGCTCGTCGCCCGAGTCGTCGACGTCAAAGACGGAGATGCCCTCTTCGAAGATGGGGCACGAGGCAACGATGACGCCGTCGGGGTCGGCTGCGAAACTGCCGCCGGCAAGCACCACGTCGTCGTAGGCGCCCACGCCCTGCACGAAGGCCATCCAGCACGGCGACTCGGCAATCAGCGAGCTCAGCACGCCCTCGCCCAGGCCGAACACGCCCAGAGAGGACGCGTCGTCACGGCAGAAGGGCATGGGCGACATGGCAAGCATCACATCGCACGGCACGTCCTGGGCGCTCGCCGAGGGCGAGCCGGCGACAAAGAGCAGGTCGACGCCGCCCCAGGAAAGCGTGACCGGGGCGCTGGAGACGCCGTCGTACTCAATGGCAGACGTATAGGCCTCGCGGCGGCGCAACGGGCAGACGTCTCCCGCATCGCACAGGAAGAACTCCGTGTATGCGTCCTGCGAGTCGAGCATGTAGGCGGGCACCACGCAGGCCACCGGCGTACGTGCCGCCAAGTCGTAGAGCGCGTCGATGAGGTCGAGCTGGTAGGCGCGGTGCTCGACCAGGCCCTGCGGGTAGGCGCCCGACATCACCGTGGCAGGAAACACCACGAGGTCGGCCTGGGCGGCCAAGGCCTGGCGCGCGCTCGAGAGCATGCGCTCAACGGTCTGCGAGAACTTGCCTGGGTTGGAATTCACCTGTGCAATCGCTATCTTCATAGGGCACCTCTCCCAACGTTGGGATGCTAAACGAATCGTTTGTGTACAGGTTAGACGCATCTGCGTTGCAAACTCGTGAATATACGGCGCGCACGCAACAACCAGACGTACCATATCCGCCACAACCACCGTCGGCAAAGGAGCCCCATGAGCGTCACACTTCGCGTAGCCTGTACACAAGACGCACCCGCCTTGCTTGCCATTTACGCGCCCTACGTGCGCGACACCTTCATCACCTTCGAGTACGACGTGCCGGATGTGGCAGAATTCGCCGAGCGCATAGGCGCCACGCTGCAGCGCTATCCCTACATCGTCGCCTGCGGGGAAGACGGCACACCGCTCGGCTATGCCTACCTGGGCGTTTTCCATGCCCGAGAGGCCTACGACTGGACGGCCGAGACCTCGATCTACGTGGAGGGCGCAGCACGGGGCATGCATGTGGGAACACTTTTGCACGAGGCGCTCGAGCAGGCGGCTCGCCTGCAGGGCCTCACGAACCTCGAAGCCTGCATCGCCTATCCCGACGAGGGGGGCTCGGTGGGCTTCCATGAGCGCATGGGCTACCGCATGGTGGGACGTTTCGAGGCGTGCGGCTACAAGTTGGGCGCCTGGCGCGACATGGTGTGGATGGAGAAGCACATTGCCCCGCATAGCGAAACGCCTGCACCCGTGGCGTTGTTTCCCCAGGTACAGGCGCAGGTTGAGCAAATGTTGAAAGGGCTTTCCCGCTAAGCGCTACTTAACGTCGGCACCAACCGCGACCATGACGTCGGCTCCCTCGGTGAGCATCCATTCCTCGCCGGCGTCGATGGCCGTGGCACCCAGCAACGTGGCGACCTGCGAGGCGATGGAGGCCATCGAGTCGTACTCGTAGATGACCTGCGTCGTGGAAAGCGACAGTGTGGAGGCGCCTGCGTTCCAGGCACTGAGTCCCGCGTCGGTGAGGGTGGACACGACCTTGTCTATTGCCTCGTCGCTGCAACCACAGCCGCGCACCGACACCGAGATGCCGGCAAACGCGGGGTTCCTTGCCACCGTGGCCGCATTTGCGCTGCTCGTGGCGGCGTCGGAACTGTTGATGTCGTTGGTCACCGAGACATAGTCGCTGTCCACCGGCGGCCTCTCGCCCGCATCGACCGCCGCCATGATCTCGTGCCAGCGCTCGTCGTCGTTGTACTCGTACCAGACGCCGTTCACGTACTCAGAGTCGGTGGGGTTCATCGTGGAGTACACACCGTTGGCGGTGTCGATGCCGCGCATGGCAAGGGCCAGGTTGACAATCTGGTCGAGCGTGAGGTCGGTCGTGACGTAATCCACCACGGTGTTGATGACATTGACCATCTCCACAGGGGTGGCGCTCATGAGCTTCTTGAGGCAGGCGTCAATGAAAAGGCGCTGGTTGGCGGCACGGTAGCGGTCGCCGTCGCCAAGATTGTCGTAGGCGTGGCGCGAGCGGGTAAAGAGCTCGGCCTTTGCGCCGTCAAGCACCTGCACGCCCGCATCGAGGTGGCCTCCGTTGATGTGGCCCATGTACTCGGTGTCGTTGATCTCGTAGGGAACGTCGACCTCCACGCCACCGAGGGCATCAGTCACAGCGACGAGTGCGTCGATGTTAACCTCGGCATAGTGCGACACAGGAACCTCGGCGAAGTCGGAGATCTTCTCGATGACAGCCGAGGCGCCGCCGCGGGCATAGTAGGAGTTGATCTTGCCGTCGATCTCGGGGCAGTAGGTGTCGCGGTGGATGGACACGAGCGTCACAATCTTCTTGCCCGGGTCGATGCGGGTCAGGATGATGGTGTCGGAACGGTAGTTGGACGGGTCGGATCCGTACTCGTCCTCGTCATCCAGACGCTCCACCATAGAGTCGACGCCCAGAAGCAGCATGTAGAAGGGCGTGGTGTCGGTCCAGTTGCTCACAAGTTCCTGGGCTGCGACCTGCTGGTCCTGAAGCACGGCCTTCGTCGTTTCGTCGACGCCCTCGTTGAGACGGCTGCCGATTGAATTCACAAACGACGCGGCAGCAGCCACGCCGCCCACCACGAGCACGCCGGCCGCAACGCCGGCGCCGATGAGCACGTTGCGGCGCGTGGTGGACTTGCTCTTGCCGGAGGTATAGCGCCCGTGGGCGTTGTCGCGAGAATAGGCAGAGGCTCCCTGCGGTGCCGCATACGAGGAACGCGATGTCGGCTGACGACGGGCGCTGGGGCGCACGGGGTCATCCTGGCTGGGGAAAGTCCCTTGGCCGGGGATGTTGCCCTGCATGGGGCCTCTGCGATCGTTGTCGTTGTGGGACATGGGTCCTCCTTGGAAATACAGCTCGTACTATGAGTCTTCGCGAGCCGGCTCGATGACGCCCGGCAGGTCGGCGCCTTGCGCGATGAGCTCGGCAACGCGGGTCATTGCTCGCGAAAGGCGCGAACGGGGATGCTGCGTCAGCTGGGACAGCGGGCGGTTGTTGGGGTTGAGCACGGCAAACGTGGTGACGCCCATGGACTTGCCCACTTCAGCGAGGGCCGGGTCCATCGATCCCACCACGGCGATGAGCGGAACGCCCGCGGCCTTGCAGCGGCGCGCCACGCCGCTCACAACCTTGCCGTGCAGGCTCTGCGTGTCGAAGCAACCCTCGCCCGTCACCACATAGTCCACGCCCGCAAGGCGGGAGTCAAAATCAACGATATCGAGCACGGCATCGATGGCAAGGCAGGGCTGGGCCCCGAAGAAGGCCGCCATGCCCGCACCCATGCCGCCGCCGGCGCCGCCGCAGGGCACATCGAGCATGTCGACGCCCACGCAGCCCTTCACGACATCGGCCAGGTGGGCGAGGTTGCGGTCAAGGGCCTGGACCACCGTGGGCAGCGCGCCCTTGTTGGGGGCATACGTGGCACTTGTACCCATCGTGCCGCACAGAGGGTTCTCCACGGCGCAAAGCACCTGGATGTCCAGGGCTTTCACACGCGGGTCGAGGTCGGACACGTCCACGGTCTGCACCGCGTCGAGCGTGGCTCCCACCGGTTCAAACGGCTCGACGTAGCGGTCGAAGAACTTGACGCCGCACGCATACGCAGCGCCCACGCCACCGTCGGTGGTGGTGGAGCTACCCAGGCCCAGAATGACCTTGGAGCAGCCGCGCGAAGCCGCGTCGAGCAACAGCTCGCCCACGCCGTGCGTGGTGGTGCGTCCCGTGCTCACGCCCTCTTGAATGAGCTTGATGCCGCATGCTGCGGACATCTCGATGACCGCCGTGCCATCGGGCAGAATCGCGTAGGGTGCGTCGACCGTCATGCTGACGGGGCCGCTCACGCGGGCATGCACGACCTCGCCGGAACTATGCGCGAGCATCGCCTCCATCGTGCCATCGCCACCGTCGGAAAGCGCGATGCAACGCGTCTTCACATCGGGCAGCGTCGCTTTGATGGCGTCAGACATGACACGGCCCGCCTCAAGTGAGGTAAGCGTGCCTTTGAACGCATCGGAAGCGATAAGGAACCTCGACATTGGTTTCACGCCCTCGTTGAACGCAGACAAACAGAACAGACAGACACAGTATGATATGACCGCCCTGCACCCCATATATGTCTTGCTTGCAAAGCAACAACCAATCTCCCAAGGACTGAAGGCGACCCCAAGGCCCTCCTGGGCTACAATGAAACGTTGCAGTCGCCCGCCATTGCGTGCGGGCATCTCCTCAGAAAGGCGGTGCATCACGGACTCCCTGCACATCGCGGCTGGTCGCAGCCACACGGGCGGCACAGCCAAAGACGCGCCCATCGGCATCTTCGACTCGGGCATGGGCGGCCTCACCGTCGCACGCGCCATCAAGACGCTGCTGCCTCACGAGTCCATCCTCTACGTGGGCGACACAAAACGCTGCCCCTACGGCGTGCGCCCAGCCAAGGAGATTCGCTCCTTCGTGCGCCAGATCGGCGCCTGGCTCACCGCCCAAAACGTGAAGCTCATGGTCATCGCCTGCAACACGGCCACCGCCGCGGCCCTGCCCCTGGCGCAGCGCACGTTCGGCGTGCCCGTGATCGGCGTCATCGGACCCGGGGCGCGGGCGGCCATCCAGGCCAGCGTCACCGGGCAGATCGGCGTCATCGCCACACCCCTCACCATTGAAAGCGACGCTTACGCACGCGCCATCCACCAGCTTGACGCCGGCGTCAACGTGTACTCCCTGGCAACCCCCAGCTTCGTGCCCCTTGTGGAGAAGGAGCTCGCCACCGGGTACCACCTGCATCAGGACTGGCTGGAAGACCACGACGTCTTCCTCACGCCTGACGCCCTGGGCACCGTGCGCGCGGGACTGGGCCCGCTTCTGCGCTCCGACATCGACACCCTCGTGCTGGGCTGCACGCACTTCCCGCTGCTGGCGCCCGCCATCCACGAGGCGTTCGGCCGCGACCTCAACATCGTGAGCTCCGCCGAGGAGACGGCGCGCGAGGTGGCCGAGACCCTGGCCAGGCGCAACCAGCTGGTGGGGCCCGAGGCCGGCGTGCGCCATCGCTTCGCCACCACGAGCGACGACATCACCGCGTTTGCCGCAGCAGGCAAGTTCATCTTCGGCGGCGGCCTGACCAGCATCGAGCACATCGACATCTCCGAGCTCGAAGACCTCGTGCACGAACCGTAAGTCAAGCCGCCCGCGCCCTCGTCGGGACCAATCCCCGCACCCGTTGCTCTCACAGAGAAAGGAACACAAGACTGATGCCCGTTATGTTCAAGGATCCCACACCCGCCGCCCCCGCCGAGCGCAGCTACGGCCGCCCCGACGGCGGCATCCGCCCCGTCACCCTCACGCGCGCCGTGATGCCCCACGCATCGGGCTCCTGCCAGGTGGAGTTCGGCGCCACGAAGCTCATCTGCTGCGCCACCGTCGAGGAAGGCGTGCCCAAATGGCGCAGGGATGCCCATGCGGGCTGGGTGAGCGCCGAGTACGCGATGCTCCCCTGCTCCACCACCACGCGCTCGCGTCGCGAGACCTCCGCACGCAAGGGCCGCTCCATGGAGATCGAGCGCCTCATCGGCCGCAGCCTGCGCACCGTGTGCGACATGAAGGCCCTGGGCGAGTACACCGTGACCGTGGACTGCGACGTCATCAACGCCGACGGCGGCACGCGCACCGCTGCCGTGACCGGCGCCTGGGTGGCCCTCTACGATGCCTTCGCCGCCATGGTGGACGCCAAGAAGATCTCGCGCATCCCGCTGATCGACCAGGTCGTGGCCCTGTCGGTGGGCATGGTGGAGGGACGTCTCCTTCTCGACCTCGACTATTCCGAGGACTCCCAGGCAGAGATCGACATGAACCTGGCCTACACCGGCCGTCACGAGTTCATCGAGATCCAGGGCACCGGCGAGCGCACCCCCTTCAGCCGTGAGCGCCTCAACGCCATGCTCGACCTGGCCGAACCCGGCCTGCAGGAGCTGCTGCGCATTCAGGCCGAGTGCGTGGGCTGGAAGAAGCTGGCGTAGGCCTAACTTAGAAGACGGCCTGAACAGGGCTTTTGTGCAGTTTTGTGCCATAGACAAACAAAAGGAGGGCGTCCCGCACGGGATGCCCTCCTTGCTATAGACGATGGTGGAGGCGCGGAGAATCGAACTCCGGTCCATGGCCAAACCCTGGGCGGTATCTCCAAGCTCAGATTCCGTTTAAGTCTCGACTCGCAGCCGCACGGCGTCAGGCAGCCTTGAGTCCAGTCCGTTCGGTCTTAGCGTGGGCTATACAGACTACGATCCCACGAGCAATCCCCTTAAATGGCGTCGCGCCGGAGTCGGGGATAAACCCCGGGTTGACGTCGCTGACTAATTAAGCAGCGAGGGCGTAGCTAGAACGATTGTCATTTATTTTGACAAGTACCCCTGTTTTGCGAGGTGAGGAGACCTCGGCTTGCTGCCCCCCTCAGAATGACCATGTCGAAACCAGTCGCCCCCGTGTGCGAGGTGCGAAGCGTTCCACCTTGTCAGAGTACCGCGCAAGTCTTGAGACCCGCGCATCGCATAGGCATACAGCCTCATGTGGAAAGGAGATACTACCCCCCAAGGGCGCTCGTTGTCAATCGCGAGGCGTTGACGCACACCACATGTGGGGTACACTGCATGGCAGACTTACACTGCCGACAAGGAGGCACCATGAGAAACGACATTGCGCTCGTGCTTGAGGGCGGCGGCTTTCGCGGCATCTTTACCGCCGGCGTGCTCGACGTCTTCATGGAGCGCGGCCTTGCAGGCTTTTCCTCGGCATGGGGCGTGTCGGCCGGCGCCCTCATGGCCACGAACTACCTGTCGGGCCAGCTCGGCCGCAGCTGCCGCGTCAACCTGGCATTTCGCGACGACAAGCGCTACATGAGCGCCTACCAGCTCGCCAAGACGGGCAACATCGTGGGCACCACGTTCCTCTACAACGAGGTGCAGAACGACCTCGACCCTTTTGACTACGAGACCTTCAACGCCAACCCCACGCGTCTCTATGCCGTGGTGAGCGACGTCACGTTCGGCCAGCCCGATTACATCGAGATCACCAGCCTGCCCGAGAAGCTCGACTACGTGCGCGCCTCGGCAAGCCTGCCCGTGGTGTCGCGCATGGTCGACGTCGATGGACGGCTCCTGCTCGACGGCGGCACGACCGACTCGGTGCCGCTCAAGCGCGCGCTCGCCGAGCCCGGCAATGGCAAGGCGGTGGTCGTGCTCACACAGGAACGCTCCTACAAGAAGCAGTCGGTGCCCCTGCTGCCTGCCGCCAAGAAGCTCTACGGCGACTTCCCCTATTACCTGGAGGCCATCGAGACGAGGCCCGAGCGCTACAACGCCCAGCGCGAGTACATCTGGGAGCAGGAAGAGGCTGGCAACGCCTTCGTGCTCGCCCCGGCGCGTCCCGTGTCGGTGGCGAACATGGAGCACGACGGCGCCAAGCTCCTCGACCTCTACCTCCAAGGCCGCTCCGCCGCCATCGAGCGCTGGGATGAGCTGGAAAAGTTCCTCACCGACTAAAAAAGGGCCCGCAAGGGCCCTTTTTCTTGCACGATGAAAGAGCGGGAGGCGGTGGCTGCTTAAGCGTCCGCTCGGTTCGTCCTGGTCGGGGCCCAAGCCACTTCAAACGCGCTGAGGTGCGACTCCGCAAGGCGTTTTGCACCGTAGCCCAGCCGCCACAGCCCAAGCCGTTTAAACGTCCACTCGAGTCGTCCGTTCAGTGGCCCAAGCCACTTCAAACGCGCTGAGGTGCGACTCCGCAAGGCGCTTTGGCCCGACGTCCCCAATGTCCCCAGACGCGCTGAGGCGAGTCGGGCGCAAGGCGTTTTGCACCGTAGCGTACTGGTGGTACGTGAGGTGCAAAACAACGCGGCGCCCGGCCGCCTCAGTTAGCGTCCCCTCTCTTTCAAAGCGCGTTGAATTTCCCTATCCATATCCCGCTTGGCCATGTCGGCCCGCTTGTCATACATCTTCTTGCCGCGGGCCAGGCCGATCTGGATCTTCACGCGGTTGTTCTCGTCGAAGTACATGCGCGTGGCGACAAGCGCGCAGCCCTGTTGCTGCACCTTGGAGGCCAGGTAGTGGATCTCCTTTTTGTGCAGGAGCAGCTTGCGCTTGCGGTCGGGGTCGCCGTTGAAGATGCTGCCGTTGGAGAAGGGCAGGATGTGCACGCCGTGGAGCCACGCCTCGCCGCCCCTGATGAGCACGAAGGCGTCGGTAATCTGGCAGTTGCGCTCGCGCAGGCTGCGCACCTCGGTGCCCGTGAGCACCAGGCCCGCCTCAAACGTCTCATCGATGAAGTACTCGTGCGCCGCGGTGCGGTTCTTTGCAATCTCCTTGGGCTCGCGGCGCTTGCCCTGCTGGAATGATGACTTGGGCTGCATGACGTTCCCCTTACGCCTGCTCGCGCACGAGCTGCTTGAGCGCGCGCGTGGTTTCCTGACCCACCAGGTCGATGGCGACCCAGGTGAGCTGCTCGGCCTCGTCCTCGTTGCCCTGCTCCATGTAGATGTCGCTCAGCAGAAGGGCACAGATAACGACCTCGACGTTGGCGCCGTCCGGCAGGCCCTGGGCGTCAAGCAGGCTCTGAGTGAGCTCGTCTTCCTGCTTGCGCGGGTCGCACTGGTGCTCGTCGGCCAGACGGTCGCATGCCTCGACGACGCGCGGGTCGGTCGCGTTGAGACGCCAGGCACACTTGGCACAAGCCGCGGCCGTCTCCCACTCCTGGGCGGACTCAAAGGCCTGCGAGAAGTTGAGGTAGGCGCGCACGAGGTGGGCCGAGGAGCTCGCGCGCTCAAAGACGGAGTACGACAGGCGCAGGAACTCCTCGTCGTCGCCCAGGGTGTTGAGCACGGCAGCGAGGTCGAGCCTGTGCGCGCAGTCCATCGGGTTCCAGCGCACGGCCTTTTTGAGCGCCTCGGCCGCAGCCTCGGGGTCGTTGAGCGCCAGCAGGCAGAAGGCGTAGTCGGCGTAGACGCGGTCGAAGGGGGCCTCCACGACGACCAGCTCGCGGGGGTCCTTCTCCACGCGCTGATAGGCGAGCTTTTCAAACTGCGAGGAGAACGAGAAGAACTGACGGGTGTCGCTCGTCACGCACACCTCGTCGATATAGAGCTCCACCTGGGCAAGGAGGGCCTCCAAAAGAGGGCGCGCCTCGGCGGTCTGGCCACATGCCAGGTAGCTTTCGATACTCTGAAGCTTTTCAAGGACGTCGGGCGCCACGGCGACCCTCCCCTTTCTCATGACAGACAACTCGTGCCATACGGCACGGATACCCTAGCACATTCACCCGCAACGTGTATGACGCGCGCGACTCCTACGGCAACGCAAAAACGACACGGCCGCGGAAGACGTCGCACGAACGCACCCGCACCTCGATCGTCTGGCCCAGTCGGAAGACGTCCTCGCTCTCGCGGCTCACAAGCTCATAGCGCGTCTCGTCATAGATCCACTCGCCACCCAGGTCTCGCGTGTGGAGCAGGCCTTGGGCCTGCGTGAGGCCGATGCGGATGAACAGGCCGAACGGCTGCACCGACACGATGACGCCCTCGAACGTCTGACCGATGAAGCCCTCCATGTACTCGGCGATCTTCACCTGCTGGCTGAGCGAGGCGCACTCGGCCGCCACGCGCTCCATCTTCGAGGACTGGGCGCACACGCCGGGCATGAGGTAGGCAAGCTCGCGGCGCATGCGCGACTTGACGGACCCCGCAAGCACCTGCTTCAGGATGCGGTGCACCATGAGGTCGGGATAGCGCCTGATGGGGCTCGTGAAGTGGCAGTACGCAGGCGCGCCCAGGCCGTAGTGTCCCAGGTTCTCGGGCTCGTAGGTCGCGCGTTTCATGGCGCGCAACAACAGCGAGCTCACGAGCTCCTCTTCAGGCTTGCCGGCGACCTCGTCGAGCACCGCCTGCACGGCGCGAGAGTCGCACGAGATGAGACCGGGCTTGTCCTGCGGCTTGAGGCAGCCGAGCTCGTCGAGCAGGCCCACGAGTCCCGCCATACTGTCGTGGTCGGGAGCCTCGTGCACGCGGAAGGGACACGGCAGCTCCGTGGCCACCAAGCGTCGGGCCACAGCCTCGTTGGCCGCAAGCATGGCCTCCTCCACCAGGCTCGTGGCGCGCGTCGAGCGGCGCACGTCAACGCCAATGGGCAGACCCTGGTCGTCGAGACGGACCTTTGCCTCGCTCGAGACGAACTCGATGGCCCCGCGCTCGCGACGAAGCCCTTGGCGAAGGGTACTGACACGGTCGAGCCCGCCGAAGAAAGCAGCCAGGTCAACGCCCGCACAATCAGGATGCGCGGCACCGTCGGGAGCCGTCCCCTCGAGAATCGCATCGACCTCGCGATAGGTGAAGCGGCCCTTCGAGCGAATGACGCTGGGATAGACCTGCGCCTCCTGCACGAGGCCTTGGGCGTTCACGCGCATGTCGACCGTCACAGCAAGGCGGTCCTGGCTGGGAACGAGCGAGCAGAGGTCGCAGCTCAATTCTTCAGGGAGCATCGGAATGACGCGATCGGCGAGGTAGACGCTTGTGGTACGGGCGCGCGCCGCCATGTCGATGGGCCCGTCCTGAGCCACATAGGCGCTCACGTCGGCGATATGCACGCCGAGTAACCACCCGCCCTCGGGCAGAGCCTCGAGCGACACCGCGTCGTCAAAGTCACGTGCGTCATCGGGGTCGACGGTCACCACAAAGCGGTCGCGAATGTCCCGCCTTCCCGGTTGCGCCAACGCGCCGTCCACATCGAGCGCGAGTGAGGCGGCTTCCTCAAGCACCTCGGGGTCGAACAGCGCCTGCAGGTCGTGCGAGGCGATGATTGCCTCGATGGCGACCTGCGAGGCCGAGTCGTTCTCAATGCGCCTCTCCACCGTGGCGACGCCGGCGGCGTTGCGGGTGGGATAGACAAGGATGCGGGCGCTCACCAGGTCGCCATCGGAGCAGCCCGGAATCTGCGGCGTACGGTCGGCCGCCTCGACGATGAAGTCATGGCAAAGGCGCTCGTCAAGAGGCACGAGCACGCGCAAGTGCCCGTCATCCACGAGCGTGGCGGCAAATGTCGTGTGTGCGCGCTCGACCACCCCGGCAACGGCTCCGACGGGCATACCGTCGTGCAGCCCAGGCATACGGCGAACAAAAACCCGGTCGCCATTCATGGCCTCAGCCACGAAACGACCGGGAATGTGGAAGTCGCCTTCCTGAGTATGAACCGTCCCCGAGCCCCTCATGCTGACGTTGAGATAGCCAGCAAGGGGACTGCGGGGACGGCGGCGAGTCGGTCCGTGATGGGAACGCTTCTTCTGGGCGGCCACTTACACCTTGAGGTAACGGTTCATGGCGATAAGGGAGCCCACGACACCGATGACGACGGCCAGGACGAGAAGCATGAGGTACACCCACAGGTAGGTGATCTCGGGGATGTTGAAGTTCAGGAACTTGAGCGATGCCACGAGCTGGGGCACCACAAGGCGATGGAAGACCTCGAGCACGCCCAGGCTCACGACGAAGCCCATAAGCGCCTGGATGATACCCTCCATAAGGAACGGCCCGCGGATGAAGCTGTTCGAGGCGCCCACGAGACGCATGATGCCGATCTCGTCGGAACGGGCCATGATCGACAGGCGAATCGTGTTGTTGATGAACACGAAGGCCACGAAGACGAGCAGGATGACCAGGGCGGCGGCCACGACGCGGATGCTGTTCGTGAGCGACAGCAGCTTTTCGACCGTCTCGGCGCCGTACTGCACCGATGCGGCAGGCGTGTCCTTGGCGTCGCACACCGTCAGGAACAGGTCGTCGCTCACGATCTGGTTGGCGACGGACTCGGCCATGGAGGCGTCGGTCAGCTTGATGACGAGCGAGGCAGGAATGGGGTTGCGGCCGTCGAGGGCCTCGACCGCGTCGGCGGCGTTGGCCGACACCATCGTCTGACGGTACTCGGCGAGAGCCTCGTCCTTGTTCTTGTAGGTGACGCTGTCGACGCCGTCCCAGCCGGCAACGCGGGCCTCGAGCGAGTCGACGGCAGCCTGGTCGGCGTCGTCGGCAAGGAAGGCCTGGATGGTGATGCGGCTCTCGACGTCGCCCACCACGTTGTTCACCATGATGGAGGCGATGGCGAACACGCCGATGATGAACAGCGACAGGAAGATGGTGATGACGGCGCCGAAGCTCGAACCGAAGTTGCGCTTGAAGTGGTACCCCGCCTCGCGGACGGAGTAACCGAGATTAAATGGCACCATAGTAACCGTACCCTCCCTGCGCCTCGTCGCGCACGATTCGGCCGTTCTCCAGAGCAATGACGCGACGACGCATCGAGTCGACCATCTCGCGGTCGTGCGTGGCGACGACGACCGTGGTGCCGGTGCGGTTGATGCGCTCGAGAAGCTTCATGATGCCCAGCGAGATGGCGGGGTCGAGGTTGCCCGTGGGCTCGTCGCAGACGAGCAGCGGCGGGCGGTTGACCATGGCGCGGGCAACGCTGACGCGCTGCTGCTCGCCGCCGGAGAGCTGGTCGGGCATCTTGTTCATCTTCTCCTCGAGGCCCACCAGACGCAGGACCTCGGGCACCTGGACCTTGATGACGCTCTTTGGCTTGCCGATGGACTGCAAGGCGAAGGCGACGTTCTCGTAGGCGGTGCGGTTGGGCAGGAGCTTGTAGTCCTGGAACACGCAGCCGATCTGGCGGCGCAGGAACGGGACCTTGCGGTCGCGCAGGTTCGAGAGGTCCTGGCCGGCGACGTAGATGTGACCCGCCGTGGGCTTGAGCTGGCGGATGATGGTCTTGATGAACGTCGACTTGCCCGAACCGGAATGGCCGACGAGGAAGACGAAGTCGCCAGGCATGATGTCGAGCGAGATGTCGTTCAGAGCGGGCCTGTCAGGCTGGGCGGGATACACCAGCGACACATGGCGCATCGCGATGGTGGGCGGCACGTTGCCGTAACCGGGGCGCTGCTGGGCAGCGGGCATACCGCCCGTGGCCCCGGCAGCGGGCTGTCCCGCAGGGGCGGGAGCGGCGCTTCCGAAGTGGTTTGCCACTTGTTGACTCCAATCACTTGGGCAGACCGGATGTGTCAAAAGAACGCATGTCTGCTTGCGCGCATCAAGGCGCACGTGCCTGGGATTTTATCAAACCATGACAAAACTGGTATGGAGAAGGGATAGCGCACGCCTACGCGCACGGTTTATACGCAGTAAAAGCCCAGGACACTGAAGCCCGTTTCAGCAGATTCGCAGCTACATCGGGACAGAGGCGCGCCAGACACGGCTTTGTCGTGTATAAAAATGGCCCCATGCGGCTGCATGGGGCCAAGATTGAGCACAGAGGCTGTACGAGCGAGGGCGACCTTACGCCAGCAGCTCCTTGGCGGCGGCCACGATGGCGTTGTCGTCGCAGCCGTACTTCACGAGAAGCTCGGCCAGCTCGCCGGAGGTGCCGAAGACGTCCTGCGTGCCGATCATGCGCATGGGGCAGGGGTTGTTGCGGGCAAGCACGCTCGCCACGATGGAACCCAGACCGCCGTTGACGCTGTGCTCCTCGCAGGTCACGACGCGGCCCGTCTTGGCGGCGCTTGCCAGAACGGTCTTCTCGTCGAGGGGCTTGACGCTGTAGGCGTCGATGACCTCGGCGGACACGCCCTGCTCGGCCAGCTTCTCGGCAGCCTTGAGCGCCTGGTCGACCTCGATGCCGCACGCGATGATCGTGACGTCGGTGCCCTCGCGAAGCACGCGGGAGCCGCCCAGGACCATCTCAAAGCCAGGCTCGTAGACCTGCGGGACCTTGGCGCGGCCCATGCGCACGTACACAGGGCCCTCGATTGCCGCAGACAGACGGATGGCGGCGCGGGCGCTCTCGTAGTCGGCGGGCACCAGGACGCGCATGTTGGGCAGGGCGTTCATGAGCGCGATGTCCTCGAGCATCTGGTGGCTGCCGCCGTCGGGGCCCACGGAAAGGCCGGCGTGGGTGGGGCACACCTTGACGTTGAGCTTGCCGTAGCACACGGTGTTGCGGATCTGGTCGTAGCAGCGGCCGGTGCCGAAGACGGCGAAGGAGCCCGTGAAGGGGATGCGGCCGGTGAGCGAAAGGCCCGCGGCGACGCCGATCATGTCGGACTCGGCGATGCCGACATCGACGAGACGGGCCGGGTCGTAGGCGCCAAGCTTCTTGGTGGTGGTGGAACCGGCGAGGTCGGCGTCAACGGCGACCACGTCAAGGCCGGCCTGGGCGAGCTCGACGAGGGTCTCGCCAAAAGCCTCGCGCGTAGCGCGGGCGGGAAGTGCGTTCGTCATACTTGGATGCTCCTCGCTAGTGGTTAAGCCTGGGCGGCAGCGTCGATCTCGGCAAGAGCCAGGGCCAGCTCGGCCTCATTGGGGGCCTTGCCGTGCCAGCCGGCCTGATCCTCCATGAAGGAAACGCCCTTGCCCTTCACCGTGTGCAGGATAATGGCGACAGGCTGGTCGCTCTCGTTGGCGCAGGCGAACTCGAGCGCAGACTGGCACTCCTCCACGTCGTTGCCGTCGCTGACCTCGACGACGCGCCAGCCGAACGACGCGAACTTCGAGGCGATGTCACCCAGCTCGACGACGTCGCACAGGTGGCCGTCGATCTGCAGGTTGTTGTTGTCGACGATGGCGACGAGGTTGGTGAGCTTGCGGTGGGCGGCGAACATGGCAGCCTCCCACACCTGGCCCTCCTGCAGCTCGCCGTCGCCCATGAGCACGAAGACGCGCCTGGCGTCGGTGCCGGCCTTGGCGGCGTCGGCGGCAAGGCCCATGGCCATGCCGGCGCCGATGGACAGGCCCTGGCCCAGCGAGCCGGTGGAAACCTCGACGCCGGGGCACTTGTTCATGTCGGGATGGCCCTGGAGATGGCTGCCGAGCTTGCGCAGGGTCGGGAGCCACTCGCGGGGGAAGTAGCCGTCCTGGGCAAGGACCGCGTACAGCGCAGGAGCGGCATGGCCCTTGGACAGCACGAAGCGGTCACGCTCGGGGTCGGCGGGGTTTGCTGGGTCATGGCGCAGCGTACCGCCAAAGTACAGGGTCGCCACGAAGTCGGTGGCCGACAGGGATCCTCCAGGGTGTCCCGAGCCAGCCTCATGCAGCATGCTCACGATGTCGCGACGCATCTGGGTTGCCGCCGCGCGCACGCGTGCGACGTCGAACGTGGTGTTGCTCCCGCTCATTGGTTAGACGATCCTCCTTGGTCGGCCGCTACAAGATTCGGCATGCATGGTACCACGCCGTTAAAACACGTTGCACAAAAAGAAGCCGTCGCGACAGGTCGTGCACGAGGCACGGTCGCGGCGGCTTCGAAGTCGCTCTTACACTTCCTGCTGACCCATGACGCGCCAGCGATGGTACGCGACGATGAAGGGATCGAGGTCGCCGTCGGAAAGCACGTCCTCGACGTTGCCCGTCTCGTAGCCCGAGCGCAGGTCCTTCACCATCTGATAGGGGTAGAGCACGTAACTGCGAATCTGGTTTCCAAAGCCGATGGCCGTCTTGGGGCCGCGCAGCTCGGAGATCTCAGCGTCGCGCTTCTCGCATTCCAGCTCGTAAAGCTTGGAACGCAGGATCTGGATGCAGATAGCCTTGTTCTGAAGCTGGCTGCGCTCGTTCTGGCAGGTCACGACGATGCCGGTGGGCATGTGGGTCATGCGCACCGCCGAGTCGGTCGTGTTGACGCCCTGGCCTCCCGGGCCGCTCGCATGGTAGACGTCGACGCGCACGTCGTTCATGTCGAGGTTGACCTCGATGTCGTCGGGAAGCACGGGCAGCACCTCCACGCCGGCAAAGGTCGTCTGGCGGCGACCCTTGATGTCGGTGGGAGAGATGCGCACGAGACGATGCACGCCGGCCTCGGCCGAAAGCATGCCGAAGACGTCCTTGCCGTGCACGGTGAACGTCGCGCGGTCAAGGCCGATGGCCTCGCCAGCCGGCGCGTCGTTGACCTCGACCTTCCAGTGCCTGCGGTCGCAATAACGCAGGTACATCTTGAAGAGCATCTCGCACCAGTCCTGGGCCTCGAGGCCGCCCTGACCGGGCTTGATGGTGACGATGGCGTCGCCGTGGTCGAACTTGCCCGTGAACCAGCTGGAGAGCTCGAGGGCGTCGAGCATCTCCTCCAAGCGGGCCACGCACTCGGCGGCGTACTCGCCGGTCTCCTCGTCGTCAGCCTCGCAGGCGAGCTCGTCTGCGCTCTGCGCCTCCTCGAGCAACTCGACCGCGGCGTCGTAGTCCTTGATGTCTTCGCCAAGGCGAGAAATCTCGCCCATCGTCTGCTGGGCGGCCTGAGGGTCGTCCCAGAAATCGGGCGCGGCGCTTGACTCTTGAAGCTCGTCGCGCGTGCGGCGCTTCAGGTCGATGGCGAGGTAGCGCTTTACCTCGTCCAATCGACCTGCCAGAACCTCGAGTTGGGGTGCGTGAGACTCAACCATCGTTACGCGTTCTTTCCGTGGCAGTCCTTGAACTTCTTGCCGCTGCCGCAGGGACACTTGTCATTGCGGCCCACGCCGGCGTAGGGGTCCTCGTCCTTGGCGACATAGGTCTTGGTCTTGTCCTCGGCAGCCTGGGGCGCGGCAGGAACCTGAGCGCCGCGGCGGGTGGCCGGGACGTGGCGCACGCGGGGACGGTTGTCGCCGTCGACCTCGGCCGGGCCGGAGAAGCGGGCGCCGGCAAGCATGCTGGGTGCCTGGGGCGCAGCCGGGGCGGTGCCGGGGGCCTGGGCAAGCTCGATGCGCAGCACCGTGCGCAGGAAGTCCTCGTACATGGTGTCGACGAGCAGGCCAAAGGCTGCGTACGCCTCTTCCTTGTACTCGACGAGCGGGTCGCGCTGGCCGTAGCCGCGAAGGCCGATGCCCGCCTTGAGGTAATCCATCTCCTGCAGGTAGTTCATCCAACGCGTGTCGATGACGCGCAGCATGACCTGACGCTCGAGCACGCGCGTAAGCTCGGGGCCCAGCGCCTGGGCCTTCTGCTCGTAGGCATCCTTGACCCATGCCACGACTGCGTCACGCGACTCGTCGGCCTCGCCGGATGCGATGAGTGCAGCGGCGTCGACCTCCTCCTTGCCGGTGAGCTGCTCGAGCCAGGAAACAAGACCGTCGACGTCCCACTCGGCGGGGTCGACGTTGTCGGGGATGAAGCTGACGGCGCGGCGGGAGACCGTGTCCTCAAGCACTTCCTCCACGTGCTCGGAGATGTCCTTGCCGTCGAGGATGAGGTTGCGCTCGGCATAGATGACCTGGCGCTGCTTGTTCATGACGTCGTCGTACTCGAGGACGTGCTTACGGGCGGCGAAGTTCATGTCCTCGACCTTGCGCTGCGCGCTCTCAACCGACTTGGAGACGAGCTTGGCCTGGATGGGCATGTCGTCGGGCATGTTCATGCGCTGCATGAGATCGCCGATGCTGGCCATCTTGTCGCCGCCGAACTTGCGCATGAGGTCGTCCTCAAGCGAGAGGTAGAACTGCGTGCAGCCCGGGTCGCCCTGACGGCCGGAGCGGCCGCGCAGCTGGTTGTCGATGCGGCGCGACTCATGGCGCTCGGTGCCGATGACGCACAGGCCGCCGGCAGCGCGGACCTTCTCCTTCTCCTCGGAGCAAATCTTCTTGGCCTGGGCCAGGGCCTCGGCGCGCTGCTCGTCGGTGGTGTCCTCGGAAGCGGGGTCGATGCCGTGGTCGCGCAGGATGTCGAGCGACAGGAAGTCGGGGTTGCCGCCCAGCAGGATGTCGGTACCACGGCCGGCCATGTTCGTGGCGATGGTGACGGCGCCCAGACGGCCGGCCTGGGCGACGATGGCAGCCTCGCGCTCGTGGTGCTTGGCGTTGAGGACCTCGTGCTTGATGCCGCGGCGAGTCAGAAGACCGGAGAGCTTCTCGGAGCTCTCGATGGAGACGGTGCCGACGAGCACCGGCTGGCCCTGGGCATGGCGGGCGATGACGTCCTCGACCACGGCGTTGAACTTGATGTCGATGGTGCGGTAGACCAGGTCGTCCCTGTCGTCGCGGATGACGGGCCTGTTCGGCGGGATGGGCTGCACCGGCAGCTTGTAGATCTGGCGGAACTCGGCGTCCTCGGTAAGGGCGGTACCGGTCATGCCCGAGAGCTTCTCGTAGAGACGGAAGTAGTTCTGCAGCGTGATGGTGGCCAGGGTCTGGTTCTCCTCGCGCACAAGCACGCCCTCTTTGGCCTCGACGGCCTGGTGCAGGCCCTCGGACCAACGGCGGCCGTCCATGATACGACCCGTGAACTCGTCGACGATCTTGACCTCGTCGCCGTCCACCACGTAGTCCTTGTCGCGGTGGAACATGAACTGGGCCTTGAGCGCCTGCTGCAGGTGGTTCACAAGCTGGCCCGACATGTCGCTGTAGATGTTGTCGATGCCCACGAGCTGCTCGACCTTGCGCAGGCCCTGCTCGGTGGCCGCAATGGTGTGCTTGGCCTCGTCCAGCTCGAAATCGACCTCGGGACGCAGGTGCTTGACGGCACGGGCGAACTTGGCGTAGGTCTCGGTGGAGCGGGTGCCGGCGCCGGAGATGATAAGCGGGGTACGCGCCTCGTCGATGAGGATGGAGTCGACCTCGTCGACGATGGCGAAGAAGTGCGGGCGCTGCACGCGGTCCTCAGCACGGGAGACCATGTTGTCGCGCAGGTAGTCGAAGCCGAACTCGGTGTTCGTGCCGTAAGTGACGTCAGCCTTGTAGGCCTCGCGCTTCGCGGCCGGACGCATACTGTTCTGCAGCAGGCCCACGTTCATGCCGAGGAAGCTGTAGACGCGGCCCATCTGCTCGCCGTCGCGGCGGGCCAGGTAGTCGTTGACCGTGACGACGTGCACGCCCTTGCCGGCAAGGGCGTTGAGGTAGCCGGCGAGGTTGGCGACGAGCGTCTTGCCTTCGCCGGTCTTCATCTCGGCGATCATGCCGTTGTGCAAGGCGATGCCGCCGATGATCTGCACGTCGAAGTGGCGCATGCCCAGCACGCGCTTGGAGGCCTCGCGCATGACGGCGAACGCCTCGGGCAGTAGGTCGTCGAGCGTCTCTCCGTGCTCGAGTCGCTCGCGGAAGGCAGGCGTGCACGCGGCGAGCTCGGCGTCGCTCATCTTGACGTAGGTAGGCTCAATCTCGTTGATGTGAGCGCAAATCTTCTCGAAACGCTTGAGCTCCTTGTCGGCGCCCATGTTGAGAAGCTTAGAAAGAAAACCAGCCATAACATCCCTTATTCGTGTCTGGAGCCGGGCCCTTTCCAGGGGCCGGCCCTGCGGTCTGGTCGGTCAACAGCTGACAAAACTGCCAACAATATGCAGCCTCGCAAAGATGCAATGTAGCACATAGCTCGCTTTATCCCCTTTCACACGGGCATGTTCCAGGAAGAGCACAGGTAAAGACGCATAAACCTCGCAACAAACACGTACGAGTCCAAACGATGCGTTATGACTGCCAACCCGAACCGGTTGGCCCCTGCGAGGCGCACGCGATGGCAGGCTGCACGGGCGCTTTCCTCGCGGGCACCGACGACTCGGACGCAACAGGGGCACGGGTGCAACGGGGTGACGATTCGGGCGCACCCTTGCGAGCCCGGGCTTGCAGCGTTTGGTTGCACGCCGCCTCGACGTCGCCGCGGCCGGGTGCCGCAAGGTCGGCGTGTCGGGCAAAGCCAAGCGCCATGTCGAACTCCCCACGGGCGTAGCACGCATCCACCGCCACGAGCATGCAGTCAGCGAATCGGTCGCGCAGCTGCTCGACACGCCGGGCAACAGGCTCCCCCAACTCGGCAAGTCGCTCATCGGGGCCCAAGCCGAACAAGTGCACAAGAGAGTTGCACTCGTCGATGAGCTCGCGCAGCGTCATCTCGTCGTGCTGCGCCAAAAGGCCCGTCGTTGCCTGCTCGAACCGGCGAACGTCGGTATCGACGATCGAGTAATTGAGACCCAGGGTGCCCATGCTGCCTATGATGTACTCGGGGCCTCCTCCCGTCTGGCCCAGGGCCGTGCGCAGGCAGCTGAGTGTGGTATTAAAGGCGCTCATGCGCTGTTGGTGCGTCTCGGAGGAATACAGGACATCTGCCAGCTCATCTCGCAGAATTCTGCCGTCGGGTCTTAGGGCCAGAAGGCATGCAATGAACATCCCCTTCGTGCGGCCCCAGTCACACTGTTGCAGACGCCTGCCGTTCAACGTGCCTCCCATCATGCCGAACACCTGCAAAAACAGGCCCCTGTCGGGGTTGAGGAGGCCTGTAGATTCAGCCAACAGGCAAGCATCGTCGTCAACGCTCAGGCGCGTGGGCCTGCGGCGGGCATCGCGCACGGCCCCATATTCGCGCAGGAGCTCGCGCGGCATGCACGCCACGAAGGCCTCCCGGTCAGAGCCCAGTGCGCGCCCAACAAGTGCGGCCAAGCGCAGTTGCATGGGATTCCCCAGGGCGGCAAGCGCCTCAAGCCCCTCGCGGGCGGCCGTGAAATCCTTTTGCGACGCGTCGATCAACGCACGGGCGAGCAGAAGACTCGCCCCCTCGTGACCGCGCCTCGCGTCAGCCTGGGAGCGCACCACAAGCTCGTGTTCGCCTATCTCATACTTGTCCCCACGCCGAATCAACGCCACGACGAGATACAGACGCGAGAGGCGCTCCAGACGGGGATAGCGCAGTTTCTGGGCGATGCCCAAAGCAAGAGCAGCATGTTCGCGAGCTTGAAACGGGTGATTCTGCACGAGGGCGCAGTGGGCTTTGCCAAGTCGCGCAATCGCCTGTCCGAGGCAGCACCCCGCCTGCGACCACCGACGCATCTGGACGTCTATCAACACCTCTGCACGCGCCTCGTCCCCGCCCGTCACAAACAACAGCGCCTCTATGCACGCGCACAGCGAGACGCCGAAGCCCACCTGCCGATCCTCAAGGTAGCGTTTTGAAGCGCGTACAGAGTCAAGCGTCGGAACCGTCGGGGTTTTCGAACTTGCCAGTTCCTCAGCATGGCCCGCCAGAGCCACGCATGCCGCCAACAGGGCATCGGCGACACCGCTCGGAACGCTGGGATTGAATCGAAACCCGCGTTTGCGTTCGGCGAAAGGGGCCAGCCACGCGCGCGCCCGACCCGCCTGCCCGCAAAGGATGCCGCACAGGGCCGCATGGCAACGCAAGGCGGCCTCGCCCAAGCCGTCCTGCTTCCGGGCAGCCAAGAGGCTCTCAAGCCGCGCGAGCACGCACGTGTAGCGTTCGATATCGGCAGCAAGGCCGGCCTGCCCCAATTCGTTGACAAGGCCCGCCGCGCTGTCGTCGTCGCGCCTGGGCGCAAACCCCGCAAAACCCTGCCAAAAGCCCAGCACGGCCGCAATGTCGCCGGCAAATCCGCAAGGCTCCTCCCCAGGTCTCTTGTCACGGCATATGTCCGCAAATGCCTGCAGCTGCTCATGCCCTGCGCCCACGGGAAACCCGCGCATCCTGCTTGCCTCAACACTCTCGCTTATCATCTCGGGCACAAGCACGTCAGCAAACTCCGCCGGATGCGCCTCTAACAGGCGCGCCCGCTCCCGCGGCGGCAAAAAGCCGAGTATCAGCCCCGCACGCTGCACTTCGCCGCGACGAAGCAACAGCTCGACGCATCTGCCTCCAAGTTTCTCATCGTCCTCAACGCACATGCGCACGCACGAATACCCCATTCCGAGGACAAGGGGCGGGCAACAGAACAGTCCCCGCATGGAGTCAATGCCGAGCATGGGAAAGTTGAACGCAAGCTCCTCAAGCTCGCGGGATTCACAGAGAGCGCCGACCGCCGCCACATCCGACAGCCTTCCGTGGCCCAGCACCATCATCGCCCGACGCGCAAGGTCTGCCCCGTGCGCAAGGGGTTCGACAAGGACATGGCTCATGACATGCTCGCACGTGTGCAGGAAGCCCGCATCGCAACGCGCGTCGCTCGTACGGATGCGCGCGCATGCCCCCACCAGCGCGGGGACACCGTTCGTCAGCTCCTTGACATCCACGTCGCGGGCAATGGACAGCCAGCGCGCCCACATGCCCATTTCCTGCTCAGACACACCGAGCATGTCAGGGCCGAGAAAGTGCGCATGGGGAAGGACCCGCGGGTCGAGTCCGCTGCTGGGCACGCAGGCAATCACGACGTGCGCTCCCCGACTTGCCCAAAAATGCAACGCGCGGGCAAAATCCGTCACTTGGTCGTGCTCGAGGCGCGGAAGGTTGTCAATAAGCAGCAGCGGCCTTGTTTCCTCGCGCTCGCATGCGTCTTTCTGGCCCGCGCCAACAGCGCGCGCCCATGGAACCGCAAACCCGCGAAGATGCAGCCAGACGGTGCGCGAGGCGCGATGCACATAGCGCGCGGGAACCCGTAAGGGTGCCGGCTTGCGACCGTGGCGACTCTTGACGCATGCGGCATCCTCGGCCCGCGAGGGCGCATGGGCGCGATCGATCGCACCCTGTTCCTCGTCGGCATCGCGATGCCCGCCTCGCACAAGAGCCCTCTCCAGTTCGCCGTCGCTGCCCGCCATGTAGGCCATCACCTCAGGCGAGGCAAAGTCAACGTTCACCACCGTACAGGCATGCGTCTGCAGGGCACGAGACGCGTACTCGCGCAACAGCGTCGTCTTGCCATACCCCCACGGGGCCCTCAGCACGACGATGCCCTCTCTGCTCAATCCTTCGTCTATCTCATCCAAGAGCTGCGGCCGAGGCACAAGCGAGCGCTGGGCCGCCCTGAAGGTTCGATCCTGCCCTGCATAGCCCAACTCCGACTCCGCCTCCATTGCGAACAAGGACACAAAAACATGCCTTTTCCTGGTTTTTTAAAAAGACGGTAGCATTTGCCCACGTCAGGCTATAACCCAAAATCATATGAGACTTTTATATATAACGCGCCTGTCACGACGCTATGCCCAACCTGGCTCTTTGCGTTCGTGACAAATGTGTGACAAACAGTGAACTTTTCTCTCGCCACCTGCGGCACAAAAAATGGGCGGCCCGCACACGGCGGACCGCCCAAAAGAAAGCCTCACTTACTTTGCAAGGCAAGCTTTGCCGAAATCGCCCCTAGCGGGCCTGGATGCGCGCGAAGCGGCGCTTGCCGGCCTGCAGCACGCGGCCCGCGAGGTCGGAGCCGGGCACGTTGTAGCTCTTGGCGGGCAGCGCCTCGCCGTCGACCTTCACGCCGCCGCCGTCGATGAGCCTGCGGCCCTCGCCGGCGCTTGCGGCAAAGCCAATCTCCTGGAGAAGGCCGGGCAGGTAGACCTCGCCGGACAGGTCGCAGGCAAACTCCTCCACATCTTCGGGCACCTCATGGTTCCTGTGCACGCGGTTGAAGGCTTCCTCGGCCTTCTCGCCGTCGCCGGGGGTGTGGTAGTTGTCGATGATGATGCGGGCAAGCCTGCGCTTGAGGGCGTTGGGGTCGCCGGTGCCGGCGGCCAGCTCGGCCTCGATGGCGTCGATCTCGTGCACGTCGACGCGCGTGGCGAGACGGTAGTAGCGCACGATGAGGTTGTCGGGGATGGACATGATCTTGCCGAACATGTCGTCGGGCGTGTCGGTGAGGCCCACGTAGTTGCCGTAGGACTTGCTCATCTTGCGCACGCCGTCGGTGCCCTCGAGCAGCGGCATGCACAGGGCAACCTGGGGCTCCATGCCCATCTTCTCCATGAGCTCACGGCCAGCGAGCAGGTTGAAGAGCTGGTCGCGGCCGCCCATCTCCACGTCGGCGTTGATCATGACCGAGTCGTAGGCCTGCATCACGGGGTAGAGGAACTCGTGCAGGGCGATGGGGGTGTGGCTCGCGTAGCGCTTCGTGAAGTCGTCGCGCTCAAGGATGCGGGCGACGGTGAACTTGCTGGCAATCTCGAGCAGCTTGCCCAGGTCCATGGTCAAGATCCAGTCGCCGTTGTGGACGATCTTGGTCTTGGCCGGGTCGAGGACCTTCATGGCCTGCTCGACGTAGGTCTGGGCGTTGAACTCGATCTGCTCATGGGAGAGCTGCGGGCGCGTGGAGTTCTTGCCCGAGGGGTCGCCGATGAACGCGGTGCCGTTGCCGATAATGAGGGTGACGTTGTGGCCCAGGTCCTGGAACTGGCGCATCTTCTGCAGGGGCACGGCGTGGCCCAGGTGCAGGTCGGGGCTCGTGGGGTCAACGCCGAGCTTGATGTTGAGCGGGCGACCCTGCTCGAGCTTCTTCTTGAGGCCCTCGACCGGCACGATCGTGTCGGTGCCCGAGGTGATGATGCGAAGCTGCTCTTCGACTGAGACGTTCAACAAACTCATCCTTTCAGACGCGCCACTCTGACGCGGGTCGGGGCGGTCCCCAGCTGACCGATAAATATAGAAGTATAGGCCTTGTATAGCACTTTGGGCAAAAAAGCCCGCCCCAGCGCAAATTAAGCGGCGATTAGGGCCGAATTTTCACTCAGGCTTCTAGTCAGGCGATGAAGAAACGCCCCCATGGGACCCCTGAGGCTTTGGAGACGCAAAGGTTTGAGCGATAATGCAAGGTTACATGTGCACGTCGAAAGGACACCACGCATGACCGCACGCAACCGCACCACGCGCAAGGCCGCCAAGCCACGCGTCGGCAAATACATAGCCATCGTCGCCCTGATGCTTGTCGTCGCAGGCATCGCCGCCTCGGTATCGGCCACCTACTCGCTGGCGATGTCGTGGCTCAAGGACCTGCCCGACTACTCGGACTCCGATGCCTACCTGCTCGCCGAGCCCACGAAGGTGCTCGACGCCGACGGCAACGTCATCGCGCAGTTCTATATGGAGAACCGCACCCCCATCACAAAGGAGCAGTGCTCCCAGTACGTGCTGTGGGCAACGGTAGACACCGAGGACGAGCGCTTCTACGAGCACAACGGCGTCGACATCAAGGGCATCCTGCGCGCCGTCGTGGCCCAGCTGTCCGGCGGCTCGGAGGGCGCCTCCACCATCACCCAGCAGCTCGTGCGCAACACGGTGCTCTCCGACGAGCAGTTTGAGCAGACGCTGTCGCGCAAGGTACGCGAAGCTTACATCGCCACGCAGCTCGAGCAGATGTATTCCAAAGACGACATCCTCATGATGTACCTCAACTCCATCTACTATGGAGCAGGCTGCTACGGCATCGAGGCGGCCGCACAGACGTATTTCGGCAAGTCCTGCGCCGACCTCACCATCGCCGAGGCGGCCACGCTGGCGGGCCTGCCCCAGTCGCCTTCCTACTACAACCCGCTCGCAAACCCCGAAAGCGCCATCGAGCGCCGCAACGTCGTGCTTGCCCACCTGCTTGACAAGGGCCACATCACCCAGCAGGAATACGACGACGCCGTCGCAAGCGACCTCGTGCTCAACTACACGCCCCCGGAGAAGTCGGGCGCCTACGCCTACCCGTACTTCGTGGACTACGTGAAGTCGACGCTCTCCACGCAGTTCTCCACCGACGTCATCTTCAAGGGCGGCCTCACCGTCAAGACCACCATCTCGCCCAAGTATCAGCAGGCAGCCGAGAACGCCGTGTGGAGCGTGCTGCAGTACGCCGACGACGAGCTCGAGAGCGCCCTGGTGTGCCTCGACCCCAACACCGGCTACATCCTCGCCATGGTGGGCGGCCGCGACTACAACGTTGACCAGTTCAACCTTGCCACGATGGCGCGGCGCCAGCCCGGCTCGTCGTTCAAGACTTTCACGCTCACTGCGGCCATCCAGGCCGGCATGAACCCCACGGTGCTGGCAAACGGCAACAACGGCGTACTCGTAGGCGATTGGACCGTCACAAACTACCAGAGCCAAAGTTATGGCAACATCAGCCTGCGTCAGGCCACCTATCTCTCCTGCAACTCGGTATATGCCCAGGTCATCAATGAGATCGGCGTTCAGAGCGTCATCGACACTGCCTATGCCATGGGCATCACGACCGACCTGTCCGACCACGCCTACAACTCGCTCACCCTGGGTACCGCCGGCTGCAGCGTGCTTGAGATGGCCTCCGCCTACGGCACCCTGGCCACCGGCGGCGTGCACTACGACACCACCTGCATCACCGAGGTTCTTGACCGCAACGGCAACACACTCTACAAGTACGAGCCTGTGGGCACCCAGGCCATCTCCCCCGAGGTCGCCGGCGCCGTGACCGACATCCTCGAAGGCGTCGTGTCCTTCGGCACCGGCACCGAGGCCCAGCCCTACGTGAACCAGCCCGTGGCCGGCAAGACGGGCACCACCGACGACACGCGCGACCTGTGGTTCGTGGGCTATACCCCGCAGATCTCCGTGGCCGTGTGGGTGGGCTACCGCACGGAGACCGAGATTTGGTACCAGGGGTCGTTGGGCTCCACGCACACCCTGCCGAGCCCCATCTTCTCCCACTTCGTGACCGAAGCACTCCAAGATGAGCCGCGCGCAGAGTTCCCCACAGCCGGCAGCCCCGTCTACCGTGACAACTACTCCTGGAGCTTCTCGCAAGGCACCTGGGTCGAGCCCACTGAGGAGGAGACCACCGAGGATACTGAGACCACCGACGAGAACGGCAACCCCACCGGTGACGGCACCACCAGCGGCGACGGCACAAGTGGTGACGGTACCGGCGGCGATGGCTCGGGCGGCGACTCTGGCGACGGAGATGTCTCCTACGACGACGTGTAAGGAGCGAGCCCGCTCTTGGGGCCTTCTGGCTCACAACAGATCTGACGCAAAGGGTCCAGCCACTTGGCTGGGCCCTTTTCTTGCCGAAAGACAGGACAGGATAGGCACCAGGCTCTTTCTGACATAGCGCCCTTGAGCCCCAGCACACACGGAGAGCGCCTCGTCATCGCATAGGTCCTGGACTCTCTCTTGCACGGGGCCCGCTCTACCCAACGCGGGCCTGCCTCACCCTCGCATGTCCTCACATAGCGAGATTCCAGGCAGTTCCCGACCCGGCAATCGCCCGCCCACCAGATGACTCGGGTGGTTTGACGGGCGGTGTGTACAGGTCGCCCCTCGTCTTCAAACGCAAAAGGGCCGCCCACGAGGTGTGGACGGCCCTTCGGGTAACGCATATGTGAAGTCGAGCGGCGGCGTTCTCGGCGCCCTACCCTACTTTCCCCAAGCCTGATCGGCGGCAAGCGCCTCCTTGGCCTGGGCAATCTGGACGCGCACGGGCTCATGGCCGGTGCCGCCCGCGGTGGTGCGGCGCTCAACGACCTTGTCGATGTCGGTGGCCTCAAAGGCACCCTCGTCGAACAGCTCGCTGAACTGCTTGAGCTCGTCAAGCGTGAGGTCCTGCAGGCGCTTGCCGGCCTTCTCGCAGGACAGCACCATGTGGCCGATGACCGAGTGCGCCTCGCGGAAGGGCATGCCCTTGCCCACAAGGTAGTCGGCCAGGTCGGTGGCGGCCATGAAGCCACCCAGACCACCGGCGCGCATGTTGTCGCGGTTCACGCGCATGGTGCGAATCATGCCGGCGCACACGTGCAGCGCGTCGGCCACCGTGTCGGCGGCATCGAAGACGGGCTCCTTGTCCTCCTGCATGTCCTTGTTGTAGGCCAGCGGGATGCCCTTCATCGTGGTGAGCAGGCTCACCAGGTCGCCGTAGACGCGGCCGGTCTTGCCGCGCGTGAGCTCGGCAAAGTCGGGGTTCTTCTTCTGCGGCATGATGGAGGAACCCGTGGAGTAGGTGTCGTCCATCGTGATGAAGCGGAACTCATCGCTCGACCAGTAGACGAGCTCCTCGCACAGGCGCGACAGGTGCATCTGCGCAACGGAGCAGGCATAGAGCAGGTCGAGGAAGAAGTCGCGGTCGCTCACCGAGTCCATGGAGTTCTTCGTGATGCCGGCAAAGCCCAGCTCGTCAGCCACCATGGAGCGGTCGAGCGGGTAGGTGGTGCCGGCAAGCGCGGCGCTGCCCAGAGGGCACACGTCGGCGGCGTCGTAGGCGTCGCGCAGGCGCTTGGCATCGCGAGTGAACATCCAGTAATAGGCCAGCATGTGGTGGCTGAAGAGCACCGGCTGCGCCTTCTGCATGTGGGTGTAGCCCGGCATCACGACGCCGAACTCGCCCTCGGCGCGCTCGAGCAGCGCCTCGCGCAGCTCGCACACCTTGGCATGCAGCTCGCGGCACAGACGGCGCGCAATAAGGCGGTCGTCGAGGGCCACCTGGTCGTTGCGGGAGCGGCCCGTGTGCAGGCGGCCGCCCGCCGCGCCGATGCGCTGCGTGAGCGACTTCTCCACCGACATGTGGATGTCCTCGTCGTTGATGTCGAAGTCGAAGTTGCCGGCAGCGATGTCGGCGCCCACCTCGTCGAGGCCGGCACGGATGGCATCCGCGTCTTCCTGCGAGATGACGCCCACATGGGCGAGCATCTTGGCATGCGCCTTGGAGCCCTGGATGTCCTCGGCCCACATGCGCTTGTCGAAGGGCAGCGACGCGCCGTAGCGCTGGAGGAACTCAGCGGGCTGGGCCTCGAAACGGCCGCCCCACAGAGCCTTGTTGGGGGATGCGTTTTCCATTCCTCTAAGCCTCCTCGGTTGGGGCGAACGTCTCGGGATGCATGTCGCAACGACGCTTGTAGGCGGCGAGCAACCAGGTCAGCGCGATGAGGCAGACAGGCACGACGATCATGTCTGCCAGCAAAAACGTCATGGCAAGCATTAGATGGTGCCTTCGTTGCCGGTGTCCTTGCGATGCTTGGCCCAAACCTTGCTCGGCAGGCCCCACTGCTCGATGAAGCCGGCGGCGGAGTCGCGGTTGAAGGTGTCGCCCTCATCGTAGGTGGCGAGGTTGTAGTCGTACAGCGAGTACTCGGAGCGGCGGCCCACCACGGTGCAGGTGCCCTTGATGAAGCGCAGCTTGACCTCGCCGGTCACCAGCGTCTGCGTGGAGGCGAAGAAGGCGTCGAGGGCCTTCTTGAGAGGCGAGAACCACAGGCCGTAGTACACAAGCTCGGCCCACTTGTGCTCCAGGCCCAACTTGTAGTGGAGCAGCTCGCGCTCGAGGCACAGGTCCTCGAGGGCCTTGTGGGCCGTGATGAGAGCCAGGCCGCCGGGGACCTCGTAGCACTCGCGGCTCTTGATGCCCACGAGGCGGTTCTCAATCTGGTCGAGGCGACCGTAGCCGTTGCGGCCGGCGATGGCGTCGAGCTTGACGATGACATCCTGGACGCTCATCTTCTCGCCGTCGAGCGAGCAGGGCTTGCCGCCCTCGAAGCCCACGATGACGTCCTCGGGGGTGTCGGGGCAGTCGGCGAGGTCGGCCGTGGTCTCCCAGATGTCCGCGGGAGGCTCGTTCCAGGGATCCTCGAGCACGCCGCACTCAATGGCGCGGCCCCAAAGGTTGTCGTCGATGGAGTAGGGCTTGCCGTTCTTGGCGGCCACCGGGATGCCGTGGGCCTCGGCGAAGGCGATCTCCTGCGGACGGGTGTGGAGGTCCCACACGCGCACGGGGGCGATGACCTTGAGGTCGGGGTCGAGCGCCTGAACGCTGACCTCGAAACGCACCTGGTCGTTGCCCTTGCCGGTGCAGCCGTGGGCGATGTAGGTCGCGCCGTACTTGTGGGCGACCTCAACGAGCTTGGCGGAGATCAGCGGGCGAGACAGGGCCGACAGCAGCGGGTACTTGTTCTCGTACAGGCCGTTGGCGGCGATGGCCTTGCAGCACATGTCCTCGCAGAACTCGTCGCGCACGTCCATGACGATGGACTCGATGGCGCCGCAGTTCAGGGCCTTCTGGCGGGCGAACTCGAGGTCGGCGCAGTCCTGTCCCACATCGACGAGCAGGGTGATGACGTCGAGGTCGCGCTCGTTGATGAGCCACTGGATGCAAACAGAGGTATCGAGACCTCCCGAGTATGCAAGTACGCACTTCTCACGTGCCATGGTAGAGCTCCCTTCCACATGCTCCGGCTATGTCGGGGCGACGATAGACAACTTTTGTTTCGAGCAGGAAAACCAACGCTAGGGGCGCACGCCTCGCAGGCGGTTGACCATCTTCTCGAAGGACACCGCGGCCTCCTCAGAGCGCGCGACGACGAGAATGGTGTCATCGCCGGCGACCGACCCCAGGACATCCTGCAAATCGGCCGCGTCAAGCGCGGCGGCCACGCCCTGGGCCGTTCCCGTGGAAGCCTTGACGACCACGAGGTTGCCGGCGTGCTCCACCGAGGTGACCAGGTCGCACACCATGCGCTGAAGGCGCAGGTCCTCGGCGAGAACGTAGACGCCCTCGGGCAGCTTGCACAAGCCCATCTCGGCGATGTCGCGGGAGACGGTGGCCTGCGTGCAGTTGAAGCCGCACGCGCTCAGCCGCTCGACGATGTCGCGCTGGGTCTGGGTGGACTCGGTGCGCACTATCTCGCGGATGGCGGCCTGCCTTTCCTCACGACCCCTCATGCATGCCACCTCCCGGCGACGGCCTCGGCCGCCTCCAGGGCCGCGGCGGGTGCGGGGACGCCCATGAGCAGCGACATGACGGCCTTCTGGGCATGCAGGCGGTTGCCCGCCTCGTCGTAAATGACCGAGTAGGGGGCGCGCATCACCTCGTCGGTGACTTCCTCGCCGCGGTGCGCGGGCAGGCAGTGCATGAAGAGGGCGCCCTCGGCGGCATGGGCCATGAGCTCGGCATTGACCTGGTAGCCCTGGAAGGCCGCGACGCGCATGTCATGCTCGGCCTCGTCGCCCATGGAGGTCCAGGTGTCGGTGAGCACCACATCGGCGCCCTCGACGGCCGCGACGGGGTCGCGCATGAGCTCGAGCGTGGCACCGGTGCCGTACTTGTCCGCGGCGGCCTGGCACTGCGCGAAGACCTCGGGGTCGACCTCGTAGCCCTCGGGAGAGGCGATGCGCACATGCATGCCGCACAGGGCGCCGCCCTCGAGGTAGGTGTTGGCCATGTTGTTGCCGTCGCCCACATAGGTGAGCTTGAGACCCTCGAGCTGCTTGCCGTGCTCGACGATGGTGAGGAAGTCGGCCAGGATCTGGCAGGGATGGTAGGCGTCGGTCAGCGCGTTGATGACCGGCACGTCGGCGCAGGCGGCGACCTCTTCGATCTTGGCCTGGGCAAACGTGCGCAGCACGATGCAGTCGTAGAAGTTCTGCAGCACCTTCACGGTGTCCTCGACGGTCTCGCCGCGCGAGAAGGCCGAGTGGTCGTCGGCCATGACACCAGGGTGGGCGCCCAGACGATAGGCGCCAATCTCGAACGAGTTGCGCGTGCGCAGCGACGGCTTCTCCATGATGATGGCGACGGCCTGGCCGGCAAGCGGCGCCTCGTGGATGCCAGCGGCCCAATCAGCCTTCTGACACTCGGCGGTCTTGAGGATAAGGGCGACCTCGGCGGGAGTGAGGTCGAGCAGGCGAAGCAGGTCCCTGCCGGCAAGCGTTTGGTCCATGGTTCCCCCTAACTGAGTAAACGGCGCCCGGAGGTGCTCTCAGGCCGCCATGTGACGGGCGTGGCTCGTTATCGAACGTGAAAATAATACGCGTGTAACACAGGGCAATGTTTGAATTCTGCCCATTCATGCAAATTCAATATTAAGATTAGTGGATTTATTCATAAAAGCGAAATAGTGCACCGCTCGCGTGCACAATGGATACCGTCGGGGGCACATCGCGACCCGACCGTTACATATTACAATAGTTGTCGACCCAACCGTCGGCAATCAGACCACACAGAAACGACCTGCCATGTCTCAACACAATGTCCTGGAATACCTCGAGCGAGCCGCCCTTGCACGCGCGGACGCATGCGCGGTGAGCGACGAGAACACCCGGCTCACCTACCGCGAACTCCTCGACGAGGCGCGTTCGCGCGGCTGCGCCCTTGCGGCCCTGGGCGCGGTCGCGCGTCCCGTCATGGTGTTCATGGAGAAGAGCGCCTACATGCTCGCGACGCTTCTGGGCACCCTGTACGCAGGCGACCTCTACGTGCCCGTCGACCCCGCCGCGCCCGACATGCGCCTAGCCAGCATGTATGCCACACTCGGCGACCCCCTTGTCATCGTGGACGAAACGACTCGCGAGCGCGCCCGCCAGGCGCTTCCGGACGCACGGCTCGTCGAGGCAAATGGCCTAACCGCACACGTCGACGCCGCCCTGCTCGAACGCATCCGTGCTGGGGTGCTCGACTGCGACCCTGCCTATGTCCTTTTCACCTCGGGTTCCACCGGGGCGCCCAAAGGCGTGGCGGTGAGCCACCGCGCCATCATCGACTTCATCGACACCTTCACTGCGACATTTGGGTTTACCTGCGACGATATCTTTGCAAACCAGGCACCGTTTGACTTCGATGTCTCGGTCAAGGACATCTACAGCGCCCTTGCCACCGGAGGCGAGCTGGCCATCGTGCCCCGCAGACTCTTCTCCCAGCCTGCAGCGCTCGTCGAGTACGTGAATGCCTGCCACGCGACCGTCATGACCTGGGCAGTGGCCGCGTTGTGCCTGGTAAGCAGCCTGCACGCCCTTGACGGCCAGGGCCTGCCCCATGTGCGGCGCGTCCTTTTCAGCGGCGAGGTAATGCCCTTGAAGCACCTAGCCGTCTGGATGGAACGCCTGCCCCAGGCCCAGTTCGTGAACCTCTACGGCCCCACCGAGATTACCTGCAACTGCACCTACCACGAGGTAGAACGCGGGCGCAGCTATGACAAGAGCCTGCCGCTGGGACGCCCCTTCGCCAACCGACAGGTGATGCTGCTCGACGGAGACGACCGCCTCGTCACGCAGCCCGGCATCCAAGGCGAGATCTGCGTGTGCGGCGCCTCGGTGGCGCTGGGCTATTACGCCGCCCGCGAGCAGACCGAGCGCGCCTTCGTGCGCAACCCCCTGCAGCAGGCATATCCCCAGGTCATATACCGTACGGGCGACATGGGCGCATACGACGGCAACGGCGATCTCTTCTTTTGCGGCCGCAAAGACAACCAGATCAAGCACATGGGCCACCGCATCGAGCTCGAAGAGATCGAGGCGGCCTTCGAGCGCTGTGAGGGCGTAACGCGCTGCCGCTGCTCCTTCGACCCCGAGAAGAGCCGCATCCACGCCTTCTACGAGGGCGAAGCCGACTCAGGCGAGCTTCTGACCCGCATCCATGAGGAGCTCCCCGTTTTCATGCACCCGGCAAGCCTCGAGCATGTGGACGAAATGCCCCTCACCAAGAACGGCAAGGTCGACCGCCGCGCCATGCTCGACGCCTACCTCGCCGAACAGCAACGCCTCAAGGAGCTGCGCCGCCAGGCCCGTGCCCAGAGAAAGAAGGAAGTCAATGCGTAACGACGAGCTCTTGGGATATGCCCGCACCTTCGGCACGCCCCTCTATGTGTTCGACGGCCGCGTTCTGGAAAGGCGTCTTGAGCGCCTGCGCTCGGCTTTGCCCAAAAACGTGGAGCTCTGCTACGCCGTGAAGGCCAACACCTTCATCATTCCCCTGCTCGCAGGCTCGGTGGAGCGCCTTGAAGCCTGCTCCACCGGCGAGGCGCGTATCTGCCTCGATGCCGGGGCCCAGCCAGATGCGCTCGTGGTGTCGGGCGTGAACAAGGACGCTCGCTTCATGGACGAGCTCATCGGGTCGGGCATGCCCGTCGGGCGCTACACGGTGGAGTCGCGCCTGCAGTTCAACATGCTGCTTGAGTGCGCCCGCCGGCACAACGTGCGCATCCCAGTCCTGCTGCGCCTCACGAGCTCGAACCAGTTCGGCCTGGACCAGGCAGAGCTCGTGGACATCGTGGCGACCCACGGCGACGACGCCAACCTGGACATCTGGGGCGTGCAGTACTTCTCGGGCACGCAGAAGACCTCGACCAAGCGGCTGGCGCGCGAGCTTCGCCAGGTGCGCAAGGTGATGGACAGACTCGAGCAGGAATGCGGGTTCACATGTCGCGAGCTCGAGTTCGGACCAGGCTTCCCCGTGCAGTACTTCGAGGAAGACGCCTTCGACGAGGACGCGTTCCTGGCAGAGTTCGCCTCCCAGCTCGAGGACTTCGCCTTCGACGGCCCCATCGTCCTCGAGCTGGGACGCAGCATCGCGGCCTCGTGCGGCACGTTCCTCACCGGCGTGGCCGACGCCAAGGTGAACGACGGGCAGCGCTATGCCATCGTGGACGGCGGCATGAACCACCTCGTCTACTTCGGCCAGTCGCTCGCCATGCGCGACCCCAAGTGCGCGCTGCTCGAGCACGAGGGGCGCGCGGCACATCCCATGGAGCCCTGGAACGTGTGCGGGTCGCTCTGCTCGGTCAACGACATCCTGGCCAAGCAGCTCCCCTTCCCGGGTCTGGAGGTCGGCGACGTCCTTGCCTTTGAGAACACCGGCGCCTACTGCATGACCGAGGGCATATCGCTCTTCCTGAGCCGCGACCTGCCGCGCGTATGCCTGGTGGGGGCGGACGGCCAGGCCAGGCTTGTACGTGACGCCCTGCCCACCTATCCCCTCAACTCCCCGGTCGCCTAAGCGGCAGGCGCATGGCATGCGCCGTGTTTTGTCAGTAAAACCGCATACCTGAACACCCATGGCCTGGCCGTATATGTTTCTAGCTGGTAAAATATGCCCGCCCCGGCCCGCATGGGCCCGCAACTCAAAGAAAGGTGCACCATGGACGAGATTATCGAGATCCTGGAATCCCTCAAGCCCGGCGTGGACTATGAAACCGCCGACAACCTCGTGGACAGCCGCGTGCTGGACTCTCTGACGATTCTGGCCCTCGTGCCCGAGCTCGAGGACGCCTTCGACGTGACCATCCCCGCCGTGGAGATCGTGCCTGCCAACTTCAACTCCGTCCAGGCCATTGACGCCCTCGTCGCACGCCTGGTCGAAGAAGACGCATAACCGCTGAGCTGGGCCGCACCTTGGACTTCTCCCTTCACTCGTACTTCTCAATCCTGTATATCGTCGCCTTCCTGCCCATCGTTCTCGTCGCCTACCAGGTGGTGGCGCAACGACTGCGGTGGGCGGTCTTGTTGGTGGCAAGCTATGCCTTCTTCTGGGCCATCTCCAGCAAGCTCATCGTCTTCATCCTGATCTCGACCGTGAGCGTGTATTTGGCCGGGCGCAAGATGGGCGCGCTCTTCTCCGAGCGCGACGCCCTCATCGCCCAGGACAAGACGCGCAAGAAGGAGCTCAAGAAGCTCTACCAGAAAAAGGCACGCCTCGTGTGCGGCCTGGGGGTCGGTTTCAACCTGCTTCTGCTCGCCTGCCTCAAGTACCTGGTCTTCTTCGGCGAGGTGGCAGGGTCGCTCCTTGCCCTTTTCGGCCTGGACGTCCCCGTGGCGGTGCCCTACATCGGCGTGCCCATCGGCATCTCGTTCTACACGCTCATGGCGGCGTCCTACCTCTTCGACGTCTACCGCGGCACCATCGCGCCCGACGCCAACCTGGGCAGGATCGCGCTTTTCCTGAGCTTCTTCCCCCAGATCATGGAAGGCCCCATCTGCCGCTACGGTCAGACGGCCGAGCAGCTCTGGGCAGGCACCCCCATCAACAAGGACAACCTCTACCGGGGCAGCGTGCGCATCCTTTGGGGCTTCGCCAAGAAGATGATCGTCGCCGACCGCCTCAACATGGTGGTCAAGCCCATCTTCGCCGACTACACGTCCTACGACGGAGGCGTTGTCGCGGCGGCGGCCGTGCTCTACACCCTGCAGCTGTACTGCGACTTCTCTGGCTGCATGGACGTCGCCTTGGGCACCGCCCGCATCTTCGGCATCGCCCTGCCCGAGAACTTCCGCCATCCCTTCTTCTCCCGCACCGCCTCGGAGTTCTGGCAGCGCTGGCACATCACGCTCGGCTCGTGGCTGCGCGACTACATCTTCTATCCCCTGTCGCTCAGCGCCCCGATGAAGTCGCTCACCAAAGCGGCCCGCCATCGCATCGGCAACCGCTACGGCCCGCTTTTGGCAGGCTCGGTCACGCTCTTCTGCGTATGGTTCGCCAACGGCCTGTGGCACGGCGCAGGCTCGCAGTACATCTTCTTCGGCCTGTACTACTTCGTGATCATCCTTCTGGGCGGTCTGGTCGAGCCCCTCGCCCAGTCGGTATGCGCCAAGCTCCACATCAACCGCGAGGGCACGGCCTGGCGCACGTTCCAGTGGCTGCGCACCCTCGTCGTCGTCTTCGTGGGCGAGCTCTTCTTCCGCGCCGAGGGCATGGACGCCGGCCTCTACATGTTCGGCCAGCTCGTGGGCAACTTCACGCTCGAGTCGTTCACGAACGGCGCCTTCATGGCCATCGGCCTCACCTTCCCCTCGGTCACCACCGAGGTCGTGGGCCTGTGCCTGCAAGACTATGCCGCCGTAGCGGTGATGGTCGTCGTCATGATCGTCGTGGCCGTCATTGAAGAGCGCGGCTGCTGCATCACCGAGCGCCTCACGCACAAGAACCTCGCCGTGCGCTGGGTCGTGCTGTATGCGCTCATCATCGCCATCGTCATCTTCGGCTCGTACGGCGTGGGAACCGCGCCGCTCGACCCGATTTACGCCCAGTTCTAACGAGGTACCATGACCGATTCTGCCGCACCCAAACCCTCGAAGCTCGCCAGCTTCTTCAAATACCTGGGCCTTTCGGTCCTGTTTTGCGCCATTCTGTGGGGGATGCTCGTCGGCTTGGGCCACATCCTGCAACCCAAGGGCAACTCCAAAGACGACGGCCTCATCGAGTCGCGCGCCTATGGCTTCCTCGCCGAGCCCGACAACTCCATCGACGCGGTGTTTTTGGGCGACAGCCTCGCCTCGACGTCGTTCTCGCCCATGCGCATCTGGGGCGAGACGGGCGTCACGAGCTTCGTGTGCTCGGTCAACGGCGAGCAGGTGAGCTATGCCTACACCATGCTGCGCGACTTCTTCAAGACCCAAAAGCCCCAGGTGGTGTTCCTGGAGACTGAAATGCTTTACAACCCCTTCGATATTGGGAAAGTCTTCAAGCAGTTCGTCAAGGACCAGTTCACCGTTGCCGAATACCACCATCGCTGGAAGGAGCTCACGCTTGAGGACTTCACCGGACAAGTGAAGTACGACAAGGTGAGCAACCTGAAAGGCTGCAACCCCAAGGCGCTGTGCGAGCCCGCCGACACCTCCTCCTACATGCTGCCCAGCGACGAGGTGACGCTGCCCGGCAAGCTCAACATGGCCTTCCTGCGCGCTCTTGTCGATTTGTGCAAGGAAAACGGGGCGCAGTTCGTGCTTGTGGCCACGCCCCACACGCGCGACTGGGACTACGCGCACCACAACGGCTGCACCCAGATTGCCCAGGACCTGGGCATCGAGTTCATCGACATGAACACGGAACCCATCGCCAGCGAGGTGGGCATCGACTGGTCGCATGACGCGCGAGACGCCGGCATCCACCTGAACTACCATGGTATGAACAAGGTGAGCACCTGGATGGCCTCGTACCTTTCCGAAACGCTGGGCCTGCCCGACCACCGCGGCGACAGCGCCTACGCGCGATGGGACGAGTGCCTGGCGGAGTACAAGAGCTACATGGCGAAGGTCGCGAAGGACCCCGAGAAGTACGACATTCCGGGCGTGCATATGTACTAGCGTGCGATGCCCCACGGGAGCGCATGTGGAGTCACAGCCGAGGACGCCAACGGGAGGGGCTTTGTCCCTCCCGTTGGTATATACTGCCCTCTTGGCGGAGTGGGCCAGACGGCCGCGCTGGAGATGCCATGGCATCTCGGTGAGGAAAGTCCGGGCTCCACAGGGCAGGATGCCGGCTAACAGCCGGGCGGGGCGACCCGACGGACAGTGCCACAGAAAAGAAGACTCCCGCTGGGGGCTTGCCCCGAGCGAGAAAAGCTGAAACGGTGCGGTAAGAGCGCACCAGCGCGTCGGTAACGGCGCGGCTTGGCAAACCCCATCCGGAGAAAGGGCAAATAGGAACGCCATGGGTCGGCCCGGCCCGTGTTCGGGTTGCTCGAGAGTGAGGCCTGCGGCAACGTAGGCAGAAGATAAATGGTCGTCCAACGACAGAACCCGGCTTATCGGCTCGCTCCGCCAACGCGCAGGTTGATGCGTCGCATCCCGAGGGCGCCAAACATTACATCCGTGCTCAAACAGCTTCGAAAAGAGAGAAGGCCCCAGTCGGGGCCTTCTCTCTTTTCTGCAGAACTGCGCGCGGATGTAATGTTCGGCGCCTTGCGCGGCTTTCAGCCTGCTGGGAGGCACCTGTCTTTCCCGGCGCGGATGAAGGGTTGGGGGCGCAGGCTGGCTGGGTGTTGTGCGCAAGGCAGACACTGCGCGCGGGCCCAACACCTGGGGCCTTGCGCGGCTTTCAGCCTGCTGGAAAGCACCTATCTGTCCCCATGTCAAAAGGAAGTCGGAGGCGTAGGCTGGCTGGGTGTGGGCACGCAAGTCAGACACGGCGCGCGGGTCCAACGCCTGGCGCCTTGCGCGGCTTTCAGCCTGCTGGGAGGCACCTTTCTTTCCCGGCGCGACTTTCGGCCTGTTGCGCGCTAGGCGAGGGACTTGAGGGCGGAGATGAGGGTGTCGACGTCGGAAGTGGTGATGGTAAGCGGGGGCAGGAGGCGCAGGACGTTGTTGTTGCAGGCATTGGCGACGATGTGGCGCTCCATGAGGGCGTCCACCACGTCGTGGGCGTCATGGGCGGCGTCGAGGGTGGCGCCCACCATGAGGCCCTTGCCGCGCACCTCGGTGACGTAGGGCACGCCGGCCAGCTGCTCGCACAGGTAGGCGCCCACGGTCTGGGCAGCCTCGTCGAGCTTGCGGGCGCGCAGCTGCTCGAGCGTGGCGCGGGCCGCCGCCATGGCGAGCTGGCCGCCGCCGAAAGTCGAGCCCTGCATACCGGGCTTGAGCACCTGGGCGGCCTCGCCGCGCGCCACACAAGCACCGCACGGCACGCCCGAGGCGATGCCCTTGGCCAGGGTAAAGATGTCGGGCACGACGCCCTCCACCGTCTGGAAGCAGAAGGGCTTGCCGCAGCGGTACAGGCCCGTCTGCACCTCGTCGAAGATGACCAGGCAGTTGTTGGCGTCGGCGAGCTCGCGCACATGCTTCAGGTACTCGTCGCTCAGCGGCCACACACCGCTCTCGCCCTGGATGGGCTCCATCATGATTGCGCACACGTCCGGGCCCATGGCTGCGTCGAGTGCGGCGCAGTCGTTGGCGGGCACGGCGCGGAAGCCCACCGGCAGCGGCTGGAAAGGCTCCTGGAGCCAGTCCTGCGCCGTGGCTGCCAGCGTCTCCATGGTGCGGCCGTGGAAGCTGCCCTTGAGCGTAATGACAGTCTGGCACTCCGGGCCCTTGTGCTCGATGGCCCAGCGGCGCGCCGCCTTCATCGCGCACTCGTTGGCTTCGGCGCCGGAGTTGGCAAAGAACGTCTTCCAGCCATACTCCTCCCCTGCCAGGCGACAGATCTCCTGGGCAACCTCACCGCGGTTCTCAGCGTAGAAGTAGTTGGAGGTCTGCAACAGCTTGCCGGCCTGCTCGGCGATGGCGGCCGTCACCGCCGGGTCGGCGTGACCCAGCGGGCACACGGCAATGCCGGCGAGAAAGTCGAGGTACTCGGCGCCTTCGTCGTCATAGAGGTGGACGCCCTTGCCGCTCACGAAGAGCTTCGAGCGGCCATAGGTGTGCATCACGTAGGTGGCATCGAGTTCGCGGGCCTTGTTCAGAGCTTCGCCCATGGTAGTTCTCCCATCTCAAAAGTGTCATAGGGGCGGTTGCGACCGCAATGCGTATGTACCCGCACGCTTTACCGCAGCCAGCCCCATGTGCATGCTATTTGTTGACGACGGTCCTCTTCACGCGAGAGAGGATGTCGTGGCGGTGCAGGTCGGCCTCGGTGCGGGCGATCATGGTGCCCACGCCGCAGTCGGTGAAGAGCTCGAGCACGAGCGAGTGCTCCACCGTGCCGTTGAGGATGTGGGCGCGCTGCACGCCGCCGTCGATCGCGTCGAGCACGGCACGAACCTTCGGGATCATGCCCTTGCTCAGCGTGCCGGAGTCCACCAGCGCCTGGGCGTCGGCGGCGGTAAGGCGGCTGATGAGCGAAGACTTGTCGGAGAAGTCACGGTACAGGCCGTCGACGTCGGTGAGGAAGATGATCTTGGAGGCGTTGCAGGTCTGTGCCAGGGCGCTCGCGAAGGTGTCGGCGTTGACGTTGACCGCCTGGCCCTCGGGACCGATGCCCACGCTTGCGATGACGGGGATGTAGCCCTTGTCGCACAGCTGGTTGACAAGCTCGGGGTCGACCATCTTGACCGAACCCACCAGACCCACCGACGGGTCGGCGATCTCGCAGTGCACCATCGACCCGTCGACACCCGACAGGCCCACCGCAAGATTGCCGTGGGCGTTGAGCGCCAGGACAAGCTCCTCGTTGACCTTGCCCGACAGGACCATGCTCACCACGCGCATGACCTCGGGCGTCGTCACACGCAGGCCGTTCTTGAACTCGACGGGCAGGCCCAGCTTCTCCACGAGGGCGGAGATGTCCTTGCCGCCGCCATGCACGATGACGGGACGGGCGCCCACGAGCTTCATGAGCATGATGTCTTCCATCACCGAGGCGCGCAGGGTCTCGTCGACCATGGCCGCGCCGCCGTACTTGATGACGATTGTCTTGCCTGCCAGGGCCTTCACCCAAGGAAGCGCCTGCGTGAGAATGAGCGCGTGCTCCTGGGCCACCTCAAGGCTCGAGCGCTGCGCCTCTGTCTTCGTGTCTGACATAGTTCGCTAGCTCCTGTAGTCGGCGTTGATGGAGATGTAGCCGTGCGTGAGGTCGCAGGTCCAGATGGTGGACTGGCACTCGCCGGCGCCCAGGTCGCACACGATGTCGACCTGCGGCTGCTCGAAACGGGCCAGGGCCTCGTCCTCGTCGAAGTCTACCACCAGACCGCCGCGGCACACCGGGATGCCCAGGATGTCGATGTCGACGTCGTACTGGTCGAACTTGGCGCCCGAGCGCCCCAGGGCGGCGGCGATGCGGCCCCAGTTTGCGTCATGGCCGGCGATGGCGGTCTTCACAAGCGGAGAAGTGGCCACCGTGCGCGCGGCCGCGTCGGCGTCGTCTTGCGTGGCGGCGCCCATAACGGTGACGCACACAAGGCGCGTGGCGCCCTCGCCGTCGGCCGCAATCTGACGGGCAAGGCCCGAGCACACCTCGAGCAGAGCCGCCGCGAAGGCGTCGTAGCGGGCGCCCTGGGCGGACTCGATGGTCTCGCCGCCGGCCGCACCGCTCGCCATGATGACGCAGGTGTCATTGGTGGAGGTGTCCGAGTCCACCGTTACGCGGTTGAACGTGGCGTCGACGGCGGCATGCAGGGCGCAGTCGAGCACGGCGGGGGCAACGGGGGCGTCGGTGGTGAGCATGCAGATCATCGTCGCCATGTTGGGGCTGATCATGCCCGAACCCTTGCACATGCCGCCCAGGTGATAGACGGCACCCGATTCGTCGCGCCAGGCGACGGCGCAGCGCTTGGGCTTGGTATCGGTCGTCATGATGGCGCAGGCGCACGCGTAATCGTTGATCTCGAGGTCGCGCCCGAGCACAGCGGCGACCTTCGGAAGGCCCGCCTGCATCGTGTCCATGTTGAGATGCTGGCCGATGATACCGGTTGAGGCGACAAGCACCTGCTCAGCCGGGCAGTCGAGGATAGAGGCGACCATGTCGGCCGTCTTGTAGGCATTGCGCAGGCCCGGCTCGCCGGTCGCGGCGTTGGCGTACTTGGTGTTGGCGACAAAGGCGCGCGCATAGCCCGACTGAGCGATATGCTCGCGGTCGACCGTGACGGGGGCGGCGCAGAAGACGTTGGTGGTGAACACGCCGGCAACGGCGGCGGGCTCGTCGGCCACGACCATGGCCAGGTCGAGGCGGTCGGGATCGGGCTGGAAACCTGCGTGCACGGCGCCGGCCTTGAACCCGGCGGCCACGCACACGCCGCCCTCCACATGCGAACCGGTGAAACCCGCGCTTGCGGGCACTTGCAGGGGCTTGTACTCCATGGTCAGTCCTTAGTCGAAGTACCACTGAATAAAGTACGGGTAATATACTTTTTGGTGAGTGGAACTGCTTTTAGAATACAAATTAGTTGCGGAATACACACAACAGCGGCATAAAAAAACTGCCGACCCGCAGATGCGAATCGGCAGTCTCAATGTCGGTGGTGGAGATGAGGGGAGTCGAACCCCCGACCTCTGCCATGCGAAGGCAGCGCTCTCCCAACTGAGCCACATCCCCAAAACAAAGTGCAACGGTTATTCTTACATTGTGTGCAAACGCTGTCAAGAACCGAAATCAAAAAAGGCGCGATGCAGCAAGCCTGCACCGCGCCCCCACATTTACGGTAAGGTCCAACCCCCACAAAGTTGCAAGTTGGCCCACCTCATCGAGGTGGGTACCCTCCTCGTGCATTTTGGCTTCCCCAACAAAGGAGGATATCCATAGGGCACGCAATCCTGGGTTCCCTGCAAATTAATGTCGGCCGACCGCAGCTGGATAGCGGAGGCTGGACGGCTCAAACTATAGCAATATTGCCCCCGCGCGTGAAGAGAGAATCTTGCACAGTTTTCAACATTCTTTGCGCCCCTGCCATGAAACTCCTGACAGAAGCTCTCAAACCCTCTGGTAGAGCTGTGCAGTGTGGCCTCCCATCAGCCCGACTTCAGTTCCAACGGGTAAAATCGCATGTGATTCTATTGAGCCGCCCCATGCCGGCACCTTATCGGCAGGGCGGCGAATAAAGGAGCAACTATGCGCCGCAACCACATCAGCGCGCCCCACCCGTGCGCGCAGACTTTGAGCGCCCTTGCCCTGCTGGCATCCCTTGCCGTTCCAGCAGGCTTTGTCGCACCCGCCTTTGCAGATGAGGCGCAAGACGCCGAACAAGGCGCACAGGCCACCGAGCAGACCGCGCAGTCCTCCGGGGCCGCCACGTCCGCCTCGACGCAGGCTTTGGCCCAGCCCCTTTCGGTAAAGAGCCTCTCGTGGGACTCGATTGAGGCAGACGAGGCGCTGCAGGGCCTCGTTGCACAGAACTCCCTGGCAGTTGATGTGTCCCTCACCAATGATACCGCCGCCGTGCAGGCGTTCTACACCGCCTTCAACGACATGCGCTCCCAGGTTGGGTCTGCCGCAATCGCACAGGACGCCGACCTCGAGACTGCCGCCTGGCAGCGCGCCGCCGAAAGCGTGCTGGCACGCTCGGACATCCGCCCCGATGGGACGGCCTTCAACACCGCAAACGAGCGCATCGCCGCCGAGGTGCTCGTTTGGGGTTCTGCAACCGACGAAACCGACGCCAAGACGGTCCTCGCCACGCTCGTCAGCAGCGACGACTACGCAACGCAGGCCGGCTGGCTCATGGACGCCACGAACATCGGCTGCGCATGCGTGCGCGATGCGGACGGCAACGTCTCCTGGGCGATCGAGCTCTCCTTTGACGGCGCCGCCCAATCCCAGGCGCAGGTTGCCTCAGGCGAGGCGACCTACACGGTCAATGTCGCCGCCGCCAACGTCACGAACGTCACGCTGCCCGAAAAACTCGAGATGAAGAGCGGTGACGTCGTTCAACCCAGCCTTGAGGCCACCGTGGAGGGCACCCTGTGGTTCGGCCCGGCGGGCTATTCCTACGACTTCACCGGAGCCAAAGTTGCCGTGAAGACGGGCAGCTTCATCTGGAACAGCGCGAACACCTCCATCGTCTCGGCCACCGCCGACGGCACGCTCACGGCGATCAAGGCCGGCACCGTCACCATCAGCGCCACCGACGCCGACGGTTCCAACCCGCGTTTTGGCGTCGTCGTTGTCGACGGAGGAGCCCCCACTGCCGCCTACGACCTGGGCACATGCACCATCGTGGGCATTACCGGCGAGGACGGCAAGGGCAACTTCTACCTCAACGACCAGGGCACCGTCACAATGCCCAACTTCAACGTCATGGCACCCGACGGCACCGTCATCGACCCGGTGAACTACACCGCCACTATCAACTACAACGAGCGCACCTCGATAGCCGTGCTCACGGTGAAGGCGAACTCCAAGAGCGAGCTGTGCTCGGGCATTGTCACCCGCCAACTCACCGTCGTGGACCCCGCCAAGCTGGCCGCCCAACAAGCGGCGGCCGAGGCTGAGGCGGCCCAGGAGGCACAGGCGAACGAGGACGAGGGCACAGCGGGCGCCGAAGGCGAAACGGGTGCCCAGGACGGCGAGGCAGGCGACCAAGGCAACACGGGCGTCACGGGCGAGGAAGGCTCCGAGGGCGTCCAAAGCGTCACGGGTGAGGAAGGCTCCGAGGGCACCCAAAGCGACGAAGGCGAGGCAGGCTCCGAGGGTGACCAGGAAGCTGCGGATTCCAACGCAGACGACGCCGATGCCCAGGGCGGCGAGGACGCTCCCGCAGCGAATGCTGAAGGCGGTCAGGACGACTCCACCGCAGACGCCAGTGGCGCCGAGGCAGCAGACCCGGATGCCGCCACCCTACCCGAAGGCTCGGGCGATGCGCGGGGCACCGGTGACGTTGAGACCATCACGACCACCAAGGACATCTCCCAGGGCCAGCTCACGCTTAGCTTCTCGTCGCTCACCTATACCGGCTCGCCCATTCAGGCCACGGGTGCCACGCTCACCGTCGGCGGCACGACGCTCACCGAGGGCACCGACTACACCCTGAGCTATTCCGACAACGTGAAGGTCGGCACGGCGACCGCGACTGCAACCGGCATCGGGGCCTGCACCGGCTCGCTGAAGACGACGTTTGACATCGCACCGGCAGACATGAGCCTCACGAGCGTCACGATGCCGAACCTGCCCTACACCGGGCAGGCAATGTCGCCTCAGCCCAAGTCCGTCACCTACGAGGTCGACGGCGTCACCACCGAGCTTGTCGTGGGCGTGGATTACCAGGTCGTGGGCTTCACCAACAACACGAACATCGGCGACGCCACAGTCGTGTTGCAAGGCATGGGCAACTTCACGGGCACGCTGATTGCCAACTGGAAGATCGTGCAGCAGGGCACGGAGGACGCAGGCACCACGCTGACCATCCCCCAAACGGCCGACCCCACCGACTTTGCAGGCATAACCGCCTTCGGAGTTGCCGGGTCGCTGCTCCTGACCGCAGCAGGCGCTCTGTTCGCCCGCATGCGCCGCAATGCGGCGAAGGCCGGGAGGTAAGCGCGTGAACCCGACCGAGCATTATCCCCTTCTCTTTCTTGTTGCGCTGCTTGCGACGCTCCTGGCAACCCCTCTTGCCAAGTGCATCGCCCAGCACCTGGGTGCCATCGACAAGCCCGACGAAAGGCGCATCAACAAGGTGCCGATTCCCCGCATGGGCGGCATCGGCATCGCACTGGGACTTGTGGCTGCCGTGGCGGTGCAAGTGGCGGGAACCAAGCTGCTTGGATGGCCCACCGTCTTCGTCCCGCATATGCAGCTGCAGGGCGTCGACTACAAGCTGCTGACCGTTGCCGTCGTCATTGTCTTCCTCACGGGCGCCATCGACGACGTGCGCAACCTCAAGCCTCGCCAGAAACTGTTGGGGCAGATTCTCGCTGCATGCGTAGCCGCTGCCTCCGGCCTGGTCATCGGCAATGTCGCCAACCCCTTCACGGCCGAGCTCATTCCCATCGGATGGCTCGCCTACCCCATCACGGTCGTCTACCTCGTGGCCTTCACCAACGTCATCAACCTCATCGACGGACTCGACGGCCTTGCAGCCGGCATCACGGCCATCTCCTGCGCCGCAATGTTCTATCTGTCCTACGAGGCCCACCAGATTGACGCCGCTGTGCTTGCCTGCATCCTCGCCGGCTGCTGCCTGGGCTTTTTGCGCTACAACTTCAACCCGGCATCGATCTTCATGGGCGACTGCGGCTCGAACATGCTGGGCTTTTTGCTCGGTGTCATCGCGTTGCTGGGCGTCAACCGCGTCGCGGCGGCCACGACCCTCATTGTGCCGCTCGTCATCGCCGGCGTGCCCATCATCGACACGTTTGCCGCCATCGTGCGCCGTCGTCGCGGCCATACAGCCATTTCGCAGGCCGACACCGGCCACATCCAGCACAGGCTCATCAAGCAGGGCTTCGACCAGAAGCAGGCCGCACTCATGATCTACGGCTGGTCGATCCTTCTGGCAGCAGGCGCCACCATCATGACCAAGGTCGCGCTCCCCTTGCGTTTCGTCGTGTTCATCCTGCTTGTAGGCGTCTCGGCTGTCTTCATCAAGAAGCTGCACCTCTTTGAGCCCGTGCTGCTGCACCGCTACAACCCCAAGACGCATACCGATGAGATCGTAAGCGCCGACCAGGCAGAGGCGGAAGGCTCAAGCAAGTAGATTGACAAGCAGGCAAGTCGCACGCTCCACCACACACGGCGCCCCATGTGCACGAGATGCAACATGGGGCGCTTTTGTATGTACCGGTTGCGCACGCTGTCTGCGCGCGCTTGCAGGTACTCCCCTGCATGCAAAAAAGGGGCCGCCCTCCTTTCGGAAGACGACCCCTTCATGATTCAAGAAAACCTTGAACGCGAGATAACTTAGGCGTTCTGGGCCAGAGCGGCGCGAGCCTCAGCAACGGCGTTCTTGGCGATGGTGCACAGATCGGCGAAGGAGGCAGCGTCCTCGATGGCCATCTGGGAAAGGACCTTGCGGTCGAGCTCGATGCCAGCCAGCTTCAGGCCGTGCATGAACTGGGAGTAGCTGATGCCATTGATGCGGCAGCCAGCGTTGATACGGGCAATCCAGAGCTTGCGGATCTCGCGCTTCTTCGTGCGACGATCGCGATACTGGTACATCAGGGAGTGACGTACCTGCTCCTTAGCCTTACGGTAGCAGCGCGAACGGGCACCGAAGTAGCCCTTGGCCATTTTAAGAGTGCGACGACGCTTCTTCTTAGCATTGAGAGAACGCTTAATGCGAGCCATAGTTAGTCACTCCTTGTGACGAGGGAACGATAAGGAAAAAATCGGCCTTAGTGATCGAGAACCGACTTGACGTACTTGCACTTCTCGGTCTTGTCCAGAGCGACCTGGCCGCGCAGCTGACGCTTACGCTTGGCGGTCTTCTTGGTCAGGATGTGGCGCTTGTTGCGCTGCACGTGCATGAGCTTGCCGGTGCCAGTCTTACGGAAGCGCTTGGCGACCGTCTTGTCGGTCTTCATCTTAGGCATTGAAGTTCTCCTTATATTCTCGTACCCGGACACGGCGCGTCCAGGTTGGTACCAATGGGAATTACTGCTCCTGCTCGGCGGGCTTTGCAGCAGGCTTGGTGCTGGGGCGAAGGGGTGCCACCATCATGTGCATGTTGCGGCCCTCAAGCTTCGGGGGAACCTCCACCGTGCACACGTCCTTCAGGTCCTCAGCAAGCTTCTCGAGCATGTTGAGGCCGATCTCGGGGTGAGCCATCTCACGACCGCGGAACATGATCGTGATCTTGACCTTGGCACCGCCTGCAAGGAAGCGCTCGACGTGACGCTTCTTGGTCTCGTAGTCGCCCGTGTCGATCTTCGGGCGGAACTTCATCTCTTTGACATCGACCTTGGCCTGGTTCTTACGGGCGGCCTTGGCCTTGATCTCCTGCTCGTACTTGTACTTGCCGTAGTTCATGACACGGCACACAGGCGGTTCAGAGTTGGGGGAAATCTCGACAAGGTCGAGGCCCTGGTCATCTGCCACGCGCTGGGCATCGCGAATAGCAAAGATACCGAGCTGACTTCCGTCAACGCCGATCAAACGGCACGTCGCACAACGGATCTCTTCGTTGATGCGAGGCTCATCGGACTTAGCTATGCGAAACACCTCCTTCGAATCCCGCAGTGCGGGAGGACTGAACAAAAAAAATCCCGGGTGCCTTCTGGAAGACGCCCGGGAGAATACGATAGCAACAACCGAAATGGCTGAGATTATCATGTTCAACCAGACAGCAACCTTTACGGCGCCGCAAGGTGGGGCTCATTGCCCGCTTGCAACTTTGTCAGGGACGACAAAGCCTGGTGCATATTACGCGCCTTCTTGCTTCAGTGCAAGAGCGCTCGCTCAAACGCACCGCATCTCGACAAACTACCCACATGGGTACTGCATGGGGCACCCGTGTTGACACCAGTGGAGTGACCGGGGAGTCGCACGCCACCCGGGCAACCTCCCGTAAGGGGACCACGCGTTGGTGCCGGCGGAGTGACGAGGCAACCCTTACTTGCCAGGCACCCACTGGGCAGCGGGGCTTGCGGCAAAATCGGCCTCAGCTTGGGCATCGAGCTGCTCCAGGGTCTCAAAGATCGGCTTGCTCGTGACCGGGGAGATCTCGGCGCCCTCAAAGCCCAGCGTCGCAAAGTAGTCGGCCGGGGTCTCAGCGCGGCGGATGAGCTTGTGGGAGCCGTCCTCGCACAGAAGGACTTCTGCCGAGCGAAGCTTGCCGTTGTAGTTGTAGCCCATGGCATGGCCGTGGGCACCTGCGGTGTGGATGAAGAGGTAGTCGCCCATATCGATCTTGGGAAGCGCACGGTCAACGGCGAACTTGTCGCAGTTCTCGCACAGGCCGCCCACAACGTCGTAGACGTGGTCGCAGGGCGCGTCCTCCTTGCCAAGCACGCTCACGTGGTGATAGGCGCCGTAGATGGCAGGGCGCATGAGGTTGGCGGCGCAGGCGTCCACGCCGATATATTCCTTGTAGATATGCTTCTCATGGATGGCCTGAGTGATGAGGGCGCCGAAGGGTGCGAGCATGAAACGACCCATCTCGGTGAGGATGGCGACATCTCCCATGCCGGCAGGCACCAGGATGCGGTCGTAGGCCTCATGGACGCCCTCGCCGATGACGGCGATGTCGTTGCAAGGCTGCTCGGGGCGGTAGTCCACACCCACGCCGCCCGACAGGTTGACGTAGCCGATGTGCACGTCGGCAGCCTTCGCCACGCGCACGGCAAGCTCGAAGAGCTCGGCGGCAAGCGCGGGGTAATAGGCGTTGGTCACGGTGTTGGAGGCGAGAAACGCGTGAATGCCGAAGTTCTTGGCGCCCATGGCCTTCAGGCGACGGAAGGCCTCGATCATATCGGCCTCGCCCATGCCGTACTTGGAGTCGCCCGGGTTGTCCATGATGTCGTTGCCCAGCTCGTAGACACCGCCGGGGTTGTAGCGGCAGAAGACGGTCTCGGGAACCTCGGCCACCTGCTCGAGGAAGTCCACCATGGTGATGTCGTCGAGGTTGATGAGGGCGCCGAGCTTTGCCGCCTCGTACATGTCGAGCGCGGGGGTCTCGTTGGAGGAGAACATGATCTCGTGGCCCTCGAAGCCACAGGCCTGGGAGAGCAGAAGCTCGGTGTAGCTGGAGCAGTCCACACCGCAGCCCTCCTCGTGCAGGATGCGCAGCAGCGTGGGGTTGGGAGTCGCCTTTACGGCAAAGTGCTCCTTGAACCCAGGGTTCCAGGCAAAGGCAGCGTTGACGGCACGGGCGCGCTCGCGAATGCCGGCCTCGTCATAGAGATGGAACGGCGTGGGGATGTCTGCGGCGATTTCCTTGACCTGTGCAAGGGTCGCAAAGGGCTTCTTTTCCATGGGATGCCTTTCATGACGTGAGACTGACGACAAGAGACTACGGTACATGCGTTTCGTTCGTGTTGAGAGCCTAAGTTTCTTCATCTTGGCTTCATCAACGACGCCAACGTTGTGGTATCCTTTGCCACCAAGCCCGAGTGGCGGAATGGCAGACGCGGAGGTCTCAAAAACCTTTGTCGCAAGACGTGTGAGTTCGAGTCTCACCTCGGGCACCATTCCAAGATTGATTGCAGGCCGGTCGCCCAAGAGGTGGCCGGTCTGCTTTCGTTTTGGGCATTCGGCACCAAGATCTCCGCCGGACGAACAAGAGATTGAACTTTTGCCCAACACGCGATTGCACATGCCCACAATCGCGCATCTTGCAGACTGCGGACTTGTTGCCCTGGCACAAAGCGACAAACGTGCAATCGAAGCATCGCAAACTGACCAACAACGCAATTATTTACCCCTAAACGCAAAAAGGCCGAACGGTTTTACCCGTCCGACCTCGTTGTTTGCATGGTGGCCAGTTAGGGATTCGAACCCCAGACACGAGGATTTTCAGTCCTCTGCTCTACCAACTGAGCTAACTGGCCGCAAGTGCAGAGATAACTATACGTCCGTTTATAGGGTGGCGTCAAGAACAATTTTGAAAAGATTTCAAGTTGTGTTCAACTTGTGTATATGCCCTGGAGAGCTCAGGCGTGCAGGCGCACCGTCTCACCCACGGCAAGCCATGGGGAGCCATCGCTGGGGCGCTCCAGCACGCACACCGCCTGGGGGCTGCTGAGCACGCGGCACGATGTCAACCTTCGGCGCGACGCGACGACGATGCCGCATTCGTCCAGGAAGGCAACGTCTATGGGATAGGCCATGCCGAAGGTGTGAATCGAGGCGCACGGGTCAAGGCAGATCACACCGCCCCCAAGGCAGTCGCGACCGCTGCCGAGCAAGCCCTTGAGCCGCGCCCAAAACGAACGGGCATGCAGGCAAGGCACGGTGCGACCGTCGGGAAGGTCGGCGACGACGAGATCGGTTGCAGGCAACTGGGCAAATGAGGGCATCGTTTTCCTCGCAAATCGTTGCGACGGCTCCGCGCGCCGCGTCAAAACAAGACGCCCGAGCGGTAGCGGTCGACAGTCAGTGACTTCGTGTGCGTGAGCTGAGCAGGAATGCCAGCCTCGACTCCGGCGACCGTAAGGGCCGAAGGCCAAGGCTCGTACCGCATCGTGCACTCGTAACGCGTGAGATGGGGCGCCATGGTGAACCCCGCCCCGCTGGACACATCGTCCCACAGGCTATGGGCGACAACCGTGACGCTCACGCCACGCAGGTCAGACATCGCCTCTTGCAGCGCCTGCGTCACGGCATGCTCCTGGGTGCCGCCCTCCCCTCCCGCCGGCGACACCGCAAGCGCCACCACAATGTCGGGGACCAGGCGGTCAAACCGCGCACACGCCTCCATGAACCACATGAGGTTCACCGCAACGATGGCCACGACAATCATGACGGGCGCAACGACAGCCATCTCCACCACCATCTGCCCGTTCTCGTCCGAGAAGACCCTCGCGGCTCTCATGCGGCACCCGCCAACCATGACAAGTCGATGGTGAGGTCGCGCACGTTGCCCGTTCCTGGAATCTCAAGCTGACCGAGCGTGATGCTGCCCTGGCCGTCATATGAGATGGCGCCGCCGGTAAGCTCCGAAAGCAGCCCCGCTGGGCCCGCCTGGCCGCTCATAGACGACAGAATCGAATGAATGGCGTTGTACCAGGCGCCGCCCGCCTCGCCCAGGATATTGGAGCTGTTGGTAAGCACCGGCTTCTTGGCCGACATGTCAGCAGGCTTTATCGCCAAGAGGTCGACGGCATCGGTGAGAGCGTCCTTAAGCCACGACGAGATGCCGCCCATTCCCCATGACGAGAGCGTCTGGAACGACGTCTTCATCGCACCGGACAAGGCGTCGTAGCCGTTGCCGTATGCCACAAGCACATTGCCCCACACCGTGAGCACCGAGTCGAGCACCCCCGAGACCCCCGAACCGGCGCCGTCCTCAACCACGAGTGCGTCGAAGAAATTCGCCAGGATGTTGTTGCCGCTCTGCGCCTTGTCGGGGGCAAGGACCGCCGCCGACAAGGCGGCGCGGGAGGGAATCGCGACGCCTTCGTCGAAAAGGGCAAGCAGCGATGCGGGACTCGCATGGGAGACAGGGTCGACGCAGACGCAGATGCACCCTTTGGCACCGGGCGGATTGAGCGTGACGCGTGTGGCCGCGACCTGTTTGAGCGCGTCTCTGAAGAGCTCGGAGGACCTCTCCCCTTCTTGGCGGGCGAGCTCGAACTTCTCGTTGGCCGCTTCCTTCGCAGCCTGGTAGGCGTGCGACTCTTCGACAACAATCTTCCAGTAATACTCGAACCCGTTGTCGATGGAAGTCGAAGCGGCAGGAACCCGGCCAAGCGTCGAGGCGCTGAAGGAGCAGGCAGGGCAAACGACGAAAGAGCCCGCCTCGAGCTGAGCTAGGCTGCCCGTGCCGGCCGAAGATCCCACAGCTCCAGGACATCCCGCAAACGCATGTATGCGGGTCGTCGAGCCCTCGCGGCTCAGCGGCCATATAGCCTGGGTGTACAGGCTCGTGGTGCGCATCTCTGCCGTGTTGCGGGGCAAGGCATGCAGGTCGCACACGACGCTGCCGTCGGCATTGCGCACAAAGATGGAGGAAGAAACCTGCTCATAGGCGTACGCATAGAAAACACGGCGGGCCTGAGAACGGGCTCGCTCCTCGACACTTGCGGACTCGGGGGCCTCAATGGCTGCGCGCTGGGCGTAATAGGCGCTGGCACGGCGTATGGCAACGCCGAAGTCCCAGCCGGCGGTGGAAGGATAGGTGGGGTTCTGTGAGCCGGCAAGGCCCGCCAGGGTCGAGGCGCGCTCACGCATGCTCACCGCTCCCCCGCAGTCCGCCATCCACGCACGCTCGAGCGCGTCGGCGGCGTCCTGCTCGTCTTGCGCCGCCTGCTTGGAGAGCTCGTCGACCCGCTCGCCGGACTTCTCAAGCTCCTCGGCGCTCGCCTGGGCGTCGTCGAACTCAAGATCGCCAAAATCGCTCGAACCCTGCACGGGATAGGGCAGCGCAAAGCCGAAATAGGAACCCTCAGAAGATGCATTTGCCCTGATAACGGCCGCAGAATTGGCAAACACCACATAAGGGACGACGCTTTCGAGCTTCTGCAGGCCGGCCGCACAGGACCGAGAGAGCTTGCTGCGAGCGGAAAAGACGCTCGACGCGGCGTTGAGCACAGGCGGCCCCGCCGCATCGACCACGGGGATGGCGGAAAGCACGAGACCGACCGCCATGGTGAGCAGCCCGATGAGGCCCATGCTGAGCACGAGCGCGTCGAGAATCTGGGCGATGGTGGCATACGCTGCGACGACGTTGGCCCCGGCAAGCGCCCCGGCGTCGGCGACCACCTGGACGTCGGCCGCACGCGACGAGGCCCACTGGACGTTTGCCAGGGAAAAGACAAGCGCAAGCGACACGAGAATCGCAACGGCGGAAGCGACCGTCGTGGATCCCCGCTCGTCGCAGAAAAGCCCGATGCCCGCCTCGCAGGGCCGCCCGGCCTCCCTATGCGCTGTCCCATATCGACGTCCAATCACTGTATCTCCCTTCCACCCAGCCGGGTCGCGAGCAACGAGTGACGCTGACTTTGAGCTCGACGTTTCCTACCTGGTCGGCAGGCCCCAACAGGGAAGCCACGACCCCCACGAGCGGCAGGGGCCGGGCATGCCCCACAATCTGCACGCCCACCTCGTCACTTTCGGCGTTGCCTTGAAGCTCCACCTGCCAATCTCCCGTAAGAAAGACGTCCGCCTGCGGCACGGCCGACAAACGACGGCGGACATACTGCTCGCAGGCAGCATCGTCGGTGTCGCCCGTTGCCGTGGCAAGAAGACGACACCCCTCAGCGGCAGCCGACTGCATGACGCATCGCGTGTACAGAAGGCACATCGGCTGCACGAGAAGCGCCAGGCACACCATGAGCACAGGCAGAAGAAGAGCCGCCTCCACGCTGGCCTGGCCCGAGCCCTCAGAACAGAAAGACCTCGCTGAGCGCCGCAATTGGGTCAGAGCCGCCCGTGGCATGGGAGAGGGCCTGCAAAGCGAGCCTGCCGAACACACCCCGCTTGGCAGCCGCAAGAAGGCTCGCGAGCCCCACGACCACGGCGGCGACGCCGATAAGGACCGCCAAGTACTCCACGGTCGACTGGCCCGCCTCATCGCACGCCCTCCTTTCAAGCCTGGCCCTCGGCGCCTTCAATCGCTTCCTGACCCAACCGCATGACGCTGACAAGACACGGCCCATTTTGCGAATGCGACCCCACATAGGCCTCCTCCCCGCCTTGGTCCTGCACGACGACAACCTCGACCCATGACGGGCCCGACACGGCACAAGCCCAGACGTTTCCAAGAAAGTCCAGGTAGCCACCGTAGTGAAGAGCGATGTCGCCTTGTTCCTCATATGTCTGGAGCACCTGCGCCGCCATGTCGGGCAAGCTGAGCGCCACCTCCCAGCTTGCCCGTACGCCCAAAGGGCTCCTGGCATAGGAGGTAGGACCCGCCTCAATGTCGGCGCATGGGGGAAACACTGTGGGGAGGGGTCCCGCAGGGACCACGACAATCGGCCGCTCATCCCCCTGTTCCACCGCCTGCCCCTCGGTGCTCCGAGCGGACGGCACCGCCGAATCATCGACGGGCCGAGGAAAGAGCACGCTGGCGACGGCAAGGACCACCGCACCGACGACAAGGACGACACCGACCACGGCCGCCTTATGCGACCGACCCCCACCTGAAGAAGGCTCCTGCCCCTGCTCCCGACGGGCAAACACAGGCATTACAAGCCGTTGATGGCGCTTGCGATGGAGTCCCACAGGCTCTGGATGCGACCCCTGAACGCGACGATTGCCACAATCGCGATGACGACAAGCACTCCCACAAGGATGGCGTACTCCGTGGTTCCTTGGCCACGCTCCTCATCGCGCAACGTGCGCAAACCCCGACATGCAGCGGCCCCGACCCGCAAGGCCGCGGCGTGCACCCGCGCCAAAACAGCCGACCTGCCCTGCGTCAGAGCCTGGCACATCGCACCCATCCGCTCATACTTCTCCAACATGACGCACGCTCCTTTCCGGTGCCGACAGTGCGGCACCGCTTGATGTATCAGTACCGAGGGCCTCAGCCCGTAAGTTCAGAAAGCGAGGCAAGAAGCGGGCCCAAAACCGCCAGCAGCATCGCCGGAAGGATGAGCGTCCCCGTGGGGACGAGCATCTTGATGGGAGCCTTCTCGATGCGTTCCTGCACATCGGCACGTCGGGCACGGCGCACCGCCTGGGCTTGTTCTCCCAAGGCTTTCGTAAGAGGGGCGCCAAACGCCAGCGACTCGGTCGCCGTGTCCACAAAGGTTGTGAAGGCGGGGACGTCCAGGCGACCCGCCAGTACGTGAAGCGCCTCGGAGCGCGTCGTGAGGCCCAGCTCCCAGGACCTCATGGCATCGGACAGCTCGCCCGCCAGCATCGTGCCGTACTTGTCGCAATAGATGCCCAAGGCGGCATCGAACGAGATGCCGGCCGACATGCCCAGGGCCACGACGTCGATGAGCTCAGGCAGCTCGTCGAGGCAGCGGCTTCTGTCTCGTGCCTTTGCACGGGCCTCCCCTCCCCGTCTCACGCCAACGCGGGTCGCCCTGCCCAAGCGAGTGAGGAGCTTCCCCAGAGGACCCGTCATCCCCGGAGGCCCTTTGGCAGCAAGCCCGCCTCGCCCAAGCTCCTCTATACGCACGCGAAGCCGTCCGAGTAGGCCACGTACCAGCGAAAGGCCCGCAGGCGAGGTCGCCGTCCACACCGCAAGAGCTGCAGACAAGCAGGCAAGCGCCGCGCTCAGCCACATGAGCGCGGTCATTTGAGGCTCCCCGACATGACGCGTCTCACCAAAAGCAACGCAGACAAATCGAGAAGCGCAGCCACTACCAGGCACGTCTTTCCCGCCTGCAAACTCAGTCCCGCCCGATAGTCACTCGACAACAACGTGAGGACCCCGCAGAGCACGACGGGCATGGCTGCGACGACCTTCGCCGACAGGCGCACCTGGGAGGTTTTGACCTCGAGTTCGCGACGCAGCGCAACACTGTCCGATGCCATCTGGGCAGTTTGAGAAAACAGGTCGTTGAGCGAAGAACCCGTACGTTGCGATATCTGCAGGGCCGTGCCGAGCAGCGCGATACCCGGCGCGTCGATGCGCTGGCAAAGCCCCTCGACCGCCTCTTCGACGCTGCAGCCGGAGGCAATCTCAAACGACGCCTGAAGGAACTGCGGCCCCATGGGCTCACCTAGGGTGCGGCCCACGTGCTCTATCGCCTGGGACAGCGACTTGCCTGCTCCAAGCGCCCCTGAAAGCGATCTCAGGGCATCGGGCATCTGGGCGGCAAGCACGCTGCGGTCCCTGCGCGCCTGCGAACCCAGTGCGGCGCTCACAAGTGCGCCAACCGCTGCCAGGCCCACCGCTCCACCCAGAAGCGAGGTGCTCACGAACACGCCCGTCAGGCAGGCGGCAAGACAGGCCAGACACAGCGCTGCAAGCGCCCCCTGCGGCGTGGCCGCCGCGCCATGCGCCGCAAGCAGCCCCCGCAGCTTTTCAGCCAGGGCAGCGGCGCCCGGCAGGCCAAAGGTGGCGCGGCCCGCCCTTCCATGACCCAGCAGCTCGGCCACCCCAAGAAGACGCTGGGCCACCCGCAGGTCACGCTTGACCGCAGCCCTCCCTGGGCGCAAGCGGCCCGCCGCGTCCACAAGCAAGCCAGCCGCAAGTGCGGCGCACACAGCGGAACACACCGCTAAGACGACAGCCATGCGTCGGCCTCCCGTCTCGATATCATGCCCGTGCGCACGCCTTCGGACACGAAGGGTGGCTCCTCCACCATCTCCCAGGCATCGGACACGTCGTCGTAATGCACGCATTCGCGCAGGCAAACCCGTCCGTCATCGGAGAGGCCCACGCACGTGAGACCCCCGACCCTGCGCTCGCCGCCTGGCAGGCGATGGGTCATGACGATAAGGTCGAGCGCCGTCGCCACCTGACCTTCCAAGATGTCGGCGGGCAAGTCGATGCCAAAGCGCGCCATCATGACCAGGCGCAGGACCGCCTCGCGCGCCGAACCCGCGTGCAGCGTGGTGAGCGAGCCGTCGTGCCCCGTGTTCATGGCCTGCAGCATGTCGACCGCCTCGCCGCCGCGCACCTCTCCCACCACGATCCGGTCGGGCCGCATACGCAGCGCATTGATGACGAGCATGCGGATGGTGACCTCGCCTGTACCCTCGATGGAAGCATCGCGAGCCTCAAGGCGGGCGACGTGCGCCTCGGAGGCAAACTTGAGCTCGGCGGAGTCCTCGATGGTCACGATGCGCTCGCCCGGGTCGATTTGGCGTGACAGGGCGTTGAGCAGCGTCGTCTTGCCCGATCCAGTTCCCCCCACCACGGCGATGTCCTGCCGGGTGCGCACCGCCGCCGCCAAAAGACCTGCATACCAGGCAGGGAGCGACTTGAGGCCCACCATTTCGTCCAACGTGGTGATGCCGGCCATAAACTTGCGGATGGTGAGCAAGGGGCCGTCCACCGCCACAGGGGGAATCACGGCGTTGACGCGGTACCCGTTTTTGAGACGTGCGTTCACGATGGGGCTCTGCTCGTCAAGCCTGCGGCCCAAGGGAGCGATGATGCGGTCGATGGCGGCGCGAATCTGCTCGTCGGTGTCGAACACGCGCTGCGCCCTGTGCAGGGTGCCCGCGCGCTCAAAGTACAGCGACCCCGTCCCGTTCACGATGACCTCGCTCACGGTCTCATCACCCATATACGTCTCAAGCGGACCCAGACCGACTATGTCGTCGCAGGTCTCTCGCGCAAGAACGTCACGCTCCGAGGCTCCCAGCGACTCAAAGCCGCCCTCGTTCATAACGGCCGCAAGCGCAATGGTGAGCTCGGCGCGTGCCTTTTGGACGTCGGAACCCTCCGCTATGCGGGCAAGCTCGCGGTAGCCCAAGTGAGCGACAAGGCCCTCTTTGAGCTGGGCGCGAAGTCGGCGCATGTGCTGAGACGTGGCGCCGGCCGCACCTTCGTTTTGTCTGACGCGCTCTAGAACGGACATGGCGCCTCCTGTTCGGCAGCCTTACCCTTGCGCCTGCGCCCCTTGCCCGGCACCGCGCCCGTCTCAGACGGGACCCACCCCTCTTGGGCTCCTTCGAAACCTTGGATCCCAAGACCGGAGCAGACCTGCGCCATGAGCGCGTCCACCGACACGGCGAACTTGTTCTGTATCTTGATGAGGTCGGCGGCGTGACCGATGGAGAGCATCTGCGTCACATCGGCGCCGCCGTCGAGCACGCGCACCACCTGCGGGGCCTGCGTCTCAAAGCTCGCCCGTTGGAGAAACCCCTCGTCGCGGTGGCGCGGGTCGCAGCGGTTCATCACGGTTATAAGCTTGGTGCGCGGAATCCCCAAACGGGCGCAGAGCGCCTGCTGGGCGCTGACCGACTCCAGTGACAGCGCCCCTTGATCTGCCACGAACAGGCATCGGTCTGAAAGCTCGATCGCCTGAGCCACCGTCTCGTTGACACCCGCGGGCAAATCCACCACAGCAACGTCGCTGCCCGCCCGCGCCGCCCGCACCAGCTGCGCCGAAACCCCGAACAGAAGCTCCGCCTGCTCGGGCATGCGGCAGAACTCGTATGCCGCAAGGCCCCGGCACGGCGTGCAGCGGCACCGCGCAAGCGTGTGGGCGTCGACCGACACGGTCTTGTCCGTGCATCCCGGGTCGATGAGGCCGTCGGTCTCTCCGCTGCCGAGATATCCCAGGCAGGTGCCGAACTGGAAATCGAGGTCGATGAGCGAGACGTTGAGGCCCCTGTGCGCAAGGGCGAGCGCAGCCGCGACGGCAATCGCGCTCTTGCCGACACCACCGCGCGCCGAGGCGACGCACACCGTGGGCACGGGGTCGTCCATCCCCGCAACGAGGCACTCGATGTCCTGCGAGAGGTGCACGACCGGGGCAAGCACGATGGGTTCCTTGATGGCGTTGATGATGTCAGTGTCGCTTGGCGCGTGGAGCCGCCCTTCGCAATCGTGCGACGGCACACCGCCCTGGCTGCGCACCTGTCGCGGGGCAGCGTGGTCCTGGCTGTTCTGCGCCCTCACCTGCGGCTCGGGCGTCGCCGCCTGGTCGGGCTGGCGTTGCTCCGCGCAGGCACGCAGGTCCTCGGCATGCAGGGCGACAAGCAGCCGCACAAGCCCCTGCGGCTCGACCGTCGCAGTCACCCCGCGCGCGGCACACGCCTGCGCATGCTCGGCGGCCCCGCCGACGCACAGCACGGTGCGGCCCTCATGCAGCCCGGCCAGGGCGCATGCCGCCTCGCAGGGGTCCTCCCCTGCCATACCGGCGGCCACAAGCACGCCCAGATTCTGGTCGTGTGAGGAAAACTGCAGGATATCGCGTATATCGTGGGATGTCGAAGCCCATTGGATAGATGTTGCGCATGCCCCAAGCGCAAGCGCCGATGCAAGTCCCGCAAACTCAAGCGCGCCCGAACACACGAGCCAACGCGCGCACCCCTGCCCTGCCATGGGGTCACTCCCCCTCGACCGTGGCCACAGGCGCATCCGCCGCATCGCCAGCCGCTCCCGCGCCCGCTTGCGCCGCATCGCCAGCCGCTCCCGAACTCGCAGGCGTAGCGTTGCCTGCAGACGCCGTCTGCATGGCATCCTCAGGGGTGCCATAGGCCTGAACGAGCCCATCGGCCACGGCCTGCTCCGCCCGGCTCACCTGTCCCTCGCCGCGCTGCGTCAGCTCTTCTTCGGAGGGAAGCGTGAGGTAGACCTTCTGCACCGCGCATGCCGCAACGAGCGACTCAACCTGGTCGGGCGCGACGGCCAGCACAGCCCACGCCAGACTGCCCAGGCCCGAAGCGACGTTGGTCTTGAGGACCTGCACCTCCTGCGCCACAGGGCGAGCCGAGCCGTCGCCCACCACATAGACGTCGACGATCGACCCCGCCGCAAGCGTTCCTCCCACCGCCGTGTCAGCCGTGCAGGGCACCGAGAGCGCCACAAGGCCCTCAGGCACACCGATCGGCTCCGTTGCCGATTCCACGAGCACACGGGACAGGGGCGTGTTCTGCGCAATGGCGCACGCGGCGGTCTTACCGATGACTTCGTCGGGATCTGCCAAAGCCCCCTCGGGCAGAAGGTCGACAAGCCACTCAAGGACCTCCACGTTGCGCTCGCTGAACGCCTCACCTGCAGCAATGGGTCGCGATGCGACACAGACCGGGGCGGTCTCCCCGCCATAGCGCTCAAGCGCCTTCTCACGCTCGCCCGACGCCTGGCCACGCACGCCTGCCGCGTACGCAAGCATGCACACCGCCGCCAAAACGGCGAGAACAACGGCTGCGATCGTGCGCGCTTTGGCAGACATGGGCACCCCTCTCCACAGGCCCCGGCGCAAAACCGGGGTCGATTGACATGGATTGAGGGGGTGCCTCATAGTATGAAAGGCCCGGGGCCAAAGCCGCATGTGAGGTCTATGGATTTGCACCTGCATGTCACACAGACATAACATGCCTGCTAGACGGCGTTATTGAGCCTATTTGTCACGCCAGCGTGATACATAACTCACTCATATATCGCAGGACCGCCGCACGCGCCCTTCTCTACTTGGTGAGTGACGCCTTGGCAGCCGGATCGAGACCGCGGCGGTTGTTGAGCATCTCGGAGACGAGCATGCGGTACTCCTCGAGCCTGCCAGGGTCGACCGTGCCCTCACGCACGCCTTCCCGTACGGCGCAACCAGGCTCGTTGCCGTGCGTGCAGTCGCGGAAACGGCAGCCTCCCACCAGCTCGTCTATCTCGGGGAACGTGCGCGCAAGACCGGCCTCCTCGTCGAGCAGCGGAAGCGAGCGCAGCCCCGGGGCGTCCACGAGCACGCCGGCGTCGGGCACTTTCACCATGCGGCGGGCCACCGTGGTGTGCCTGCCCTGGTCGTCGCGGCCACGCACCTCGCCCACGCCGAGAACCTCGGCTCCCACCAGGGCGTTGACAAGCGTAGACTTGCCGGCACCGCTCTCGCCGAGCAGGATGGCGCAACGTCCAGGCTCGATGAGCTGGCGCACCTCTTCGACGCCGCGTCCCTCCGGCACGCTGAGCGCCACGACAGGCACACCCTGCCCCACGGCGCAGCGCACCTGCGCCATGATGGTCTGAAGGCGCTCCTCCCCGCCGCAGCGGTCGGCCTTTGTCAGCAGCACACACGGCGCGATGCCGCCCTGGCGCGCAAGCACCACCGAGCGCACGAGGCGGTCGCACACCAGGTCGCGCTTGGAAAGCGGCTGGGCCACGAGCATGGTGTCGACGTTTGCGGCAAGCACCTGGCGGGCACCCCAGGTGCCGCCGTCCCAGCGGGAGAGCTCTGTGGCGCGGGCAAGGACCGTCTCGATGACCGCCTTGTCATGCCCCTCTGGCGTGTCGAGCACGACCCAGTCACCCACGGCAGCGCGAAAGTCGCGGAAACGATCCTTTACGAGCGATATCGCATGCTCGGCACGGCAGGGTCCCTCGGCCGTCTCCACAAGGGGGTAACCCCTGTCAAGACGGATGACGCGGCCCAGGCGCGGGCCGACAAGCTCCTCGCCCGCCTGCTCGCGCTCTTCGACGAATGCCCCGAACTGGTCCTCTACGCGCTCCTCGACCGTGAAGTCCCCGAATGCAGGCTCGAAATCGAGCATCCCGCCCTCATCGGGCCCCTCAAGGCATGCGGCGCCATCCATGCGCTCCGCAGGGGCCTCGCCTGCACGGCGAGCCTTCTTGGCGGGACGACGCGAGCTACGGCTTGGCTTAACGCTCATGAGCGGGACCTTCTCCTTTGGTAGAAGTTGACGCCGGTGAGGATGCCCCCCAGCACCACCAGGGAGACACCGGCCACCACGATGTGGGTGTTGACGGGCTCGGGCTCAAGCGGGCCGCCCTCGTCGACGACGCGCACCACGTACGCGGTGACGTCAAGCGTGCCCGTGTTGTTGGCGTCAGCGACACGGTAGATTCCCGTCACACGAACGGTGGCGCCTTTTACCTGGTAACTACCCCAGTTTTTTATCTGCGCCACCTGCTCGTTGGTCATGAGGACCTCGATGGAGCTCGTGTGGGCACCGCTGGACTGCACGAGAACCCACTTGTGCGAGCTGCTCGAGGAGTTCACCGGCTCACCGACGACCTCTCCGCGAAACGACACGAGCGAGTCGTCGTAGGAAGCGTCGCCCGACTCCAGGCGCGAGATCGACACGTAGCTCGCGTCGTCCTCGGACAGGCCTGTGGGCAAGATGCCGCTGCCGCCTCCCAGAGCCGCGTCGTACACGGGCATCTGCGCAGGCTGCGAAGTCGTCGAGTCGGTCGCCTCGTCGGCCTTGCCCACCGAAGGTGCCAGCAGGAACAGGGCCAACGCCACCAGGTAGAACGCGACGGTCAGGCCCACAGCATACAGCGTCACGCGAATGAACACCTTCAAGGTGTCGCGAAAACTCTTCCAGGCGCGCTGGCGCTTGTCGAGCCTCTTTTTGATTTGGGGATGGGTGTCAACGGGAGCCATGGCGCCTACCTCCTCGGTCCTCGGCGTGCAGGCAGGCCGCGCCAGGCCCTGCGGGCATTCTCAGGAACCATGGAGCGCAGGCCTGTGCCAACGGGACTGTCGTGGAAACCGCGCACGCACGACACGGCGACGCTGGCAAGCGTTGCCAGAAGCGTCACGAACTCGAGGCGCCCGGCGAGCATCTGCACCAGGTAGACCGTCTTGAGCGCCGCCGGCAGGTCAGGCGAGACCACGCCGGCCGAGATGCCGCAGTTGTTGGTGCATGAGACGCTCTCGAGCATCGCCGAGAGCGGGTCGATTCCGAAAAGCACGCCCGCCATGCCTCCTACCAGGTAGGTGAGCATGAACAGCAGGAAGACGATCATGGCGTTGCGCGACAGCTCGCTGGTAAGCGTGCGCTGGCCGAGATGGTAGTACCGAATGACCTCGCGGGCGCTCGAGGGCATGAGCACGCGACGAACCTCGCTCACGAACGTCTTGATGGCGACGACGACACGGATGGCCTTGACGCCACCGGCGGTAGAGGACGTGGCACCGCCCATGGCCATGCCCAAGATGAAGCAGAAGAGCACCGCGCGGCTCGCCACACCGGTGAGCTGGGCGCTCGACAGGGTGCAAAAGCCCGTGCCCGTCAAGGCCGACACCGCGTTGAAGACGCCCTTGTCCAGGAAGGTGCCCAAATCGCCAAAAACGTCGTCCTGGGCAAACGACACGGCAAGCAGCGTGAGCACCACGAAACTCCAGGCCAAGACCATGCGCGTCTCGACGTCGCGAAGAAGCTCGCGGGGGCCCTTGGTCGACATGCGCAGGTACACGGCGAAGCTGAAGGTGCCGGCAAGCATGAGGCAAATGAGCACGGCATAGAGCGCGGGCTGGTGGTAGTAGACGGCGCCCACGTCCATGACGGTGATGCCGCCCGTGGCAGCGGCGGCGACCGCCAAGCTGAACCCGTGGTAGATGGCGCGCAGGGGCTGCATGCCGCACAACGCCAGGCACATCAGGCTGCAGACAAGCGTGCCCAGGGCGATGAACGAGCCCATGAACAGGATAATGAAGCGCGACGTGTCGGCCATGCCGGGCATGAGCTTGTCTTGATGGCCCTCGGCCTCGAACAGCATGCCGGCACCCGAGAACTTGGAGATGGTTCCGAGCGCCAGGGCCATAATGACGATACCCTGGGCGCCGATGGCGAGCATGATCATGCGCCAGACGCCAAACGAGTACGGCAGGTGCGACAGGCGCTGGATGAGCGACATCCCCGTGCCCGTGTAGCACGACACGGCGTCGAAGAAGGCGTCGAAAGGCGAGGCGTACAGGCCCTGCACCACAAACGGCAGCGCGCTGACGAGCGAGGCGGCAACCCATGCCAGGCCCGTGACGACGAGCGCCTGCGTGCGCGACAGGCCGCGGGTCTTGGGGCGCACAAGGCGCATGGCGCTACCGAGGGCAAACGTCGCCCCAAAGGAGAGCAAGAAGCTCGCGGCGGGCCGGTACTCCCCTGCAGCAAGCGCCACGACAAGAGGCACGAGCATGGCCGCGCCGACACCGCTCACCAGGGTGCCCAACGTATTCACGATGGCGCACACATCATTTATGCGAAGTCTGAGCCACATGTGTGCCGAACACCCCAAAGACGACGAAGATACGAGCCTTCATTGTAAGATACCTGCGACAACTCAGTCGCTCAAACGCCGTTGAAAGGGCTGGATTCATGTATAAGGCGATTTTTTTCGACCTGGACGGAACGCTTCTGTCCATGGACCTCAAAGAGTTCCTCGAGCACTACCTGCACCTGGTGGGCGCGTTCTTCCAGACCAAGGGCTACGACGGCAAGCAGGTGTGCGACGGCATCATGAAGAACTTGGAGGCCATGCTTGCCGGCAGCAAGGACCACACCACCAACGAGGAGCGCTTCTGGGCGGGCTTCCCTGGCTACATGAGCCAGACCTACGGGCAGTCGGCCCCCTGGGAGGAGCTGTTCGAGGAGTTCTACACGACCTGGTTCGGCAAGCTTGAGGAAAAGACGCAGACGGCACCCCTCGCGGCGAAGGTCGTGGCGCGCCTGCACGAGAAGGGCTACCGCCTCATACTGGCGACGAACCCGGTCTTCCCCGCAATGTGCACCGCGCAGCGCCTCGCCTGGACAGGCGTGGACCCCGCGTTCTTCGAGCGTGTGACGTCGTACGAGAACAGCCGTTTCGCCAAGCCGGACCCCCGCTACTACCAGGAGAATCTTGAGGTCTGCGGCCTTTGCGCCAACGAGGTCCTCATGGTGGGCAACGACACGCGCGACGACGGCGTTGCCAGCGCCGCGGGCATGGACGTCTACATCGTGACCGACTGCCTCGTCGAGCATGAAAAAGGCAGCATGCCGCTCGACACGCTGCCCCATGGCACGATGGAAGATTTCGCCGCCTACGTCGAGACCCTGCCCGAGGTGTAGCGCGGCACCCGCAAGCCTTATTTGTTGTCCACAAGCTGGATGGACTTGGCAAGGCCGCTCGTCACATGCACGGCGTCGTCCTTGTCGATGATGATGCCCTCGAGGTTGGGGTGCTCTTCCAAGAATGCAAGCGCACCCTCCACACCCAGGGCAAAGAGCGTCGTGGAGAAGCCGTCACCGTCGAGCGACAGGTCGCTCACGATGGTGGCGCCTCCCACGTCGGTCTTGACGGGCATGCCGTCCTCGGGGTTCAGGATATGGTGGTAGAACACGCCGTCCTTGGTGAAGTTGCGCTCGTACAGACCGCTCGTCACGATCGACTTGCCCACCACGGGCAGCACGGCGCGCATCTTCGAGGGGGCCTTGGGGTCGCGCACGCCGATGCGCCAAGGCGTGCCGTCGGGACGCGAGCCCACGGTGAGGACGTTGCCGCCCAGGTTCACAAAAGCGCAGTCGCAGCCGTGGTCCACGAGCTCGCCGGCAAGGGCGTCGGCGATGTAGCCCTTGGCGATGCCGCCCAGGTCAAGGCGTGCAACAGGGTCGGTCAGGCGCACGGCACGGCGCTGCGGGTCGCACTCGATCATCTTCCAGCCCACATGCTTGAGAGCCTCGTCGAGCGCCTCGCGGCTCGGCACAACGGCGTTGTGGAAATCCCACAGAGGCGTGACCGAACCCATGGTGACGTCGAAGACGCCGCCCGACGCCTCGCAGTAGGAACGCGACTTCTCGATGAGGTCGTAGGTGCGCTCGGAAAGCACCACCCACTCGCCGTGCGCGTCGTTGAGGCGCGTCACTTCCGAATCGGCACGGGTGCGGGAAAGCTTCATCTCAAACTCGATGGCCAAGTCACGGGCGGCAATCAGGGCCTCGTCGAGCTGGGCATCGGTGAGGTGCTTCGAGCCGGGAAACGCCTTGAGGCTCACCTGCGTGTTGTACACGGGCAGGATGAGCTGGCGCGCACCGTCCGGGGTCGCGCTCGGCTTCATGATGCGCACAAGCGCATCCATGTCGATGTTCTTCAGAAGATCGGCGACATTCGTTTGCTGCGACACGGTAGCTCCTCACACCATGGTTTCGACACATACGGCACTAGCATAGCCCGCCTGGCGCATCCTGGCACGCAGAAGCGCGTTTTACCCATAAAACTGCCGCGCATCATGAAAGGCATGCATGCGTACCTGGCCACATGCAGCGGCGCCACGTCAGTACTCGATGCCCTCGCGAGCCGCGACGCCGTGCTGGTAAGGGTGGCGTTCACAGGAGAAGCGCGTGAGGTAGTCGGCCGCTTCAGCCACAAAGTCAGGCAGACTGTGCCCCGTGACAACCGCCTCGCAGCGATCGGCGCCTGCCGCCCAGGCCAGGACTTCACGCAAGCGGCTCTCGTCGAGCAGGCCTGCGCGCAGGGCGTCGAGCACCTCGTCGAGCACGAGCAGGCTGCCCTCACAGGCCGCCGGCCCCCCGGCAGGCACGCTCACGAGCCCGAACGCACGCCTCAGGTTGTCGTCGTGCAAGGCGCGCGAAGCCGCCTTCTCCTCATCGCTCATCCGAAACGTGAACTTGGCGAGCGCCCCGTCGCTCAGCACCGCCTCAACGCCTGGCAGCCCTTTGAGCAGGGAGATCTCTGAAGAGGAGCCATCCTTCAAGAACTGCACGACAACGACGCGCCAGCCGGCTGCCGCAGCGCGCACCACAAGGCCCATCGCCGCGCACGTCTTGCCCTTGCCGTCGCCCCAGTACGCGTGCAGCATCGCCTAGCCCCTCTCCCCCGCGCATGCGGAAACCTCGTCGCCGGCGTCCCCCGCGCAAGCGTCCTCGCCGACCGCAGGGGCTCCATGACAAGCGCCCTCACCACAGGCGCCCTCGCCGGCCGCAGCGGCCGCACCGACGCCGTAGCAATCGAGCTCGCCGGCCAGGTAAGCGCAGCCGCCCCAGCGTGTGCGCACGCACTCGAGCAGATCCTCCCGGCACCCGTAAAACGGCAGATGGGTGAGCACGAGCGTGCCGGGATTGACCCTGCGTGCCAGCTCGGCCACGTCGTCGGCGTTCATGTGGCCCGGAGCCTCACCCGAAGTGGGCGGATAGAGGCTGCACTCGGCAAGCAGCAGGTCAGCGCCCTGGCTGAATTCAACGAGGTCTTCCGTCAACGCACCGTCGGCCGTGTACACGAGCACGTCGCCCGTGTGCCTGCCCACAAGGCGCATGGCAAGGCACTCGACGGGGTGGCGCGTACGCATGAAGTCGATGTCGATGTCGCCAATGGAAAGCCGCTCGCCGGCCTCGATGGCATGGCTGGCACAGCCGTTGTCCGCCTTGCCAACGCGCTCCAGATCAGGCGTGCTTGCCGGCGCATAAAAGTGCAGCGTGTTCGCAGTGGTACCGAGAATCCGCTGGATGATGCGGCCGTGCACGAGCACGCCGGCGTCGCTTGCATGGTCGGGGTGCCAATGCGAGATGACCACATGGTCAAGACTCTCAAGCGCACAGACGCGCTGCAGCGACGAGGCGACCCCGGCCCCGCAGTCAAGAAGAACGCGCGTCTGGCCCTCCTGCACGAGATATCCCGAGCAGGCCTCGCCCACACGGCCCACACCCCCGGCTCGACCGATGACCGTCAGTTCCATGCAAACTCCTCCTCTTGTTTTCACGAATTGCAAGCGCCGCCAGGCGCACCCAGACGCCTGCATATGCGAGACTGCGACCACCCGCGCGACACGCGCGTCATAAACGTCGCAAGGCCACGTAAACTCACGCACATGCAGGACCTCAACCGTCCGCACAATGTGCACCGTCACCCACCGCGAACATCCATACAAACAAAATCGCAGGCAACATGCCTTATCCGCGCGACGCCGCCAGCAACTCCTGCGTATAGGCGTCAACCGGCGCGGAAAGCACCTGAGACGCCGGGCCTTGCTCCACCAGCTTGCCTTCGTGCAGCACCGCCACATCGTCGGCCATATACGCCACAACGCCCATATCATGGCTGATAAAGAGATATGAACATCCCAGGTCGTCCTGAAGTTCGCGCAAAAGGTTGAGCACCTGGGCCTGTACGGAGACGTCCAAGGCGCTCGTCGGCTCGTCGCACACCACCACGGCAGGCCTTCCCACCAGGGCGCGCGCAATCGCGACGCGCTGGCACTGCCCGCCCGACAGCTCGCCGGTCTTGCGGTCGGCGATGTCGGTCGCCAGGCCCACACGTTCGAGCATCTCAAGAACAGCCCGCTCGCGCGCCTTCGCGTCGAGACCGGCAGGCAGGGCGTCAAGCGGTTCGGCGACGGCGCGCGCAACGGTGTAGCGAGGGTCGAGCGAGGCGGCGCAGTCCTGAAAGACAAACTGCACGTCGCGACGAAATTCCTTGAACTGCCTGCGGTCGAGGCGCGGAAGGGCGCGACCCTTGTAGAAGACCTCGCCCTCGCCAGGAACAAGCATGCCGCCCAGGATGTCGCCCAACGTCGACTTGCCCGAACCCGACTCGCCTATGACGCCCAAGGTCTTACCGGGATGCAACGCCACGCTCACGCCGTCAAGCGCGCGCACGCTGCGGGCGCCGTGGCCGAAAACATGCCCAAGGCCGACGCCTTGCACGATCGGGTCGCTCATCGCCCCTCCTCCCTTGGCTCTGAAGCCGCCTCCGCCTCGTCATATTCAGGCAGGCGCACGTCTCGAGGCATGCCCACATGCGGCACGGCCGACAAAAGCGCCTGCGTGTAGGGATGGCTGGGATGCGCGAGCACACGGGCTGCCTGCCCGCGCTCAACCACACGGCCCTTGCGCATGACGATTGCAGAGTTGCAGGTACGACGCACAAGCGGAAGGTCGTGGCTCACCATGAGCAGGGCGGCGCCCCTCTCGGCGCACACGCGCTGCAGCAAGGAGGCGACCTGGGTGCGCGTCACGGCGTCAAGCGCGGCGGTGGGCTCATCGGCCACCACAAGTTCAGGGGAGCTCATGAGCGCCATGGCGATGTTGACGCGCTGGCGCATGCCGCCGGAAAGCTGCCCGGGGTAGCTTTCGAGCACCCGGGCGGCATCGGCGATGCCCACGGCGCCCAGCAGCTCGACGGCACGCTCTTTCGCCTCGGCACGGCTCACCTTGTGCCAGGTACGGTACCCATCGGTTATCTGTGCGAGCACTTTGAGGCCGGGATGCAGGTAGCTCACCGAATTCTGAGGCACATAGCCCACATGGCAGCCAAGAAGACCGCGCAGCTGCGCCGCCCCGCACGCCATGGGGTCTTGGCCAAGAAGGGATACCTTGCCTGCGGCCATATGCACACCTTCGGGCAAAAGACCCAGGCAGGCACGGGCAAAAAGCGTCTTGCCGGCACCCGACTCGCCCACGACGCCCACACGTGCACCAGTCGGCACGCACAGGTCCACGCCATCGACAAGCACGCGGCCGTCCCTGTCGAGGATGCGTACGCCCTCGGCCTTTACGACGTCGTCACTCACAGCGACCCCCTCCCGAGCATGCGGTCGTTCAAGGCGTCGCCCACAAGGTTCCAGCCAAGGGTGGCCGCCATGAGCAGCGCGCCGGGCGCCACCGCGAGCGCAGGGTGCAGCGTGACGTAGGGCAGCGCCTCGGAGAGCATGTAGCCCCAGCTCGCCATGGGAGGCTGCACGCCCAGGCCCAAGAAGGAAAGGGACGCCTCGAGCAGCATGGCCGAGCCGATGCGCGCCGTAAGCTGCGTGAGCAGGATGGGAGCCACATTGGGCAGGATGTGACGCACAAGCACGGCAGGCGTGCTCAGGCCCGCCACGCGCGCGGCCTTGACGTAGAGCCCCGAGGCAACCTCGAGCGTGACCTGGCAGGTCAGACGGGCAAACACCGGCACCATGAACACGGCGACGGCCACGAGCACGCTCGTGAGGCCGCGCCCCAGCACAAGCACAAGCACCATGGCAAGAAGGATGCCCGGGAAAGACATGAGCGCATCGGTCAGGCGCATGATGACGGTGCGCACCCTCGATGAGCCCATGGCGGCCAAGGCGCCCAAGCCCGCGCCCACGAGGGCTCCGAGCACGACCGACCCCACGCCCACCGCCAGCGCAGGCACCGCTGCCGCCATGCACCGCGACAAGACGTCGCGCCCAAACTGGTCGCACCCAAAGGGATGCTCAAGGCTGGGAAGCGCAAACCGGGCGGTCAGGTCCATGGCAGAGATGTCATAGGGGGTCCACGCGAGACTCACGAGGCCCATCGCGGCAACGAAGCCCACGAGCACAAGGCCCACGACAAGCGAGACGAGACCGCGGCGGCCCCGAGGCTTCCCCACAGACTTGCCCGCCCCCGAGGTGGCAGACGCCCCCCTGCCCGCGGCGCGCACGGTAAGAAGGTCGACAAGCAGGTTCACCATGACGACGGCCACCGTCACAAACACGACGATGCCCTGCACGAGCATGACGTCGCGCTGCTCGACCGCCCCGAGGAGCAGGTTGCCCAAGCCAGGCAGGGCAAACACGCGCTCGATGGCAGCCGTGCCGCCCACAAGCTTCGCCATCTGGATGCCCGCAACCGTGATGGGCGCCGACAGCGACGCGCGCAGCACGTACGTCACCGTCGCACGCATGCGCGTAAGGCCTTTCACCTGCGTCGCAAGCATGTATTCCTGCTGCAGCGCGTCCATGACGGAGGAGCGCACCGTGCGGATAAGCACGCCGAGTTCCCCGCAGGCAAGCACAAGGGCGGGCAACGTGAGGCTGCGGACACAGCCCGCCGGGTCCTGAGTGAGCGGGACATAACCGCTCACGGGGAACCACCCCAGGTTAGCGGCGAAGAACAGCATACACACAACGGCAAGCCAGAACCCCGGCACGGCGCTTGCCAGCTGCATGAGCGTGCGCGACACAACGTCCACCACGCCTCCGGGGCGCATGGCGCTGGCGACGCCGAGCACGCACGACACCGCAAGCGCGACCGCGGTGGCATACACCGCAAGCAGCAGCGTCACGGGCAGCGTCTGCGCAATGACCTGCCACACGGGTGCGCCGTATGTGCGCGAGGTGCCCCAGTCGCCCGTGAGCACCCCGCATATCCAGGAGACATATTGCTCGGGAAGGGAGCGGTCGAGGCCCATCGACTCGCGGAGCTGCTGCAAGGCCTGCGGCGTGGCGTCGGTGCCCAGCACGAGCGTCGCGGTGTCGCCAGGCACCACATGCAGTGCCGCAAACGTGAGCAGCGACACGACAAAGAGCACGGCCAGCGCCGCTCCGCACCTTCCCGCCAGCGTCTTGGCCATGCTCGCCTCCCATACAGTTCTCAGCCCCGCACAATTGCATGCGAGGGCCCTGCGCGCCCGGCGCACACAAGCCCTCACACCACGCACGACAGCTGTTAGGCCTGCAGCTTCACGTCTTTGAACTCGTAGATGTCAATAGGATACTGCACAAAGCCCTCGAGCTCGGCGTCAGCCAGATACACCATCACCGGAGACTGGATGTACAGCGCGGGCACGTCTTGGGCGAGCTGCTCCTGAATCTGGCGCACGTCCTCGGCACGCTTCTCCTCGTCAAGCTGGCCGCGATAGTCGGCGATGAGGCCGTCCACCACGTCGCTGGAGTAATTGAAGTAGTTCTCCGAGCTCTCCGAACCATAGCGGGCCAGCAGCGTGATGGGGTCGAGGCGGCCGGTGTGACCCACGACGGTAAGGTCGTACACGCGGCCGGTGTACACCTCGTCGAGCCACGTGGCCCACTCGACGATCTCGACGTTGCAGGTGATGCCGACCTTGCCCAGGGCGTCGGCGATGATCTGGCCGGCGTTGACGTACTCCTTGTAGCTCTTGGGCAGACGCATGGAGAACGTCAGCTCCTCGGCGGAGTAGCCGCATTCCTCAAGCAGGGCCTTTGCCGCATCGGGGTCGTAGGCATACGTGTCGTTGCAGTCCACGTATCCCGTGAAGCTCGGCGGGAAGTGCGAGCCGATCTTCTTGCCGTAGCCCCACCACACAGCCTCGATGAGGGCGTCCTTGTCCACGGCCATGTTGATGGCCTGACGCACACGCACGTCGGCGAGGACCTCGTTGGCGCAGTTCATGGCCATGAGCTGCACGCCGTTCATGGGATACTGCATGATTTGGAAGGCCGTGTCGCCCTCAAAGGCAGCGACCTGCTCGTTTGCGGCGAGGATGAGGTCGACGTCGTGGGCGCGCAGCGAGCTGGCCTGTGTGGTGGCCTCGGGCAGCACGCGCAGCTCGACGTTGGCGATATGGGGCGCCTCCCCCCAATAGCTGGGGTTTGCCTCGAGCACCACGGACTGCTGCGGGGTCCAGGAAACCACCTTGTAGGGACCGGTGCCCACGGGCTGGTTGGCCAGCGTGTCTGCCACCGTCGTGTCGACCACGGCGCTCCAGGCATAGGCGAAGTCGGTGAGCATGGCCACGTTGAGCTCGGAGGAGGTCACCTGCACGGTGCGCTCGTCAACAGCCTCGAAGGTGTAGCCGGCATACTCGCTCTTGCGCGGCGCGGCGTCGTCCTGCAGGCGCAGGAAGGATGCCACGACGGCGTCGGCGTCGCAGGCGTTGCCGTTGGAGAACACAAGGCCCTCGCGCAGCTTGAAGGTGGCGACCAGGCCGTCCTCGGAGGTCTCCCACGACTCGGCAAGGCCGGGCACAAGCTCACCGGACGTCGTCACCTTGAGCAGCGGGTCATACACGCTGTTCGTGACCTGGAAGGTCGCGGCGGCCGCCGTGCGATGGGGGTCGAGACCGTCGGGGTCAACCGTGATGCCCATGACGAGCTTGTCTGCCTGAGCAGGCGCGTCCTGCGAGGAGGCAGGCGCATCCGCCGCCTCAGTCGAGCCGTTCGTCTCAGTCGTGCCCGTGTCTTGCGAGCCGCACCCGGAAAGCGAGAGCAGACCGGCGCCGGCAAACAGGCTGGCACACGCAAACGCACGGCGAGACAGGAGCGTACGCGCAGATTCAGAAGCTCGGGACATCACAACACCTTTCTAAAGAATCAGGAGGGGGTACTAGCTTATCCACAAACACCCGCTGCTCGGTCAAGTCTTCGCAAAACCACCCTCACCGCACCTAATCACCGCTTTGATAGACCTTTGGCGGCACGCAAACGGTTGCCTTACCCGTCGTGCGTGCCGCCAAAGGGTCAGCGCGTCATATGTGCAAGGACCTTGCGAAGCCTACTCCTGCGAAGTGGTCTCCTCGGCAGCCTCGGACTCCGTCTTCTTCTTCGACGAAGCCTTCTTTGCAGGGGCCTTTTTGGCGGCGGCCTTCTTCGCCGGGGCCTTCTTGGTCGAGGACTTCTTCGAGGAGGCCTTCTTGGGCTCGTCGCCCTCGCCTTGCGCTTCTGCCTCGGCCTTTGCGGCGCGAGCCGCTGCCTTGGCGGCCTTCTCCTCCTCGGCGCGCGCCTTGCCGGGGCAGTCCATGTTCACGCAGATGCGCCAGGGACCGCGGGTGGTCGTGACCTCGACGATGGGGGCGCCGCAGTCGGGGCACACCTCGCCCGTCGCCTTGAGCTCGCCTCGCTGCGGAAGCGGGTAGCTCGTGGAGCACTCGTCATAGTTGGTGCAGCGGATGAAGCGCTTGAGGGTGCGCTCGCTGCGATGAGCAATGAGCAGGCCCTCGCGCCCAGCTGCGGCGCAGGTGGGGCACACCCCCACGGTGACGTCGGGCTCCTTGTTGGTGGGGCACGCCGGGTCCACGCACACGACGTAGGGCTTCGAGCGGAACGGCTGCACCTTGATCTGCGGACAGCCGCACACAGGGCACAGCTCCTCCACCGTCTGGATCTTGCCCTGGGGCAAGGGGTAGGTGACCTCGCACTCGGGCCAGGCGGAGCACCCGATGAAGCTCGAACGGGTCTTGGCCGACTGCTTCACAAGCAGGTCATGGCCGCACTTGGGGCACACGCCGATCTTGGCGTCTGCCTGCACCGCGTCGCTGATGGCCTCGCCGAGGTCCTCCTTGTGCTCAATGAGGCCCTCGAGCAGCGAGGCAAGCAGCTCGCGGGAGTGGTCGACGACGGCGTCCTGGCTTGCCTGACCCTCGGCCACCTTCGTCATGTCGCCTTCGAGTTCGCTCGTCATCTCAGGCGTGGTGATGTGGGCGGCGTAGCACTCGAGGGCGTCGATGATGGCCATGCCGAGCTGGCTGGGCTCGATGGGGTCGTTCTTGAGGTACTTCACCTCGTAGAGGCGCTCGATAATGGAGGCACGGGTGGACTTGGTGCCCAGACCCAGGCGCTCCATCTCCTGCACGAGCTTGCCTTGGCTGTAGCGCGCCGGCGGCTCGGTCTGCTTGGCCTCGAGGTCAAGCGAGGTGAGGTCGACCTCCTGGCCCACAGAAAGTGCAGGCAGCTGCTCGTCCTTCTTGGAGCCGTACGGATAGATGGCGCGATAGCCGGACTTCACAAGCACGTCACCGCTAGCGGCAAACGTCTGGCCGCCCGCATCGAGCGTGACCTTGGTGCCCTCGATGACGGGCTGCTCGGAGAGGGTCGCAAGGAACCTGCGGGCAATGAGGTTGTAGAGCTTCCACTCCTCGGGGCGCAGCTTGTCGGGGTCGCCGACGCCCGTGGGGTAGATGGGCGGGTGGTCGGTCGTCTCCTGCTTGCCGCGGGTGGCCTTGAGGGGCTGCGCGGCCAGGAGCTCGTCGCAGTAGTTGGCGTACTGCGGCACGCCCTTGAGCATCGTCACGACCTCGGAAAGGTCGAGCGTCTCGGGATACACCGTGTTGTCGACACGCGGGTAGGAGATGAGGCCGCTCATGTAGAGCGACTCGGCGATGCGCATGGTGCGTGCCGGTGTGAGGCCCTCGGCGGCAGCGGCCGTCTGCAGGCTCGTGGTGTTGAACGGCGTCTGGATGGTGCCCTTGCGCGTCTTCTTCACCACGTCGGTCACACGGGCCCTGCCTGCGGCCTTCGCGTCCTGGTAGGCGCTCGTGGCAGCCGCCTCGTCCTTGAAACGGGCCGTGGCATGGGCGACCTTGAATTCCTCGCCCTCCTGCGTGGCGGCGGTGCCGCGCACGACCCAATAGTCCTCGGGAACGAAGGCCTGGCGCTCCTTCTCACGGCGCGCCACAAGGGCGAGCGTGGGGGTCTGCACGCGACCGGCGCTGCGCACGTTGCCCAGGCCGCCGAACTTGGCCATCGTGAGGTAGCGCGTGAGCACGGCACCCCAGATGAGGTCGATGAACTGGCGCGACTCGCCGGCAGCTGCCAGGTCGTCGTCCACAGCCACGAGGTTCTCGCGGGCAAAGGCGTGCTCGAGCTCGGGCTTGGTGAACGACGAGTAGCGGGCGCGCACCACCGGCACGTCCTCGTTGACCTGGCGCACCATGGACACGGCGTCCGAGCCGATGAGCTCGCCCTCACGGTCGAAGTCGGTTGCGATGATGACCTCGTCGGCCTTCTTCGCGAGGTTCTTGAGGGTGCGGATAATCTCCTTCTCAGCGGGCTCCTTCACGACGGGCGCCCACACGAGGTATGGGAGGCTCGGCACCTTCCAGCCCTTGATGTCCACGCCCTCCTTGGTGAAAGGCTTGCGGACCTTCTCGAAAGGCGGGTGTGCGAGCGTCGAGGGCAGGTTGGCCGGAAAAACCTCGCCGTCCTCGTCCACGCCAAACCAGCCCTGGTCTTCGCGCCACTGCAGCTCCCGGGGAAAATCGACCGCCAGGATATGGCCGCGCAGACCCATGGCGACCCACTCCTCCCCCTCACGGGTGAAGCGGCACACGGGGGTGTTGTAGACCTTGTCCTTCTTGGTGCCAACACCGAGCTCCTTGGCGATGTTCTCGGCGGCGTTGGTCTTCTCGGCAACTACAAGCTTCATGGCGCTACTCGGCCTTCTTGCCGCGAGCCGCCTCGATGCGGCCAGAGAGGAACTCGGCCCAAGCGTCGATGCCCTGGCCCGTCTTGGAGGAAATGCGGAACACCTCGGCGTTGGGGTTGAGGTCGGAGATCTCGGCGTCAAAGGCCGCCTCGTCGAAGTCGAACACCGGCAGCGTGTCGACCTTGCTCAGGATGACGGCGTCGCTGGCCTGGAAGATGCCCGGATACTTGAGGGGCTTGTCGTGGCCCTCAGGCACGGACAGGATCATCGCCGTGAGGTCTGCGCCCAGGTCGAAGTCGACGGTGCACACGAGGTTGCCGACGTTCTCGATGATGATGAGGTCGGCCCAGTCCAGGTCGATGGCGCCCAGGGCGCGCTTGACCATGTCGCCCTCCAGGTGGCACAGACCGCCCGTGTTGATCTGCACGGCAGCGGCGCCGTGCTCCTTGACCTTGAGGGCATCGACGTCGCTGGCGATGTCGCCCTCGATGACGGCCACGTTGTAGCGGCCCTTGAGGGCCTCGATGGTGGCGATAATCGTGGTCGTCTTGCCGGCACCCGGGCCGGAGAGCAGGTTGACGCAGCAGATTCCGTGCTTCGCATAGACGTCGCGCAGCTCTGCGGCGATGCGGTCGTTGCGGTCGAGGATCCCCTTGGAAACCTCGATGGTCTTCTCTGCCATAGTGCTCACCTTTCCTTTTGAGCCAAAAAGCCCGTCTCGCGGCACAGGCGGGACGGGCCTTGAGTTTTATTGAGCCTTCTCAGCCTGCTCGGCGGGCGCATCATCAGGGATGTCAACGTCCATCGAGGCTATCTCGAGCTCGCGGCCCGAGAGCAGCATCGTCGAGGCGCTGCCGCACTCCGGGCATTTGAGATGAAAACGATCGTGCTCGAACTCGTGACCGCACTTCAGGCATGCCGAGCGCGGGTAGACGTACTCGACCTCGAGCCTGCATCCCTCGACCATGGGGCCGCGCTGCTCGCAGCAGATGCCCCACATGAAGTCGAGCGACTCCTGCACAACCTCGGTCATGTCGCCCACACGCAGGCGCACGCACACAAGCTTGTCGGCACCCGCCTTCTCAGCGGCTGGAATCACCGAGTCGAGAACACCCTCTACGATGGAGTACTCGTGCACGGGTTATTCCTTGTCCTCGTCTTCATCATCGTCGTCGTCCTCGTCCTCGTCGGGGTCGACCCAGGTGCCGTCGGCCTTCTGCTTGGCGATGCGCTTGGACAGAACGAAGCGGGCAACAATCATCGAGATCTCGTACATGGACAGCAGGGCCGCGAACATGAAGAGCATCGTGACCGGGCTTGCGTCGGGCGTGACCATGGCGCACAGGACGAGAAGCACGACGTAGATGGTACGCCAGTTCTTGCGGAACGTCTTGTACGGCACGAGGTTGAACACGATGAGGTAGAACACGATGAGCGGCAGCTCGAATGCGATGCCGAAGGCAATCTCAAGACCCAGGATGGCCTTGATGTAGGTCTCGGCGTCGGGAAGGACCGTACCGATGGCATCGGACTCACCGGTCATCCAGCCAAAGGCGGCACCCAGGATGACGCAGTAGCAAAAGACGATGCCGAAGATGAACAGGAACACGCCGACGGCCAGGGTGGGCACGACCCAGCGGCGCTCGTTGGGCTTAAGCGCCGGAAGGAAGAACGCGAGAATCTCCCACAACACGATGGGCGAGCAGACGCACAGGGCTGCGAAGATGGCGACACGGAACCTGATGGAGAAGCCGCCCAGAGGAGAGCTGACGTAGAGTCCCGAGGAGACGTCGCCGGCCAGCGACGGCGGGATGAACTCCTGCACGGGGGCCATCAGGAAGTTGATGAGCGAAGGAGTCGCGAAGTACAGAATGATGGCCGTGACAAAAAGCGACGTGACGATGATGGTCAGACGGCGACGGAGTTCGCCGAGGTGATCCATCAAGGGCATGCGTGCGGGTCCGATAGGCATGGTATGTCTCCAGGCCGCCCTTAGGCGTCGGCCTGTTCCTCCTTCTCAGCCTTCTGGGCAGCGGCAGCTGCACGGGCGGCTGCGATGCGATCCTTGTCGATACCGTAGAGCTTGGCAGCCGAGGAGGTGCTCTTCTTTGCCGTGGTCGCGGGCTTGGCAGCCGTTGCGGCAGGCTTCTTCTCGGCGGCAGCGGCCTTCTCAGCCTCAAGGCGAGCCTTACGCTCGGCGAACGTCTCGGAGGTACCGGCCTTCTTCACAGGAGCGGCCGGCGTCTCTGCGACGGGAGCCGTCTCGCCAGCAGCCTTGCGCTTGGCAACGGCATCGGCCTCGGCGGCCAGGCGCGCCTTCTTCTCGGCGAACGTCTCGGGCTTGGCCGAAGCGGCGGCACCGGTGACCTTCTTCTTGGGGCCCTGCTTCTTGGCAGGCTCTTTCATGGACTCATTGAGCGGGTTCACGATCTCGGTCTGGACCATCTTGTTCATCTGGTCCTGGGCCTGACGGAACTGCCTCAAGGCACGGCCGATGGTGCGACCCATGGCGGGAAGCCGGTCCGGACCGAAGATGAGGAAGCCGAATATGAGGATGATCGCGAGCTCGGTACCACCGATTCCTAACACCGTGGGACCTTTCTGTTGCATGCGGGCATTACGGTTTGCGCCCCTGTGGTGCGCGCAAGTCTTGACAGTATAGGGCAAGACTTGCGCCGAGACGCCCACAAAAATCGCACTAGTTTGCCAAGTCGGCAAAACCGGGGCGGTTTTTGTCGTTCCAAGGATTAGGACTCTTTGAGTCCGAGCACCTCGTCAACGCCAAGCAGGCCCAAAATCCTCAGGACGTTGGCCTGGGGATTGAGCACCTGGAAGACACGGCCGGAGTCCTGGGCCTTGTGGGCCGAACCCACGAGCACGCCGATTCCCGTCGAGTCGATGTAGGAAACCTCGGCCATGTCGACCTCGACTTCCCGCACGGCCTCGTCGGACAGGCCGGCGTCGATCTGAGCGCGCAGGTCCTCGGCGTTGCTCACGTCGACTTCGCCGCTCACGACGACGCGCAGCCTCCTTCCCTGCGCCATGCTCTCTACCTGTAGGTTCATAAGCAAATCCTCCTTGGGACTGTCGTCGCGACTGCCCTTGAATACCCGATTGGCACACCTTCCAAACACCAAGATTGCCAAACTTGTCCATAAAGGCCGTGCGAGCGGTTACTTCGTGGCCGAATCGGCGCCCTCCTGCGCGTCGGCGTCGTCTGCCGCCTTGTCGCTGGAAGCCTCGCCCGCCGCCTTCTCGTCGTCCTTCTGCGCGTCGGCGGCATCAGCGTCGGCGTCAGCCTCGGTATCCGAGGAACCAGCGTCGGCAGTGCCCTCGGCGCTCGATGAGCCGGCCTCGGCGCTGTCATCGCTGTCGGAGCTCTGTCCGTCGAGCGCGTTCTGCGCCAGCTGGGCGTAAATCTGAGCCGTCATGGACACACCGGCAGAGCCGTCGGAGTCAAGCTCGGCGGCCTTGTTGAATGCCTCGACTGCAGCGGCGTAGTCGGGAGTCTCACCGGTGTAGTGCATAACGCCCAGGTTGAACCACGCCATGGCGTAGTCGGCACCGTCGCCCTCCACGTAAGCGGTGAGCTCGGCGAGGCCCTCGTCGGCCTTGCCGCCGTAGAAGAGGCACACGGCATGGTCGACGCTCACGGCCTGCGAGGTCTCCTTGGCCAGGTACTGACCGTAGTAATCGGCGGCCGTGGCGAAAGCCTCCTCGACCTGGCCTTCGTTACCAGAGTAGTCGGACGCCGCACGCATGGCATTGGCCATGTCCATGTAGTTGTTGCCCAGGCTTGCCATGGCCGTGGTGTTGTCAGGGTTGTCGGCAAGCTTCTGCTCCTGGCTGGAAATGATGCCGGAGTACTTCTGCTTGACTGCGGCGACCGTGGTGGTGTTCGCCGTGGAATCAGCCTGCTGGTCGGACTCTTCGGCCTGCTGGGAGGCGTTGCCGGAGTTGAACGAGCAGCTGCTGAAGAACGGCAGGCACATCGAGACCACCAGGATGACGGCAAAGGCGACGATGACGACCTTCATCCAACCTGGGGTGTTGTTCTTATCAAAAGCCACGAGATTCTCCTACTCAGTTTTCGCCGCGGCTGCGGCTGCTCCATTGGTGAGACCGTCGGCTGCGATTTGCGAGTTCGAAGCGACGTACATACCCGCAAAATACCCCACGCCCAAACCAAGCAGCAGCGCCACAACGGCGATGGCGACAGCCATGCCGAACGTCGGCGGCTTGATGGCCCCCTTCTCGCGCTTAGACGAAGGACCGGCCGTGGGGGCGACGTCCCCCTGGGCTCCGCCCTCCTCGGGGAAGAACTGATCGGCAGAATCTGACATGGAAAAACGACCTTTCTAGCTGGAGTTACGACCTCAGGCGACGACGCACGGTCTCGAGGCTCTGGGTGATCCTTCGCATCTCGTGCGTGTCGGCGTTAGGCACTTGGCAGAACTTGTCAGCGGCATCATAGACGATATTGCCGTCGACCATCGTCATCATGACATCATCCCTACTGGAGGTATGCACAACGGCGGAGGTGGGGAAGTGCGTGGGGGCCTGGCGCGAGTCGGACAGGTCGATGGCGATGATGTCGGCCTTCTTGCCCGGATCGAGCGAGCCCACAAGGTCATCGAGACCCAGGGCGCGGGCGGAGTCGAGCGTGGCCATGCGGATCATGTCGGGCCCCTCGATAAAGCCGTCCTTGCCGTGCGTGGCGCGCAGGGCGAGCATGGCGAAGCGCATCTCGGCGATCGGGTCCATGCTGTCGGAGGCCGCCGGCGAATCGGAGCCCAGGCCCACGGCGATGCCGGCGCGGCGCATCTCGGGGATGCGCGCCAGGCCCTGGCCGAGCTTGGCGCAGGCGCGCGGCGTCACGGCGACACTCACGCCGTGGTCGCGCAGAAGCTCGATGTCGTGGTCCTCGAGCTTGACGCAATGGACGGCGAGCAACTGCGGCACGTCGAGGATGTCCCAGTTGAGCGCGTACTGCACCGGCGTGCAGCCGGCGGGCAGCAGCTCCACCGACTGGCGCGGGGCAAACGCCTGGTGGTCGGAGGAGTCGTTGGCGATGGAGAACACCGACGAGCCGTAGCGGATGAAGTCGCACTCCTCCTGCGAGCCGGCCAGGTGCATGGCCACGGGCGTGCCGGTGGCGTTTGCGAAGTCCGCGACCTCCTTGAGGATCTGGGGGTGGCAGCTGAAGAGGTTCTCGGGAGCGATGCCGATCTGGATGCGGTCGGTGTCGGCAACCTGGCCGCGCCACTGCCCGATCTGCTCGACGGCGCGCCCCATCTCCTCCTCGACCTGCTTGCGGGCGGGCGCACCGACGCTGCGGTACACGATGCCGCGCAGGCCCAGCTCGGCGATGGCGGGCAGGCATGCGCCCGTGGAGGTGACGTCGGCCACGCAGGTGATGCCGGCGGTAAGGGCCTCGTAGGCACCGATGTAGGCGGAGTCGAACCAGTCCTTGATGGTGAGCAGGGCCATCTTCTCGTTGATGAAGGCCTTCCAGCTCGCATAGGGCGTGTCGTTGAGGATGCCGCGCATGAGCGAGAACTCCAGGTGCGAGTGGCAGTCCACGAAACCAGGCATGATGGCGGCCATGCCGAAGTCGCGGACCTCCTCGCCGGGGTGGCGCGCCATGAGGTCGGCGGCGGTGCCGACCTCGACGATGCGGTCGCCCTCGACGAGCACGGCGCCGTACTCGATGTAGGTGTCAAACGCGCTGGACACGGGAATCACATAGCGGGATGTGAGCAGCATAGGACCGGTCCTCCTGTCGTTTAGCCGAGCTTCTCGGCGGGTGTGGTGGCGCGGGGCGCCTTGTGTGCCTCGTACACGGCGGCAATGCCTCCCGTGCAGTCGCGGTAATCGGCCTTTTCAAAGCCCGACTCAAGCAGTTCCCGCACGACGGTGTCCTGCGGGGGGAACTCGCGAATGGAGCTCGCCAGGTACTTGAAGCCCGACGAGTCCCCGCACACCGCCCCGCCCACGGCGGGCACGACATGCATGAGATACACGTGGTAGATGGCACGCCACACGGCGTTGGGGGGCGTGCCGAACTCCAGGATGACGGCGCGGCCGCCCGGCTTGAGCACGCGGGCCGCCTCGCGCATGGCACGCTTGCGGTCGGAGAAGTTGCGCAGGCCGTACGCCATCGTGAGCACGTCGAACGACTCGTCGTCGTAGGGCAGGTTCATGGCGTCGGCGACCTTGAAGGCGCAGGGAACCCCGCACGAGGCGCCGGCCTCGGCACGGCTCCGCGCCACCTCGAGCATCTCGGGCGTGAAGTCGGAGACCTCCACGCTGGCCGGTGGGCAACGGCGGCACAGCTCGAACGACACGTCGCCCGTGCCGCCCGCCACGTCGAGGACGCGCTCCTGGGGCGTGCAGGCGGCGGTGAGCGCCACGCGCTTGAGCCAAGCCTTGTAGATGCCCATGCTCGACAGGGCGTTGAACGTGTCGTACTTGCGGGCGATCTTGGAGAAGATGCCCTGCACCATCTCGCCCTTTTGATCGAGGTTGAGCTCGGGAGTCTCCATGCGCGTCCCCTAGGCCCTTGCGGCACGCGCCAGACGTGCGCTCACGAGCTTGACGCAGGTCACAAACACACCCAGCGCCTCGTCGAGCTCGGAAAGGGTGGGGTAGGTGGGCGCGATGCGGATGTTGGAGTCCTTGGGGTCGACCCCGCCCGGATAGGTGGCGCCGGCGCCCGTGAGCGTCACGCCGCACTCGGCGCACAGCTCGAACACCGCCTTGGCCGAACCCTCGGGGCCGTCGAACGACACGAAGTAGCCGCCGCGCGGATGCGTCCAGCTGGCGACGTTGAGGTCGCCCAGGCCCTCGGTGAAGCGCTTCTCAACGAGCTCGAAGCGCGGGCGCATGATCTGGGCCTGCTTGGCCATATGGGCGCGCAGGCCGTCGAGGTCGCGCAGGTAGAGCACGTGGCGCAGCTGGTTGAGCTTGTCATGGCCGATCATGCGGTGCTTGTACTCGCTCTTGAGGTCGTCGAGGTTGGCCTTGCTCGCCGCCATGGCGGAGACGCCCGCACCGGGGAAGGTGATCTTGGAGGTGGAGCAGAACTGGTACACCAGGTCGGGGTTGCCGGCGGCGCAGGACAGCTCAAAGACGTTGGCGATGGGGGCGGCACCCTCGGGGTAGAGGAAGTGCTCGCAGTAGGCGTTGTCCCAGTACACGCGGAAGTCGGGCGCGGCGGGCTTCAGGCGCGCGATGCGCTCGACGACCTCGTCGGAATAGACGCAACCCGAGGGGTTGGAGTACTTGGGAACGCACCACATGCCCTTGACGTCGGGGTCGGCCACGAGGGCCTCGACGGCGTCCATGTCCGGGCCGTCCTCGCCCAGCGGCACGCAGACGCACTCGAAGCCGAACTGCGAGACGATGCCGAAGTGGCGGTCGTAGCCGGGAACGAGGCAGATCCACTTGAGCTTGCGGGCCTGCATCTGCAAAAGCATCGGGTCGGCACCGCAGACGCCCTTGACCATGGCGTGGCTGACGGCGTCGTACATGAGGGTGAGCGAGCTCTCGCCGCCGATGAGGACGTTGCCGGCAGGCACGCCCAGGATGTCGCCGAAGAACTTGCGGCACGACGGGATGCCCTCCAGGCAGCCGTAGTTTGCGCAGTCGACGCCACCGTCTGCGAGAACGGCGTCGGACTTCAGGACGTCGAGCATGGGGCGGGACAGGTCGAGCTGCTCGGAGGACGGCTTGCCGCGCGCCATGTTGAGCTTCAGGCCGCGCGCCTTGATCTGGGCGATGCGCTCCTCGAGTTCGGCAGTCTGGCTAGCAAGCTCGGAGTCGGAGAGGGACTCATAGTATGACGCGGACATGGCGGCACCCTTCGTTTTTGACATGTTCGGAACGCGCGACGCAGAACCGGGAACCCAAGGCCCCGCTTCCCCCCCGTCGCGACAATCCGGCGATTTCGCTGCAACCATAGATGATAGCCTGCCGCACGTTTCGCGCTCGTGAAATGCCCGATATCTACGCAACGGGCAGGACATGTGGTGCAAGACGGCGGGCCCTGCGGCCGGCGCGGCATGCGCTATAGTGTGCCTGCGCGATTCACAAAACCAGCCGCACATCCCCGGAGGCCCCCTTGTCCTACGACTTCAACCCATTTGCCGCCACTTTGCCCACGCGCGACGAAACCAAGGCGCCCAGCGGCCCCATCAACGTGCGCAGCGAGGACTACGGCGTATTGCAGGACCTGGTAAACACCCTCTTTGCCCGCAAAGAGCAGGCGAGCCGCCTGGACCTTGTCCTTTTGGCCGAGTCCTGCGACGTGTGCGACGACATCATGGAGGTCTGCACGCTCATGCCGTCCGGCACCTACACGAGGGCGCGCCTGTGCGACCAGATGAACTCGATCGTCACCGCCCACGGCTGGGGCCTCACCTACGGCACCGTGGAGTAAGCGCGGGCAGGCCACCTTGAGCCGCCCCATTGGCGCCGCACGGCTCTATACTTGCCCCACTTGAAAAAGACCGACGAACGACAAAAAGGCAGGAACATCCTCATGTCCAACGCTTGTGAGCGTCCCCACTTCCCCAAACGCGCCGTTGTGACCAGCGGCATGCCCTATGGCAACAAGGACCTGCACTTCGGCCACATCTCGGGCGTCTTCGTGCCCGCCGACTTCTACGCGCGCTTCCTGCGCGACCGCATCGGCGCCTCCAACGTCGTGTTCGTGTCGGGCACCGACTGCTACGGCTCACCCATCATGGAGGGCTACCGCAAGAAGGTCGCCGAGGAGGGCTACGAGGGCACGATCGTCGACTACGTGAAGACGAACCACGAGCACCAGAAGCAGGCGCTCGAGGCCTACAACATCTCGCTGGACATCTTCGCCGGCAGCGCCCTTGAGCCCGCCGCGAGCCACCATGCCGCCCTCACCGCCCAGATCGAGGAGCGCCTGCACGAGACGGGCGCCCTGTCGCTTCGCTCCACCAAGCAGTTCTACGACGTGCAGGCGGGGCAATTCCTCAACGGCCGCCAGGTGAAGGGCTTCTGCCCCGTGAAGGGCTGCAAGTCTGAGAAGGCCTACGCCGACGAGTGCGACCTGGGCCACCAGTTCGAGCCCGAGGAGCTCATCAACCCCGTCTCGCAGCTCACCGGCACCACCCCCGAGCTGCGCCCGGTGGACAACTGGTACTTCGACCTGCCCTCCAAGCACGACTTCATCGCAAGCGAGGTCACGCGCCAGAAGGGCGACGAGCGCGTGCGCCCCGTGGTGACCTCCACGGTCGCCGAGTGGCTGCTGCCCCCCGTCATCCACGTGACCGCCCCCATGCGCGAGGCGCTCGACGCCGCACTGCCGACGCTGCCCGCCCACGAGCTGACCGAGACCGACGGCAAGGGCGCCTGCAGCCTGACGTTTGCCGACTGGCAGGCCCGCGACGAGGCCCGCGACGCCCTCGTGGCCGCCGGCGTGCGCTTCCGCACGGGCAAGACCCTGCTGCCCTTCCGCATCACGGGCAACATCGAGTGGGGCGTGCCCACCCCCGTCATGGACGGCGTGGAAGGCCTCACCACCTGGTGCTGGCCCGAGAGCCTGTGGGCGCCCATCTCGTTCACCCAGACCGTGCTCGACCTCGACGCCGAGAGGGGCGGCGGCCGCTACTCCAGCGACGACTGGCGCGACTGGTGGTGCAGCGAGGACTGCGACCAGTTCCAGTTCATCGGCCAGGACAACATCTACTTCTACTGCGTGGCGCAGCCTGCCCTGTGGGACGCCCTGGGCTGGGGCCTCAAGCAGAGCGTGCCCGTGGCCAACTACCACATCCTCTTCATGGGCGCCAAGGCCTCCAGCTCCGGCGCCGTGAAGCCTCCCATGGCGCTTGACCTGCTCGATTACTACACGCCCGAGCAGTTGCGCGCCCACTGGCTGTCGCTTGGCTTGGGCGACAAGCCCGTGAGCTTCTCCCCCAAGCCCTACGAGCCCGACCCCAAGAAGCGCGAAGACCCCCGCATGGCCGACCCTGCGCTCAAGGAGTCCGCGCTGCTCACGAACGTCTTCAACCGCCTGGCACGCTCGTGCTTCTACGGCGCGACCTCGCACTGCGCGGGCCAGCTGCCCGCCGGCGCCTGCGCCCCCGAGGTCAGCGCCGCCTGCGAGAAGGCGCTGCTCGCCTTCGAGCGCAAGATGCACGTGCTCGACTTCCCCGGCGCCCTGCGCGTGGCCGACGACTTCATCCGCGACGCCAACAAGCGCTGGAGCGACGCGAGCAAGGCCGCCAAGAACATGGACGACGAGGCCGCCACGACGAGCGCCATGCAGGCGGCGCTGCGCGACGCGTTCGCAGCCCTGCGCGTGGCCGCCCTGCTCATGCACCCCTGCGTGCCCACCGGCTGCGAGATGATCCGCGACTACTTCCAGTTTGACGAGGAGCTCTTCTTCAGCTGGGACTACGCGTTCATGAGCCTCGACGAGCTCACCGTTGCCGCCGGCGAGACCCCCGGCGAGCATGTGGTGCGCGAGCTGCCCGCCAGGACCGACTTCTTCTCCAAGCACGAGTCCCAGTACTAGTTCTTGCGCAGCAAGGCAAGACGACAGAGGCCCCCGCGACGCACATGTGTCGCGGGGGCCTCTTGCTTGCAGGCGCTTTTGACGAGGCGGGCGCTACTCCTTTGCCGTCGTCTCGGGGAACATCGACTCAGAGAGCGTCTCGCCCTCGGAGTTCATCACGATGACGTCGCAGCTCACAGGCAGGCCCGCAATCTGCTGGTAGAGGTTCGCGGCATGCCCCAGGTTGGTGGCAAGACCGGCGTCGCTGTCGGGAATCGTCTTGGAATCGAGCACCACCACGACGGTGGCGAACGTCTCGTCGTAGTCGACCGAAGTCACGCCGGTGTAGGTGCCGTCGGTCATGCTCGACTTGATCTTGTCCTGAATTGCCTGGTAGGCATGGGAGGCAAACGCCGCAAAGTCCTCGCTCGAAAGGCTCACGACATACGAGCCGTCATCCTGGGCCGCAATGTCGGTGGCGCCGAGGCGCTCGAGGAACTTCTCGCGGCCGCGCTCAGAGATGCCGAGAATATCGAAGAAATCGACGGGGACGGTGACGGCGCTCGTGGTTGCCTGCAACGTGGGAGCGCTCTCCTGCGCGGGGGCGGCGCCGCCGGCAGAAGCCGTGGATGCCGTGACGACTTTTTCCTGTGAGGCGCTTGAGGAGGAGCTTGATGCGGCGTTTGAGGCGTCTTGGCAGCCAAGCAGCGGGATTGCCACCAGGCAACCCGACAATGCAAGCGAAGCGACCACCGTAAACGCCTTACGACCCATCATTTGCTACATCCCCTTTCGCGTTCTGCCCTGGCTACTCTTTATACCCCCGAGTCGCCTGGCGCACAATGACAAAAAAGGCGCTGCACCCGCTGACTATGACCATGAACGGCTTTCAGCGGCATGCAACGCCTTTGACACAAAGATGAGAACGCCTTGAAACGCCAGCGGCTAGTTTCAACCGCAGGCGCGCGTTTAACCCTCGACGACCTCCACGTCCTGGGCCTCGACGACCTCGGCGGCGTCGAGCCGGTACGTGCGGGCGCTCTGGGCTGCGAACAGGATGGTCGAGCCGTTGTGCAGAAGTCCCGAGGTCGCAGGGGCGATGATGCCGGCGATGCCGAGCGCCAAAAGCCCCGTGTTGAACGTCATGACCTCGCGGAACTGCAGGTCCATGCGATCCATGAGGTCGCATGACAGCTGACGCAGGCGTACGATGCTCGCCAGGTCCGCCTCGGTGAGCGTGATGTCGGCAACCTCCTTGGCAATGGCGGTACCCATCGCCATGGCGATGCCCACGTCGGCCAGGGAAAGGGCCGGCGAGTCGTTCACGCCGTCGCCCACCATCACCACACGCCTGCCCTGGCTCTTGAGCCCCTCTATATAGGAGTGCTTTTGCTCGGGGAGCATGTTTGCGCAGAACTCGGTGATGCCCGCTTGGGCGGCCACGGGCGCAGCCGCGCGCTCGTTGTCGCCGGTGAGCATGACGATATGCTTGAAACCCAGGCGACGAAGCTGGGCCACAGCCTCGGGGACGCCCGGCTTGATGGGGTCATGGATGCCGATGACACCCACGAGCTTGCCATCGACCGCCAGGTAGAGCGAGGAAATCGCGCCGAACGCCTCGATGATGCGGGCATGGGCCGCCTCATCGATGACGACCCCCTCGTCCTCGACGACAAAGTGCTCGCTGCCGATGACGCAGCGCTTGCCGTCAAGCGAGCTGGCGATGCCGTGGGCCACGATGTACTCGACCTCGGCATGGCGCTCGCGATGCTGCAGGTTGCGCGCAGCGGCGGCGTTCACCACGGCGCGAGCAACAGGATGCGGGAAGTGCTCCTCCAGGCAGGCCGAGAAGCGCAACACCTCCGTCTCGTCCCAGCCGTCGAAGGCAAGCACGCCGGCGACCTGGGGTTCGGCGTTGGTGAGGGTGCCCGTCTTGTCGAAGACGATAGTGTCGGCGTTGGCCATGGCCTCGAAGTACTTGGAACCCTTGACCATGAAGCCCTCGCGCACGCTTTGGTTCATGGCCGAAAGCACGGCGATGGAACCCGTGAGCTTGAGGGCGCACGAGTAGTCCACCATCATGGAAGCGGCCGTTTTCACCAGGCTCTTTGTGGTGACGGCGACGATGCCGGCAAGCAGGAAGTTCCACGGGACGATCTTGTTGGCAAGCGCCTCGCGGCGCGTCTGCACGCCCGCCTTGAGGGCCTCCGACTGCTCGACGAGGCTCACGATGGAGCGCAGGCGCGTCTCGCCCGTGCCGGAGTGCACCCGCACGAAGATCTCGCCCGACTCCACGGCGGTGCCGGCGAACACGTCGTCGCCCACCGTGCGCTCCACGGCGAGGGGCTCGCCGGTAAGCGCCGCCTGGTTGACCATCGCGCAGCCCGCCTCGACCGTGCCGTCGACACTGACGGGCATGCCCGTGCGAATGACGACGAGGTCGCCCTCGGCAAGCGACGTGGTGGGAACGCCGACCTCGCGCTCGCCGTCGATGAGCTGGGCCGTCTCAGGCGCGTCGAGAAGCGAGCGGATGAGCTCGCCCTGCGAGCGGGCACGGGTGTATTCCTCAAGCGTCTCGCCGAGGTTGAGCAGGAACATCGTGGACGAGGCGGTTTTGGGATCCTTGCAGATGAAGGCCATGCCGATGGCCGCAGCGTCGAGCACGGGCACGTCGAGCCTGCCGTGCGCAAGCGAGTCGAGCGCGGCGGCAAGGAAGTGGCGATAGCTCCAAACGGTCCAGGCGGTGCGCAAGGGGGCAGGCAGGAACCACCTGCGGGCATAGTGGGAGCCCACCAGCCACAGGATGTCCTGCACGAGGGCGCGCGTCTGTGCCGAAGGGTCGTAGGCCGCAAGCTCGCGGGCCGCCTCGACATCGGCGGCCTTGATGCCCACGAGGTGGCAAAAGACGCGCTCCTTTGCCCCCTCGTCAGCGGCGTAGCCGATCGCAATCTCGCCGTTGCGCGGGTAGACCGTCGCCTTCGTGACGTCCGGACAAGCCCGAACCACCTGCTCGAGGGCGGAAACGTCACCCTCGGGAACCGGGCCGCGCAGCTTGACGCGCACGCGTCCCGGAAGTTCTTTGACAGGTGCGAAGTCCATGAGTCTTCCTTTGCGCGCTAGGCGTTGGCCTTGGCGGCGTCTTCGGTGGTGATGTAGTTAGCCTCGGCCACAATGTCGTCTACCTCGGCCTTTGCCTGCTCGCAGATGTCAAGGTAGGCGTTCTTGGCACGCATGCCGGAGGCAACGACCTTGACGTAGCCCTTCTTGGCGGTCTGGGAGGTGACGGCCTTCACGCCGACGGTGCCCAGGGCGAAACCACCCGCGACGAGCAGGCCGTTGTGATGCTTCGAGCCCCACTTCTTGATCTTCTCGAATGCCATGGTGCAATCCTTCCTCTTCTGATATGCAACGCCCCTTTTGGGCGTTTGACAACTGTTGTAAGACCCCGAGGCGCACGGCGCCTTAGGCCGTGAGCTCCAGGGAGCGCCCGGTGGGCACAGAGCAGCGAAGCGCCCGTCCCGGGCACACCTCGAGCGTGTCGAAATCGGCCGAGTCATGAAAGTCGATGCCGCCCACGATCTGGTCCCAATGGGCGACCACGAACAGCGCGATGTCAGGGTCGTAGGCGGAGCCTGCCCCCTGCTCGATCTGCTCGCGGCATTCGTCTTGCGTCTTTCGTTTGGACGAGAGGCGTTTTCCCAGCATGGAGTCGATGGAGTCGCACACGGCGATGATGCGCGAGCCTAAGGGAATGTCGGTGCCGGCCAGGCCATCGGGATAGCCCCGGCCATCCCAGCGCTCGTGGTGATGGCGCACGATGAGGGCGATGGGCTCCAGGCTCGCGCAGCGCCCCAGAATCTCGGCGCCCATACGCGCATGGTCGCGCAGCACGGCGTGCTCCTCGGGGGTCCTGCGCCCCTTCTTGAGCAGGATGGAATCGGGAATGGCAATCTTGCCGATGTCGTGGACGTGAGCCGCCATGTGGATGGACATCACCTGCTCGGCAGGCAGGCCCATGGCCAGACAGGTCTGCTCCACCATGTCGCCCACGCGCAGCGAGTGCTCGGCCGTATGTGGGTCGCGCGCCTCGAGCGCCGAGACGATGCCCTGCACGAGGTCGTGCAGCAGCTCGGCAGATGCGCACAGGTTCAGACAAGCGTCCATCTCGCCCTTCTCCCAACTCGCCCGCGGAAACAACGTGTCGCTCATTTTAGTAATCTATTTCTAACTTAGATACTGAACGGTAAAGTTTTATGCGACATACTCGTAAGAACCACAGATGGCTGTGCCATACTCTGCAGTCCTAACAGACCGCGAAGTTTGACGACGATTTTTAAAAGGACGGTTAACGCGCATGGATGTTAAAGAACGTTCACAAGTGCCCGAGCGCTACACGTGGGACCTGTCGAGCATGTATGCAAGCGACGAGGACTTCCTTGCCGCCCTGCAGGCCGCCCAGGACATGCCGCAGCGCCTGGCGCGGTTCCGTGGGCATGCATGCCAGAGCGCTTCGGAGCTGCTTGCCTTCTTGGAAGAGCAGGATGCATGCAACGTCGAGCTCGCACGTCTTGCCAACTACGCCGAGCGCAGGTGCGACGAGGACACGCGCGTTGCCATCTACCAGGACTTCTGTGCACGCGTCACGACACTTTGCGTGCAGGTGTCCTCGGCGGTGGCATGGTTTGACGCAGAGCTGCTCGCCTGCGATGCGGCCCGCGTGGAGGGCTTCTTCGCCGACGAGCCCGCACTCGGAGGCTGGAGGCGCGCTGTGGAGCGCGTGCTCGCCCGCCGCTCCCACACGCTCTCGAGCGCCGAGGAGGCCCTGCTTGCCAGCGCCGGAGAAATCGCACGTCAGCCGGAAAACGTCTTCAGCATGTTCAGCGACGCCGACCTGACGTTCCCCGACGCGCTCGACAGCACGGGTGCCCGCCATCAGGTGACGCACGGCACGTTCGTGCCGCTTGAGCGAAGCGGCGACCGAGCCCTTCGCCAAAGCGCCTATGAGAGCCTCTACGGGGTGTACGGCCAGTTCAAGAACACCGCCGCCGCCATGCTCGCCTCCCAGGTCAAGCAGCTCAAGTTCTTCAGCGACGCACGGCACTACGACTCGAGCATGCAGGCGGCGCTCGATGCCAACGAGGTGCCCGAGGAGGTCTACACGAACCTCATCGCAGCCGTGCGGCGCAACCTGGGCGCCATGCACAAGTACGTCGGCCTGCGCAAGCGCCTGCTCGGCGTGGACGAGCTGCGCTTCTGGGACGTCTATGTGCCCATGGTGAGCGACTTCGAGATGAAGTTCACCTACGAGGAAGCCTGCGACCTCATCCTGCATGCGCTTGAGCCCATGGGCGAGGACTACCTCGCCATCGTGCGCCACGGTCTGGAAAGCCGCTGGGTCGACGTGTACGAGAACCCCGGCAAGCGCAGCGGCGCCTACTCGGCCGGCGGATTTGGCATGCAGCCCGTCATTCTCCTGAACTTCCAGGGCACGCTCGACGACGTGTTCACGCTCGTGCATGAGATGGGCCACTCGGTACACACCTACCTGAGCTGCTCCAAGCAGCCCGCGCGCTACTCGGACTACCCCATCTTCGTGGCCGAGGTAGCTTCCACCTGCAACGAGGCGCTCCTCATGCACTACATGCTCGAGCACGCAAAGAGCGATGCCGAGCGCGCCTACCTGCTCGACCATCACCTCGAGCAGTTCAAGGGCACCATCTACCGCCAGTGCATGTTCGCCGAGTTCGAGCTGGAAGCAGGCCGTATGAACGCCCGTGGCGAGGGTCTCACCGCCGAGGCGCTGTGCGCGCTGTACCGCAAGCTCAACGAGGACTACTTCGGGCCCGAGATGGTCGTGGACGACCAGATCGCCCTGGAGTGGGCGCGCATCCCGCACTTCTACTACGACTACTACGTCTACCAGTACGCCACGGGCTACGCTGCCGCCATCGCCCTGTCGCAGCGCATCCTCAACGAAGGCGCCCCTGCTGTGGCCGATTACCTGGGGTTCCTGTCAGGCGGGTGCTCCAAGCCGCCGATCGAGCTTCTGCGCGGGGCGGGCGTGGACATGGCGACGCCGGCACCGGTGGATGCGGCGCTGGGATATTTTGGGGAACTGATAGAGGAGCTTGAGGGGTTGGTGGAGTAGAGGAAGCATGGGGCGGGCGGGGAGAGGGAGGGAGGCTTCTCCTTCGCCCACTTGTCCTCGTACCGAAAGCTTCGAAAACCCGGGGCACGGGCGCGCTTCGCGCGCTTGTGCCCCTTTTCTTGCTTTCACTGCGGAGGTGGGCTGCGGAGAAGCCCCCTCCCCCGGACGCCACGTGCTTCCGTGAGGCGCGGGGACAAGGGTTGGAGGCGCAACGGGCGGCCTCCGGGTGCCACGTGCTTCCGGGCAGGCTTTTAGGGGCGAGGGGTGAGGACGAAACCCAAGACTTTAGTCTGTGTACAGGTCGGCGGCAGAGATGAACAGATGCTTTTCGTCCGCATATTTCATCTTGGTGGCAGAACTGGCAGCATGTTTGGTGAAAAGGGCGTAGAAGAAGTCATCGAACCCTTTCAGCACCGCCGATCGAGCATGGAGCTTTTCCATGGCCTGCGTCTCATCAACGTGTTCGCGCCACTTGCATTCGCCCAAAAGAGCGACGCGGCGCCTGGGGTTTCCCGCAATGAGATCGATGTCATCTTGAGCTCGTGTGACAGGGTTGGTTCCCCACCAACTCCCAAACTTGATGGGAGTCAGAGGCAGCAAGCCTTGTTTTGCCTGCTCAATCGTCCACTCCCGGCATATTATCTCAAACCAGTGACCAACATAGGTTGAAACTTCATCGGCTGAAAGGACCTCTCTAGCCGCCAACTCGCCGGCATCCTGCTCAATCTCGTCGATGTACGGCTCTACAAAGCGATACCAGTACGCAAAGCACGGTTCAGTCAACCGATATATCCCTTTTCGACTGCCAGCTCGGTCTTCACCGTATGGCACAGCTTTCTCAACAAGATACAGAGAAGAAAGAACGTTGAGGTATTTGCTCAGCGATGTCCGCTCAATCCCTACCCTGTCTGCTATAAGAGTCGGCGTGTTGGCACCAGAAGCGATGGCGCCAAGTACCGAGCTATATATTGCTGGCTCCCGCAGCTCCTGCCTCAACAGCATCAGCGGTTGCTCGTACAGGAGACCCTCTTTTCGAAAGAACAGACGCGTGACATTATCCTCGAATGAGGTACGGCAATCGATAAGCGAGAGGTAATAGGGAGTACCCCCAAAGCAGGCGTAATAGCGAACGAGGTCGGACGGCTCAAGACCAGGCAACATTTTTGCCGCGTCGCGATACCCGAAAGGCGCAAGGTGAATCTGCGCCGTACGCCTACCAAAAAGCGGGTTCTTCTCACCCAATCCCGATTCGCCCGCATCCCCTTCGGCACCAAGGACTTTCTCTTCCATAAAGCCCTGATTGCTGCCCGTAAGGATAAAGAACACATCGGTAGAAGAAAAAAGATGGTCCACAGCTATCTGCAGCGCAGAGACAAGACCCTCGTTTTTCGCCGCGGCATATGGGAACTCGTCAAACATGAACACAAGGCGGCGACCATCTGCCACTTTTGCCAGAAACGCAAAGGCATCATCCCACGACGCGAAGGCGCCCGATGTCACCGGTAAACCAGCGTACTTATAGAGCTCACGGGAAAATCCCGCAAGATTAAGCGCATCACTCTGGACTTTTGCCGTGTAAAAGAGTGACGGTTTATCTTTTGCAAACTCGCGAATCAGAACCACCCCTCAAAGGGGTGGTTTGCTCTTAGGGTGTAACCCTTGGGATGCCGGCCGGCGCCTCAAGACGC
>CAKUFZ010000005.1 GCA_934654475.1 uncultured Coriobacteriales bacterium
GCAGGGCAAGACGGCCGTCACGCGTGCCTTTGACAAGCTCCGCGCGGCCGACAAGCTGTATGAGGCTGAGGGTGCCCTTTGGTTCCGCACGACCGATTATGGCGATGACAAGGACCGCGTCCTCATGAAGTCCGACGGCTCGCACACCTACTTCGCCTCGGATATTGCCTATCACTCCAACAAGTTCGACCGCGGCTTCGACCGCCTCATCGACATCTGGGGCGCCGACCACCACGGTTACATCGCCCGCATGCAGGCCGCCGTGGAGGCCATGGGCCACAAGGGCCAGCTCGACGTGCCGCTCGGCCAGCTCGTAAACCTGCTGCGCGCCGGCAAGCCCGTGCGTATGAGCAAGCGCAAGGGCACCATGATCACCTTCGAGGAGCTGCTCGAGATGGTGGGCAGGGACGCCACGCGCTTCACGCTGCTGTCGCGTTCGAGCGACCAGGAAGTCGACTTCGATATCGACGTCGTCACGCGTCAGAGTTCCGACAACCCCGTGTTTTACGTGCAGTATGCGCACGCCCGCATCTGTTCCATCCTGCGCAAGGCTGCTGAGCAGGCGGGTATTGCCGACACGTCCGACCTCGACGCGACGGCGCATGCCCTTATCGGCGACGATCCGAACCTCTCGCTGCTCACCGACCCGGCCGAGCTCGCCCTTGCCCGTCACCTTGCCCACTTCGGCGAGACGGTTGCCGGCTGTGCCAAGGACCTGGCACCCTTCAGGCTCACGCACTATGCCACGGGCACCGCGGCGGCCTTCCATGGCTTCTATACCAACTGCCATGTGCTGACTGACGACGCCGAGCTTACGCGCGCGCGTCTGGCTGCCTGCGACGCCGCAAGGCGCGTGCTTGCCCAGACGCTTTCTCTCATCGGCGTAAGTGCGCCGGTGAGCATGGAGCAGCGTGGCGAGGAAGGCGCGCAGTAGTACTATCTACCCATCAAGCCAGGCCCGGCACGGCGTTGTCGGGCCTTTTTCTTTTTTGAGCTCACCAAGGAGGCATTCACATGGGCATGGTGAACATTGCGGTTATCGGACTCGGCACTGTCGGCGGCGGTCTCGTGAGGCTGCTCCAGCGCCATCATGACGACTATCTTGCCTCGTATGGGGTCGACCTGCGCTTGAAGCGGGCCTGCGCTCGCAGCGCGCGCCATGCCGAGGAGCTGGGACTTCCTGAGGACGTCTTTACGACGGACTGGCGCGAGGCTGTGTCCGACCCCGAGGTTGACATCGTGGTGGAGCTCATCGGCGGCGACCATCCTGCCCGTGAGATTTTCGAGGCCGCGTTTGCGGCAGGCAAGCATGTGGTCAGCGCCAACAAGTCGATGCTTTCGCATTGCATGGGCGAGCTTGCGGGCATGGCCCACGAGTCGGGCGTTCAGCTGCGCTGCGAGGCTGCAGTGGCCGGTGGCATTCCCATTGTCGAGACGCTTGAGCATGCGCTTGCCGGCAACGAAGTCCTCACTATTGCCGGTATCGTGAACGGTACGACGAACTACATGCTTACGCGCATCGAGCGCGAGTGTTTGTCGTTTGACGAGGTCCTGGCAGATGCCCAACGCCTGGGTTATGCCGAGGCGGACCCCACGGCCGATGTCGACGGCTTCGACGCCGCTGCAAAGATTGCCATCCTGGCAACCATCGGTTTCAACACGCGCGTCACGATGGACGACGTATCGCTCATCGAGGGTATCCGTGGTGTCTCGCCCGTCGACGTCACCTGTGCCCGGGAGTGGGGCTACCGTGTGAAGCTCCTGGCTGTGGCGCGCAGCACCGCTTCGGGTGTCGATGTGCGCGTGCATCCTGCGATGCTGCCCATGGGCCACCAGCTCGCAAGCGTCGATGGCGTTTTCAACGCTGTCTACGTTGTGGGCGACGCAGTGGGCGAGACGATGTACTTTGGCCCCGGCGCCGGCGACTTCCCCACGGCAAGCGCCGTTATGGGAGACGTTCTGGCCTTGGCCACGCCTCTTGCCCACGGTAGCAAGCCCCTTGCGGAGGCAAAGCCGTTCGACCGCGTGCTGCCCGTTTGCAACCCGCTCGACCTTACGGCCCGCTACTATGTGCGCCTCGCGCTTGAGGACAGGCCTGGTATCCTGGGCCCCGTTGCCAGCGTCTTTGGCGATGAAGGCGTCTCCATCGCATTGGTGAGCCAGCCCTCGCACGATGAGAACGCCGCCGCTTCCCTCGTGCTGCTGACCCAGCCCGCGCAAGAGCGTGCCGTTCAGGCGGCGCTTGCCAAGGTGCGCGAGGTCGAGGGCGTGCAGGAGGTGTGCTCGGTGATTCGCGTGGAGGACACCGAGGCTTGGAAGGCCGGCAAGCTGGCGAGGTAGCTCGTCTTTCACTGACGTTGCCATACATGCGGCGTGCTGTTGCGCGTCGGTGTTGCCGCCCTGCTGAGCGAGGCCTCGGCGGGGCGGTTTCGTTTTTCTTGCACTTTGGGTGCGACAAGGGAGGGTTTCAACGTGAAGGACGCGCGTGACCTGCGCTATCAGCTTGAAGATATCGACCGCAGGGGTTATCCGGCCTACAAGGGGCTTCGGGGGTGCTACCGCTTTGACGCATATGAGCTGTGCGTCAACCATGTCCAGGGCGACCCGTTTGCGGCACCTTCCGACGTGTCGGTGTACCTCACTCACGACGCCGCCGGGTGGCCCGCTGGCCTGTACGACACTCCCTGGCGTGCTCGGGCGTTCTCCGATTTCCTTGTCAGGCGTTTTGGTCGCGCGGCGGCGCGGTACTCGTTCAAGGTGTCGGGGTCGGGCAAGAGCGGCGCGCTGTACACGAGCCGCCCCGGACCCGAGGTATTGGAGCGCAGTGCCTGTATGTTGGGGGAGGAAGGGTTCGAGCTCTGCTTCAAGGTTGGGTTCCCCGCTCACGGCAGGTCGGTGGACGCCTCCGCTCTCAAGCGCATTCTGTTCGACTTTGTTCCGCGCATGGTCGATGAGGCGCTCGTGTGTGACGCAGGCGGCCTCAAGCTCGCTCAAGCCGCGTGCGACCTTGCAGACGACCAGCATTTCATGCGCGGCGAGCTCGAGCGTCTGGGTCTGGTGGCTTTTGTCGCGGACGGCAGCATCCTGCCACGCGAGAGCGGGTCTTCCTCAAGGCCCATGCGCGACGCCCTGCCGTTCGAGGCACCGTGTGAGCAGGAAGTCGTGCTTGACCTTCCGCATCATGGTCCCACGCGCGGCATGGGCATTCGACGCGGCGTGACGCTTATCGTGGGCGGTGGATACCATGGCAAGTCGACGCTGCTGCAGGCCCTGCAAGAAGGGGTGTACGACCATGTGGTAGGTGACGGGCGCGAGTATGTCGCGTGCGATGCCACGGCCGTGAAGCTGCGTGCCGAGGACCGCCGTGCAGTCCACGAGGTGGACATCTCCCTGTTCATTGACAACCTGCCCAACGGTTGCGATACGACCTGCTTCAGCACGCTCGATGCGAGCGGCTCCACTTCCCAGGCGGCCAGCGCCATCGAGGCGATTGGGGCAGGATGCCGGGCGTTGCTTATCGACGAGGACACCTCCGCCACCAACTTCATGGTGCGCGACGCCCTCATGGCTGCCGTGGTGAGTCCCGAGCATGAGCCCATCACGCCTTTCGTGGCGCGCGTGCGCGACCTTTGGGAGAAGGAGGGCATCTCAAGCGTCATCGTCGCCGGCAGTTCGGGTGCGTTCTTCGGGGTTGCCGACACGGTGTTGCAGATGGAGCGCTACGAGGCGCATGACATCACCGCAAGGGTGCGTGAAGTTTGTCGTGCCAGGGGAGTCGCCCCGGTCGCATACGCCTCGGGATTTGCCTTGCCGGCAAGCGGTACACGCCATGCGCATCTGAGCCTGTCGACGACTCGGCGTACCTCAACGCGAGATGAGGGGGCTGAAGAGGAGGCGATCGATGCGGTAAGCGGAGCAACAAGGCGTTCTGGTCGTGGGGGCAAAGATTCTGGCAAGGAGCGTCGCCTTAAGGTTCGTGCGAGCCGCGATGAGGTAAGCGTGGGTGAGGGTGGCGCCGACCTGCGGCTGGTGGAGCAGATTGTAGACGCCGAGCAGGCCGCGACGCTTGCCCAGATGGCGCGCGTGGCCCTGTCGCACGGTCTGCTCGATGGCCGCCGAAGCATGGGGGAGGTCGTGGAGGCCGTGTATGAGGAATGGCGCCGAGGTGGCTGGGAGACGCTCGATGAACACGGAACGCCTGCCTGCGGCCTTGCGATGCCGCGCTCCCAAGAGCTGGCCGCCATGCTTAACCGCTGGAGGGCGTAAGTGGTGTGGAGCCGTTGGATCCTAGTGCCATCAGCGTCTGGTGTTTCTTGATGAAGGTATTTCGGCCATACGAAAACCGCCCGTCGACCTTGTTTGGGATGGCCGACGGGCGGTTTGGTGTTTTAAGGTTCGGGATGGAACAGGGGCGCCCTACTCGCTCTTGGCGCTAGCCGTGCTTGCCGCAGACTTGCTGTCGGACGCGGAGCTGCCCGACGTCTCTGGCGTGCTCTGGCTGGAGGTCTTTACGCTCTCCGAGCCGTCCTTGCCGGCGCCGGTTGCGGGGGTAGCCGAGGAGCTGCCGCGTTGGTCGGTGTTGTAGAAGCCGCTGCCCTTGAGCACGATGCCGCTTGCGGAAAACTCACGTGAGGCGGCGGCACCGCAGTCGGGGCATACGACTTCGGGATGCTCGCGCATTCCATGGGAGACCTCGAACACCTTGCCGCAGGACGTGCAGCGATAATCGTAGCGTGCCATTCTTCAGAACTCCTTGCTTGGGTGTGGCCACATGGGCCGCATGGGTAGGTCGCGTTTGTTTGAAACTACTGTATCCAATGCCATTGGCAAAATTACGGTGGCAGTGTGGGTTCCATATGCTTTACGATAACAAATTGCGCCCATAGGGCGTTTCTATACGACGGGAGCCGCGACAGGCGGCTGAGAGGCAGGCCGCGATGCGCCTGCGACCGAGACGACCGTGCCGGTAATGCGGCACGAGCAGAAAGGGGTTGCATGCCCATGCTCGCAGAGCGATTCGAAGCAGTTCGCACGTCCGTACCCTTGGTTCACAACATCACGAACTACGTGACTGTCCACGATGTGGCCAACGTCATCATCGCGTGCGGCGGCTCTCCCATCATGAGCGACGAGCCCGACGACGTGGAGGACATCACCTCCATTTGCGGCGCGCTCAACATCAACATCGGCACGCTCAACTCCCAGTCCATCCGCGCCATGGTGCTCGCCAGCGCCCGCGCCGAGCAGCTCGGTCACCCCATCGTGCTTGACCCGGTGGGCGCCGGCGCCAGCAAGCTGCGTACCTCCACAGCCTCCACGCTCCTTGCCCAGCGCAAGATTTCCGTCGTGCGCGGCAACATGAGCGAGATCAAGGCCCTCGCCGCCGGCACCTCCACCACGCGCGGCGTCGACGTGGCCGCCGATGACGTGGTAACCACCAGCAACCTCGACGAGATGGTGCGCTTCGTGCGCCAGTTCAGCGCCGCGTCGGGCTCCATCGTGGCTGCCTCCGGTGTCATCGATCTGGTGAGCGACGCCGAGCATACCTATGTCATCTCCAACGGCCATCGTCTCATGGGTCAGATCACGGGTTCGGGCTGCATGCTGAGCGGCGTTGTGGGCGCCTATGTCGCCGCGAACCCCGACAACATGCTTGAGGCTGTGGCCGCAGCCTTCTGCATGTATGGCCTGGCTGGCAAGTTTGCCGCCGACCGTGCCCTTGAAGAGGGTGTCGGCAACGCGACGTACTCCAACTATCTCATCGACGAGGTCTTCAAGATGACCGCCGACAAGGTGGAGCAGGGCGCCATCTATGACCTCCTCTAAGTGGGCCCCTGCCGATCGTGGCAGTGCCGCATATGGAGACGCCCTGCGTCGCTGCCTTGCGGTATATGCCGTAACCGACCCCCGTTGGCTCGATGGACGACGCCTTTGCGATGTCGTTGAGCAGGCAATCTTGGGCGGGGCGACGTTCGTGCAGCTGCGCGAGAAGGACGTCAGCCATGCGCGTCGCTGCGAGCTTGCCCGCGAAGTGCTTGCCGTGTGCCGTGCCTACAACGTTCCCTTCGTGGTGAACGATGATGTCGAGTGCGCGCTCGAGGTGGGGGCCGACGGCGTTCATGTGGGGCAGTCGGACCTCGCCTGCGCTCAGGCTCGGGAGATGCTGGGGCCCGACGCGATCGTTGGCGTGAGCGCCGACAACCCCGCCCAGGCGCTGGCCGCCTACGAGGCCGGTGCCGATTACCTGGGATGCGCGGTCTACGCCACGCCTACCAAGGGCAATGCCGAGCACGTGGGTCTGGCAGGCCTCGCCCGGGTTGTGTCCGCCACACCCTTGCCTGTTGTCGCCATCGGCGGCATCAACCAGGGCAACGTCGCTTCCTTTGGTCAAGCGGGCGCGGCGGGTGTGGCAGTGGTCTCGGCCATCTTTGCCGCGGCCGACCCACGCCAGGCCGCCTGCGACCTTGCCGCGGCAGTCGCGGCCTGGCCGCATCACAAGCCGCTCTAGCGAGTTTGAGAGCAACTTTTCATTCGCCTGAGTGGCAATCGCCCTTGTGCGGCCTGTCCTGGACGTGCGTCGGTGCTCGACGCGTTCTGGGCAGGCCGTTTTTCCTGTATTGGAGGACCCATGCAGCTTCCTTCCGTTCTCACTGTCGCCGGCAGCGACTCGTCGGGCGGCGCCGGCATCCAGGCCGATCTCAAGACCATCGCCGCCCTGGGCTTGTATGGCCAGAGCGTGATTTGCGCGCTCACGGCACAGAACACCTGCGGGGTTCGCTCCATACAGGAGACGGACGCGCAGATTGTGGCCGACCAGATGGATGCCGTGTTTGAGGACATCCGTCCCGCCTCCATCAAGATCGGCATGCTTTCAAGCGCCCGGGTCGCCCGCACAGTTGCGCAGGGCCTGCGCCGCCATGGGGCAGGCAGCATCGTTGTCGACCCGGTCATGGTCGCCACGAGCGGGGCGGCGCTCATGGCTGACGGGACGGCGCGGGCCATGGTGGACGAGCTGTTCTGCCTGGCACAGGTCGTGACTCCCAACATCCCCGAGGCGAGTGTCTTGGCCGGCATCGACGCCTCTGCCCAGGGTCTGGACTCCATGGTGCAGGCCGCTCGCATCATCGCGCGCACGACTCCCGGTGCGGTCCTCGTAAAGGGCGGCCATCTGGCGGGGGAGGACCGTGCGACCGACGTGCTCTTGCTGCCGGGCGCCGACGATCCTGTCATTTTGCGTGGGGAGGCAGTGCAGACGCGCGGCACCCACGGCACGGGCTGCACGCTCTCAAGTGCCATCGCGTGTTTCTTGGCGTATGGCCTGCCGGTTGAAGAAGCCGTCCGCCGGGCGAAGGATTACCTTGCGACGTGTTTGCGCGCGGGTCTTGACCTGGGGTGTGGGAACGGCCCGCTCGACCATATGGCGCCCCTGCGGTCCCATATTGCCGTCCCGCAGGCTCAAGGCGCCGCGCCTCGGATTGCGCCCGCCAGCCCGTGCGCGCCTGGTCCCGCCCTGATTGTCGGCGGTTCTCCCGAGGTTCCGGCGCCTGAGTTCCTCCGACGCTGCGCGCAAGGGTGTTCGCTTGTTGTCGCCTGTGACTCGGGCGCCGATGCCTGTATGCGTGCCGGCCTGCATGTCGACGTGCTTGTGGGCGACGGTGACTCGCTGAGTCGCGAAGCCCTGGCGTATGTGCGAGCTGGCGCCGCGCGGGAGCTCGGCTTTCCCATGGACAAGGACGATACCGACCTGGGCCTGGCGCTTTCCTGGCTCGCCAATCATGCGATCGAACTCGGAGTGTCTGGTATCGTCGCGACTGGCATCACCGGTGGAAGAGTCGACCACGAGTTGGGCGTTTTTGGTGTTCTTGCACGCATGGTGACACTGCCCATTCGTATCGAGACGCCCGCGAGCACGGTTCACGTCCTGTCCTGTCAAAGCAATCCGCGTGTAAAATTTTGCGCCCAGGACGTGGGTCGCACCCTGAGTGTGGTTGCGCTGCCCGCTCCTGCCTGTCTGAGCGAGTCGGGCATGCGTTGGAACCTTGACCATGCCACCCTTAATACCCTCGATGACCTGGGAATTTCCAATGTTATCGAGCAAAAGGGCGCTGTTGTTGAGGTTCACGCAGGTACCGTGTTCGTCATTGTCGAACGAGAGCACATCCATAAGGAGAGCATCCTTTAATGGCGGTTTTGCGTACGCGACCTCTGGAATATCTGCGACTAGGATATGAAGTTTTGCATCTTTGCCCCGGTGTGTGCTAATCTTCTACAGTTGCCGATTTAAGCGGGCGGGCAGAGCGTCCCGCAAGCAGTTAGAAGGAGTTTTCGAGATGTCCCAGGTTTGCGAAGTCTGCGGTAAGCACCCGGTGTTCAGCCGCTCCATCAGCCACTCCCACCGCGTCACCAACCGCCAGCACCGTGCCAACGTGCAGTCCCTGTACTGCATCGTTGACGGCGAGCGCAAGAAGGTCAAGGTCTGCACCAAGTGCCTCAAGGCCGGCAAGGTCGTTCGCGGCTAGTCTTCACGCGTAAAGTGTGAGTTGTAAGGCCTCCGTACGGGGGCCTTTTTTGTGTCTCGGTGTATACTTCCTTGAATTGAGTGCAAACGGCTATCAGTGACGGGAGCAAGACTATGGCAGACAAAACGAACGGTGCCCTCATCGTCTCCGATGACGTGCTCGCCGACCTGGTCGGTTATGCCGCCAAGGAATGCTATGGCGTTGTTGGCATGACGTCCCCCGCCCCCACGAGCGTGCAGGAGGGCATCGCCGGGCTTCTGCCCGCGCAGCGCCTGCGCAGGGGCATTGAGATCGACCGCGACGAGAACGGCAAGCTTTCCGTCGCCCTGCACGTCGTGCTCGAGTACGGCGTGAACCTCACCGCTGTCAGCCAGAACCTTGTGGACGCGGTCCAGTATGTCCTTAAGAACATCGCCCAGATCGACGACGCTCATGTGATCGTCCATGTCGACGCGATGAAGGTCCGCGAGGCGTAAAGCCCTGCCAACGTATCTATGGGAGAAGTCTGATGATCGAGCAGACCGTACGCAACAGCTTCATCGTTGCCGCTCGCGCCGTCAAGGAGCGCAGCGAGGAGATCAACAAGCTCAACGTCTTCCCGGTGCCCGACGGTGACACCGGTACGAACATGTCGCTCACCCTGGCCACGGTCGTCTCTGAGATTGAGGCGCTGCCGGCCGACGCCACGATGCCCAAGCTCGCGGCTGCCGTGACGCACGGCTCCCTCATGGGCGCCCGCGGCAACTCCGGCGTCATCACGAGCCAGATTCTTCGCGGTCTGGCCGAGGGCCTGGCCGAGGTCGAGGGTCCGGCTGACGCCGGTGTCGTCGCATCGGCGTTCCGCCGTGCCGTCAAGGTGGCCTTTGCCGCCGTGCGCAAGCCTGTTGAGGGCACCATCCTTACCGTGCTGCGCGACGTCTCCAAGCGCGCCGACATGTGCGAGAAGAAGCACGCGACCCTTGAGGAGACGCTCGACGCCCTGGTGGCTGAGGCTTTCGAGAGCGTCGCGCGCACGCCCGACCTGCTGCCCGTTCTCAAGGAGAACGGCGTCGTCGACTCGGGCGCGTTTGGCTTTGCCATCTTCCTTGAGGCTTTCTGCGCTAACGCGCTCGGTCGCGAGGGCGGGGTCTCCTCGGCTGCAGACAAGGCCATGGCTCAGGCCAACGCCAAGGTTGCCATCGAGCTCAACGATGACTGGGAGGGCTCGGAGTTCCGCTACTGCACCGAGTTCCTCTTCAAGGCCGAGCAGACCTTCGACGAGGATGCCACGCGTGACTTCCTTGCCACGCAGGGCGACTGCGAGCTTCTTGTTGGTGCGTACCCCGACTACAAGATTCACGTTCACACCGACCGTCCCGACCATGTGCTCGACCACATGCTCGCCATCGGTCAGATTTTCAACGTCTTCATCCATAACATGGATATGGAGGCTCACGAGCGCACTGAGAAGATCGCTCAGGACAAGGCCGCCGAGGCCCCGGTCAAGCCGCTCGGCGTCATCGCCGTGGCCGCCGGTTCCGGCCAGGCCGAAATCCTGCGCTCGTTGGGCGTCGACGTCGTCGTCGAGGGTGGCCAGACCATGAACCCCTCCACCGCCGACATCCTCGCTGCTGCCAAGCAGGCGCGTGCCGAGCAGGTCATCGTGCTGCCCAACAACGGCAACATCATCATGGCCGCACAGTCTGCCGCCGCAGCGGCCGACTTCCCCATGGCGGTCGTCACCACGCGCAGCGTCCCTCAGGGCTTCTCGGCGATGTTCGCCTTCAACCCGACCGCCTCGCTCGAGGACAACGCTGCCGCCATGGCCGAGGTCCTGCCCGGTGTGCATGACGGTGAGATCACCCATGCCGTGCGCGATTCGCAGACGGTCAACGGCGACGCCATCCATTCCGGTGACGTCATCGGCCTTGTCGACGACAAGGTGACCTACGTCGGTTCCGACGTCTGCGACATGTGCGTCGAGATGGTCAAGGCCATGCAGGCCGACATCGAGGGCGACACTCTCACCATCCTTGCAGGCCTTGACATGCCCCAGGACGAGTTCGAGGCCCTGGTTGAGCGCCTCGAGGACGCCGTGCCCGACCTCGACGTCGACGCCCATCGCGGCGAGCAGCCCCTGTATCCCATCGTGCTTTCTATCGAGTAGCCCGCTCGGCTCTCGTGTTCAGACGTATATGAGTTGCGCGCAGGCCGTCTCATCCGCCGACCGTCTCAAGCAGACGGCGGGTATGGGGCGGCCTGTGTCGTTTATCCGTGGCGTAGGGCCCGCCAAGGGTGCCCTGCTGGCAAAAATCGGCGTACGCTCGGTCTTCGACGAGCTCATGGCAGCCCCCATGCGTTATCTCGACTTGAGCCAGCTCGTCGATGTGGCGAATGCTCGTGTGGGCGACCAGGCCAGTTTCGTGGTGCATGTCGACAAAGTAGAGCTCAAGCGCCCCCGTCCCCGTGTGACGGTGGTTGAGCTGTCGTGCTATGACGACACCGGCGTCGTCATGGTGTGCTTTTTCGGGCAGCCTTGGCTTGCCCAGAAGTTTGCTGAGGGTCAGACGCTGCTTCTCTTTGGCAAGGTGAGCTTTGGATACGGTTTCAAGCGCCTGAACTCGCCTTATTGGGAGGCGTTGGAAGGCGATGGCCCTGGGTTTGCCTGTGCATGCGCCGGGCATCCCATGCTTCCCGTCTATCACGCCACCGAGGGGCTCACGGGTCAGTGGCTGCGCAGGTTGTCGTCGGAGTGCCTGACGTCTTTCGCTGACGTGTTGGACCCCTGGCCCGCCGCCGTGCGGGCTCCGCGGCGCCTTATGCCGATCTCGCGCGCGTTGCGTGCGATGCACTACCCCTGCGATGGGGACGATGCCGAGGCCGCCCGCCGCAGGCTTGCCTTTGACGAGGCTGCTTTTCTCCAGGTGGCGCTGCGCGCCCGCCGCGATGTGCGCGTTATGGGGGTCAAGCCTGTCGAGCACGTGGTTGACGGTCCCCATGAACGTGCCCTGCGCGCCGCTCTGCCGTTTGCCCTCACTGCCGACCAGCAAATGGCCGTTGATGAGATCCTCCTCGATATGGCAAGTCCACAGGCCATGAGCAGGCTGCTTTTGGGAGACGTGGGCACGGGCAAGACCGCTGTGGCGACTTTGGCCTTAGGGGCCGTGGCCGACTCAGGCGGCCAGGCCGCCCTCATGGCCCCCACAACCGTGCTTGCCCAGCAGTATGCCGACAAGGTGGGGCCCCTGCTTGATGCGGCGGACATCACCTGGGCGCTGCTCACGGGCGCCACGCCCAAGGCGCAGAGGGAGTCCATCCTCGAGGGTCTCGCGCAGGGCCGTACCTGTGTGCTTTTCGGCACGCATGCGGCTCTCTCCGAGGATGTCCGTTTCAACCGCCTCACGCTTGCTGTCATCGACGAGCAGCAGCGATTCGGCGTGAACCAGCGCAATGCACTGCGTGAGAAGGGTCGCGGGGCCGACTTGCTCATCATGAGCGCCACCCCCATTCCGCGCACGATGGCCCTGGCACTTTACGGCGATCTTGACCGCAGCTACCTGCGCATGCGCCCCGTGAAAGGTGCCGGCATCACCACCGAGGTCATCGCCAAGCGCAATCGCGCCGATGCCTACGCCGCCATGCTTGAGGAGATTGCCCAGGGTCGCCAGGCCTATGTGGTCTGCCCCTTGGTTGGCGCGCCGGCAGGGGAGGGCGACGAGCCCGATCAGGCGGCTCTTGAGCTTGAGGCAGGCGAGGACCCCAGCGACCCCCAGGCGGCCCAAAAGGTTGCCCGCTCCCTTGCTGGCAGCGTCTTTGGGGCCTATGAGGTGGGGCTTCTCACCGGTCGCATGAAGCCTCAGGAAAAAGCCCAGGTCATGGCCGATTTCAAGGCGGGCGCGATTCAAGTGCTCGTCTCGACCACCGTCATCGAGGTCGGTGTCGACGTCCCCAACGCAACGGTCATGCTCATCGAGGATGCGGAGCGTTTCGGTCTGGCGCAGCTCCATCAGCTGCGCGGCCGTGTGGGGCGAGGCAAGTACCCCGGCCATGTCTTCCTGTGCACGAGCGCCACTTCGGCCAATGCCAAGCGGCGCATGAAGGCGCTCGTCGATACTTCCGATGGTTTTGAACTTGCCGAGCAGGACCTGCAATTGCGCCGAGAAGGCGATATCATGGGCGTCCGCCAGTCGGGCGAGGTCTCGCTTCGCTTTGTGGATCTTGCCCGCGACGCGGACCTTTTGCAGGATGCGCACGACTTGGCATGCGACATGCTCCAGGCGGATCCTCTCATGCAAGACCCATGCCATGTTCCCATCAAAGCGGAGGTCGTCGCACGATACGGCGACGTTTTCCGCGACGTAAGTGGAGGTTAAGCAGATGACACCCACTGCTATTGCCGATACGGCGTCCCAGACCCGCGCACCCCGGCGGTTCCTCGTGCCTGGCACGTTCGACCCCATCACGCGTGGACATCTCGACGTCATCGAGCGCGCAAGCAGGCTCTGCGACGAGGTGATCGTCGCGGTCGCCGAGTCCAAGCACAAGCGGGGAGGCACCGCCTTCACCCTTGAAGAGCGCGTGCAGCTTGTGCGCGAGGCCACGGCTCATATGCCCAGCGTCTCGGTCATGCCGTTCCAAGGGCTCCTCGTGACGTTCGCGCGCTCGCTGGGCGGCGTGACGGCGGTGGTCAAGGGGCTTCGCCTCACGACCGACTTCGAGTACGAGCTGCAGCAAGCCAACCTCAACTACCGCATGGCCCCCGAGCTCGAAGAGATCTTCGTCATGGGCGGCGCCGACTACGGCTACGTCTCGAGCTCGGCCGTGCGAGAGATAGCGGAGCTGGGCGGCGACGTCGCACAATTTGTCACGCCCAATGTCGAAGCCGCGCTTCGTCGACGTTACCCGTTGAATGGCTGATATTTCACAGCCTGCCCTTAAAGCGCGGCCTATCTTCTGCTATTCTTAGCAGCTTGAAGATAGGCAATCCGCGTCCATGCGTTAGCCGCCCATGCGTTAGCAACACGTCGCCATCGGAGGACATCCCATGCCCGGTACTGAAATTGAAGCCTTCATTGAAGAGCTGGAAGATCTGATCAACAACGCCAAGTCCCCCCTGTCCGGCGGCGGTTCCAAGAAGATCATCGAGGCAGACACGGCGTACGCCATCCTCGATGACATCAAGCGCTCGCTGCCCGAGGAGTTCCAGAAGGCGCGTCGCATTCTGCGCGAGCGCGACGAGATCATCGAAGAGGCCAACACCCAGGCCAACCACACCATCGACGATGCCAATGCTCAGGCATCCATCATGGTCAGCGAGCAGGAGGTCGTGCGCCTGGCCAACAACATGGCCGCCGACATCAAGCGTCACGCTGAGGAAGACGCCCGTGACACCCGTTACTGGGCCGAGGGCGTTGCCGACAAGACCCTCGAGCAGCTCCAGAACCAGTTGCACATCGTCATCGACATGGCCTCGCATCTGCTCGACCAGACCCAGGAATGCCGCAACCTGCTGACTGGCGTGGCTCAGGCTGACGAGCCGGCCGAGTACCAGGACGACCGCGATGTCCAATAAGCTTTCCTTCCCTCAGGTCAAGCTTTCCATCGAGAGCGGCCTGGCGAGTCCCGGCGACACGATTTCGGTGCAGGACACCATTGATGTCGACGCCTTCTCCATTGGTGGGCGCGACCTCAAGGTGAGCGATGGCATCTCGTACGATATCGTGCTCACCAATACCGGCGACGGCATTCTTGCCACGGGCATGGCTCGTTTTGAGGCGGACACGGCGTGCGACAGGTGCCTAGGTCCCGCACATCTCGACGTCAACGCCGAGATTTCGTGCTATTACCTGCACGAGGAGCCTGAAGACGAGGTGGAGGACGAGAGCGATTTCGGTCTCATCGACGCTTCCGACGGCACGGTGGACCTCGGCGAGGCAATCCAGGGCGGTCTTGCCATGGAGATCCCCTATGTGATTACCTGCACCGATGACTGCAAGGGCCTGTGCCCGCAGTGTGGCGCCAACCTCAACGACGGCCCGTGCGGCTGCGTCATCGTGCATGACCCCGACTTCGATCGACCCAACCCCTTCGCGGCACTGGCTGCCCTCAAGTTCGATGATGCCGAGGCTGCCCACGATGTTGATGACCTCGAGGACGTCCTCGATGACGACTCCGACGATTTGGACGACGAGGAGTTCGAAAAGGAGTGGGAGAGCCGCGAGGCGGAGCAGGGTGAGCCCCGCTAGGTGTGAAGGGGCTGCGCAGGTTCTTTTGACCTTTTGAACGTATGGACTTTTGTGTTATTATAACCAACCGTGCAATGAGCAGTTCGCCCTCCCAGGGGGAGGAGCGAGTTTTAAGAGAGGTACACGATGGCAGTTCCCAAGCGTAAAACCGGTCGTAGCAAGACTCGTTCGCGTCGTGCCGCGAACACCAAGGTCCAGACGATGCAGACCTGCATCTGCCCCCAGTGCGGCGCCGCTAAGCTCCCTCACCGCGTTTGCCCCACCTGCGGCACCTACAAGGGCCGTCAGGTCATCGCAGTCGACTAACGACTACTCCAGGGTTTGCCCAAAGGCCGGCGTTCGCATCTGCGACGTCGGCCTTTTTTGTCCCTTTTCATTTCAAACGAAAGAAGGAACATGAGCGCAGAAGACATGAAGGATGCAACCCTTACCTGTGTGTGCGTCGATGCCGCCGGTGGCGACCGTCCCGTGAGCTGCGTGCTCGAGGGCGTCGCGCTCGCCCTTGAGGCCGATGAGAACCTTAAAGTTGTTCTCACCGGCCCCAGTGACGAGATCGTCCCCTTCGCTGAGGCCCATGAGCGCTGCGAGGCCCGTCCCACAACGCAGGTCATTGCCATGGAAGAGCATCCCGTGCAGGCGGTGCGTTCCAAGTCCGACTCCAGTATCGTTGTCGGGTGCAAGCTCGTGCGCGAGGGTGTGGCCGACGGCTTCTTCTCCGCCGGCTCCACGGGTGCCGTCATGACTGCGGCGGTGCTGGGCATCGGCCGCATCAAGGGCATCGACCGTCCGGCGCTTACCGCCGTGCTGCCCGGCCCCAAGCCCACGGTCTTCCTCGACCTGGGCGCCAACGCCGACTGCAAGGCCGAGAACCTCGTCCAGTTCGCGCAGATGGGCCTTGCCTATGCGCGCATTGTCCTGGATGTCGACGAGCCGCGCGTGGCGCTGCTCAACAACGGCTCCGAGGAGACGAAGGGCTCGATGTTTGCCCAGGAGTGCCATGCCCGCCTGAAGGAGACCGTGCCTCAGTTTGCCGGCAATGCCGAGGGCAACGACCTGCTTGCAGGAGCTTTCGACGTCATCGTGACCGACGGCTTCACGGGCAACACGGTCCTCAAGGGCCTCGAGGGCATGTCCAAGTTCCTCATGGGCACCATCATGGGTGCCGCAAAGGCAGACCCCGCCCTCGCCGCCGCAGCCGGCGCCCTCAAGCCTGTCTTCGGCAAGGCAAAGGACGCCCTCAGCGGCGACAAGTACGGCGGAGCCATCCTGCTCGGCGTCAAGGGTGTCGTCGCCATCGGCCACGGTGCCACCTCGCCCCAGGCGGTCATGAACGGCACGCTGTGCGTCGCCCAAGCCGCCCGTGCCCAGCTTGTCGACAAGATCGCACAGAGCTGCGGTCGATAGGGAGGCATCCGTATGTCTACCATCAACGAAAAGCTTCACTTGGCCCAGCAGATTCTGGGCTACCAGTTCATGGACACCCAGCTTCTGCGCAGCGCAATCACGCACCCCTCCGCCGTGGAGAACAAGCCGGTCACCGCAGGCTACGAGCGCCTCGAGTTCCTCGGCGACTCGGTTGTGGGCTTTTTGGTCGCCGACGAGATCTTTCGCAAGTTCCCCGACATCGACGAGGGCGGCCTCACGCGCCTCAAGGTGTCCATCATCTCGGGCGAGACCCTCTCGAAGGTCGCCCATGAGCGCGGCTTCGAAGACATCATCATCATGGGCCTTTCCGAGAAGGGCACGGGGGCCCGCGGCATGCATTCTGCCTTGGAGAACGTCTACGAGGCCGTGACGGGCGCCATCTTCATCGACGGCGGCCTTGAGCCTGCCAGGCGTTGGGTGCTCGACACCCTCGGCCCCCTCATGGTTGCGGGCCGTGCGCTTCCCAAGGAGAACCCCAAGTCGCTGCTGCAGGAGAAGACCCAGGCACAGTTCCGCGAAGCTCCTCGCTACGAGCTTATCAGCGTGGGCGGCCCGGCCCATGTTCCTGTGTTTACCTGCGACTGCCTGCTTGGCGAGCGCCATGTCGGACGCGGCGTGGGCTCCTCCAAGAAGGAGGCCGAGGCTGCAGCCGCCCAGGAGGCGCTCAAGAACCTTGGTTACGTCAAGGTCGCAGGCACCGACGAGTCTCCTGTCGTCGAGGACCTCGACGCGCAGGGCGATGCGAGCCCTACGGACGGGGAGTAGCCGGTGTATCTCAAGTCGCTCACCCTCAAGGGATTCAAATCGTTCGCAGACAGGGCGCATATGGTGTTCGAGCCGGGACTCACGGTTATCGTGGGCCCCAACGGCTCGGGCAAGTCCAACGTCAGCGACGCCATCCGCTGGGTCCTGGGCGAGCAGAGCGCCAAGCAGTTGCGCGGCGCCGCGATGGAGGACGTGGTCTTTGCGGGCTCCTCGGCGCGCAAGCCGGTGGGCATGGCCGAGGTTGATTTGACGCTCGACAATTCCGATCACGTGTTGCCCGTCGACTTCGAGGAGGTCGTGGTCACCCGCCGCATGTACCGCTCCGGCGAGAGCGAGTACCTCATCAACGGTGCCCCTGCCCGCTTGCTCGACATCACCGACATCCTGCACGACACGGGTCTGGGCAAGGAGACGCACTCCATCATCGGTCAGGGCAAGCTTGACTCCATCCTTGCCAGCAAGCCTGAGGAGCGCCGCGCCCTCATCGAGGAAGCGGCGGGCATCTCCAAGCACAAGCGTCGCCGTGAGCGCTCGCTCAAGCGTCTGGAAAGCATGGAGAGCCACCTGCAGCGCGTCCTCGACGTGCAGAAAGAGGTCTCCCGCCAGCTCAAGCCCCTGGAGCGCCAGGTTGACAAGGCCAAACGTGCCTCAGAGATTTCCGAGCGCGCACGAGAGCTGCGCTGCATCCTCGCTGTGGACGACCTGCGTCGCCTGCAGGCCCGTTGGGACGAGGTGCAGCGTGCCGAACGCGAGCGTTCCTCGGAGCGTGACGTGACCAACGCTGTGGTGGCTCAGCGCACCCAAGAGCTCGACAACCTGCGATTGCTGCTTGAGGAAAAAGGCATCTTCGCCGGCGACCTGTCTGAGCAGCGCCGCCGCGCCCAGCTTATCTGTGAGAAGCTTGAGGGTTCGTTGCGCCTTCTCGACGAGAAGGGCCGCAGCATGGCTCAGCGTACGAGCCAGCTTTCCTCGCTCGTTGCCGATGACGAGGCTCGCGGCAAGCAGATTCTCGAAGAGTGCGAGCGAGCTCGTGTTGACTACGACGAGGCCATGGCGGCGCTCAAGACGCTGCGCGAGCGTTCCGGCGAGACGAAGCAGGCGGTGGATGCCGCGCGCAAGGTGCGACGCAAGGCCGAGGAGGAACTCGACCGCGCCCGTTCAAACTACCGCTCCACTCAGCGCGACCGCGACATGTGCGCCGTGGCGCTTGCCAAGGCGCAGGACGCCGTAAAGAACGCCGAGGTACAAGACGGAATCTTTGCCACGCGCGCCGATCAGCTCGACGAGACCATCACCCAGCTTGCCTCGCAGCTTTCCCAGGCTGCAGAGAAGCTCGACACGTGTCGGACGGCCATTGAGGCGGCGCGTCGCGAGCAGGAGTCCGCGGCCATCGCGTTCAGACAGGCCAAGGACGCCCTTGGAGCTGCTCAGGCAGAAGCTGCCGAGGCCCAGCGCGCCTTGGCAAGTGCTGAGGCGCGTGCGAGTGCTGCCCGAGAGACGGTCATGCAGGCTGAGAACTCCGTGCCGCTCGCCAAGCGTTTGTGCTCCGACGCGGCCGCGAAAGCTTGCGCAGCCAGGACGAGCGAGGTCCTCAACGTTCCCGGCGAGCTCGAAGGCCTGGTCGAGCGCCTTCTGGGTGACGGTCTTACCGGCTTTGTGGTCGAGGGCGCCCAGGGCCTCGTCAGTCTGGGTCAGGCGGCCCAGCGCCTTGCGGCAGACTCTGCCGGCACCATCCATATCGTCGAGGCGGCTTTTGAAGCCCCGCAGCCCGAAGGTGAGGGCGTGCCCGGCTATCGTCTGCTCGACCGCGTCTCGACTCGCCCTGGATTCGAGTCGGTGGCACATGCCTATCTGCAGGACGTCTGGGTGGTGGGCAGCGTCGAGGAGGCGTGCCGTGCCGCGGCCCTTTTCCCGCAGCTGCGCTTTGCCACGCCCGACGGCGCCGTTGCCTCCCGAGGCGGTCTGCTCGATGTGGGGAAGGTCGGCTCAAACTCGCAGAGCCTGTTTGAGCGCCGTCGCGTGCTTTCGGAGCTTGAGGAGGGCCTGCCTCGCCTGCGCGAGGACCTTGCCTCGGCGCGTGCGGCTCAAGAGGCGGCGGAGGCCCAGCTTTCCCAGGCGCGCGATGCTCAGGCAAACGCCTCCACCCAGGTGGCTCGCCTTACTGGCGAGGAGCGTTCCTGCACCTCCGAGGTTGCGCGCCTTGAAAAGGCGTGTGCGGCAAGCAAAGCCGAGCTCGAGGGCGTGAACAAGAAGCGCGAGGAGGCTCGCGAGAAGTCCAAGCAAGCCTTCACTGAGCTTACCCGTCAGCAGGAGCGTCTCAACCTGCTTGTCAAAATGCTTGAGGACGCCGAGTCGCTGCGCATCCAGCTTGAGGAGGCGTTCGATGACGCGCGCCGCTCTGAGCGCCTGGCGCATGAGGACGCCAACAGCGTGCAGCTTGAGCTTGCCCGCGTGCAGGAGCGCTCGAACTCCCTGCAGCGCGGCAACGATCGGCTCGAGCGCGAAGGCGCCGAGTTGGCGCAGCGCATCACGGAGTCCCGTGCAAGCCTGCGCACCCTCAAGGTGACCTCGCAGCGCGTCGAGCCCCTGCGTGCCAAGATCACGGCGCTCCTGGAAGCGGCCCGCGCCGTGGGCGTCACGCTCAACGACCGAGCCAGCCTTGCCGAGGCCGACTCCGCGCAGATCAAGGAGACGATCGACGCTGCCAAGGCGGCCGTGACCCAGGCTGAGGAGGCGCGCACCCGCGCCACGTCGGCCCTGGCCGATATCCGTGTGCAGAAGGGCCGCCTGGAGGTTCAGGTGGACCAGGCGGTGAAGTCCATCACCTCGCAGCCTGGCGTCGTGCTCGAAGAGGCGCTTGAGCTTCCCGAGCCCGAGGACCGCGAGGCCGATGCGCGCGAGCTTCAGCGCCTCGAGCGTCAGCTTGCCGAGATCGGTCCTGTCAACCAGGTCGCTTTCGACGAATACGAGACCCTCAAGGCCCGTTCGGACTACCTGTCTGCCCAGGTCGAGGATTTGCAGCATGCCCGCAGCGACCTGCGCAAGATTCTCGCGGCCATCGACCGCAAGATGCGCGACGGTTTCCTCGAGGCCTTCGACACGGTCAACAAGAACTTCGGCGAGATGTTTGGCCTGCTCTTCCCGGGTGGTCAGGGTCATTTGGAGATGACCGACCCCGAGGACCCCTCCTCCACCGGTATTGAGGTCGTTGCCCAGCCCCGTGGCAAGCGCGTCACGAAGATGTCGTTGCTGTCGGGCGGTGAGCGCTCGCTCACGGCATTGGGCCTGCTCTTCGCCGTGTACAAGACCCGTTCGGTTCCCTTCTATGTGCTCGACGAGGTGGAAGCCGCCCTTGACGACTCCAACCTCGACAGGCTGCTGGGCGCCATCGAGCGCCTGCGCACGAACACGCAGCTCATTGTCATCTCCCACCAGAGGCGTACCATGGAGGCCGCCGACGTGCTCTACGGTGTCTCGATGAAGTCCGACGGTGTCAGTCAGGTAATTTCTCAGAAGCTCGAACGCAAGTAGCGAAAGGCGGTGTGGCCGCATGGGTTGGTTCCAACGGCTCTCAGAGGGCCTCAACAAGACGAGGAAGAAGATTTCCGGCGAGCTCAACGTGCTCTTCGAGATTGGACCGCAGGTAGGCGACGAGTTTTGGGACGACCTTGAGGCGACCCTGCTTATGGCCGACATCGGCGTGGGCGCCACCGACCAGGTTGTCACGCGTCTGCGCGAGCGTTCCCAGCGCGAGTCGCTCACTGGCGTGCGCGAGGTCAAGGAAGCGCTTGTGGAGCTTCTTGCCGAGGCGTTCACGCAGGCCGAGTCCGACCCCATAGCCGCCAACCCTTCGTGCGTGCTCTTTGTGGGCGTCAACGGTGCGGGTAAGACCACCACGGTGGGCAAGATTGCATCCGAGGCCAAGCAGCTGGGTCGCAAGCCCATCATCGGCAGTGCAGACACCTTCCGCGCCGCTGCCATTGAGCAGCTTGAGGTTTGGGGCGAGCGCGCCAACGTCGAGGTCATCAAGCGCGAGCGCGGTGCCGACCCGGCGAGCGTGTGCTACGACACCATCGAGGCAGCCGAGCGCACGGGAGCTGACCTCGTGCTCATCGACACGGCGGGGCGCCTGCACACCTCCACCGATTTGCTGCACGAGCTGGGCAAGGTCGTGCAGGTCACGAGGAAGCGCGCGGGCATGCCTGTCTCGGTGGTTCTCGTCATCGACTCCACCACGGGTCAAAACGGCCTCAACCAGGCAAAGGAGTTCAACCGTGCCCTGGGCCTGGACGGTGTCATCATGACGAAGCTCGACGGCACGGCGAAGGGCGGCATCGCGCTTGCGGTCAGCCACGACCTGGGCCTTCCCATCCTGCGCGTCGGCGTGGGCGAGTCCATCGAGGACCTGCGCCCCTTCGACGCCCATGAGTTCGCGCGCGCCCTCATTACGGGCGAGGAGGAGTAAGCCACCATGGCAATGTTTGAGAGCCTTTCTAATCGCCTGCAAGACACCTTCGAGGGCCTGCGCGGCAAGGGAAAGCTGAATGAAGCCGACATCGATGCGGCGATGCGCGAAGTGCGCATGGCCTTGCTTGAGGCCGACGTCAACTTCAAGGTCGTCAAGGAGTTTGTCGCCAAGTGCAAGGCCCGCTGCCTGACCAGCGAGGTGCTCGAATCGCTGTCGCCTGCGCAGAACGTCGTTAAGATTGTGCTCGATGAGCTCACGGAACTCCTCGGCTCTACGGAGAGCCGCCTGGTGCTCACGAGCCGCATCCCCAACGTCATCATGCTTGTGGGTCTGCAGGGCTCGGGTAAGACGACGGCTGCGGCCAAGCTTGCCCTGCTGCTCAAGTCCCAGGGCCATGCGCCCCTGCTCGCAGCCTGCGACGTGTATCGTCCCGCCGCTGCCGATCAGCTTGAGACGCTTGGCGGCGAGCTTGGCGTCAAGGTCTACCGCGGCGACGGCAAGCATCCCGTCGACATTGCCAAGGGTGCCATCCGCGCTGCAATCGACGACATGAAGGATGTCGTCATCGTCGACACCGCGGGTCGCTTGCAAATCGACGAGACGATGATGAAGGAGGCCGCCGACATCAAGGCGGCCGTCAAGCCCGACCAGATCCTTATGGTCGTGGACTCCATGACCGGCCAGGACATCGTCAACGTCGTCCAGGTATTTGCCGAGCGTGTCGACTTCGACGGTGTCATCATGACCAAGCTCGACGGTGACTCGCGCGGCGGCGGTGCCCTGTCGGTGCGCAGCGTCACCGGCAAGCCCATCAAGTTCATCTCCACCGGCGAGAAGCCCGACCAGTTCCAGGTGTTCTACCCCGAGCGTATGGCTCGCCGCATCCTGGGCATGGGCGACATGATCTCCATCATCGAGAAGGCCCAGCAGCAGGTTGACGAGGAGCAGGCCCAGGCCGCCGAGCGCATGCTCAACCAGGGTCTCACCTTCGACGACTTCCTTATGCAGATGAAGTCGATCAAGAAGATGGGCGGTTTCACTTCGATTCTGTCCGCGCTTCCCGGCGGCGACCGCCTCATGCAGAAGGCCGATGGGCAGATCGACGACTCCATCATGGACAAGACCGAGGCCATCATCATGTCCATGACCAAAGAGGAGCGCGCCAAGCCCCGCATCATCAACGGCAGCCGCCGTGCCCGTATTGCCAAGGGTGCAGGCGTCGAGGTCTACGACGTCAACAGTCTCATCAAGCAGTTCGATCAGATGAACAAGATGATGAGCAAGTTGCGCTCGGCCAGCAATCAGCCTCAGGGTAAAGGTAAGGGTAAGGGTAAGAACAAAGGTCGCAACAGCATGAAGTCGCTGGGCCGCATGATGGGCGGCTTGGGCGGCATGAACCCGGGGGATATGGCGCAGATGCAGAAAATGATGCGCGATATGATGAAGTAGGGCTCCCGGAGGGGCGCCGCATTGCCTCAGTGCTCAGACAGTCCTCGCAATAAGGCCGCTCATGCGGCCTTATTGCTGCGGAACTGCGCCTGAGGCAAAGCGGCGCCCCAGCGCGCGACGGCATCATGATCGGTTGAGGGCCTAAGGGCAGGGGCTTGCGGGACAGCGGGGTTCACGGGGCTCCGCGACGTTCCTCAGTGCTCAGACAGTCCTCGCATTAAGGCCACTTGGGCGGCCTTAATGCTGCGGAACTGCGCCTGAGGAACATCGCGGAGCCTTGCACGCTGCTGCGCATGATCGGTTGAGGGCCTAAGGGAGGGGCTTGCTGGAGTGCGGGGTTCACGGGGCTCCGCGGTGTTCCTCAGTGCTCGGACGGTTCTCGCAATAAAGCCCCACGGGCAGTCTTAATACTGCGGAACTGCGCCTGAGGAACATCGTGGAGCCTTGCACGCTGCTATGCCATGAGTGGCTTGAAGTTCAAAGGTATGGCGCATGCGGGATGGTGTTCGAAAAAATGCGGTTGCTTAATCTGTCGTTTGCTCAAGTATGGGTTGAGGGTAACAATTCGGCGGATAGAAGTCGCCTATAAAGCTTAAGTTTAGAGTTATGGATGAGAGTGGGGTGCGTGGGCGTGACTAAGGGATGTGTGCCGGTGCAGGGGGTCATTTTTGACTGTGATGGGACGCTCATGGACACCATGGGGCTGTGGCTGGAGGTTGAAGACCAACTGGCGGCGCGTGTGGGGCATGTGTTCAGCGCCTCCGAGCAGGACATGATGCGCACGCTCACCATATCCGAGACGGGGGAGTACCTGCACGGCGAGTTGGGCATTCTGGGGTCGGCCCAGGAGGTTGTCGACGAGATCAATCGTCTGGCACGCGACTACTATGCCACCCGGGCAACGTTGAAACCCGGCGTGTTTGAGTTTGTGAGCGAGCTGCATCGTCGTGGTATCCCATGTGCCATTGCCTCCTCAAGTCCGCATACCTTGCTTGACCCCGGCGTCGATCACACGGGGCTCGCTGATTTGCTTGTGGCCGTTGTCTCGACTGATGACGTTCAGGCTTCCAAGCGTGAGCCTGCGGTATACGACCGTGCACGCGAGCTGCTTGGCTCGGACCTTGATGCCACATGGGTGTTCGAGGATGGTTCGTACACGTTTGCAACGACGGTGCCCGCCGGCTATCGCACCGTCGGGGTGTATGACTGCGATGAGTCGGGCACGTTCGAGGAACTTTCGCGCCTCGCCGACGTGGCCGTCCGCAGTTTCGAGGAGCTTGACGTCGACATGTTCCTGGCGGGGGAGTATGCCAAAGCCCGTGCATAGCTTCTTGCAGCGCGAGAGCCCAATGGAACTGTGCCCGCCCTTTCAGTCGCCGCTCAAGAATGTGGATTAGAGGATGGCGGTCTTTTGGATTCGCCTGCAGGGTACAAGGGCACGGACACGCATAGAGACTGGGGAGGAGCCTTAGCCTTATGGATATGAACGAAAGCAAAAAACGTCGAGCTATGATCACCTATGTCCTCATAGGTTTGGTCGTGCTTGCCGTGCTCAACGCCGTGGTGGCGCCTGCCATCAACATGAACCCCGTGCAGGAGGTTCCCTACACACAGCTGCTCTCCATGGCTGACGAGGGCAAGGTCGACGAGGTCGAGTACAACCTGTCCTCCGGCGAGATCAAGTACAGTTCCAAGGCGGATGACGGTACCACGAGCTATTACAGCACCACGTACTGGCCCAACGATTCCACGCTGCTGCCGCGTCTTGAGAAGGCGGGCGCCACGGCGACCACCCATATCGAGGTCAACAACAGCGGCATGTTCATCTACCTGCTCACCTTCTTCCTGCCGATCATCATCTTTATCGCCTTTGGCTGGTGGATGAACAAGAAGCTGCGCAAGGCCATGGGCGACGACAACCCCACGATGAGCTTCGGCGGTTTCGGCCAGGGCCTGGGCGCTTCCAACTCTAAGATTGTCGCCGAGAAGGAGACGGGTGTCACGTTCGACGACGTCGCCGGTCAGGACGAGGCCAAGGAGGCCCTGACCGAGATCGTCGACTTCCTCGACCGTCCCGAGCGCTATGAGGAAATCGGCGCGAAGCTGCCGCGCGGCGCCCTGCTTGTGGGCCCTCCCGGCACGGGCAAGACGCTGCTTGCCAAGGCTGTTGCCGGCGAGGCAAAGGTGCCGTTCTTCTCCATTTCCGGCTCTGAGTTTGTCGAGATGTTCGTGGGCCGCGGCGCGGCTCGTGTGCGCGACCTGTTCAAGCAGGCCAAGGAAAAGGCCCCCTGCATCGTCTTCATCGACGAGATCGACACCATCGGCAAGCGCCGCGACACCGCCGGCTTTTCTTCCAACGACGAGCGTGAGCAGACGCTCAACCAGCTGCTTACCGAGATGGACGGCTTCGACAACCACAAGGGCATCGTCGTGTTGGGTGCCACGAACCGCCCCGAGACGCTCGATCCCGCCCTGTTGCGTCCCGGCCGTTTTGACAGGCGCGTGCATGTCGAGCTTCCCGACCTTACGGGCCGCAAGGCGATTCTGAAGCTCCACGCCAAGAACGTTAAGATGGCAGGCTCCATCGACTTCGGCGCAATTGCAAAGGCGACCTCCGGTGCGTCCGGCGCCGACTTGGCCAACATCGTGAACGAGGCCGCCCTGCGCGCGGTGCGCGAGGGACGCAAGGGCATCCTGCAGGAGGACCTCTACGAGTCGGTCGAGACGGTCATTGCCGGCCAGCAGCGCAAGAGCCAGGTTCTCTCCGACAAGGAGAAGAAGATCGTCGCGTACCACGAGATTGGCCATGCGCTTGTCGCGGCAAAGCAGACTGCCTCGGCTCCCGTGACGAAGATCACCATCATCCCGCGCACTTCCGGCGCCCTGGGCTATACGATGCAGGTTGACGACGACGAGCATTTCCTCACGACGCGCGAGGAGGCCGTCAACAAGCTGGCGACGCTGTGCGGCGGCCGTGCGGCGGAGGAAATCATTTTCGACCAGGCCACGACCGGCGCGTCCAACGACATCGAGCAGGCCACGAAGCTTGCGCGCAACATGGTCACGCGCTTCGGCATGTCCTCCCAGTTCGGCATGGTGGCGCTCGGTACGGTCAACAATCCCTACCTCAGCTCCGATTCGTCGCTCACCTGCAGCGAGGGCACGGCTGAAAAGGTCGATGAGGAGGTCGTCGAGCTTGTGGGACAGGCGCATGCGAAGGCGACGCAGATCCTGCGCGAGAACATCCTCAAGCTTCATGAACTTGCCGCGTACCTGCTCAAGAAAGAGACCATAACCGGTGACGAGTTCATGGCTATCTTAAACGACGCCCCTCAGCAGGCATAGAGGTCATACAATGGGCGGATGTGTTTGGTAGATGCGAATCTGCCGCACATCCGCCTTTTTCGTATAGCTGGGGGAGCCATTGCCACGCATGCATCAGGACAACACGAACAACGCAGCTCAATCTGCCGCGCCCAAGAAGGCGCAGCTTGGTCGCGGTGCCCAGGTCGCAAGTATGATAGCCGGCGCACTCATCGGGCTTGTGACACTCGTCTACCTCTTGGGTTGCGTGTATTACTACGACCGATTTTGGCCCAACACCAAGATTGGCGATGCGAACCTCTCCAACATGACGGAGGCCGATGCCGTCTCCACGCTTGACCAGGTATCACGCAGCCGTACGGTTGCCGTGTCGGGTCAGGGCGTTTCGTTTACGCTCACGGGCGGCACTGCCGGTCTTGAGATCAACTCCTCCTCGGCGGTCAAGACCGCGCTCAATGACAATGCGTGCTGGCAGTGGCCTTTCCAGGTATTTGCCGCCCACGACGAAACCGATGCTTTGAGCTCGTCTTTCGACCTCGATCTGTTGCGTTCTGCCATCGAGTCGTCCGTCTCGTCGTTCAATGCAAGCGCCTCCGATCCCATCGATGCGACGCTGTATTTCGACGAGTCCACCAATCGCTATGAGATTAACCCCGGTTCTTTGGGCACGAAGCTCGACATCGACTCGATTATGGAGACCGTGCAGACGGCCCTTGCCCAGCGCAACCCCTATGCTGCGCTTACGAGCGTGAACCTGGTTCATCAGTCCGTCAAGGCTGACGACCCGTATCTCATTACGAAGCGCGACACGGCGAACGCCTATCTTTCCTGCTCGCTTGACCTCACGCTCAACGGTACGCTTGTGGCGTCCGTCAACCCTTCGGTGGTGAAGGATTGGATTACCTTCGGTGAGGACGGCACGGCAGCTCTCGACGAGGCGCAGCTTGTCGCTTGGGTCGACGGCGTCGAATCGCTCGTCGATTCGGTCGGCTCCACCCGCACCTACACGCGTCCCAACGACGGTCAGGTGTTCACGGTGTCGCGCGGCAACTATGGTTGGATCAGCGATGGCGAGGCGCTCGAGGATCTCGTGCGCAACGCTGTGTACAGCTCGACCGTCGGTTCCTCTGAGATTCCCACCAAACAGTCGGCAAGCGCGTACAACCCCGGCGGCGCCGATTGGGCCGGCAGCTCTTGGATTGACGTCGACTTGGGCGAGCAGTACGTGCGCTACTTCGACGCAAGTGGCAATGTTTTGTGGGAAAGTGCTTGTGTCAGCGGTGCCTATGGCGTGCACGACACCCCCTTGGGCGTGTATTCCATTTACAATAAGGCACTCGACCAGACGCTTCTGGGCAACATCGTCCCGGAGACGGGCAAGCGCGAGTATGAGACTCCCGTCAGTTACTGGATTCCGTTCAACGACGGCGTGGGCCTGCACGATGCCAACTGGCAGCCTGACTTCGGCGGCTCCATGTATATGAGCGGCTATGGCTCCCACGGCTGCATCAACCTGCCGCCCTCCGCGGCTGCCGAGCTGTACTCCCTGTGTTCTATCGGCGACGTCGTCGTCGTTCATTATTAAAGGTGTGCCCAGGTAACACTCGATGTCCTTTTGCGTAGGACCCACCTGCGCAGCGTTATGAAAGGGTTTGGACAAGTGGCAAAAGAGAACGACTTCAGCTCGACGCTGAACCTTCCCAAAACCGACTTCCCCATGAGGGGCGGCCTTGCCAAGAGCGAGCCCGTCCGTCTGGCGAAGTGGAACGAGGAGGGCGTTTACGAGCTCACCCTCAAGAAGAACGAGGGCCATCCTTCCTTCGTGCTTCATGACGGCCCGCCTTATGCGAACGGCCCGATCCACATCGGCCACGCCATGAACAAGATTTCCAAGGACTTCATCAACCGTTATTGGACGATGCAGGGTCGCTATGTGCCCTACATCCCCGGTTGGGACTGCCACGGCCAGCCCATTGAGCACAAGGTTGAGACGAAGCTCGGCACGAAGAAGTTCAACGAGACCCCCGTTGAGAAGATTCGCGAGATGTGCAACGAGTTCGCCGTCGAGAACATCGAGCTCCAGAAGGCCGGTTTCCGCAGGCTCGGCGTGCTGGGCGACTGGGACAACCCTTACCTGACGCTGTACCATCAGCATGACGCCGCCGACATCGAGGTCTTCAAGGCCATGTTCGACCGCGGCATGGTCTACCGCGGCCACAAGCCGGTGCACTGGTGCAAGCATTGCCACACCGCTCTCGCCGAGGCAGAGATCGAGTATGGCGACGAGACGTCGCCCTCCATCTTCGTGCGCTTCGAGATGACCTCCAAGCCTGCGGGCCTGGAGTCCTTCGAGGGCCCGGCTGACTTCATCATCTGGACCACCACGCCTTGGACCATCCCCTCTGACCAGGCCATCTCCATGAAGCCCGGCGCACCGTACGTCGCCGTTGAGCATGACGGCCGCGCCGAGGTCATGCTTGAGGCCCTTGCCCCCAAGCTCTGCGAGGAGTTTGGCTGGGACTACACGCCTGTCATGGTCGACGGCCAGCCCTACATCCAGCCGGCTGAGACCTTCGAGGGCCTCCACTACAAGCAGCCCGTCTTCGACGGCGTCGAGGGCGTCGCGCTCCTGGCCGACTACGTTGGCGTCGATGACGGTACGGGTATCGTCCACAACTCGCCCGGTCACGGCGTCGACGACTACTTCGCCTGCCTCAAGGCCGGCATTACCGACATCTGCATGCCGGTCGACGACGACGGCAAGTTCTACGTCGGCGACGAGTTCGGCTGTGGCGGCCCCTTCTCCGGCATGGACACCGACGAGGCCAACCCCCACGTCATCGAGTTCCTGCGCGAGCGCGGCACGCTCGTGCGCGAGAAGAAGATCACGCACAGCTACCCGCACTGCTGGCGCTGCAAGAACCCCGTACTGTTCCGCGCGACCGACCAGTGGTTTGTCTCCATGGACAAGACGGGGCTGCGCGCTGAGGCTCTCGACGAGATTCAGAACAAGGTGACCTGGTACCCGGCCCATGCCGCCAACCGCATCGGTTCGATGGTCGAGCAGCGTCCCGACTGGTGCATCTCCCGTCAGCGCAACTGGGGCGTGCCGATTCCGAGCTACACCTGCCAGGACTGTGGCACGAAGGTCATGAACGACGACACGCTCGACGCCGTCATCGCCCTGTTCCATGAGAAGGGCTCTGACGCTTGGTTCACCGAGGACCCCAAGTCTTACTTGGGCGATGCCTGCGTGTGCCCCAAGTGCGGCGGTGCAAACCTCAAGATCGACCGCGACATCCTCGACGTGTGGTGGGACTCCGGTGTCTCCTGGAAGGCCGTCTGCGAGTACCGTCCCGAGCTCACCTATCCCGCCGACATGTATCTCGAGGGCTCCGACCAGCATCGCGGTTGGTTCCAGAGCTCCCTGCTCACGAGCGTGGGCGCCAACGACCATGCGCCTTATCGCGCCGTTATCTCCCAGGGCTTCACGCTCGACGGCCAGGGCCGCAAGATGAGCAAGTCGCTGGGCAACGTCATCGACCCCAACAAGGTCTGTGACGAGATGGGTGCCGACATCATCCGTCTGTGGGTCTCCTCTGTGGACACCTCCACCGACGTCGCTATCGACCATGAGATCTTGAAGCGCACGAGCGATGCCTATCGTCGTTTCCGCAACTGCTTCCGCTTCCTGCTCTCCGAGCTGTACGACTTCGATCCTGCGACCGACGCGGTGTCTGCCGAGCAGCTTCTGGCTGTCGACGCCGTTGCCCTTTCCAGGATGTGCGCCGTTCATGCCAAGGTTGAGGAGGCCTATGCGGGCTATCGCTTCAACCAGGTCTATCGCACGCTCTATGACTATGTCGTGACCGAGCTTTCCAACGTGTATATGGACGTCGTGAAGGACCGCACGTACTGCTGCGCGGCCACGAGCGTCGAGCGCCGCAGCGCCCAGACGGTTCTGGCTGAGATCCTCACGATGCTTTTGCACGACCTGCAGCCCATCCTTGCCTTTACGTGCGACGAGGTTCTCGGCTACCTGCCCGAGTCCATGCGCGAGGGCCAGAAGTACGCCGCCCTGCTCGATTGGTACCACGCCCCCATGAGCGCCGAAGAAGCCGCCAAACTTGCTCCCGCTTGGGACGCGGCCGACCTTGTGCGCGACGCCGTGAAGAAGGCCCTCGAGCCCGTTCTCGCGCAGAAGACCATCGCCAAGAGCCAGGAGGCGCGCGTGAGCGTCGTCGCCCCCGAGGCGGTTGTCGAGGCTGTGAAGTCCTGCGGTATCGACATGGCCGAGTTCTGCATCGTTGCCGGCGTCGATCTTGTCGCCGGTGAGGTGGAAGAGCCCCAGGCCCAGGTCGAGGTTGCCCAGGGCGACAAGTGCCCGCGTTGCTGGAACGTCCGCACGCTGTGCGAGGACGGCCTGTGCCAGCGCTGCCACGAAGCCCTGGAGGGTTAGGTTTCATGCAGAGTCGCGCCGCCCGCGTGAGTCTGTTCGCGGGCCTCTTCGTCATGGTTGTCTTTTTTGACCAGCTCACCAAGTGGGCGGCGCGTGCATATTTGGCATCGGGTGCAAGCGTCACGCTTGTGCCCGGTGTCATCGACTTGCATCTTGTTTTCAACAAAGGAGCCGCGTTCAGCCTCGGCGAGGGCTGGACGTGGCTCTTTGTCGCGGTTGCAGTCGTGCTGTGCGTGGGATGCGCCTGGGCTGTGGCGACCCAGGGCCTTTCAAAGGCTGCGACATGCCTTCTGGGCGTTGCGGCAGGCGGTGGCGTGGGCAACCTCATCGACCGCGTCACCCAAGGGTGCGTGACGGATTTTTTCATGCCCACGTTTGTGAGCTTCCCCGTGTTCAATGTTGCAGATATCTGCATTACCTGCTCTTTTGTTGCCCTGTTTATTCTCTATTGGTCGCATGATGCGCGCTGTCGGGAGGTTGAAACCCATGAGTGAGCTTGTCCAGCGGAGTGTTTCTGCCGAGCATGAGGGTGTACGCCTCGATCAGTACCTGGCTCTTGCCGGGGTCTATGCGAGCCGCAGCGCCGCGACCAAGGCCATCGAGGAAGGCCTCGTAAGCGTCAACGACGAGGTTGAGACTTCCAAGAAGCGCACCCTGCATGCCGACGACGATGTGGCCGCCGAGGTCAAGGAGCATATCGACGCGCCCATTGTCCTGGAGCCCCAGCAGATTCCCCTCGATATCCGCTATGAGGACGACGACCTCATCGTTCTTTCCAAGCAACGCGGCCTGGTATGCCATCCCTCGCAAGGCCACGTTGACCGCACGCTTGCCAACGCCTTGTTGTGGCATTGCGGCCCCGAGCACTTGGGCACCATGCAGGGCACCGATCGCCCCGGCATCGTCCATCGCCTCGACATGGACACCACCGGCCTCATGCTCGCGGCAAAAAACGACCATACGCAGGCGCTTCTTCAGGAAGCCATCCGCATGCGCGCGGTTGACAGGCGCTATGTCACGCTCGTGCATGGCAATATCGCCCCCGACACGGGCCTCATCGACGCGCCCATCGCTCGTCATGCCAAGGACCGACTGCGTATGGCTGTGAGCGAGGACCCCTCGGCACGTCCCTCGCTCACGACCTTCACTGTGCTTCAGCGCTTTGAGGCCGGTCGCAAGGACGACGGGTACACGCTGCTGGAATGCAAGCTGTACACCGGCCGTACCCATCAGATTCGCGTGCACATGTCCTACATCGGCCACCCCGTGGTGGGCGATCCCCTGTATGGCCGTGGCACCCTGCAGCAGAACCTCGACCTCGACCGGCAGTTCCTCCACTCTTGGAGCCTGGCGTTTGAGCATCCCACGACGGGTGAGCAGCTGCGGTTCAAGGACGCCATCACCTGGGAGCTCGACGAGGCGCTCATGGGCCTTGAATCCCGCGAAAGCGAGCTTACCGCCCAGGGCAAGGTTGTGCGACAGGCGCTTGAGGAGGCCTCCTATGCTCCTTCCGGCTCTTGGTAGCCGTGCCGGTTTTGGTGTATTGTCGCTTGTAGCGTTGGTCAATGCAGTGTCCCAGGAAGGGCTTCCCCCATGCAGATAACGCCCATTCTCGTGTTTAACGCCGTGGTCCTCGTCTTCTTTGTCCTGGCGTTCTTCTATCAGTTCGTCTACATCTTCATCACGCTGCGTTACAAGCAGCATCCCGTAAAGCCGGCTCGCCGCCTGCATTCGTATGCGTTTGTCATCTGCGCGCACAACGAGGGCGCGGTCATCTCGGAGCTCGTCCGCTCCATCAAGGAGCAGGACTATCCCAGCGAGCTCATCGACACGTACGTCTTCTGCGACAACTGCACCGACGACACCGCGCAGCTTGCGCGTGAGGCCGGCGCCATTGTTTTCGAGCGCCCCGGCGGCGGCCAGAAGGGCAAAAGCTGGGTCATGGACTACGGCCTGTCTCGCGTGCTCAAGGAGCATCCCGGCAAGTACGAGGCCTTTTTCGTCTTTGACGCCGACAACGTCTTGTCCAAGACCTATGTGACCGAGATGAACAAGGTTTTCGACATGGGCGGGTTTGCTGCAATCACGAGCTTCCGCAACTCGAAGAACTTCGACTCCTCTTGGGTCAGCCGTGGGTACGGCACGTGGTTCATCCGCGAGGCGACCTACCTCAACAACGCCCGCATGATCTTGGGCACGTCGTGCGCCATCTCCGGTACCGGCTACCTCATCTCCGCCGACATGATCGAGCGCATGCACGGCTGGGACTTCCACCTGCTCACCGAGGACATTCAGTTCTCTGTGTTCTGCGCTGTCAACGGGTATCGCATCGGCTATGCGCACAATGCCGTGTTCTACGATGAGCAGCCCGTGACCTTCTCTGCCTCCTGGAAGCAGCGCATGCGCTGGACCAAGGGCTTCTACCAGGTCTTCGCCAAGTACGCGTCAGCCTTGTTCAACACCTGGTTCAAGGGTCCCAAGAACCGCGTCGCCCCCGACGTGAAGGAAGACCGTTCTTGGCGCTTCGCGGCGTATGACATGACCATGACCATTGCTCCGGCAATGATTCTCACCATCGTCTCGGCAGCGGTCAACGGCATTTACCTGCTGCTGGGCCTTATCGCTCCCGAGATTGTGGGACCCACCGAGGTCAGGATGTGCCTGGGGTCGTTTTGCGCCACGTTTGTGACCTTCTACCTGACGTTTTTCCTCCTGGCCCTTCTCACCACGGCGACCGAGGGCAAGAAGATGCACATGACGCCGCTGCACCGTTTCACGAACCTCTTCACGTTCCCGGTGTTCATGCTCTCCTATGTGCCCCTCGCCTTGGTGGCGGCCGTCAAGAAGGTCGACTGGGTGCCCACGCGTCACACCATCTCGAAAACGCTCTCTGAGATTCAGGCGCAGTAGGGGAGCCCAGTCTACGTGTCGGTTTCAAGTGCGATGGTTAAATGCAGCTAAAGTCGACATGTAAACCTCGCTCGTGCAATATCATGTAACCTTTAAGCGTGACATGCCAAACAGTGTTCTGACGTCAAGAAAGGATCTGGGAATGGCCTACTACTACCCTGAGGCGGCACATACGTTTAGCGAGTATTTGCTGGTGCCTGGTTACAGCGGCTCCGAACACACGCCTGAGAGGGTCAGCCTGCGTACCCCTCTGACGCGCTTCCGTCGCGGCGAGGAGCCTCGCATCTCGCTCAACATCCCCATGATCTCGGCCATCATGCAGGCCGTCTCTGGTCCCAAGCTTGCCGTTGCCCTGGCTACTGAGGGCGGCATGTCGTTCATCTACGGCTCGCAGACCCCTGAGGACGAGGCTCAGATGGTTCGCGACGTCAAGACCTACAAGGCCGGCTTTGTTCGCAGCGACTCCACGCTGACGCCCGACAACACCCTGGCCGACGTCCTGGCCCTTCTCGAGAAGACCGGCCACTCCACCATGCCCGTCACCGTCGACGGCAACCCCGAGGGCAAGCTTCTCGGTATTGTGACGAGCCGCGACTACCGCGTCTCCCGCATGGATCCCGCCACGAAGGTCTCCGAGTTCATGACCTCCGCCGAGAACCTCGTGTGCGCCCCCGACACCATTACCCTCTCCGAGGCCAACGACATCATCTGGGAGCGCAAGCTCAACTCCCTGCCGCTCGTCGACGCCGAGGGCAACCTCAAGTACCTCGTGTTCCGCAAGGACTACGACGGCCACAAGTCCAACCCCAACGAGCTCCTCGACCAGCAGAAGTCCTACATGGTGGGCGCTGGCATCAACACCCGCGACTACGCCGAGCGCGTGCCGCTGCTCATCGAGGCCGGCGTCGACGCCCTGTGCATCGACTCCTCCGAGGGCTACTCCGAGTGGCAGAAGCGCACCCTCGAGTGGATTCGTGCCAACTACGGCTATGACATCTGCGTCGGTGCCGGTAACGTCGTCGACGCAGAGGGCTTCCGCTTCCTCGCCGAGGCCGGCGCTGACTTCGTGAAGGTCGGCATCGGCGGCGGCTCCATCTGCATCACCCGTGAGCAGAAGGGCATTGGCCGCGGCCAGGCTTCCGCTCTTATCGACGTGTGCGCAGAGCGCGACCGCTATTTCGAGGAGACCGGCATCTACGTGCCCGTGTGCTCCGACGGCGGCATCGTGCATGACTACCACATGACCCTGGCTCTGGCCATGGGCGCCGACTTCATGATGCTCGGTCGTTACTTTGCCCGTTTCGACGAGTCCCCGAGCCGTCGCGTCATGGTCAACGGTGCCTACATGAAGGAGTACTGGGGCGAGGGCTCGGCCCGTGCCCGCAACTGGCAGCGCTACGACCTGGGCGGCAACAAGAAGACGATGTCCTTCGTCGAGGGCGTTGACTCCTACGTGCCCTACGCCGGCTCCCTGAAGGACGGCGTCGCCGGGTCGCTTGCCAAGGTGAAGTCCACGATGTGCAACTGTGGCGCCCTCACCATTCCCGAGCTTCAGGAGAAGGCCAAGATTACGCTGATCTCCGCCACAAGCCTTGTCGAGGGCGGCGCTCACGACGTCCTGCTCAAGAACCCCAACCAGACGGTTGTTTCCGCTAGCAACGGCGCGTACGCCAACTAGCGTCGGTTTCATCGATTGATCAATCCAAGGCGCGACGAGATGTATATCTCGCCGCGCCTTTCGGCATGAAAGGCAAAGCGCATGTGCACTGAGTGCGACAACACCACGGCCGCCCCTCAGGACGGCATCCCGGCGTACGACGCCGCCGCCATCGAGACCAAGTGGCAGAAGACTTGGGCCGACGAGGACCTCTTCAAGACCGATGAGGATCCCGCCAAGCCTAAGAAGTACGTCCTTGAGATGTTCCCGTACCCCTCGGGCGACCTGCACATGGGCCACGCGCGCAACTACACCATCGGCGACGCAATGGCGCGCCAGGCCCGCATGCGCGGTTTCGATGTCCTGCACCCCATGGGCTTCGACGCCTTCGGCCTGCCGGCTGAGAACGCCGCCATCAAGCACAACACCCAGGCCGCCAAGTGGACGTATTCCAACATGGACAACGCCCTGGCTACCATGCGCCGCATGGGCTTCTCCTACGATTATGACCGCCTCGTGCGCACCTGCGACCCCGAGTACTACCGCTGGGGCCAGTGGATGTTCGAGAAGATGTGGGAGCGCGGCCTTGCCTACCGCAAGAAGAACCCGGTCAACTGGTGTCCCAAGTGCAACACCGTTCTTGCCAACGAGCAGGTGACCGACGGCAAGTGCTGGCGTTGCGGCAGCGTGCCGGAGAAGCGCGACCTCGAGCAGTGGTACCTCAAGATCACCGACTATGCCCAGGAGTTGCTCGACGACCTTGACACGCTGACGGGCTGGCCCGAGCGCGTCAAGCAGATGCAGGCCAACTGGATCGGCCGCTCTGAGGGTGCCGAGGTTGAGTTCACGCTTTGCGATGCTGCGGGCGAGCCCACCGATGAGAAGATCACGGTCTTCACCACGCGTGCCGACACGCTTTTCGGTTGCTCCTTCTTCCTGCTCGCCCCCGAGTACAAGGGCCTTATGGACCTCGTCGCGGGCACCGAGTACGAGGCTGCCGTCCGCGAGGTCGTCGAGGGTGCCGAGAAGATCACCGCAGTCGAGCGCGCCCAGGGCGAGCTCGAGAAGCACGGCGCTTTCACCGGCCGCTATGTGGTGAACCCCATCAACGGCGTCAAGGTGCCCGTCTGGGTCGCCGACTACGTCATCTCCGACTACGGCACGGGTGCCGTCATGGCAGTTCCCTGCGGCGACCAGCGCGACTTCGAGTTCGCCAAGAAGTACGACCTGCCCATCGTCCCCATCATCATGGGGGAGGACGACCCCCTCTACGCCCAGCTCAAGGACGAGCGTGAGCGCGTCGTGACGGGCGTCGATTGGGAGACGGCCATGACGGCCGAGGGCTTCCTCGTGCAGTCCGGCAAGTACACCGGCATGGTGGGCGGCAAGCACTCCGAGGGCGAGGCTGCCATCGTGGCCGACCTCGAGGCCATGGGTGCGGGCCGTCGCAAGGTGAACTTCCGCCTGCGTGACTGGCTCATCTCCCGTCAGCGCTATTGGGGCAACCCCATCCCCATGGTGTACTGCGAGGACTGCGGCATCGTGCCCGTTCCCGCCGACCAGCTCCCGGTGCGTCTGCCCGAGAACCTCGACCTTGCCGCCGGCGAGACGCTCGCCGAGTGCAAGTCGTTCTACGAGACGACGTGCCCCTGCTGCGGCAAGCCTGCCCGTCGCGAGACCGACACGATGGACACCTTTACCTGCTCGAGCTGGTATTACCTGCGCTACATCGACCCGCACAACACGGAGCTGCCCTTCGACAAGGACCGCGCCGACCACTGGATGAGCGTCGACAACTACATCGGCGGTATCGAGCACGCCATTCTCCACCTGCTCTACTCGCGCTTCTGGACCAAGGTCTGCCGCGACCTGGGCCTGTGCGACATCGACGAGCCCTTCGTCAACCTGCTGTGCCAGGGCATGGTGAAGGACGAGAACGGCGAGACGATGAGCAAGTCCAAGGGCAACGTCGTGCCGCCCAGCTCGGTCATCGAGCCCTATGGCGCCGACACCATGCGCCTGTCCATCCTCTTCATCGCCCCTCCCGAGAAGGACTTCGACTGGGATCCCAAGGCCGTTGCAGGTTGCAACCGCTTCCTCAAGCGCTCCTGGCGTACCGTGTGCCAGCTTGCCCAGACGGCTGCCAAGGGCGATGTCGAGGGCGCGCTTGCCGACGAGGCCTCCAAGACGCTCTATCGCGAGCTCAACCGCACGGTCATGAAGTGCACCGAGGACTTCGACCGCACGCAGTTCAACACCGCCATCTCGGCTGTCATGGAGATGGTGAACGCCGCTGACGGCTATCTCAAGGCTGTCGGTGCCGCCGATCGCAACGAGGCCCTGTGCTTCCTGGCCGCCAGCGACATCGTGCGCTGCCTTGCTCCCATCTGCCCCCACTGGGCCGAGGAGCTCTGGCACGAGCAGCTGCACGAGACGGGCTCGGTCTACAACGCCGCTTGGCCCGAGTACGACCCCGAGGCTGCCAAGGCCGACGTGGTCGAGGTCGCCGTCCAGGTGTGCGGCAAGGTCCGCGTGCACGTGGACGTTCCCCGCGAGATGGACGCCGACGAGCTCGGCAAGGTCGGCCTTGAGGCTGCCGCCAAGTGGGTCGAGGGCAAGACCGTGATCAAGGTCGTCGCCATTCCTGGTAAGCTGGTCAACATCGTGGCGAAGTAGGCTGCTGGGCTCCCGACGGGCGGGGTGTTCGCCTGGTGCTCAAACAGTCCTCGTGAAATACTTCGAGGCCCGCTTGGCTTATGCGTGCAAGCACGCAACGCCAAGCGGGCCTCGAAGTATTTCACTGTGGAACTGCGCCCAGGCGAACACCCCGCCCTGGCGCTCATTGCCTACGGGTTCGCATGAGACGTTTATTGGGCTGCGCCCAGCCAAACAGAACCCCTCTGGCACTCGGGCCCTACAAGGTTCGCGTGAAGCGCTTTTTTTGGGCTGCGCCCAGGCGAACGTCCCGCCCTGGCGCTCATTGCCTACAAGTTCGCATGGGGTTCTTTTTGGGCTGCGCCTAGCCAAACAGAACTCCTCTGGCACGCGGCCCCTACGGTTCGCATGCCGCGAGCAAGGGAAACGGTGACTAAATCCAATCGGCCTCATCGAATACGTTTTCTGCCTGCGGTGCTGCAATGGTGAAGCGCAAACACAGCCTACTTGTTCATCGTCTAGGGCCGTGTAGGGGGTAAAGGCATTGGGATACTTACAGCTTTTTCCATCCGATGTAGCCAGTCACTACAGAGAGGCATGCGAGACCGAACGATAGAAATCCCATGGAATGATAAAAGAGCTCTGCCGTACTTCTATATGCATCGGATGAGTCGGCCAAAAGCGAGTGTATGCCAAGCATTTTAATTCCTGCAATAACGAAGAATATCGCCCCGGTTAGACCAAGGACTAACACAATTTCCTTCATTGTTATTGCATGACGCGACACTGCCGTCTTTCTGTCTAGGATGTTATGCTTCTTGGATTCCGGCATCGCCTCCCATTCGCTTTCTTCAATGTCGAGGGGGCGAACGGGAGTTGTCAGGCAATTAGGGCACATTAATGTTCCACTGGCAAATTTGATATAGTTATCAAACGTTTGTTTGCAGTTGGGACAATAGAATTTTTTCTCAGGATCGCTCACTTTACCCTCCTGTGTCGGTTTGTATTTCCACCATAAGTGCTTGACCTATAGGTCAAGCACTCCTGATAGCTTAGGAGTGCAGTGGCTTCTCTTTGGGCTGAATTGAATTCTTGGAGTGATGGGAACCAAACGGATACAATACGTTGTGAGGGGGTGTCCAGATGGTTGCATCAATGCAAGCGACGCCATGCTGCGAAATGCAGTACTCGATAATACGTCGGAGACGGATGGTTTGTTGTTGTTTCGCGTCGCGAAGCAGCTGAGATTATAAGTCGGGTTCTTCTCTCTTTTCCGTTGCTACTGCCGTTTTGTGCAAATCCTTCGCATGTGAGGAACAAGGATTGGATAGTGACATTGATTTGCTCGGCCCGTTCGAGCCGGGTTCCTGTTTGACTGATTATGAAGCAACACATGGAACATTTGAGCTGCTATGGGTAGTAGTGTTGCGATGCGGACTTCATCACTACGCTGGATGGCCAAACAAGGGCGTTCTGTAATGTCGTGTTGCGTGATGGGGCGATAATCTATGGATAGCCGTGTTTCTGACTTCCCGCTATAAGTCGTTAGTAGCAGGCGCGCGCCCGTTCTCTGGCAGTTTAATTGTCCCATCGTGAAACAATGTGGTTTTCCCGGCTCGGATATTTCTTTAACAATAGAACGAAAGCGGCTCTCCGGTCGCCTCGCACCAACGATGACAAATCAATTCATGGTTGGCAGATACAAACTGCTCGATATCGCGAAGGTCTTTCGCGGGGATATCGCTTTGGTTGTGGGCGAGGATGCATCCGCCTGATCGGGTCAGCCAAATCTTGGTAGCGTTCTTTGTGGGACGTTTGACGGCGACGTGGATGTGCACAGGTTCCCCGTTTTCGCCAGTCCAGAAGAACAGCAAGTAAGGCCCCATGCGAAAGAGGCTAGGCATACTGCCTTCCTCCCTCATAGGCAAAACGCATGATGAGGGGCGCATTGTTATGGACAAAGGCATCGAGGTCGCCGAGGTCTGCTTCGTTGAAGCCGTCGTTTTCAATCCATGTGTAGGACGGCAGCAGACATTTGGCGGTGTCGAACCCCCAGTCCCGTGGACGTTCGATGACAACCAGGACCGTGTTGTCGTTCCGCACATCCGAATATGAGACTTGCGTATCATCATCAAATCGGACATATTCCCACATAAAAGCCCCCGTCAATTCGTTGGCCACTGCTCTAAAACTACCCGGATTATACCGCGATGTCCAAGGTATATCCTGGGAAGAAAGACCTGCATTCTTTTTGCGACTGTCCTGTTAATCGTGCTCCAATCCAAGTCGTAGAGGTTTTGCGCAAGGTAGTTTGTGGGGTTGCGCGTGGCGATGGCATTGGGTATATTGCAGATGTACTTAATCTGCTTACCTAAGTTGAGGAAGCGGGCCCTTGGCCCGCTTCCTTTTTTATGCCCCCGCTGGGGGAGGGAGGAGCGACATGGCTGCCGTAAAAGCCGATGAGCTGGTCCTTGAGGCCCTGGAGGCCCATGCTGCCGAGCGTGGCCTCGACATCGTAGACGTCGAGGTGGCAGGTCCTGCCTCCCACCCCACGCTGCGCGTGCGCATCGACAACCTTGAGGGTGACACCATCGACATGGACACCGTGTGCGCCCAGACCGCATGGGTTTCCGAGGTCGTCGAGGGGCTCGACCCCTTCGCGGGCGCCTATGAGCTCGAGGTTTCTTCCCCCGGTGTCGATCGCCCTCTGCGCAAGGAGGCCGATTTCAACCGCTTCGCCGGTGAGACGGTCGTGTTCGACGCTCGCAGCGCCGTCGATGGCCGCAAGTCGTGGACCGGCGTGCTCAAGGGCTTCGCTGAGGGCAACGTCCTCGTCGAGGTCGACGGCCAGGAATGCGCCCTCGCGCTTGACAACATGAAGCGCTGCCACATCAAGCCTGACTTCGACGCCATCATGGCCGCTGCCAAGAAGGCCGCCAAGCAGGCCAAGGCCGCTGCGGCCCAGGCCGGTGACGTCGAGATCGAAGACGTCTGCGACGAGGACGACGCTGAGTAGCCCCACCCGCTCTCTTATACAATCGGAACGAACAAGCATCTTTGTTTGAAAGGAAACGCCCCATGGCCTCGGAAATGATGGAAGCCCTCATCGCGCTTGCCCAGGAGAAGCACATCGATGAGCTGTACCTGCTCGACCGTCTTGAGCAGTCCCTCGCCAAGAGCTACGCCGACCTTCTGCACCTCGACTGGGGCGCAAAGGTCACCATCGACCGCCAGACCGGCAAGGTTTGGGTCTACCGTCTCGAGCCCGTCGACGACTCCATGGATGAAGAGGGCAACTACCAGGAGTGGGAGGAGATCGACGTCACTCCCGCCGACACGAGCCGCACTGCTGCCCAGCATGCCAAGGCCGAGATCAACTCCATCGTGCGCATGGCTGCCCGTGAGGCCATCTACGAGGAGTTCTCCAAGCGCGTCGGCGAGCTCATCACCGGCACGGTGCTCCAGGTGACCAACGACTTCACCATCCTCAAGATCCGCGAGGGCGTCGAGGCCGAGCTTCCCCACTTTGACCGCCGCCGTTTCCCCGACGAGATGAACGAGCGCCCCAACGGCGAGTACTACCAGCACAACCAGCGCGTCCGCGCTGTCATCGTCGGTGTGCGCGACCCCAAGGCCGTCCAGAACGGCACCGCCTCCCGCGGTGAGCACAACCGTCCCGCCATCATCGTCTCCCGCACCCACCCCGACCTCATCCGTCGCCTCTTCGAGCTTGAGGTCCCTGAGGTCTACGACGGAATCGTCGAGGTCAAGGCCGTTTCCCGCGAGCCTGGCACCCGCTCCAAGGTCGCCGTTGCCTCCCTTGAGCAGCACCTCGACCCCGTGGGCGCCTGCGTCGGCCCCAAGGGCACCCGTGTGCGCACCGTCGTCTCCGAGCTTCGCGGCGAGCGCATCGACGTCGTCCTGTGGGACAAGGACCCGGCGAAGTACGTTGCCAACGCCCTGTCGCCCGCAAAGGTGACCCGTGTGCTGGCCGACACCGAGAACCAGTACGCCACGGTCATCGTTCCCGACGACCAGCTCTCCCTGGCCATCGGCAAGGAGGGCCAGAACGCCCGCCTCGCTGCCCGCCTCACCGGCTGGCACATCGACATCAAGAACGAGTCGCTTGCCGCCAACCTCATGGGCAACCTGCACTCCCTTATGGACAACGACGTCGACCTGTCCGACGAGGGCCGCTGCTCTTATGTCGACGAGCAGGGTAACCGTTGCCGCAACCAGGCTCGCCCCGGCACGCACTTCTGCTCGGTGCACCAGGCGTCTGCCGGCGTCGCCGACGATTTCGACTCGCTCATCTAGTCCCGTAAAGGGGGAGATTGCATGGCTGAGGCCAAGATACGCACATGTATTGCCTGTGGGCGTACCTCAAACAAGTCAGACCTGGTACGATTCGTAAGGCAAGCCGACGGCCGTGTTGCACTCGACCCCACGGGAAAGATGGCTGGGCGAGGCGCGTACGTTTGCGCGACGCCTGAGTGCCTCGACGCCGCCCGGAAGCGCAAGGGGCTTGACAGGGCGCTTCGAGTAAAGCTTGACGTCGACACGTACGCTCGTCTGAGCGATGAATTCAAAACGCTGTGCCTTGGGCACATCGAGCAGTAGGGACAGGAGACACACATGGCCAAGATTCGAGTTCATGAGCTTGCCAAGGAATACGGTATGACCGGCAAGGAGATGCTGCAGCATCTCGCCGATATGAAGATTCCCGCCAAGAGCGCCTCGGCCTCTCTGGAGGATGCTTACATTTCCATCATTCGCCGCAACCTCGCTCCCATCATGGAGCAGCGCGCCGCACAGATCGAGGCTGAGAAGCAGGCTGCAGAGCAGGCTGAGAAGCAGGCCGCCGAGGAGGCCGCCCGCGAGGCTGAGGAGCAGCGTCTTGCCGCCGAGGCCCGCCGCGAGGAGGAGCGCCGCATCGAGGCCGCCCGCCGCGCCGAGGAGGAGAAGCGCCGCGCCGACGAGGAGGCCGCCCGCAAGGCCGAGGAGGAGAAGCGCCGTGCCGAGGAGGAGCGCAAGCGCCCCCGCGACACCGCCCCCAAGTCCGCTCCCTCGTTCTCGAGCCTTCTGGCTCAGATCGCCCAGCAGGAGCGCGTGCTTGCCGATGCCAACAAGCAAAAGGAAGAGGCCGCCGCCGCCGAGAAGGCCGAGCAGCCTAAGCAGCAGCGTTCTGCTGGCCGCAACGCCGGTGGCGAGAACCGCGGCAAGCAGGGCGGAAAGCCTGCCCGTGGTGAGGCCAACAAGCAGCAGGCAGGCGAGGGTTCCTCCACGAAGGCCCGCCTGAAGAAGGACGCCCAGGCCGCAGCGCAGCCCGAAGAGCGTGCTCCCCGCAGCGCCGAGGAGTACAGCCGCGACCGCGTTCTGGCCGAGGCCCGCGCCGCTGTGCAGGAGGCCAGTCGTGAGACCGGCCGCCGCAAGAAGCGCAAGGAGCGCCGTGAGCTTGCCGCTGAGGAGGCCAGGCACCAGGAGGCTGTTGCCGACGCAATCGCCAACGACCAGAACCCCGCCGACCTCGATGTCGTGAAGATTCGCGAGGGCATCACTGTCTCCGAGTTCGCCGACGCCCTCGAGGTTCCGGCCAACGACATCATCAAGCGTCTTTTCCTGCTTGGTTCCCCGCTCACCCTCACGCAGTCCATGTCCAATGACCTCATCGAGCTCATCTCCGACGATATGGGCCGCCGCGTGAAGATCATGAACGAGGAGGAGGAGAACTCCTTCACCTTCTACGACGACCCGAAGGACCTCGAGCCCCGCGCTCCTGTCGTCACGGTCATGGGCCACGTCGACCACGGCAAGACCTCGCTGCTTGACGCCATCCGCCACACCGCCGTTACCTCCGGCGAGGCCGGCGGCATTACGCAGCACATCGGTGCCTCCGAGGCCGTCATCAACGGCCGCAAGATCACCTTCGTCGACACCCCTGGTCACGAGGCATTTACCGCCATGCGTGCCCGTGGTGCAAAGGTGACCGACATCGTCATTCTCGTTGTTGCCGCCGACGACGGCGTCATGCCGCAGACCGTCGAGGCCATCAACCACGCCAACGCCGCCGGCGCGCCCATCGTGGTTGCCGTCAACAAGGTCGACAAGCCTTCCGCCAACCCCGACCGCGTGCGCCAGGAGCTCGTCGAGCACGGCGTCATCCCCGAGGAGTGGGGCGGACAGCACATGTTCGTTAACATCTCCGCCAAGAAGGGCATCGGCATCGACGAGCTGCTCGAGGCCGTCCTGCTGCAGGCCGACTACATGGAGCTCAAGGCCAACAAGAAGACCTTCGCTTCCGGCTACGTCCTCGAGGCCAAGCTCGACCGCGGCCGCGGCCCCGTTGCGTCCGTGCTCGTGAAGCGCGGCACCCTGCATGTGGGCGACACCGTCGTCGCCGGCCTTGCCTATGGCCGCGTGCGCGCCATGCTCGGCCAGAACGGCAAGCGCGTCTCCTCCGTGTGCCCCTCTGAGGCCGCCGAGATTCAGGGCCTGAACTCCGTGCCGGATGCCGGCGACGAGTTCCGCGTGTTCAAGGACGAGCGCGAGGCCCGCGCCCTGGCCGATCAGCGCGCGCTCAAGCGCCGCCAGGCAGAGCAGGAGCGCCGCACGCACGTCACGCTCGAGAACCTCTTCGAGACCATGGACCAGGCCGACTTCAAGCAGCTCAACCTGGTTGTCAAGGCCGACGTCCAGGGCTCCATCGAGGCTCTGGCAGATGCCCTGTCCAAGATCGACCAGTCTGAGGTCAAGATCGAGATCATCCACTCCGCAGTGGGTGCCATCTCCGAGACCGACGTCACCCTGGCCGCCGCCTCCAACGCCATTATCATCGGCTTCGGCGTGCGTCCCGACGCCAAGGCTCGTGACGCCGCGGAGCGCGAGGGCGTCCAGATCAAGACGTACCGCGTCATCTACCAGGCTCTCGACGACATCAACGCCGCCCGCGTCGGTATGCTTGCCCCCGAGTTCGAGGATCGCGACACCGGTAGCGCCGAGGTCCGCGAGACCTTCAAGGTTCCCCGCGTGGGCACTATCGCCGGCTGCATGGTTCTCAACGGCGAGATCAGCCGCGACGACAACGTTCGCGTCGTGCGCGACGGTGTCGTGGTGTACGAGGGCAAGATTGGTTCCCTGCGCCGCTTCAAGGACGACGTCAAGACCGTCAAGAGCGGCTACGAGTGCGGTATCGGCGTCGAAGGCTTCCAGGATATCCATCTTGGCGACATCATCGAGGGGTATAAGACCGTCGAGATCGCGCGAAAGGAGTAAGACATGAAGCAAAACTCCGCAACTCGCCGCCTTGCCGAAGAGGCAAGGGAAAAGATCGCGACCATCCTCATGATGGAGATTTCCGACCCGCGCCTTGACCTTGTGACCGTTACGGGGTGCGAGGTATCCGTCGACCGTTCGGTGTGCAAGGTCTGGGTCAGCGCCGATCCCGACTCTTACGACGAGGTGCTCGAAGGCCTGCAGTCCGCAAAGGGCCGCATCCGCTCGCTCCTCGGCCGTTCGCTGACCTGGAGGGTGACTCCTGAGCTCATCTTCCAGATCGACCGCTCCACTGATGAGGCCCAGCGTATTGCAGAGGCGCTCAAGAACGTGCCGCCGACTATGTCCATTCCGAAGGACGAGTTTGGCTATCCTCTTCCCGCAGAAGAGGAGGGTTCTGATGCCGACGAGTCCGATGAGGACGAAGCAGGCAACGAGAACTTGTAACAGCACTTTGATGTAACCCAACACGAGGGGGCCCTTTCGATGAGATTTGACGATGCGTCCGAAATGTTCGAACGCGCCCGGCAGATGATCGAGGGGGCCTCCTCGATTGCTGTATCGGGTCATACCGACCCCGATGGCGACGCTTTGGGCAGCGTCCTTGCCATGACCCTGCTCATCGAGCAGATTTGGCCTGGCAAGACGGTTATGCCGCTTTTGGCAAACGACCGCCCAGTGCCTGCCAACCTTGCTTTCTTGCCTGCGGCCGAGCGTCTCCGCCCTGCGCAGGGCTTTGCGTGCTCTCCGGACCTTTTCATAAGCGTTGACACGCCCACTCGCGCCCGTCTGGTCGACTCGGGCCAGGTTCTGGTGCGCGCGGCCGCATGCGTGAGTTTTGACCACCATCCTGCGGTGGAGGACTCTTTTGACTGCGCGTATACGAACCCCTCGGCTGCATCCTGCGCCGACGTGGTTCTCGATTTCGCAGACTACTTGGGAGCCCAACTTTCCCACGACATCGCAACGTGCCTGCTTGCGGGCATCATCACTGACACAGGACGCTTCCAGTATCAAAACACCGACCCCCATGCGCTTGAAAGCGCCTCGCGCCTCGTGCAAGTGGGTGCCGACCCTTCGGATATCTGCCTGCATGTCTATCAGAGCAAGACGATGGCGCAGCTCAAGCTTCAGCAGGTCACACTCGACCGGCTGGCCTTGGCATGCAACGATGAATTGGCGTACAGCTACGTGCTCCAGTCTGATTTCGCTCGCTTCGGCGCATCTGCCTCTGACTGCGACGAGCTGGTCGACAGCGTGCGCTCGCTGGGAGGCATCAAGGGTGTGCTGTTCTTGCGCGAACTGCCCGAAGGCGGGTTCCGCGGCAACCTGCGCTCCAAAGACGCATCCCGCGACGTGAGTCGCATTGCTCACGAGCTTGGAGGCGGCGGGCATAAGATGGCCTCGGGCTTTTCGATTGCCGGTACGGCGCAAGAGGCCGTGGCGCGTGTCTGCGAGATATATGCCGACCTGTATCTCGATGCCGAAGGTGGTGTCCGATGAAGCGCACGCCAAGCGGTCTGAACCTGCTTGTGGGCATCGACAAGCCCTGTGGCATGACTTCGCATGATGTTGTGAACAAGGTGCGCCGCGCGTTGGGGGAGCGCCGGGTTGGGCATGCTGGCACGCTTGACCCCTTTGCCAGCGGCATTCTCGTGGTCGGCGTCGGTCAGGCCACGCGACTCATGCAATATGCCACGAGCGACTTCAAGTCATACACAGCCCGCATCAGCTGGGGCATGGAGACGCTGACCGACGACCTCGAGGGTGAGGTTCGCTGCGAGGCACCCGTTCCCGAGGCGGTCCTCGACAAGGAGTACGCCCTTGCGGCCCTCGAGAGGCTTTCTCGCCAAACGGAGCAGGTGCCCCCGGCGTTCAGCGCGATTAAGGTGGACGGTGTGCGCGCCTACAGCGAGGCTCGCAAGGGTCACGAGGTCGAGCTGGCCGCCCGTCCCATCGAGGTGCGCCAGGCCGAGCTTCTCGCCATGGGCGTCGATGAACGCGGGCCTTGGTGGGACGTTGATTTCACGGTGTCGAAAGGCACCTACATCCGCGCCCTGGCACGCGATTTGGGCCGCATGTGCGAAAGTGCCGCATATCTGAGCGCGCTTTCGCGCACCTCGAGCGGCAAAGTCGACCGGTCAAGTTGCATGAGCCTGTCTGAACTCGAGCAAACCGAGACGCTGCGTGTCATCGACCCGGTCGAACTTCTCGGTTTTCCCGTCATTCAGCTCGACGAACAGGGTGTGGCGGACATCAAGTGCGGCAAGAAGTTGTCGTGCGCGCGCACCGATGGCGGCCGTGCTCTTGAGTTGCCCGAGGGGCAAACGCTGTGCCTGGTGGGTCAAAACAGGCTTTTTGCAATCGCAACTCGCTCACAAAAGGCTATAGTAGCTCTTTGTGTCTTTTCAGACGGCATAAGCCGTGGGGACGTCGTCCTCGAGAACCGAAAGGGATTGCATTGACGAATTCGGCGATACTGGACCTCGCGCGCCGCACGTTTCTCCGTGATGTGCCCCTCGACGCGTGCGCGGTGCGTGGTTTCGGCCATCCTGATACGCGAATCATCCGCCCCGGTGTTTCACACGAGGGCTTCATCGGTGATGCCGTGTGTACCATTGGTGCCTTCGACGGAGTCCATCGTGGGCACCGTTACCTTTTTCAGGCAACTATCCAAGACGCCCGTCGCCGGGGGGTTCCCAGCGTCATCTTGACGTTCGACCCCGATCCCGACGAGCTCTTTTTCCCAACGGCGCGCATTCACAAACTGCTCAACAACGAGGACCGACTGTCGTTTCTCACCAAGTTCGGGGCGGACTTCGTCGTGTGCCTGCCGTTCAACCGCGAGCTTGCCGCCCATAGCACGGAGGCGTTCTTCAAGACGTATGTCTTCCCCACGTTTATGCCCAAGGCCATTCACGTGGGTGCCGACTTCAAGTTGGGCGCAGGCAATGCCGGCAACGTGGCGGAGCTTCGCCAGTTGGGTTCGGTGCGTGGCCGTAGCTGGGAGGTCAACGGGTACGACTTGCTCTGCAACAGGGCGGCCCCCGTTTCCGCCACGCGCATTCGTCACCTTCTGATCGACGAGGGTGACTGCCGCACGGCAAACAACCTGCTTCAGCGTGCCCACTTTGTCCGCGGTACCGTTGTGCGTGGCAGGCAGAAGGGTCGCACCTTCGGCTTCCCCACGGCAAACGTCTCCCTCTCATACCCTTATGTCGTGCCAGCTGAGGGCGTCTACGCTGGCCTTGTGCTCGTCGATGGTGTGGCTTGGCCGGCTGCCATCAACGTGGGCATTCCCCGCACCTTTGCCGATGAGCCCAACTGTGCGAGCATCGAGGCGAATATGGTGGGCTTCAACGAGGACATCTACGGTCGCGAAGTTGCCGTTGCGTTTATCGAGAAGCTGCGTGGCCAGCAGAAGTTTGCCTCCCTTGACGAGCTCATGGCTGCGGTCAACGGCAACATTGACTGGGTGAGGACCAACATCGGGCCTATCGGCTTTAGGATTTAGCGTGTTCACTCCCGAAGAGAAGCAGAAGGTGCGCGAGGCGACCGACCTCGTGCAGCTTGTCGGCGAAACGGTGGCTTTGCGCCAGCGTGGCCATGACATGTGGGGCTGCTGCCCCTTCCATCACGAGAAGTCCCCGTCGTTTCATGTGATGCCTGACAGGGGCTTTTGGAAGTGCTTTAGCTGCGGCAAGGGCGGCGACTGCTTCAACTTCGTGATGGAGCGCGACCACGTCGAGTTTCCCGAGGCTGTGCGCATCCTGGCCGACCGCGCGGGCATCGTGCTGTCCGATGATGGCTCGAGCTATAAGCGCGACCCCAATGCGACGCAAAAGGGCCGCCTGTACGAGGTTGTGCAGGCGGCGGCTGAGTTTTATCACGCCCAGCTCACCCGCTCGCGCACCCCAGCTGCGGCGGCTGCGCGTGACTATCTCGGGCATCGCGGCTTTGGCTCGGCGGTGGCACAGAACTGGACGTTGGGGTATGCGCCGGGCATGGGAGCCCTGTCGCGCCATCTGTCTTCGCTTGGATTCTCGCCTCGCGAGATGGTCGACGCCAACCTGGCCATTCGCCGCGACGACGGCACGCTTGCCGACCGCTTCTACAACCGTGTGATGTTCCTCATCCGCGACGAGCGCGGCCGTGCCGTGGGTTTTGGCGGCCGTGTCCTCGACGACTCCAAGCCCAAGTACCTCAACACGTCCGACACGGCGGTCTTCCACAAGAAGGCGAACCTTTTCGCCCTCGAGCGGGCCAAGGCGTCCATCACCGCCAACCTCGAGGCCATTGTCATGGAGGGCTACACCGACGTCATCTCTTCCCACGAGGCGGGCATCACGAACTGCGTCGCCCCTCTGGGCACGTCGTTTACCTCTCAGCAGGTCAAGATGCTGTCGCGCTATCTCACGCCGGCAGGGGAGCGCCTGTCGCGCGGTCGCATCGTCTGCCTGTTCGATGGCGACGAGGCCGGCCTCAAGGCAGCCGAGCGCGCGATGCAGTACGTCACGACTACGACCGCGGGCATGTACTGCGTCGTCCTCCCCGGCGGTATGGACCCTGCCGAGTACATTGCCGCGCAGGGCGTGCAGGCCATGCGCGACCGCATTGCCGAACGCGTGCCGCTTGTGCGCTTCGTCATCGACCGTCACCTCGACCGCTTCGACATCTCTACGCCCGAGGCGAGAGCGTTGGCGCTTGCCGACGTCGTGGGCGCCATGGGGCCGATCAAGGGTAGCGTCTTGGCCGACGAGTACGTCGACTATGTGGCCGGAAGGCTTTTGGCCGACGCCTCGACGGTGCGCGGCGCGCTTGCGAACGTGCGCTGGGTGGCTCCGCGCGAAGACGATTCAGACGACGCCCCGCTCATCAGCGTGCGTCAGCAGTCCTTCGACGTGCGCGACCCCGAGCCGTCATACGAGCACGTGCAGCCTGCGCCCGTTGTGCCGCTTTTGCCCGAGGACGCCCGCGCCCTGCAGCTTGAGCGTGAGCTTCTGAGCGCCCTGGCGGCCGATGTGCGCGTTGCGAAGTGCTATGCCGACCGCGTTGCCCAGCTTACCTGGCGCGACCCCAGCCATGAGGCGATTGCCTGGGCCATCATGGCGGTTCAAGACGACGCGACGCCGCTGCAGGTGCTCGATGACGCCGAGGCCGTGTGCCCGGGCGCCGCGCAGATCCTGGCCTCGGGCGCACGCGAGATCGAGGCCGACAAGAGCGCCTGCGCGGTGGAGGTGTTGCTCGACGACATCGAGGCGCGTGAGCTGCGTCGCGCCATCGAGGCGGGTCGCAGCGAGTTGCGTACCATCGACCCGCAGGACACGACGACCCTGCGCGACAAGATGGCGGCTCTTTCCGACCTCCAGCAGCGTCTTATGCAGCTGGAAGATAGGCGAAGAAAGCGCAACTAGGATTGACTTTAGGGGTATAAATCGTCATAATCAATAAGTTGCACACTAGTCGTATTGTGTCCTGTTTTCAATCGGTTGAATGAATCAGACGCTCGTTACGGCACTTAGAGGCGAAAGGACCCGGTTTGAGCAGCGAAAACAGTGTGGTGGCTTTTTCTAGCGAACTCTCATCGGCTATCGAGAAGCTCATTGCGACGAGCAAGCCCCTCGGTACGGTGACGGAAGACGAGATTCAGGTTGCCCTGGCCGACGTCGACGTCGACGCCGATGAGCTCAATGTCATCTATGACCAGGTCCGCGGCGCTGGCATCGAGATCACGACCGCCGGCTCTGCTGAAATCTCCGAGGAGGACGAGGAGTCGTTCGCCGAGGAGCAAATCGAGGAGGAAATCGACACCTCTGAGGCCGCCGTCGTCGATGCCGAGCTCGGCAATGCGCCCGTCACCGAGATTACCGGCAAGAAGCGCCGCAAGCATTCCCCGCGTCGCGACCAGACGCCCCAGCCTACCCAGCTCACGGGCGACCCGGTGCGCATGTATCTCAAGGAGATCGGCAAGGTCGACCTTCTGACCGCCTCCGACGAGGTCGACCTCGCCATGAAGATCGAGGCTGGCCTGGAGGCTTCGCGCAAGCTTGACGAGGCTCACGACAACGGCATCCAGCTTCCTCGCTCCGACCTGCGCCGTCTTACCAAGATTGAGCAGATCGGCGTCGAGGCCAAGCAGAAGCTCATCAGCGCCAACCTGCGACTCGTCGTCTCCATCGCCAAGCGCTATGTCGGTCGCGGCATGCTCTTCCTCGACCTCATCCAGGAAGGCAACCTTGGCCTTATCCGCGCTGTCGAGAAGTTCGACTACACCAAGGGCTTCAAGTTCTCCACGTATGCCACGTGGTGGATTCGCCAGGCCATTACGCGCGCCATCGCCGATCAGGCCCGCACCATCCGTATCCCCGTGCACATGGTCGAGACCATCAACAAGCTCGTTCGCGTGCAGCGTGCGCTTCTCCAGGAGCTCGGCCGTGAACCTACGCCCGAGGAAATCGCTGAGAAGATGGACATGACGCCCGACCGCGTCCGCGAGATTCAGAAGATCTCCCAGGAGCCCGTGTCGCTCGAGACGCCCATCGGCGAGGAGGAGGACTCCCAGCTCGGCGACTTCATCGAGGACTCGCAGGCAGTGGTTCCTCCGGATGCCGCCAGCTTCTCGATGCTTCAGGAGCAGATCTCTCAGGTGCTCGACACGCTTGCCGAGCGTGAGCGCAAGGTCATCGAGCTTCGCTTCGGCCTGGCCGACGGCCATCCCCGCACGCTCGAGGAGGTCGGCAAGGAGTTCGGCGTTACCCGTGAGCGCATTCGTCAGATCGAGAGCAAGACGCTTGCCAAGCTGCGTCACCCCTCTCGTTCGAGCAAGCTCAAGGACTTCATGGAGGAGTAATCCTCTTATGTGTTCGAAATGTGTTGAAGCAAGATTTCAGTAACTATGACTTGCTTCAACTGCTGAGATAAAGTATCTTTATTTCTTGCAAGCGCGTTTCTGAAAACCGCATTCCCCGATAGCTCAATGGTAGAGCACTCGGCTGTTAACCGAGTTGTTGCAGGTTCGAGCCCTGCTCGGGGAGCCACGTTAACTCCATGGCCGCCACTTTGGCGGCCATTTTTGTATCGCCCTCTTAGCTCAGTGGATAGAGCGTTCGCCTCCGGAGCGAAAGGCCGACGGTTCGATCCCGTCAGGGGGCACCATCGATCAAACAAGCCCCGTATGTTGCAAACGTGCAGCATACGGGGCTTTTTCTATGTGTGGCTCCTTTGGGCGCCGCGGTGTCCTTTTGTCTTTTGGCTCCTGCGTGCGCTTGTGTCCGGGCGCTATGCTAGTATTCACCTGCATGCCGCGTGTTCCACGCATGCCTTTTTCAGCAACCTCGCTGGTTTCGGAGGGACTCTTTGTCTGACGCACTCACCCCCGCAGTCTCTTCAGGCGTCACGATCGACGCCGAGGGGCGCAAGCAGATTCGCAAGAGCACGGTTTTCATCCTCAAGCAGCTCGTGACGCGCGACTTCAAGCTCAAGTATCGTCGCTCCGTGCTGGGTGTGGTTTGGAGCGTTCTCAACCCGCTTCTCATGATGGCGGTCCTCACGCTCGTCTTCTCCACCATGTTCCGCTTTGATATCGAGAACTATCCCGTCTACCTCATCTTGGGCATGACGCTGTTCTCGCTTATGGCCGACTCCACCAACGCCGGCATGCTTTCCATCATCGACTCCTCAGCTCTTCTCAAGAAGGTGCGTATCGAGAAGGTGGTCTTTCCGCTCGAGAAGGTCTTCTTCGCGGTGGTCAACTACCTCTTCTCATTCATCGCCGTATTGGGCGTCATGTTGTTCTTCCACATATCGCCTTCGCCCACGATGCTGGCTTTTCCGCTCCTGCTCATCTACGTCTTCTTGTTTTGCACCGGTATTTCGCTTTTGCTGAGTGCGCTCACGGTCTTTTTCCGCGACGTCATTCACCTCTGGAGCGTCGTGATCACCGCCTGGAACTACCTCACGCCTGTTTTCTGGCCTGAGAGCTACCTCGACAATCTCTCGGGTGGCCTGCAAGGGCTTCTGCTTGCCGTCGAGCATCTCAACCCCATGTATTACTTCATCTCCTACATGCGTCAGATCATGATGTACGGCACCATGCCTGACCTGCAGTTCAACCTGATGTGCCTGCTCTTTGCCGTGGTCACGTTTGCCGTGGGACTCTTTGTCTTCCGCAAGACCGAGCACAAGTTCATTCTGTACATTTAGTCACGGAGGGCCCCGATGTCTGCAACCGACACGCCTGAAAGCACTGCGGCCACTCCCGAGTCTGTCGTTGTGGTCGACCATGTCAACATGGTCTTCAATATGGCCAGCGAGCGCCTGAACAGTCTCAAGGAGTACTTCCTTGCGCTTGTGAAGGGCAAGCTCATGTTCAAGGAGTTCCGTGCCTTGAACGACATCTCGTTCACCGTGAACCGCGGCGACGTCTTCGGCTTGGTGGGCACGAACGGCTCGGGCAAGTCCACCATGCTCAAGATCATCGCGGGCGTCCTTGAGCCCACGAACGGTTCCTGCCGCGTCAACGGCACCATCGCCCCGCTCATCGAGCTGGGCGCCGGCTTTGACTTCGAGCTCACGGCCCGTGAGAACATCTATCTCAACGGAGCCCTCTTGGGCTACTCCAAGCAGTTCATCGAGGAGGCGTTCGACGACATCGTCGACTTTGCCGAGCTGCGCGACTTCCTCGATGTGCCGCTCAAGAACTATTCAAGCGGCATGGTGGCCCGCATCGCCTTTGCCATTGCCACGGCCACCAAGCCCGATTTGCTCATCGTCGACGAGGTCCTTTCCGTGGGCGACTTCCTGTTCCAGCAGAAGTGCGAGCAGCGCATCAACAGCCTCATCAACGACGACCATGTCACCGTTCTCATCGTGTCCCACTCCACCGAGCAGATCGAGCGCCTGTGCAACCGCTGCGTCTGGATCGAGAAGGGCCAGCTGCGCATGGTCGGTCCCGCCCAGGAGGTCTGCCAGGCGTACCGCTCCTTGGGACAGTAGCGCGATGACTCGCGACGTCGCGCCCTTCGCCCCGCACACCGATACTGCGTGCGCCACGTGCGTCTCGTCTGTGGACGAGCGCGTTGCCGGTGCTTGCGCGCCGGTGGGGGAGGACGCCCCTTTCTTCTCCATCGTGATGCCCTGCTACGGCGTGGAGACCTACATCGGCCAGGCCCTTGAGTGCATCCTGAAGCAGACCGAGCGCTCTTGGGAGCTTATCGTGGTCGACGACGCCACGCCCGACGCCTCTGCCTCCATTGCCGAGCGTGCGGCTGCAGGCGATGCGCGCATTCGTGTCGTGCACCATGAGCGCAACCTCGGTCTCTCGGGTGCGCGCAACACGGGAATCTCCCAGGCCCGGGGCGAGTATGTGTGGATCTGCGACCCCGATGACACCTATGAGCCCGATGTGCTGAGCCGTGCGCGGCGCGCTCTCGAGCGCAGCCACGCCGATGTGTGCCTCTTCGGGTACTGCGAGGAGTATTACGACGAGGCAGGCGCCTTCATGTACCGCAACGACCTGCCGCTTGAGGCGGGGGAATTCCTCTCGCCGCAAGACTGGCACGGCCTTGTCATCGCTTGGGAGAGCTCCACGCACTTCGGGTACGCATGGAACAAAATCTATCGTCGCGCATGTATTGAAGAGGGCCCTTGCACCTACGAGAATGTGCGCCTCATCGAAGACGTGCTCTTCAACGCCGACTTCTTTGCCCGGGCACGCTCGGTTGTGGTTTTAGACGGCACTCCCTACCATTATGCCAAGCGCAAGGGCTCGAGCCTCACGAACGCCAATGCCTACGGCGCGCGCGAGTACTTTGACCTGCATGTGCGTCGCGTGAGTGCCCTGCGCGACCTTTTGCGCGCATGGGGCGTGCTCGACGAGCATGCCGCCGGCATCTTGGGCGGGCTCTATGGCCGCTATGTCCTTTCGGCTTTGGAGCGCGCGTGCTACCCTCGCGAGGGGCTTTCGCATGGGCAGCGCATCGCCTGGTGCCGAGAGATTTTGGACATCGAGCTTTCTCGCGCGTTGCTGCCGCAGGCGTGCGACCAGGGAAGTCGCGCCCTTCGTGTGGGGCTTTCCGTGCTCAAGACGTCCTCGCCCCGCCTGTGCGTGGCGTTTGCGCGTACCATATACCTCGTCCACACGAAGGCCTACGGCGTGTTCACGCGCCTGCGGTCGGGGAGATGACTGCCATGCCCGCTTCTGGCCAAGCCGCACCCGTTCTCACGGTCGCCATGCCTTGCTACAACGTCGCACGCTACCTCGAGCGCGGCCTCGCCTCGTTCGATGACGCCCGCCTCGAGGGTCTGGTTGAGCTCATTGTGGTCGACGACGGCTCCACTGACACCACGGCTTCCATTGCGCAGGCTTTCGTCGAGCGCCGCCCTCAGGTCTTTCGCCTCATCAGCAAGCCCAACGGCGGCCATGGCTCTGCGGTCAACGCAGGTTTGGCGCAGGCTCGCGGCACGTATTTCCGTGTCGTCGACGGCGATGACTGGGTCGATACCGACGAGCTCGTGCGATTCGCGCAGCTCCTTGCCCAGGCCACGTCCGACCTTGTGGTTGACGTCAAGACGGAAGTGGACATGACGACCATGTCTCCGCGCGTTTTTCCGCTTCCAGCCGAGCTCGCGCAGGGTGGGTCCTGCGACCTCGAGAGCGTGTGCATGCTCGACGCTTTTGCGCCCAACGTCATGATTCACACGCTCACTGCGCGCGTCGCCTACCTGCGCTCCATCTCGCTTCACCTTCTGGAAAAGACGTTCTACGAGGACCTCGAGTACGTGGTGAAGGCCACGCTCGACGCCGCCGACGTGGAGTTCGTCGACACGCGCGTCTACCAGTACCTCGTGGGCAACGCCAGCCAGTCGGTGGCCGACGAGGGCTATGTGCGCAGGTGGGACGACCACACGCGCGTCTGCGAGGAACTCCTGGCGCTCCTGAGTGCCCGCAAGAAGAGTCTGTCGCCCACACGCCTTGCCTACCTGCAGCGTCGATGCGCGTTGCTGTCCAACACGCACTACAACATCGCCCTCATCTTTGACAAGGACCGCGCCCGCGGCGCACGCCGCGCCAAGGCCTATCGTGCCGCGTTGCGCGCAAACCACCCGGATGTCGCCCGTTTGTCGGACTCGCACTACCGCAAGGCGATGGTTCTTCATGTTCTTGGCGTAGACAGTCAAAAGAAACTCGACAGTCTCCGGAGGTAGATTTATAATGGTGCAAACCTTTAAGTGCGGTACCGTGAGACCGCCAAGGACCATCAGCGAAATAGTGCTCGCGTTATGAATGCTAGAGCGTCCGATGCCTCACGGGTGTTGGGCGCTTTTTTCATGAAAGGAGCGTGAGGTGGCAGAAGAGCTCAAGCCCAAGGCGGTCGTTATGGACGCCGATGCTGTGTCGCGTGCGATGACGCGCATAGCGCACGAGATTCTCGAGGCCAACGGCGGGGCAGACAACCTCGTCATCGTCGGTATCGTGACCCGCGGCAAGGACCTCGCCGAGGATCTCTGCACAAGGATCGAGTCTATCGAGGGCACCCGCCCCGAGATGGGCACCCTCGACATCAGCCTGTACCGAGACGACTACGGCAGGCGCATTGCGCCCGTCCTGCACGGTACCTCTCTTCCTTTTTCACTCGAGGGCAAGACGGTCGTCCTGGTAGACGACGTGTTGTTCACGGGACGTACCATCCGTGCCGCGCTTGACGCGCTCATGGACTACGGCCGTCCCGATGCGGTGCGCCTGGCAGTCGTCGTTGACCGCGGCCATCGCGAGCTGCCCATCAGGGCCGATTACGTGGGCAAGAACGTGCCCTCTTCGCACGCTGAGACCGTGCATGTGTGCCTCGAGCCGTACGACGGCAAGACGGCTGTTGAGATTTGGGACGCCCAGGATTGGGCGGCCGTGAAGGCGGCCCGTCACGAGGGGAGAACGGCATGCTAAGCGTGCGCAACCTCATCAATACCCCGGAGCTTACGCGCGACGACATCGAGCAGATTCTCGATTGCGCGCACACCTTCGAGGAAGTCAACTCCCGCACCATCAAGAAGCTCCCGACCCTTCGCGGTCGCACGGTGGTGAACCTGTTCCTCGAGCCCTCCACGCGCACGAAGAGCTCCTTTGAGCTTGCCTGCAAGCGTCTGGGCGCCGACACGCTTTCGGTCGCGGGCTCCTCGAGCTCGGTGGTGAAGGGCGAGTCGCTCGTCGACACCGTCAAGACGCTCGATTCCATGGGCGTGGACATGTACATCTGCCGCGCCAAGAACGCGGGCACCCCCAACATCGTGGCCGCCACCTCCCAGGCCCGCGTGGTCAACGCCGGCGACGGCAAGCACGCCCACCCCACCCAGGCCCTGCTCGACCTGTACACCATCCGCAAGCGGTTCGGCCACATCGACGGCCTGCGCGTGGGCATCGTGGGCGACTCGGTGCACTCCCGCGTCGTGGGCTCGCTTGCCCCGGCGCTCGTGAAGATGGGCGCCGAGGTGACGCTTGTGGGCCCGGGTCCCTTCCTGCCCGCCCGCCCCGACGTGCTCGGTGCCAAGAGCACCCGCGACTTCGACGCGCTTCTTCCCGACCTCGACGTCGTGTACATGCTGCGCGTCCAGCAGGAGCGCATGGAGGGTGCCTCCATTCCTTCTACGAGGGATTATTCGCTGTTGTTCGGTCTCGACGAGCGCCGTGCCAAGCTCATGGCCCCGCAGGCCGTCGTCATGCACCCCGGCCCCATCAACCGTGGCGTCGAGATGTGCTCCCAGGTGGCAGACGCCGCCAACTCGCTTATCACGAGCCAGGTCAACGCAGGCGTGAGCGTGCGTATGGCCGTCATCTATCTTCTTCTTGGAGGTGAAGGCAATGTTGTTGCTTAAGGGTGGCCACCTCGTCGACCCCCAGGTCGGGCTCGACGCCGTGCTCGACGTGCTTGTGGGCGACGACGGCAAGATCTGCCAGCTCGGCGAAGGCATCGAGCCCGCTGAGGGCTGCCAGGTCGTCGATGCGGCCGGAAAGTACGTCATCCCCGGCCTCGTGGACATTCACGTGCATTTCCGCGACCCCGGCCTTGAGTACAAGGAGACCATCGAGGGCGGTTGCCGCTCGGCTGCCAAGGGCGGCTACACCGATGTGTGCACCATGCCCAACACCAAGCCCGTGTGCGACGACGCCCCCGTTGTCGTCTACCAGCTTGCCAAGGCTGCTGCCGCCGGGCTTGCCCGAGTCCATCCCATCGGCGCCATCACCAAGGGTGAGGCCGGCGAGAGCCTGGCCGAGATCGGCAACCTCTACAAGGCGGGCGTGTGCGCCTACTCCGACGACGGCCGCGGCGTGCAGTCTGCCGGCATGCTGCGCACTGCCATGGACTACATCGCGCAGTTCGACCGCGTCGCCATCAGCCACTGCCAGGACGAGTCGGTCGTGGGCAAGGGCGTCGTGAACGAGGGCGTCGTCTCGAGCCGCCTGGGCCTGGCCGGTTGGCCTGCCCAGGGCGAGGAAGTCCAGGTCGGCCGCGACATTCTCCTCTCTGAGCTTACGGGCTGCCCTTTGCACATCGCCCACGTCACCACGGCCCAGGCCGTTGACATGGTCGTGCGCGGCCGCGAGCGCGGCATCGAGGTCAGCTGCGAGGTGTGCCCGCACCACCTGTTCCTCTGCGAGGACGACATCACCGACGATTACGACACCAACTACAAGATGAACCCGCCGCTGCGCACGCACGAGGACATGCTGGCTCTCCAGGAGGCTCTCTGCGACGGTCGCATCGACTGCATCGTGAGCGACCATGCACCCCACGCGGCGCACGAGAAGGCGCTCGAGTTCGAGCTTGCCCCCTTCGGCATCGTCGGCCTTGAGACCGAGTTGCCGCTCGTCCTCACGCACCTGGTCAACACTGGCAAGATGAGCTGGAACCGCCTCGTTGACGCCATGTGCGTGCGTCCCCGCCAGATCTGCCGCCTGCCGCGCGTCGCGATCGAGGCCGGCTGCGAGGCCACGCTCACCGTGGTCGACCCCGCCGAGCGTTTTACCGTGACCGAGGACTTCCTCGAGTCGCGTGCCAAGAACTCGCCCTTCATCGGCGCCGAGCTTTGCGGCCGCGCCGTGTACGCCTTCGTCGAAGGCAAAGCCATACTTGCTAACGGAGAGGTGGTTTCCCAGTGAACCCTTTGATTGATGACGGCTCCACCCCTAGGGCCCTGCTCGCACTCGAAGACGGCAGCGTGTTCGAGGGCCTGTCCTGCGGTGCTGCCGGCGAGACCTTCGGCGAGGTCGTGTTCAACACCTCCATGGTGGGCTACCAGGAGATCGTGAGCGACCCCTCCTACGCCGGCCAGATCGTCACGCTGACCTACCCGCAGGTGGGCAACTACGGCGTGTGCGAGGAGGTCATGCAGTCCCCCGAGCTCTACCTGCGCGGTCTGGTCGTGCGCGACATGTGCCGCACCCCCAACAACTGGACGAGCACGGGCAGCCTGCCTGAGCTGCTGAGCAACCACGGCGTCGTGGCCATCGAGGGCGTCGACACCCGCGCCCTCACGCTCACCATCCGCGACAAGGGCGCCATGCGCGCTGCCATCTCCACGGTCGACCTCGACCCCGAGAGCCTCGTCGCCCGCGTGCGTGCAAGCGAGCGCATCTCCGAGCACAACTTCGTGCCCGACGTCTCCCGCAAGGAGATCGTCACCCTTCCCGCCCAGGGCGAGCGCCGCTTCCGCGTCGTCGCCTTTGACTGCGGCGTCAAGCAGGGCATTCTCGACGGTCTGACGAGCCGCGGCTGTGAGGTCACCGTCGTGCCGTGGGACACCCCCGCCGAGAAGGTCCTCGAGATGGATCCCGACGGTGTCTTCTTCTCCAACGGCCCGGGCGACCCCGAGCAGGTCGGCCCCACGGCCGCCGCTGCCCGCGCCATCATCGGCAAGAAGCCCGTGTTCGGCATCTGCCTGGGCAACCAGCTCATCTCCATCGCCGCTGGCTCCGAGATTGAGAAGCTGCCCTACGGCCACCACGGCGGCAACGAGCCGGTCATGAACCTGCTCACGGGCAAGGTCGAGATCACGGCCCAGAACCACAACTACGGCCTGGTCTTCAAGACCATGGGCGAGCTTGTTCCCGAGCTGTCCGGCGGCGTCACCGAGCACTTCGACGACATGCGCGAGTGGAGCCGCCGCGGCATCGCGCCCGTCGTGATGACCAAGGAGCTCGGCCGCGTGCGCCTGACCCACGTCAACCTCAACGACGGCACGCCCGAGGGCATCCAGTTCCTCGACGCGCCCACGTTCTCCGTGCAGTACCACCCCGAGGCTTGCCCCGGCCCGCACGACTCCGCCTACCTCTTCGAGGCCTTCTGCCGCCTCATGGAGGGCAAGGAAGACTATCTAGCCATCGACGTTCGCGAGGGGAGGCGCTTCTAGATGCCGAAGCGCACCGACATTAAGAAGATTCTCGTTATCGGCTCGGGTCCCATCGTCATTGGCCAGGCCTGCGAGTTCGACTACTCCGGCACCCAGGCCTGCCGTGCTCTTCGAGAGCAGGGCTACGAGGTCGTCCTGGTCAACTCCAACCCGGCCACCATCATGACCGACCCCGACACGGCCGACCGCACCTACGTCGAGCCCATCACGCCCGAGTCGGTGGAGCGCGTCATCGCCAAGGAGCGCCCCGACGCGCTGCTGCCCAACATGGGCGGCCAGACCGCGCTTAACTGCGCCGTCGCCCTCGGCGAGGCCGGCATCCTCGACAAGTACGGCGTCGAGACCATCGGCTGCGACGTTGACTCCATCAAGATCGGCGAGGACCGCAAGCTCTTCGCCGAGGCCATGGCCGACATCAACCTCGAGGTTGCCCGCTCCGGCTTCGCCTACTCGATGGCCGATGCCGAGAACATCGTCGCTGACCTGGGTTTCCCCGTCGTCATCCGCCCCTCCTTCACGCTGGGCGGCGCCGGCGGCGGCGTGGCCTACGACATGGCCGGCCTGCGCGAGATCGTCTCGCAGGGCCTGGAGCTCTCTCCGGCCCACGAGGTCCTCGTCGAGGAGTCCATCGAGGGTTGGAAAGAGATCGAGATGGAAGTCATGCGTGACGCTGCCGGCAACGGCATCATCATCTGCTCCATCGAGAACCTCGACCCCATGGGCGTGCACACCGGCGACTCCATCACCGTCGCCCCTGCTCAGACCCTGACCGACGTCGAGCTGCAGCGTCTGCGCGACTACTCGCTGGCAGTCCTGGAGCGCGTCGGCGTCGCCACGGGCGGCTCCAACGTGCAGTTCGCCGTCAACCCCACCAACGGCCGCATCATCATCATTGAGATGAACCCCCGCGTGAGCCGTTCCTCCGCTCTCGCCTCCAAGGCCACGGGCTTCCCCATCGCCAAGGCTGCCGCGCTTCTTGCCGTGGGCTACACGCTTGACGAGATTCTCAACGACATCACCCGCGTGACGCCCGCCTGCTTCGAGCCTTCCATCGACTATTGCGTCGTCAAGGTTCCCCGCTTTGCCTTCGAGAAGTTCAAGGGCACCGACGAGACCCTCACCACGCGCATGAAGTCGGTCGGCGAGGTCATGGCCATCGGCCGCACCTTCGAGGAGGCCCTGCAGAAGGCCATGCGCTCCCTCGAGCTCGGCCATGACGGCCTGGGCGCCGACGGCAAGGACGACTTCGACGAGAGCCGCTTCCGCGAGCTCGTGAGCCGCCCCACGCCCGAGCGCATCTACTACGTGGCCGAGGCCCTGCGCCGCGGCTGGAGCATCGAGGACGTCAACTCCCTCAACAACATCGACCCGTGGTTCCTCAACCGTATCGCCGACATCGTGAAGGCCGAGAAGGTCATCGCCGACAAGGGCCTCGCCGGCCTCGATGCCGAGACGATGCACCTGGTCAAGGCCATGGGCTTCTCCGACCGCCAGGTCGCTTGGCTCACCAAGACCGACGAGGACACGGTGCGCGCCCGCCGCAAGGAGCTCGGCGTCGTCCCCAACATCAAGACGGTCGACACCTGCGCCGGCGAGTTCCCGGCCCGTACGAGCTACCACTACAAGACCTACGAGGGCCAGGGTGCAAGCGAGTTCCGTGAGGCCGAGAAGCCCCGCGCCATCATCCTGTCGGCCGGCCCCAACCGCATCGGCCAGGGCATCGAGTTCGACTACTGCTGCTGCCATGCGGCCTACGCCCTGCACGACCAGGGCTATGAGACCGTCATGATTAACTGCAACCCCGAGACGGTCTCCACCGACTACGACACCTCCGACCGCCTGTACTTCGAGCCGCTCACCTTCGAGGACGTCATGGACATCGTCGAGGCCGAGAAGCCCGCAGGCGTCATCGTGACGCTCGGCGGCCAGACGCCCATCAAGCTCGCCAAGCGCCTTGCCGACGCCGGCGTGCCGATCATGGGCACCCAGCCCGAGGCCATCGACCTTGCCGAGGACCGCGAGCTGTTCAGCGAGCTGCTCGACAAGCTCGACATCTCCTATCCCGCCTCCTCCACGGCCGAGACCTACGAGGACGCCGTCGAAGTTGCCGGCCGAATCGGCTACCCGCTGCTCGTTCGCCCCAGCTACGTTCTCGGCGGCCGCGGCATGGCCATCGTCTACGACTCCAAGAGCCTGCGCACCTACATGGACGAGGCTGCCCATGTCACGCCCGACCACCCCGTCTACCTCGACTCCTTCCTTGAGGACGCCGTCGAGCTCGACGTCGATGCCCTGGCTGACGGCACCGAGTGCTATGTGGGCGCGGTTCTCGAGCACATCGAGGAGTGCGGCATCCACTCGGGCGACTCCGCCTGCTGCACGCCGCCCTTCAGCCTCTCCGACAAGCTCGTCGAGCGTGTGTGCGAGATCACCCGCCAGCTGGCTCTCGCCACGGGCGTGCGCGGCCTCATGAACGTGCAGTACGCCGTGAAGGACAACACCGTCTCGGTCATCGAGATGAACCCGCGCGCCTCGCGCACCGTTCCCTTCTCGAGCAAGGCCACTGGCGTGCCGCTGGCCAAGTACGCCGCCCTCATCATGCAGGGCGCCAAGATCGCCGACCTCAACCTGCCGGCCTCCAACCGCGAGCTGGGCTATTACGCCTGCAAGGAAGCCGTCATGCCCTTCGGCCGCTTCCCCGGCGCCGACGTCGTGCTTGGCCCTGAGATGAAGTCGACCGGCGAGGTCATGGGCGTTGGCCGCAGCTTCCCCGAGGCATACGCCAAGACCCAGCTTGCCATCGATTACTCGCTGCCCACCGAGGGCACCTGCTTCATCTCGGTCAACGACCGCGACAAGCGCAACGTCATCCCGATTGCCCGCGACCTGTCCAACCTGGGCTTCAAGATCGTGAGCACCTCCGGTACCGCCAAGGCCCTGCGTGCCGCCGGCATCGAGGTCGAGGTCGCCCGCCGCATGAGCGAGATGCACCCCAACATCGGCGACGTCATCGCAGCCGGTGGCATCCAGTTCATGATCAACACCCCCGGCGGCGCCGGCACCCGCAACGACGGCTTCAAGCTGCGCAGCGCAGCCGTGCGTCACAGCCTGTGCTACGTCACCACGCTGTCGGCCGCCAGTGCCTTCGTCTCGGCCATCCAGCTCGTGCAGCGCTCCAAGCTCGAGGCCTTCGCACTGCAGGACCTGGCGTCGATGGGGGAGGAGTAGGGCATGCCCGTACCTTCCACCGCGTATTGTTACGATTTCAAAATCCTCGAGAACGAGCAGGTAGCACCCCAGATGATGCGCCTGCGTCTCGAGTGCCCCGAGCTTGCCCGCTCCATTGAGCCGGGCCAGTTCATGAACCTGAGGGTTCCGGGCGACCCTAGTGAGATCCTGCGCCTGCCGTTCTCCTGGTCCTGCAAGGACGCGGAGGCTGGCTGGGTGGAGTTTGCCTACCTGGTGATCGGCAAGGGCACCGAGCGCCTTGCCGGTCTTCCCGCAGGCACGACCTCTGACCTTCTTGGACCTGCCGGCCACGGCTGGCAGGTCCCTGCCGGGGCCAAGCGCGCCATGGTCGTGGGCGGCGGCTCGGGCGTCGTGCCCGTGGTGCCGCTCGTAGGTGCCCTGCGCGAGGCGGGCGTGGCCTGCGACTTCGTGCAGGGTGCCCCCACGGCCGCCCGCGTCATCTACGAGAAGGAGATCTGCGAGGGCGGTGCCGAGCTCTTCATCAGCACCGATGACGGCACGCGCGGCACGCACGGCTTCACCACCGCCGTCGCCGAGAAGCTCCTCGACGAGCGCGACTACGACGTCGTCTTCACCTGCGGCCCCCAGCCGATGATGCGCGGTATCTGGAAGCTCGCTGAGGCTCATGGCGTCGCATGCCAGGTTTCCATGGAGAAGCTCATGGCCTGCGGTTTCGGCGTGTGCACCACGTGCCTTTGCGACACCATCATGGGCCGCAAGGGCGCCTGCATGGACGGCCCCGTCTTCGACGCAGCGGAGGTGATCTGGTGAGCGGCGTGAATATGGCCGTCGATTTTGCCGGCATCAAGATGAAGAACCCCATCAACACCGCCTCCGGCACGTTTGGTGCGGGTTATCAGTTCCAGCACTTCATGGACGTCACCGCCCTGGGCGCCATCACCACCAAGGGCGCCTCCGCCGTGCCGTGGCCGGGAAACCCCCAGCCCCGCATGGCCGAGGTCTGCTCGGGCATGCTCAACTCGGTTGGTCTCACCAACCCCGGCGTGCGTGCTCTTGTGGAGGACTGCGGCGAGTATCTCGAGGGCCTCACAAAGGCCGGTACGGCGGTCATCTGCCAGGTTGCCGGCCACAGCGTCCAAGAGTACATCGACGCGCTCGACCTCTACGAGGAGCTTGCCCCGTGGGCGAGCGGCTTTGAGCTCAACATCTCCTGCCCCAACGTCTCGAAGGGCGGCCTGGCCATGGGTGCCACGCCCGAGAGCGCGGCGGAGGTCGTGGCCGCATGTCGCCCGCACACCAAGCGCCCCCTCATCGTGAAGCTGGCGCCCGCCCGCGCCAAGGAGGTCGCTCCCGCCGTTGAGGCTGCCGGTGCCGACGGCCTCACCGTCATCAACACGATTCCCGCGATGTCCATCGACGTGCGCACGCGCAAAAGCCGCGTGTCGCGTCCCACGGCCGGTCTCTCCGGTCCCGCCATCCATGCCATCGCGGTACGCATCGCCTGGGAGGTCTGCCAGGCCGTGAGCATCCCTGTGTGCGGCATCGGCGGCATCACTTCCGGCGAGGACGCAGCCGAGTTCATTCTTGCAGGCTGCCGCGCCGTGTCGGTGGGCACTCAGAACATGGTGGAGCCCGCCGCCTCTGTGCGCATCCTCGGCGAGCTCGAGCAGTGGGCCGAGAGCCAGGGCGTTTCCGACATCAACGAGCTCGTGGGAGGTTTCATATGCTAGAGGCTGCCGATCACGTCATCGTCGCGTTCGACTGCACCCAGGAGCGCGCCTACGAGCTGGCCGACGAGCTTTCCGGCCAACTTGCCTGGGCCAAGGTCGGCATGGAGCTCTTCTATGCCTGCGGCGCCGACCTCGTGCGCGACCTCAAGGCCCGTGGTCTCAAGGTGTTCCTCGACCTCAAGCTCAACGACATCCCCAACACCGTGAAGTGCGCCTCGCGCGTGCTTGCCGGCCTGGGTGTCGACATGATGACGATTCACGCCTCGGGCGGTCCGGCCATGGTGGCTGCTGCCCGTGAGGGCCTCGACGAGGGCGCGGCGGCCGCCGGCCTGCCTGCACCCAAGCTCCTCGCCGTCACGGTGCTCACGAGCATGGACGCCGCCCAGCTTGCCGCCGTGGGCGTGGAGCATCCCATCGCCAAGCAGGCCGACCTGCTTGCCCGCATGGCGCTCGACAACGGTGCCGACGGCGTTGTGTGCTCTGCCTTCGAGGCTGCCGCCATGCGCCGCTCCCTCGGTGAGCAGGCCCTCATCGTGACGCCCGGCATCCGCCCCGCGGGTGCCGCCGCGGGCGACCAGTCCCGCGTCGCGACGCCTGCCATGGCCATCGGCGAGGGTTCGACCCACCTGGTCGTGGGTCGTCCCGTCACGAAGGCCGACGTTCCCGCCACGGCCCTGTCTGCCATCCTCGACGAGGTGCAGGGCGTGCTCGACCAGGCGAAGGGTGAGTAGCATGGGCCGTCTCTTCGTCGTCTCCGGTCCTGCCGGCGCAGGCAAGGGCACCATTTTGGGCCGCGTGCGCGAGCAACGCCCCGACCTGGCGCTCAGCGTCTCCGCCACGACGCGCGCCCCGCGTGTCGGCGAGCAGGAGGGCGTCTCCTACTACTTCCTCACCGAGGAGGAGTTCCGTCGTCGCATCGACGCCGGCGACTTCCTCGAGTGGGCCAACGTTCACGGCAACCTCTACGGCACGCTGGTGAGCGAGGTTCGCTCCAGGCTTGAGGGCGCCTCGCTCATCCTGGAGATCGATCCTCAGGGTGCCATGAACGTGCGCCACATGATGCCCGACTGCGTGCTCGTCTTCATTGCCCCGCCGAGTGTGGAGGTGTTGCGCGAGCGCCTTATCGGACGCGGCTCTGAGACGCCGGAGACGCTTGCCGTGCGCTTGGCCGACGCCGAGCAAGAGATGCTGACCGCCAAAGATTATGACGAGGTTGTAGTTAACGACAATCTCGACGTTGCAGTTCAGCGTTTCATGGAGATAATGAAACGTTACGAAGACTAGTAATCTTTAACCTGCAACACTCAGCCCATTCGGGCGGGTCTGGAAGGATGGATAATGTCCGTAGTTGATCCCACCATTGACGAGCTGCTTGCTGTGACCGACGAGAACCGCTTCCTTTTGTGCGAGATGGCGGCCCGCCGTGCCCGTGACATCAACGATATGATGCGCAACCAGCACAACCGCGCTGAGCAGCTTGCTGATATCGAGGATATCTCGATGTTCATGAGCGACGACGAGGGCCATGCTCCCAACCCGCTTTCCATCGCCTTCAGCGAGATTGCTCCCAAGCATGACGAGGATGGCGACCTGGAGCCGGGTTCCCTGAGCTTTGACGAGCGCAACCTCAACAAGGCCCTCGGCCTTGCCGAGGCCCCCGAGGCTGAGGAAGAGGTCTCCATCGACGACCTCGTCTCCCAGATCGACGAGGCCCTCGAGGCTCAGCCCGCCGAGGCCGCCGAGGTTGCTGCCGACGACGAGCCTGCGCAGGCTTAGTCGTGGCGGCGTTTGTTTGCCTGGTCCACTATCACGAGATCGGTCTCAAGGGAAACAATCGCAGCACGTTCGAGCATAAGTTGATCGACAACTTGCGGGCAACCCTCAAGGGGTTGCCCGTTTCGTCTGTCGAGCGAATCTCCGGACACCTGCTTGTGAGGCTTGCCCCTGCTGCCGACTATGATGCGGCCATGACTGTCTATGGGCGCATTCGCCAGACCCCTGGCGTCGCCCGCGTGTCGTTTGCTCGCTGCTGCGAGGTCTCAAGCGAGCAGTATTGCGAGGCGGCCTATCTCGAGCTTGCCGCATCAGGCGATTTCGAGAGCTTCAAGGTCGACTCGCGCCGCTCCAACACCAACATCGCCCTCAATTCGCTCGACCTCAACAAGGAGGTCGGCTCGTATCTGTGCGAGCGCTTCCCCGACAAGGTCGTGCGCATGAAGGGACAGGACCGCACGGTCCACGTCTACGTCATCCAGGGCTCGGTCTACGTGTACGTCAAGACCGACGAGGGCGTCGGCGGTCTTCCGGTCGGCTCGGCCGGCAAGGTCATCTCGCTTCTGAGCAGTGGCATCGACTCCCCGGTGGCTTCTTGGCGCATGCTGCGTCGAGGGGCGATTGTCGTGGGCCTGCACTTCTCGGGCCGTCCTCAGACCTCTGACACGAGCGAGTGGCTTGTGCAGGACATCATCGAGAAGCTGTCGCCTGCCGGCGGCTTCGGAAGGCTCTACGTGGTGCCGTTCGGCGACATTCAGCGCCGTATTGCCCGCGCCGTGCCCGATGACCTGCGCATCATCATGTATCGCCGCATGATGTTCTCGTTTGCCTGTCGCTTGTCTGCCATCGAGCATGCAAAGGCCCTGGTCACGGGCGAGAGCTTGGGTCAGGTTGCCTCTCAGACGCTTGAGAACATCATGGCGGTCGACGAGATGTCCACCATTCCCGTGTTCCGTCCGCTTATCGGCAGCGACAAGCGCGAGATTATGGCGGAGGCCGAGCGCCTCGGCACGCTTGAGATCTCCAATCAGAAGGCGGCCGACTGCTGCACGCTCTTCATGCCGCGCAGCCCCGAGACGCACGTGCGTCTTTCCGAGGCCCACGAGGTGTGGGACTTGTTCGACCACGAGGCCATGCTCGACGAGATGATGGACCTTCTGGAGTACCGCAGCTTCAACTGCCCCTCTTATGTGGCTCCCAAGCAGTTCCACGAGATCCATCCCGAGCTTGCTCCCGCCTTGAAGCTCTAGCCCCAAGGCGCGATACGCGTGACGGGCGTCACACGCCGCGTGACGCAGGTCACATGTGACGTACTTGTGACAAAATTAATGTGTCTACCTGCTGGTTTGACGCAATTGAGACAAGACACACCCCCGTGGTGAGCCGTATGGTTCGCTGCGGGGGTGTTTTGTTGTGGCTCAGGTGAAGTCGTCTCAGTTCAAACAAATGCGCGTAGGGAGCCCTGTGGATGATTGCGGCGGAAGGGCGGGTGTTGACTGCTGCGCGGCAAGACAGCCTGCAGAAGACGGATCGGTGCCAGGCCAGTCTGCTGCGGGTCAATCCGTTTCGTTCGACTATGCCAGCCGCATGGGGACGGTGCGCGAGCGGGCACGGCAAGCGTTGAAGGTCCAGATGCCCTCGAAGCCCGTGTTGGTTGCCATCGCCGTGCTCATGGCGGTTTGCATTGCGCTCGGAGTCGTTGCGGTGCGTGGCGTGTTCGACACCGGCGTTGTCATCACGCGCGGTTCAGATTATGTGACGCAATCAAATGGCGATGAGTCATCTCAGGGAAGCGCTGAGCCGGAACCTGGGCCGGAGGTGACGCGGCTGGAGTCAGGACTGCCTGCGGAAGGGTCGGCAACGACGGGGCCGCATGCGGGCTCGGACGCCGCAGGGCCGGCTGCAGCGAGCTCGACGGTGATAGGGTCGGATACGATGAGTTCGGTTGCTGCAGGGGCGGGAGTTCCCGGTGTAAGCGTGCAATCTGCCGATCCTGCCGATACCGTTGCGGCCGATACAGTCAACGATGCACACATATGCATATATGTGGCTGGTAGTGTTACCAATCCCGGCGTGTACAACCTCGCCGAGGGCTCGCGCGTGTATGAGGCAATCGAAATGGCAGGCGGAGCAGCTCCCGGGGCAGATTTGACCTCCATCAACCTCGCAAAGCCCCTGACTGACGCCGAAATGGTCTATGTTCCGGCGGAGGGGGAGACGCCGTCGGCCTCGTATGCGGCGGTCGCGGCCCCGACGTCTGCTGCGGGGGGCGCCCAGGGTTCCGGGCCTGTTAACATCAACACGGCCGGTGTCGAGGAACTCAAGACGCTCAACGGCATTGGTGACTCGCTCGCTCAGGCCATTGTCGACGACCGGGAGCGCAATGGGCCTTTTACGAGCGTCGACGATCTTGTGCGCGTGAGCGGCATTGGAGCCAAGACGCTTGCGAGGTTCGCGGACAAGGTCTGCGTATGAGGGGAGGGAACCGCAGGAAAGATTCTGACATGCCCGTGCGGCCCACACTTCCTGTGGCGCTGCCGTGCGCCTTCTGCGTGTGGGCGGCGGTGTGGTGGGTGGGTCAGAGCCGGGATGGCAGCGTTGCCATCCCGGTTCTGGTCGTTCCCGTCGCATCTTTGGCGATAGCTGCGCTTATGGCCGGCAAATGGTTCGGCAAGCCCGCGGCGCTCTTGTTTGCAGCGCTTGCCGCGTCATGGGCCTTTGGTTTTGTAACAGCAAGCCTGCACTTTGCCCAGCAAGACGCAGCGGCCGCCGATGCCAGGCGGGAGGGCGTTGCCTCGTATGCCTACGTGGTGCAGACAGACCCGCGCACGTCCTCGTACGGAAGCGTGCGCTTTCGCGCTCGTGCGGTACCCCGCGAAGGCGTGGACGCGTCGAGTTTCGACGTGTGGGTGAGCCTCAGCCTCGACTCCGAGGGCTCCCAAGAGCTCCCGCATCTGGGGGAGGTCCTCGATCTGCGTGGCGCCTTCGTGAGTCTCGACCGCACGCAGGATTACGAGGCGAGCCTCTACCTGCAGGGATGCGCGCTTAAAGTCCGTGCTATTGACGCTGGCTCGCGGGGGTTCGCGTCTGGTCCCGTGGGCGCGGTTCGCTCTTTCAGGGCGCAGATGCTTTCTCGCCTCGGCCCTCTGGATGAGGAGGCTCCGTCCCTTATTGCGGGCGTTGCGTTTGGCGACCAAGCGGCTGTCGCGGCAAGTGGTGTTTCCGATACGTTTTCAAAACTCGGCCTCTCGCACCTTGTCGCAGTGTCGGGGTCGCACCTTGCTTTGGTGGCGAGTCTTGCCTCGGCCCTTGTGGCGCGAGCGCGGCTGAGGCCCTCGGCCAGGTCGACGGTTCTTGTGGCGCTGCTGGCCTTCTATGTGTGCCTCACTGGCTTCCAACTCTCCGCACTGCGTGCTTTCGTCATGTCGGCCGTGGGATTGCTGGCCGCCGTGGTGGGCAGGCGGTCGCAGGGTCTGGCATCGATTGGCCTGGCCGCGCTTGTGCTTGTGTTCGTCTCCCCGGCATGTGTCTTCTCCCTGGGCTTCCAACTATCGGTGGCATCGGTTTTCGCGCTTGTCATGTTCGGCCGCCTCGCGCAATCATGGATGGAGGCGCTCCTGCCGCGCCGTTGTCCCCAGGGGCTTGTCGAGACGCTCTCACTGACGTTGCTGGCGCAGGCGGCGACGATGCCCATGACCCTGCCCGTCTTTGGTACCGTGCCTGTGCTGTCGCCGCTGGCAAACGTCGTGTTTGTCCCGTTGGTAAGTGTCGTGCTGCTGGCGGGTCTTGTGTGGTGCGTGCTCGTCCCGTGGGCGCCCCCGCTCGCCGCGGCGGTTCTTTGGGTTGATCAGGTACTGTCGGGCATCGTTTGCCATGCAGCCGATGGCCTGGCAAGCCTGGGGGCGGTTACGCCCGTTGTCGAGTTGGGGGCGGCCCCTCTCTGGACGGCCGGCCTCGTTGCGGCGGCGCTTGCCTACGCCGTGTGGCCAAGTCCCAGCCCTCGGGTGGCCCGGCGGGCGTTTGCCCTGGTGTCTGCTGTTGCCACAGCCGCCTTCGTGGTGGTTGTTGTCTGGCCCGTGGAGCGGATGGTCGTGCTCGATATCGGGCAAGGCGATGCCATCTTGCTGCAGTCGGGCGGGGCTGCCGTTTTGGTCGACACGGGGCCCGACGACGCGGTGCTCGCCGCCCTCGCCCGCCAGCATGTCTGGAGGCTCGACGCAGTCGTCATCACCCACACCGACCTCGATCACGCGGGCGGCCTGGCCGAGCTCGTGGGTCATGTGGGCGTCGACCGCGTGATCTTTGCGCAGGGGGTCTGGGACAAGCTCGTGCAAGAGTCTTCCGACCTTGTGGGCGTGGTGCAGGAGGGCCTGCACGCTCAAGTGGGGCAGGTCTGCGCAGGTGACACGCTGCAGGCGCGCAACCTGACCCTTTCGGTCCTGTGGCCGGAAGGACCGGTTGCCGGAGACGAGAACGTCGACTCCATCGTCATGCTTGCTGCTTGGGGAAATGCGCCGGCGAGCTCGACTGCCGCTGATTCTGCCGGAAACCCTGGCGACGTGTCTCAGGCGTCGGGCGCTCCGACCATGACGGCCCTGCTTACGGGCGACGCCGAGAGCGAGGTGGTCGCCCCGCTCATCGAGCGCGGTTCCCTGGGTCACGTCGACGTGCTCAAGGTGGGTCATCACGGCTCGGCGGTCTCCACCACGCCTGAGATGGTGCGGGGTCTTTCCGCGTACGTGGGGGTTGCGAGCGCCGGCAAGGACAACTCGTACGGCCATCCTCGGCAGGAGTGCGTCGACGCGGTGCTCGAGGGCGGCGCCCGCTTCGTCTGCACCGCAACGGCCGGCGACGTCACGTTTTGCCCGCAGGTCGATGCGATAAGGGTGAGTTGTGCTCGGGAGCTGCCGTTTGCGGCGTGACGATGTGGTAGCCTGTGGCACATTGCGCACCGCATGCCCGCCCGGGTCATCGCGGGGCGAGCTGTGCGCACGTTAGACTGTAACGTTTTCAAAAGGGGAGTCCTGTGGCCAAGTCTGAGCCCGCCGCCCTGCTTGCGGCATATGTCACGGTAGGCACCGACGAGCTCAAGGCCTGCCGCGTGTTCGAGCGTATGGACAAGCGCCTCGAGGAGGCCGGCGGCGACCTCGACTTCGACCGCGAGGTCTTTGCGGGCGACAAGCTCGACGACCCGGCGCTTCTGCGCTCCTCGCTCGACGTGCTGCCCTTCACCTCGGAGATGCGCCTCGTGGTGCTGCACGACGTGGACAAGGCCCCCAAGCCCGTGACCGAGGCAATCGTCTCCTACCTGGAGAACCCCAACCCCACCACGGTGCTGCTCATGAGCGCCTCCAAGCTTGCCAAGACCACCCGCCTCTACAAGGCGGTTGCGAAGTTCGGCGCCGGCGCAATCATCGACTGCGCTCCCAAGAAGGCCCGCGACCTCGTGTCGCAGGTCGTGGACATGGGCCGCTCGCATGGCCTGGTCCTCGACTTCGAGGCGGCGCAGAAGCTCGTGAGCCTGCTGGGCGAGTCCACGATGCTCATCGACAACGAGCTGCGCAAGCTCGCGGGGATGTTTCCGCAGGCGCGCATCGGCGCGGCGCAGGTCGAGGCCAACGTCAGCCGCGTCGCCCCGTTCAAGCCCTGGGACTTCACCGACCAGGTCATGAAGCGCGATACCCGCGCCGCCATGGAGATCTTCGCCCAGATTCCCTCAGGCGACCTCTACGGCCTCTTCTTGCAGACGGTCTCGACCCTGCGCGAGCTTCTGTGCGCCAAGGTCCTCGACGGCAGCGGGCGGGTAGGCGAGCTCGCCGAGCGGGTGGGGGAGCTGCGCGGCCGTCCCGTGCAGGCCTGGCAGCTGAAGAGCCATGTGGCTTCTTCGCGCAAGTACACCCTGCCTGAGCTGCGGCATGCCCTGGAGTCTGCGGCCGATTGCGACGCGGCGCTCAAGTCAAGCCCCGACAAGGAGCTCGTTCTCACGCGCTGGCTCCTGTCGTTCCTGGCTCCCTCTGGGCGCTAGGACCCATAGGCCAGCCGTTTCTGCATATCGCCCAATTGTGCGGAAGTTCTGCGCATGCAGATTATGTTGACGCACGCACGGGGTGTGTGCAATTCCCGTGTTATTATTAGAGGGTTGCCAAAAGGCAGCATTCATCATTCACGCACGACTACTCCGGTGCTCCGGTGCCTGGCTCACACAGTCGGGTCGCATTCGGGGGTCGACATCGTGCGGAAGTCAAACCATGGAGGTTCGAAATGGCTCAGATCACTATCAACACCCTTCTGAAGGCTGGCGTTCACTTCGGTCACCAGACCCGTCGTTGGTGCCCCAAGATGAAGCCCTACATCTTCGGCGAGCGCAACGGCATCTACATCCTCGACCTGAAGCGCACCATCATCGAGGCCGACAAGGCTTACAGCTTCCTGGCCGAGACCGCTGCCAAGGGCGGCGAGATTCTCTTCGTCGGCACCAAGAAGCAGGCTCAGGAGGCCATCGCCACTGAGGCCAAGCGCGCTGGTCAGCCCTACGTCACCAACCGTTGGCTCGGCGGCATGCTCACCAACTTCGTGACCATGCGTTCCCGCGTTGCCCGTATGCAGGAGCTCGAGGCCATGGTCGAGGACGGCCGCATGGCTGCCCTTCCCAAGAAGGAGCAGGCTGTCCTGGGCAAGGAGCTCGCCAAGCTGCAGGCCAACCTCGACGGCATCCGTGATATGACCACGCTGCCCAAGGCCATCTTCGTCGTCGACACCCGTCGCGAGGAGATCGCCATCCGCGAGGCCAACCGTCTGCACATCCCCGTTGTCGGCCTGATCGACACCAACTCCGACCCCGACGTTGTCGAGTACGGCATCCCCGCCAACGACGACGCCATCCGCTCCATCTCCATCATGACCTCCATCATGGCCGACGCCATCCTCGCCGGCAAGGGCACCACGGAGATCACCGCTGAGGAGATGGCTGCTCCCGCCGAGGAGACCGCTCCCGCAGCTGAGGAGAAGAAGGCCCTGACCCTCGACGAGGTTCTGGCTCAGGCCTAAGTTTCACTGCCTTATCTGAAAGCACTGCAACTATCTCGAAAGGAAGATCATGGCTGAGATTACCGCGGCTCTTGTTAAGCAGCTCCGTGAGATGACCGACTCCCCGATGATGGAGTGCAAGAAGGCCCTCGTCGAGGCCGACGGCGACATGGACAAGGCTGTCGACGTCCTGCGTACCCGTGGCATCGCCAAGTCCCTCAAGAAGGCTGGCCGCGCCACCAACGAGGGCGCCGTCATGGCTTTCGTCAGCGAGGACGGCAAGACTGCCGCCATCGCCGAGATCAAGTGCGAGACCGACTTCGTTTCTGGCACCGACAAGTTCAAGAACATGGTTGCCAAGGTCGCCGAGGCCGCTGCACTGAGCGACGCTGCCGACGTCGAGGCCCTCAAGGCCGCCGCTGTCGACGGTGAGACCGTTGAGGCCATCATCGCCAACGGCATTGCCACCATGGGCGAGAACATGACCCTCACCCGTTTCGCCCGTCGCGTTGTCGAGAACGGCGCCGTTGCCTCCTACATCCACATGGGCGGCAAAATCGGTGTCCTCGTCGAGTTCGAGCTTGGCAACGCTGCCACCGCTCAGAACGACGAGTTCAAGACGCTGGCTCATGACGTTGCCATGCAGGTCGCTGCCACGAAGCCTCTCTGCGCTGTGCGCGAGGACATGAACCCCGAGGTTGTCGAGCACGAGCTCGCCATCTACCGTGAGCAGGCTGCCGCTTCCGGCAAGCCCGAGGCCATCCAGGAGAAGATGGCTCAGGGTCGTGTCGAGAAGTTCTACAAGGAGAACACGCTGGTCGATCAGGAGTTCGTCAAGAACCCCGATGTCACCATCTCCCAGTATGTCGCAAGCGTTGCCAAGGCTGCCGGCGACACCATCGCCGTCAAGGGCTTCGACATCTTTGTTCTCGGTGAGTAGTTAGTCTCACATATTGATGCTTTGGGCGTCGGCATGCGTGTATGCCGACGCCTTTTTGCTAATATGGCACCTGAAATTGACGAGCTCCGCGAGTTCAAGGAGGCGGTTATGGCCGAAATCAAGTACAAGCGTGTTCTTCTCAAGCTGTCCGGCGAATTCCTGATGGGTGATATGGGCTACGGCATCGACCCTGAGGTTGCCGAGCGCATTGCCCGCGAGGTCACCGACATCGTCCGTCAGGGCGTTCAGGTTGCGATCACCGTTGGTGGCGGCAACATCTTCCGCGGCCTTGCCGGCTCCGCCAAGGGCATGGACCGCGCCCAGGCCGACTACATCGGCATGCTCGCCACTGCCATGAACGCCCTCGCCCTGCAGGACGCGTTCGAGCGCAATGGCCAGATGTGCCGCGTCATGAGCGCCATCGAGATGCGCGAGGTGTGCGAGACCTACATCCGTCGTCGCGCCATCCGTCACCTCGAGAAGGGCCGCGTCGTCATCTTTGCTGCCGGCACCGGCAACCCCTACTTCACCACCGACACCACGGCCGCCCTGCGTGCCTGCGAGATCGACGCCGAGTGCCTCATGAAGGCCACCAAGGTCGACGGCATCTATGACAAGGACCCCAAGAAGTTCGACGACGCCGTGCGCTTCGACAAGATCACGTACCTCGACGTCATCGCCCGCGAGCTCAACGTCATGGACTCCACGGCTATCACGCTCTGCAATGACAACAGCATGCCCATCCTTGTCTTCAACCTGGAGAAGGAAGGCAACATCGACGCCGCCCTGCGCGGCGAGGCTGTTGGCACCGTCGTTTACAGGGAGGATTAATCATGTCTGACGCCATTTGCACCGAGGCCTCCACGAAGATGGGCAAGGCTATCGACGCCATGCTCGACGAGTTCACGAAGGTCCGTACCGGCCGCGCCAACCCGGCCATCCTCAACGACCTCACCATCGATTACTACGGCACGCCCACCCCTGTGACCCAGATTGCCGCTGTCAAGGCTGCCGACGGCCACTCGCTCGTCATCACCCCTTGGGACAAGACGAGCCTGCGTGCCATCGAGAAGGCCATCATGACCTCCGACATCGGCATCACGCCCGCCAACGATGGGAACGTCATCCGTCTGCCTTTCCCTGCTCCCTCTGAGGAGGGCCGCAAGGAGTCGGTCAAGAAGTGCCGCGAGATTGCCGAGCACGCCCGCGTGTCCGTGCGCAACATCCGTCGTGACGCCAACGCTCAATATGGCAAGCTCGCCAAGGACGCCGAGATTTCCGAGGACGAGCAGCATCGCGGCGAGGCGGCCATCCAGAAGATCACCGACGAGCATGTCGCCAAGATTGACAAGCTTCTTAAGGACAAAGAGATTGAGGTCATGGAGGTCTAAGTGATCCCAGATTTAGAGGCCTTCAAAGAGTATTTCGCAGACGCCCCCGCATCGAGCAAGATGTCCCAGCTCGATGCGGGGCGCCTTCCCCGGCACGTGGCCGTCATCATGGACGGCAACGGTCGCTGGGCGCAGCAGCGTGGCCTGTCGCGTGGCCACGGCCATGTTGCGGGCATCGACGCGTTGCGCGAAAACATCACCGCTGCCGTGCGTCTCGGTCTCGAGGCGCTGACGGTCTATGCCTTCTCGACTGAGAACTGGTCGCGGCCTCAGGAGGAGGTCGACCTTCTCATGTCGCTTTTTGCCCAGACGCTCATTGACGAGCTGCCTTTGTTGAAGCGCGAGAACGTGCGTCTGCAGTATCTGGGCGACATGGCCGCGCTTCCCCAGGACACGCGCGAGACGTTTGAGCGCGGCCTTGCCGAGACTGCCGGCCACACCGGCATGGTGCTTGCCGTGGCGGTCAACTACGGTGGCCGCCAGGAGCTGCTGCATGCGACGCGCACCCTGTGCGAGCTTGCGGCCTCAGGCGAGCTTGACCCCGCCGATGTGAACGAGGATCTCTTCGCATCCAAGCTGTGGACGGCGCCGCTTCCCGACCCCGAGCTTCTCATTCGCACCTCGGGGGAGAAGAGGCTGTCCAATTACCTGCTGTGGCAGTGCGCCTATAGCGAGTTCGTGTTCCTCGACGTCCTCTGGCCCGACTTCTCGCGCTGGGACTTTGTCGACGCCATCGTTGAGTACCAAGGCCGCCATAGGCGTTTCGGGGGTGTCGTTGATGTCGACGAATCCTAAGCCGGAGCGTCCTAACGTCATCGAGCTCGCCAAGAAGATGTTCTCGAGCCTCAAGGCCGACCTCATCTCGACGTTCTCCTCCAAGGTCGAGCATTCTCCCGAGCAGCTGGTGGCCGAGAGCAAGCGCACCCGCCCCGAGCCTGCAAGTGTGAGCGTTCCCTCACTTGTGAACCGCAACCTTCTCGTCCGCTCGCTCAGCGGTGCGTTCTATGTCGCTCTCAACATCGCCGCCATCTTCTTGGGCGGTAGATGGCTCGCACTTTTGATGGCTCTCACTGCGGGCGTGTGCTGCTGGGAGTTCTTCCGCCTCATGCGTTCCGACGGCAAGGTGCCCAACCAGATCGTGGGCATCCTTTTTGCCGTGCTCATGCCGCTCGTGGCGCTTGTGAACCCGTTCCTCCTTGAGGGTCTCATCTTCCTGCTCATTTTGGTTTTGGGTTTCTGGTACGTCATCGACCAGCACGCCCGCATTACCGACGTCGCCGTCACGGGATTTGGTTCCCTGTACACGGGCTTCACGCTCTCTGCCCTGGTTGCCATCAGGTGCTCCACCGAGATGCCCAACGATGCCGCCGTCATTTTGTGCCTCGGCGTCATGGCCTCCGTCTGGTTCAACGATGCCTTTGCCTACCTGGTGGGCAGCGCCTTCGGCAAGCATAAGATGGTTCCCGCCATCTCTCCCAAAAAGAGCTGGGAGGGCTTTGTGGGCGGCCTGTGCGGCTCGCTTCTCGTGTGGTGCCTGCTGCTGCTCTTTCCCGAGACCGGCATCACGCCGTTTGTCGCTGTGTTCTGCGGCCTTGCGTGCGGCGTCGTCGGCGTTATCGGCGACCTTGTGGAGTCGCGCATCAAGCGCGGCGCCGGCGTCAAGGATTCCGGCAACCTCATCCCGGGTCACGGCGGCCTGCTCGACCGCTCCGACTCCATGCTGTTCGTTGCCATCGCGGCATATTTCATCCTCACGTTGATGGGGGTTATCTAGATGAGCTTCGATGCAAAGCCGCGCGCTCGCGGCGTTGTTCCTGCCCCTGGCCAGGTCTTTGACCGCCCGTGCCCGCTCAAGGTCGTGCTTCTCGGTGCGACGGGCTCCATCGGCCGCCAGACGGTCGACGTCGTGCGCCGCAACCCCGGCAAGGTCGAGCTTGTCGCCGTGGCAGCCCGAACGAGTGCCGACGAGCTCGCGGGCCTTGCCCGTGAGTTCCCCACCATCCGCCACATCGCGCTTGCCGACGAGTCGCTCAAGACGACCTTTGCTGCTGACGCGGTGCCCGCAGGCTGCGAGGTTACCTTTGGCCGCGAGGCCGTGGACGCGCTTGCCTCGCTTCCCGAGGCCGACTGCGTCCTCAACGCCCTCGTGGGCTTCTCCGGCATGCGTGCCAGCTACAACGCACTGTCGTGCGGCCATGAACTTGCCCTTGCCAACAAGGAGTCTCTCGTTGTGGCCGGCGACCTCATCATGCCCCTGGCGCGTCCCGGCAAGCTCCTCCCGGTCGACTCCGAGCACTCCGCCATCTTCCAGTGCTTTTTGGGCAACGACCCCTGGGAGGCCGAGCGCATCTGGCTCACCGCCTCCGGCGGGCCTTTCTTTGGCAAGACGCGCGAGGAGCTGCTCCACGTCGACGCCAGGCAGGCGCTCAACCACCCCAACTGGTCGATGGGCGCCAAGGTCACGACCGATTCCTCCACGCTCATGAACAAGGGCCTCGAGGCAATCGAGGCGCACCATCTCTTTGACGCGCCGTTCTCGATGATCCATCCCGTCGTGCAGCGCCAGAGCGCCGTGCACTCCATGGTCGAGTATTCCGACGGTTCGGTCATCTCGCACATCGGTGCGGCCGACATGCGCGTGCCCATCCAATACGCGCTGAGCTTTCCGGCGAGGTGGAGCAAGCCCACGGCATCGCTCGATTTTGCCACGCTGGGTCACATTGATTTCGCTGAGCCCGATTATGAGACCTTCGGCTGCCTGCGCCTTGCCCTTGAAGCAGGCGAGCGTGGTGGCATCCTGCCTTGCGTCCTCAATGCCTCCGATGAGATTGCCGTCGACGCGTTCCTCCATGGCCGCATCGCCTATCTCGACATCGAGCGCGTCGTGGGCCGCACGCTCGAGGCATTCGAGGCCGACCGCGTCGAGTCGCTCGAGCAGCTTGAAGACGTAGACGCACGAGCGCGTGCCGAGGCCGCACGGGTCGTCTCGGAACTGTAACTGTACCTGCGACCTACAAGGCGGCATCGAGGTTTTGAACATCATCGTAACTGTGCTGTGCTTCCTGCTCATCCTGTGCGCCATCGTCGTCGTGCATGAGGGCGGACACGCCCTGGTCGCCCGTCTCACGGGCATGCGCGTGACCGAGTTCTACGTGGGCATGCCCTATGGCCCCGAGAAGTCGCACGTGAGCAAGCGCAGCGGCATCCGCTATGGCGCGACGCTGGCGCTTCTGGGAGGCTACACGCGCATCTGCGGCATGGCGTTCTCGCAGGACAAGCGCTTGGCGCTCGCGCTCGCGCTCGTCAACGCGCGCGGCCGCCTCACCACCGACGAGCTCGCCTTGGCGCTGGATTGCGACCCGGCCGATGCGCAGGCGCTCATCGACGCCCTGGTCGATCTGGGCAGCATCGAGCCTGTGTACGAGGGCGGTTTTCGCCGCCACCGCAAGGAGGTGCCCCTGGCATACCGCACGCCTGGCCGCGACGAGCGCGGCCTCACGGCCCGCGATCGCGGCAACTCGCTTGCCAAGTCGGTGGCCCACAAGGCAGGGGAGCCCTTCGACCCCGCGATGTCGCCCGACGACTTCCTCGCCGCTGAGCTCACCCACACTTACGCCGGCAAGTCGTTCATCCGCCGCGTGTTCGTGCTTGTGGCGGGCGTGGTCTTCAACCTGCTGCTAGCATTTGTGATTCTCACCTGCTGCTATTCGGCCATGCACGTGCAGCAGTTCTCCCTCGAGGTCGAGTCCGTCGTTGCCGGCAGCTCCGCCGAGCAGGCGGGCATGCAGGCGGGGGACGCCATCCTCGCCGTCGCCGGCACGCCGGTTGCGCAGTACGGCAGCGTCAACGACCTCTCGGCCGCGTTCGACTCCGACGAATCCGTCTCGCTTGACTACAGGCATGCGGGGGAGGAGGAGGTCAGGCACGCTGACCTCGCCCGGTCCGAGGAGTCCAGCGTGGGCCTGTCCATGCGCATCTACCTCGTCGACGGGCCCGACCGCATCGCGCTGCCCGATGCCGCGCGCGCCTCGGTGGCCTACATCGGCACGGTTGCCTCGTCGGTCCTCAGCCTGCTCAACCCCAGCGAGGCACCCGAGGTGCTGAGCCAGTCGAGCGGTGTGGTGGGCATCGCGCAGATGACCTCGCAGGCCGTCTCCACCGGCCCCTTCGACATCATCGTGCTGCTCGCGGCCCTCTCGGTGTCGCTGGGCTGGATGAACCTGCTGCCCATTCCGCCGCTTGACGGTGGCAAGCTCGTTCTCGAGGTCATCGGCCGCATCATCGGCCGCGAGGTGCCGCTGTGGGTGCAGGGGGCGCTCTCGCTCATTGGCATCGCAATCGTGCTGGCCCTCTTCGTCTTCATGGTGTTCCAAGACGTCGGTCGTATTCTGTAAACAACAGGGGAGGCACTGATGGAAAACAAGACCATGCCCGGCCAGGCAGGCGGCGCAGCCGAGCTCCCACGCGACCGCACGCGCCGGGTCAACGTGGGCGGCGTGCGCATGGGAGCAGGCGCGCCCGTCGTGGTGCAGTCGATGCTCACCGCCCCCACGGCAAACCCCGAGGCGGCCATCGCGCAGGCGAAGGACCTTGCCGAGGCGGGTTGCGAGATCGTGCGCGCCGCCATTCCCAACTCCTCGGCGCTTGACGGCTTCGCGCAGCTGTGCCGCGCCTGCCCCGTGCCCGTGGTGGCCGACATCCACTTCGACCACCGCCTTGCCGTGCGCGCCTGCGAGCTGGGTGCGTCGGGTTTGCGCATCAACCCGGGCAACATCGGCTCGTGGGACAAGGTGGATGCCGTGATCGACGCCGCCCGTGCGGCCGGCATCCCCATCCGCATCGGTGTGAACGCCGGCTCCATCGACCGTGAGCTCGACGCCCGCGACGACCTCTCGCTTGCCGAGAAGATGGCCCTGAGCGCCACGGGCTTCGTGCGCCACTTCGAGGACCGCGACTTCGGCGACATTGTGCTTTCCGCCAAGGCCCACGACGTGGGCGTGACCGTGGACGCCTACCGCAGGCTTTCTCGCGAGCTTCCGAGCATCCCGCTGCACCTGGGCATCACCGAGGCCGGCACCGCCTTCCAGGGCACCATCAAGAGCTCCGTTGGCCTGGGCATTCTTCTCTCTGAGGGCATCGGTGACACCCTGCGCGTCTCGCTCACGGCTGACCCGGTGGAGGAGATTCCCGTGGCTTGGGGCATCCTGCAGGCGCTCGGTCTACGCCGTCGCACCCCCGAGCTCATCAGTTGCCCCACGTGCGCCCGCTGCCAGGTGGACATGATCCCCATCGCCCGCCAGGTGGAGGAGCGCCTGCGTACGCTGAGCCTGCCCATTTCCGTGGCCGTCATGGGCTGCGAGGTCAATGGTCCCGGCGAGGCCCGCGGCGCCGACATCGGTGTGGCCTGCTCGCGCGGCTCGGGTGCCATTTTCTGCCATGGCGAGATCGTTCGTCGCGTGCCCGACGACCAGATCGTCGAGGCGCTCTTTGCTGAGATAGCGGCGCGTTTCTAACGCGGCGCCACGAGTGCGCCCGCACTGCTAGAATATCGCCTTGTCTTTCGTTTCCTAAGATTGGAGCCCTGTTCACATGACCAGCTCGTACATGAGGATGTCTCGCCTGTACGCCCCCACGCTGCGTGAGGATCCCCAGGATGCCGACATCGCCAGCCACCGCCTGCTGCTGCGCGCCGGCTGCATCCGCAAGACCGCCTCGGGCCTGTACTCCTACCTGCCCCTCGCTTGGCGCTCGCTGCTCAAGATCGAGCAGATCGTGCGCGAGGAGATGGACGCCATCGACGCCCAGGAGCTCATGCTCCCCATCCTCACGCCCGCCGAGTTCTGGCACCAGTCGGGCCGCTGGAACGACTACGGCCCCGAGCTCATGCGCATCTCCGATCGTCACGACCGCGAGTTCTGCCTGGGCCCGACGCACGAGGAGACCTTCACCGACCTCGTGCGCAACGAGCTGCGCTCCTACAAGCAGCTGCCCGTGACGCTCTACCAGATTCAGGACAAGTTCCGCGACGAGGCGCGTCCGCGCTTCGGCCTGCTGCGCGGCCGTGAGTTCATCATGAAGGACGCCTACTCCTTCCATGCCGACCACGAGAGCCTCCAGAAGACCTACGAGGACATGAACGGCGCCTATGCCCGCGTGTGCGAGCGCTGCGGCATCGACTACGCTGCCGTTGAGGCCGACTCCGGCCAGATCGGTGGCAAGGTTACGACCGAGTTCATGGCGCTTGCCGAGGCCGGCGAGGCCGAGCTCGTGTACTGCGAGTGCGGCTACGCCGCCGACGTCGAGGCCGCCGAGGCCCGTCCCCATCTCACGATGTGCGAGGCCGCTGCCTGCGAGAAGGTCTACACGCCTGGCTGCGGCACCATCGAGGACGTCGCCACGTTCCTCAAGGTTCCTACCAACGAGACGGTCAAGGCTTTCGCCCTTGTTGCCGACGACGGCCAGGGCTGGGTCGTGTTCGTGCCCGGCGACCACGAGGTCAACGAGTGCGCCCTCGAGCACCGCTTCGGCGAGTGGCGCATGATGAACGAGGAAGAGCTTGTCGCCTGCGGCCTCGTCAAGGGCTTCATCGGCCCCAAGGGCATCTCCGACAAGGTGCATGTGCTTGCCGACGAGTCGCTGCGCGCTCAGAAGCGCTGGATCTGCGGCGCCAACGAGGCCGACTACCACTTCGTCGCTGCCGAGTGCGGCGTCGACTTCCCCGAGCCCGAGTACGCCTTCGTCGCTGCCGCCCAGGCCGGCGACGCGTGCCCTTGCTGCGGCAAGCCCCTCTCCAGCGCCCGCGGCATCGAGATGGGCCAGACCTTCCAGCTCGGCACCAAGTACTCCGACGCCATGGGCGCCACCTTCGCCGACGAGAACGGCGTTGAGCAACCCTTCCTCATGGGTTGCTACGGCATCGGCGTGTCGCGCACCCTGGCCGCCATCGTCGAGCAGCACAACGACGAGAACGGCATCGTGTGGCCCGTCTCCGTCGCTCCCTACGAGGTCGCCGTCATCCCGCTTGCCTGCGGCGACGACGTGCTCCAGCCTCTGGCCGAGAAGGTCGCGGCTGAGCTTGCCGAGCAGGGCATCGAGGTCGTGCTCGACGACCGCGACGAGCGCCCCGGCGTGAAGTTTGCCGACAACGACCTCATGGGCTTCCCCTTCCAGGTCGTCATCGGCAAGAAGAGCGCTGCTGTCGGCAACGTCGAGCTCAAGTGCCGCGCCACCGGCGAGCGCACCGTTGTGCCTGCCGCTGAGGTTGCCGCCCAGCTCGCCGAGGCCATCAAGGCCCAGCGCGCCTAAGGGCTGCCGGGTGCCTTCGGGTGCCTGAGACATTCCCGCGTCAAGAGAGGGTCGTCCGAGAGTCTCGGGCGACCCTTTTTGCGCGAGGTGAAACGAGGTTCAAACGAGAGAGGGGCTGCCTGGAATACCGGGCAGCCCCTCTCTGTGTGTTGACGCATGTGTTGTCTTGAGCCTGGCCGCTGACGCCGGCTTCCGCGCCGCCGCACTCCTGTTAGCTGAGCGTCACGCCGCCAAGCCAGCCCCAGCGGGGGGTGACGGTGGAACCGTAATAGCTTATCCAGCTGCCCAGGTCGATGGTGCGGATGTAGCCGATGTTGTCCATCACGGTGCCGCCGCCCACGTAGATGCCCACGTGGCCATAAATCTGGCCGGCCGAGGTGTGGGGGTGCGAGGACACGGCCACGATCATGCCCGGCTGGATGGAGCCCTGGTCGGAGGAATAGCACCAGGAGGCGTACATGTCGCAGGCGTCGCCGCCGAAGTAGCCGATGCCGGCGTTGGTGAAGACGTTGGTCACCCATGCGGCGCAGTAGCCGGCACCGGGGGAGGGCGTGGAGTTGCAGCAGCTCAAGACGGCGCTTGCCGAGGTGCCGCCGTAGGAGCCCGAGGTCTGGGCTGCCGCTGCGGCTTCGGCGGCCGCGGCAGCTTCGGCTGCGGCCTGAGCCTGGGCGATGAGCTCCTGGTTGTACTGCTCGGTGAGGGCCTGCACTTGCTCGTCGAGGCTCGAAAGCAGGTTGTAGGCGTCGTTTTGGCGCTGAAGCATCTGGGCGAGCTGGTCTTCCTGCTGGGCCTTCAGGTCCTCGAGCTCGGCGAGCTGGGCCTCGAGCTCGGCCTCCCAGGCCTCAAGCTGCGCCTGGGTGTCTTTAATCTGCGCGATGAGCTCGGCCTCGGCGTCGCTCACCTTGTTGAGGTAATAGATGTTGCGGAACAGCTCCTCAAAGTCGGCCGAGTTGAGCACCACGTCGATGGGCGTGGTGGTGCCGTGCTTGTAGCTGTTCGACACGTAGGTGGCGAGCCCTTCCTGCTCGGTGGCAAGCTGGGCCTTCGTGGCCTCAATCTGCTCCTGGGTCTGGCCGATCTCGATGTTCTTGGCCTCGATGGCGCCCAGCGTGGCGTCGAGCTCCTGACTGAGCTGCTGGTACTCCCAGGCGAGTTCGTCGATCTGGGCCTGCACGGCCTCGTATTGCGCCTGAGCGTCGGCCAGGGCGGCCGCGGTTGCCTCTTCGGCACAAGACGTGCGGGGCGACAGGCTGGCGCAGCAGCCGAGCGCGGCGGCGTAGCCGGTAAGGGATGCGAACTGGCGGCGAGAAAGCAAAGCCATTGACAAGGGCCTTTCGGTTGAAGCGGTGTTGCATAAGGTGTTGCATAAAGCGAATCAAGTATATCGTGCGCCCGGACAGCTGGAGGCAAAGCGCGCGCGATTGCCCCCGCAGCCCATGCAATTGGCAGAGTGTGATTCGCGTGTTTTGCGTCGCCGATAGGGGAGCCTGCCGTATCCTTTTGCATGTTCAGCCTGGTGGACCCCGTGCGTCGAGCGGGTGCCTTGGGCCGCTGCGACCCTCGCAAGGGCGCGGCCGGTCACCTTTGAAACGGAGCCTTGGATGCCATCTGAGAACCTTGTCAGCATCTTCCATACGTCTGCCTCCAAGCGCAGCCCCGCTGTGCTTGCGGCCCTGCTTGCCTGCCTCACCGCCCTCGTGCTTGCCTGCATGGCGCCCGGCTATGCCCGGGCGTCGTACTTTAGCGACGTGCCGGAGGGCGAGTGGTATGCCACATGGGTCGACCAGGCCTTTGACCAGGGGCTCATGTCGGGCTACACCGATGCGAACGACGAGCTCACAGGCTTTTTCGGCCCCGATGACGAGCTCACGCGCGCCCAGGTGGCCATGGTGCTGTGGCGCATGGCGGGCATGCCTGGGATTCACGAGGGCAGCCTGTTCGACGATGTAGAATTTGGCGCCTGGTACGAGGCAGCGGTTGACTGGTGCGTGGAGGCGGGTGTGGTCACCGGCTACACCTCAGGCGTCGACGAGGGGTGCTTCCGCCCCGACAGGCCCGTCAGCCGCCAGGAGCTTGCCGTGATGGCTTGGCGCTATGCCGAGTGGGCGGGCATGGACACCACCGACCCCGACCCCGTGCCGCTTGAGTCCACCACTGACTGGGAAAGTGCCGACTCCTGGGCGTTCGAGGCCCTCATGTGGACGGCGGCCACGGGCGTGCTCTCGGGCTTTGACAACCAAGACGGGACGAAGTCCATCAAGCCCTTTGGCACCGCGACCCGCGCCCAGGCGGCAAAGGTGTTCGTCATGCTCTCCGACCAGCCCGACCTGCCCGAGCCCGACAAGAAGCCTGCTGACGGTGCGGAATCGGGCGAGGGCAACTCCGGCGACGCCCACGACAAGCCCGCCTACGCGGTGCTGTATGCCGACGGCCTGCTGTCGCTTCAGCGCGGCGACGACACGGACCCCGCCCATGGCGAGGTGCTCGGCTCCTGGGAATGGGACGGGGCGTCTTCTCCCTGGTACGAGCAGCGCGACTCCGTGCGTTCCGTTGCTGTGCGCGATGCGGTCTGCGCGCGTGGGGGAGGTGTCTTCCGTGGCCTTGCAAACTGCACCTCGATGAACCTTGCGCGTCTGGATGTGTCGGGCACGACGCTGCTCGACTCGATGTTTCGCTCCTGCGCCTCGCTCGAGACGCTCGACCTTTCGAGCTGGGACACTTCGGGCGTGGAGAACTTTTCCTGCATGTTCGAGGGCTGCTCATCGCTGCGCGAGCTCAACCTGGCGGGCTTCGACACCTCTCTCGCGCTCGACCTGTCGTGGATGTTCTCGGGCTGCTCGGCCCTGAAGACGGTCGACGTGGCTGGCTGGGACGTGCATCGGGCCGAGTCGCTTTCGGCAATGTTCCGCGGCTGCGCCTCGCTCGAGGCACTCGACCTTTCCGGCTGGGATGTGTCTTCCGCGCTCTACCTGGCTTCGATGTTCCGCGATTGCGCGGCCCTGACCTCGCTGGACGTCTCCACGTGGGACGTCTCGGGCGCCATCGACTGCTCGCACATTTTCGACGGCTGCACCTCGCTCGACCCGGCAGACATCCCCAGTTGGGATGCTCCCACCGAGGTGGACAAGGGCGGCAAGTTCGCGGGCGAAGGTGAGTCCGAGGAACCCTCTGCGGAGCCGACGCCCGATAAGGGTCTCGCGGATGAGGTTGCCATCCTCGGCGAGGATGCCGCGGATGGACCAGCACCCCTCGACGGAGATTCCGCGGATGCGCCCGAGGCCTTCAACGAGGGCGACCTTGCGTCCGCCGTGCTCGAACTAGGGGAGAACTTCGTTTCCGCCCTGGCTGCCTAGTTGTTTGGCACACTGTGACCCCGCCGTACCCTTTCTGGGTTTGGCGGGGTCCTAACTCGTCTCCCGTGAGCGTTATTTGATGAACCCGAAACGGTTCAGGACATCAGTAAGTATTGGACTTTCTTGAGAGAACTGCTGCGAGAGCGCTCTTATAGAGCCATGCGCCTCTTCAATGGTTTCGGGTGGCAGAATGTTGCCCATCAGATTGACCGCGTCAAAGAGGCTGATGTCGTGGACGGGCCCCATCTTTGCGCAGTACAAGCGATCACCGTGTGCGCAGATGTTTCGACACTCAACCAGGGCGCGCAGCGTGAGACGCATGGCATGTGGCGTCAGGATGCTCTTTTCAGTCCTGTGCTGCAGGCGCACAACACGCTTGCATATTTGGTTCTGTTCAGCTCTGGGAAGCAGATTGAAAAAGTACGATACGTTTCCGAACGTCAGTTCGTTTACAAGCACCCATAGGGGCACTTCGCCATATTGTTCCCGGTAGTGCTGGATATAAGGTTTGCACTGTCGCTGCACAACGGCTTTGTACCGCAGCTCCTCGATGAATTTTGGCAAATCGGCGACGAACGCCTTCTGGCCGGGCATGTAATCTTGGCGCGTTGTGTAGTTTTCCATATCGAGGTATGCCGCTGGTTCTGGATGGTGCTCGCAAAACGTGTGTGCGCTAACGGATTTTACCCGTGTCTCGCAGCGCAAAAGGCATCCCAGCATGAGTTCGCGCAGTTTTGCGTCGAAGCGGTACAGGGTGTAGATGTCGGAAAACGATGCCCCGGCTATATATCTTTCCTCTGGGGAAGACGAGCTGGCGATGCGATCGATAAAAGGCGCTTTGTAGCCGTTTATCACGGCATAATAGTTTTCACCAAGAAGAATATCGCCGTCGGAAGCACTGACCCGCAGGCCTCTTCGGCTGAGGATTTCCAGCTGTTCTGATATGGAGCAGAATGGTTTTGCGGGCATGGTGCCTCCAAATGAGAAAGGGCCGCAGTACCTTGCGGCATGCGACCCTTCCCAGTACCGGCCTCCGTGGAGCGTCCGGTCCGTATCACTGACGCAAATGTATCACCTGCCGACGCCCTTGTCTAGGATGGCACGAAAACACTGCCTGTTGAGAGCGGTGCGGTGCCGACGGGGGAGGCGTGTGGCTGCGCTTTGCACAGAGGCCGATTTGTTGACAACAATTCAGCACATGCCCATCGGCCATTTGCCCAAGCTGCGCACGTTGCCCATATGCGCGGGTGTACCATGCGTGTATCTGAAGTAGCGCTGAAGGGTCGTCGGCGGACGGCGCGAGGAAAGGAGCGAGGCTATGGCGTGCAGGGATTGGGCCGCGAAGGTCGGGGGAGGTGTCCTCGGCAGGGCGTGAGCGCTGATTGCCGCGCTCGCGTTGCTCCTCGGCCTTGCCGCGATTGCTCCCGCCCCCGCCCAGGCCGCGTCCTTCAGGGACGTGCCCTCCGGGCAGTGGTACACGTCGTGGGTCGACAAAGCCTCCGACCAGGGCCTCATGTCGGGCTTCACCGACCCGGCCACCGGCAGGCCCACGGGCTACTTCGGCCCCGACGAGCCCCTCACGCGCGCCCAGGTCGCCACGGCGCTGTGGCGCATGGCCGGCGGCCCCTCCTCGGGCCACGCCTCCTTCCCCGACGTGGAGCGGGGCTCCTGGTACGACGCGCCCGTGGCCTGGTGCGTTAAGGCCGGCGTCGTCACCGGCTACACCTCCGGCCCCGACCGCGGCTACTTCAGGCCCGACAGGCCGGTCACCCGCCAGGAGCTTGCCACCATGGTGTGGCGCTACGCCAAGTACGCCGGCATGGACGTCGCCGACCCCGACCCCGCGGCCTTCAGGTCCACCACCGACTGGCGCACGGTGAACTCCTGGGCTTCGGAGGCCCTCACCTGGACCGCCGCCGCGGGCGTGCTCTCCGGCGTGGACAACCACGACGGGACCTACTCGGTGGTGCCCTTCGGCACCGCCACCCGCGCGATGGCGGCCAAGGTCTTCGTCGTGCTCTCAGGCTCCCCCTCGGCCGCCAAGGCCCCCTACACCGTGACCTTCAGCTCTAACGGCGGATCGGCCGTGAAGGCGCAGACGGTGAAGAACGGCGCCAAGGCCTCCAAGCCCGCCGACCCCACCAAGTCCGGCTACCTCTTCAAAGGCTGGTACTCCGACAAGTCCCTCACCAAGGCATTCAACTTCAACTCGACCGTGAAGTCCAACCTCACCCTCTACGCCAAGTGGGAGGCGAAGGCCGCCTGCACCGTGACCTTCAACGCCAACGGAGGCACGGCCGTCAAGGCGCAGTCCGTCTCCTCCGGCGCCAAGGCCTCCAAGCCCACCGACCCCGCCAGGCCCGGCCATGCCTTCAAGGGCTGGTACTCCGACGAGTCCCTCACCGAGGCCTACGACTTCGGCTCGGCCGTGAAGTCCGACCTCGCCCTCTACGCCAAGTGGACTTCCCAGTTCTACGCCGTCCTCTACAAGGACGGTCTTCTCTCCCTGCAGGCGGGCGCCGACACGGACCCATCGCACGGCGAGGTCATCGGCAAGTGGGCGTGGGACGGCTCGTCCCGCCCCTGGTGCGACAAGCGTGCCCGCGTGAGGTCCGTCGTCGCGAGGGACAGGGTCGCCGTCTCAAATGGGGATGAAATGTTCCGCGACCTTGCGAACTGCAGGAGCATGGACCTGTCGAGGCTCGACGTCTCGAACGCCTCAGGCCTCTCCAGCATATTCTCCGGCTGCTCGCGCCTCCAGTCCCTCGACCTCTCCGGCTGGGACGTCACGAACGCCCCGGACCTCTCCCACATGTTCTACGGCTGCTCGTCCCTGACATCCCTCGACCTCTCCGGCTGGGACGTCTCGAATGCTTCGGATCTCCATAACATGTTCTCCGGCTGCTCGTCCCTGACATCCCTCGACCTCTCCGGCTGGGACGTCTCCGGAGCCTGGGACCTCTCCAGCATATTCTCCGGCTGCTCGCGCCTCCAGTCCCTCGACGTCTCCGGCTGGGACGTCTCCGGCGCCTCGAGCCTCTCCTACATGTTCTCCGGCTGCTCGTCCCTACGGTCCCTCGACGTCTCCGACTGGGATGTCTCCAGCGCCTCGAGCCTCTCCGGCATGTTCTCCGGCTGCTCGTCCCTGCAGTCCCTCGACCTCTCCGGCTGGGACGTGTCCTCGACCACGGACCTCTTCGGCGTATTCCGCGACTGCTCGTCTCTGGCGACCCTCGACCTCTCCGGCTGGGACGTTTCCTCGGCCGCGGATCTCTCTCCTGCATGTTCGAGGGCTGCTCGTCCTTGAACTCGGTGACCTTAGGCGCTGGGTGCGGCCCGCTTGTCGGAGAGCTTCCACGCGGCTCCTGGTATGATGCTGAGGGCAAGCAGTACGACCGTCCGCCTGCGGGTGTTGCGGGGACGTTCACCAAGACGAAGCCGGCGACGCTGGCGGTTGCGGCTGACGTTGCGTCGGACGCCGATGCCTCGCTGCCTGTCCAAATCGTCGAGGGGGAGCGGGACGGCCAGCGCTACGTCGTTGTGCCCGAGGGCGCGTCCTTCGAGTACGGTCTTGAGTACCCCGAGCTCGCCGGGCGCTACGTGGGGCCGGGCGTGTATCTTACGGGGTATGTAGGCGAGAGCGATTTCCTGGTTGTTCCGCTTGAGGTCGCGGGCGTGTCCGTGGTGTCGGCGAATCTCTCGTGGAACGACTCCGACCGTGCCGGCATGACGAGGCTCGCCGCCGTTACGTTTGAGCGCGTCGAGGGCAAGGCATCTTCGCTGGTGCAGCTCGACGTGTCGGGCAACGGTCTCTCCTCGCTTGACATCGAGGGCCTCGACGCCCTCGTGCGCCTGAACTGCGAGGGCAACCCCATCGCCGACCTTGCGGCCCTCCAGGTATGGGCCGCGCAGGACGGCCACGAGGCGAAGCTGCCGCAGGTACAGGATGCTGCGCCTGCTGAACCTGGCGATGCCGTGGCTCCCTCTGAGCCCTCCGCCCCCGAGCAACCCTCCGAGCCCGATGAGCCTGCGGTCGAGCCCGGCGAGCCTTCGGAGCCCGAAATCCCGGCTGAGCCGGAGGCCCCCAGCGAGCCGTCGGAGCCTGAGGTCCCCAGCGAGCCCGAGACCCCGGCCACGCCTGAGGCTCCCTCCGAGCCCGAAGAACCCTCCGTGGAGCCTTCGCCCGACGAGGCCCCCTCGGACGATTTCGCTGCCTCCGACGAGGCTGACCTTTCGTCTGACTCGCTCGCGCTAGGGGAGGACCCCATCCCCGCCCTGGCCGCCTAGGCAGCGCGGCACGCTTGTCCTCTTTCCCGCCCGCTTCCCCGTGCCATGGGGAGGCGGGCGGGTCTTTTTCAGACCCGCTTCCCCTGTGTTTTTGCAACTTGCGTGTTCGCGGTGCGATGCTTGTGGTATGGTTCTTCCTTACTGGGCCTATGGCGCAACGGTTAGCGCGGGGGACTCATAATCCCTATGTTGCAGGTTCGAATCCTGCTGGGCCCACCAGTGATTGCCGCAAGGCCTGGAAGGCATGCCTTCCAGGCCTTTTTGCTGTCTGTGGGGCGTGTGCAACTCCGCTCTTCTTCTAGAGCCTTCCGTGTGCCGGTATGAGGGCGCGGGGCTTGGGCTATAGTTGCTCTAACTGTTACCACGGCTGCCAGCCCCTCCCGTGACGAAGATTGGAATCTGGCCTCATGATCCTACAGGTCGACAAGCTTACGAAGTCCTTCGGTGGACGCACCCTTTTTAGCGACGCGTCGTTTCAGATCAACGCTCGCGAGCGCTATGCCCTGGTAGGCCCCAACGGCGCGGGCAAGACTACGATGCTCAAGATGATCATGGGCGTCGAGACTCCCGACTCGGGCAACATCTACTTCGCAAAGAACACCTCGGTGGGCTACCTCGAGCAGGAGGCCATCGAGATCTCGGGTCGCTCGGTCATCGAGGAGGTGCTCTCCTCGGCCATCGAGATCCGCGCCCTTGAGAAGCGCATCGCCGAGCTCGAACACCTGCTGTCCGACCCTGCCCACGTGCAGGACCACGAGCAGCTCCTCGAGGAGTACGGCCGTGCCCGCAACCGCTTCGAGGCGGCCGACGGCTACGAGATCGAGCCGAGGGCCCGCGCCATCCTCACCGGCCTGGGCTTTCCCGTCCCCGACCTCAGCCGCGACGTCTCCGAGTTCTCCGGCGGTTGGCAGATGCGCATCCAGCTCTCCAAGCTGCTGCTTCGCCACCCCGACGTGCTGCTTCTCGACGAGCCTACCAACCACCTCGACCTTGCCAGCGTCCGTTGGCTCGAGAGCTTCCTTTCGAGCTACGACGGCGCCATCCTCATCGTGAGCCACGACCGCGCCTTCCTCGACGGCATGGTCAACCACGTGGCCTCCATCGAGCACGGCAAGCTCACCGTGTACACCGGCAACTACTCCTCCTTCATCGAGCAGCGCGAGGCGGCGCTCGAGCAGCTCAAGGCCGCCAAGGCCGAGCAGGACCGCGAGATCGCCCACCTCGAGGAGTTCATCGAGAAGTTCCGCTACAAGGCCACCAAGGCCCGCCAGGCGCAGGACCGCATCAAAAAGCTCGACAAGCTCATGGCCGAGCGCATCGTGCTGCCCGAGCAGCAGAAGAAGGTCCATTTCCACTTCCCGCAGCCGCCGCGCACCTCCGACCTCGTGATGGAGCTCAAGCACGTGGCCAAGAGCTACGGCGACAAGCATGTGTACTCCGACGTCTCGCTCAAGCTCTACCGCGGCGAGCGCATCGCCCTGGTGGGTCCCAACGGCGCGGGCAAGTCCACCCTCATGAAGATGATCGCCGGCGACCAGGCGCCCGACGCGGGCACCCGCAAGCTCGGCGACCACGTGAGCGTGGCCTACTACGCCCAGCACCAGCTTGAGGAGCTCGACGCCAAAAACACCGTGATGCAGGAGATGGACCGCTCCGCCGCCGGTTGGACGTCTTCTGAGGAGCGCCAGCTCCTGGGTGCGTTCCTCTTCAAGGGCGACGACATCGAGAAGAAGGTGTCGGTGCTCTCCGGTGGTGAGAAGGCGCGTCTGGCGCTTGCCAAGATGCTCGTGGCGCCTACGCCGCTGCTGTGCCTCGACGAGCCCACCAACCACCTCGACATCGACTCGGTGGACATCCTCGAGGAGGCCTTGTCGCAGTTCGACGGCACCATCGTGCTCATCTCGCACGACCGTCACCTCATCCGCGCCGTGGCAAACCGCATCGTCGAGGTCAAAGACGGCCAGATCACCGTGTACGACGGCGACTACGACTACTACCTCTGGAAGTCTGAGCAGCTCACGGGCGAGGCGCCCCAGGGCGCGCGCGACGGCCGCGTCTTCGGTGGCAAGCAGGGTGGGGCCAAGCAGGCTTCTCCTGCCGCCCCCGAGCGCCAGACTGGCGGCAACTACCGCTCGCGTGACCAGCGCAAGGCCGAGGCTGCCGCAAAGGCCGAGGTGGCTCGCCGCTTCGCCGACGAGAAGCGCCGCCTCTCCAAGGTGGAGAAGGAGATGACCGCGGCCCAGAAGCGCCATGCCGAGCTCGTCGAGATGATGTCGTCCAACGACCTCTACGACGACAAGGCCGCCTTCGACAAGGCCATGGACGAGTACTCCAAGATCAAGCCGCGCCTGGCGCAGCTCGAGGAGGAGTGGCTCGAGCTCTCCACGCTCATCGAGGAGGAGACGGCCGCCGCCCTCTCCCAGCTGCAGGGGAACTAGCATGGCCGGCGTCGTGAGGGCAGTTCTCTATGTGCTGAGCTGCATCTGCATGGCCGTGAGCCTGGTGCTTCTTTTGCTGTGCGCCTCGCTTCTGTCCACCCAGGTGGCCCTTGCACTGCATGTGGCGCCCCTGGCGCTTTCCATCACGCAGCTCATCCCGGCGCCCCTATGCTTCTGGGGCGTGGTGGCCTCGCCCTTCGGCGGGGTGTTCCGCACTGACTTTGCGCTGCTCGCCGTTGCATTCTTCCTGCTTGCCCGTTTGCTGCATTTCCTTAGGGGGGTCGTCAAGTGAGCTCCATGACGCCTGAACGCATTCTTATCGTATTGATCGAGCTCGCGTGCATCGTCTTCTCGATCATGGTGCACGAGATCTCGCACGGCTATGCCGCCTATCGCCTGGGCGACCCCACGGCCAAGCGCGCCGGCAGGCTCTCGCTCAACCCGGCCAAGCACCTCGACCCCGTCGGTTCGGTGCTGCTGCCGCTCATCATGAGCTTCATCGGCGGCCCCATCTTCGCCTACGCCAAGCCTGTGCCGTACAACCCCATGTACTTCAAGGACCGCAAGCGCGGCGAGCTCATCGTGGCGTTCGCCGGCCCTGCCAGCAACTTGGCCCAGGCGCTTGTGGGTGCGGCCGTCTGCTGTATCGTGCAGGCCGCGGTCTCGCCGACCATGTCGATGGGCATGGTCGAGACGCTTATCTGGGTCTACCGCATCGGCTACTACTACTGCCTCATCAACCTCGTGCTGCTCTTCTTCAACATCATCCCGCTGCCGCCGCTTGACGGCGCGAGCATCGTGACCGCGTTCCTCACGCCGGCCGGTATGGAGAAGTTCTACAAGGTGAAGCAGTACTCCATGTTCATCCTGCTTGCCCTGCTGTTCCTCGTTCCCATGGTCACGCCGTGGGACCCGCTGGGCTGGTATCTCAAGCACACGGCCTACGCCCTGCTGAACGTCCTCATCCCGTAAGGCGAGCTGCGTATGGCGTACCGTGTTTCCGTCGCTGGTTTCGAGGGGCCGTTTGACCTGCTCCTTCAGCTGGTGATGCGTCAAAAGATCGACATCGGCACCGTGAGCGTCTCCGCGGTGGCCGACCAGTACCTCGCCGAGGTCGCGAACATGCCCGATGTGGACCTCGAAGTGGCGAGCGATTTCGTGCTCGTGGCCGCCACACTGCTCGACCTCAAGGCCGCGGCGCTCGTGCAGGGCGACCCCGTGGAGGACACATCCGAGGAGGACTTCGACGACGGCTACGAGGACCTCACGGCCGACGAGATGCGCGACGTCCTTGTGGCCAGGCTCATGGCGTACCGCACCTACAAGATGGCGGCCGCCGCGCTTGAGTCGCGCATGCTCGCCGAGTCGAAGATGCACCCGCGCACCATCGGGCCCGACGAGCGCTTCCGCGACGCCGCGCCCGACTTCCTCAAGGGCGTGACGCTCGACCAGCTCGCCCGCACGTGCGCGCGCTTTTTGGGCCGCCGCGAGCTCGTACTGCTTCAAAGCGAGCACATCGCCGCCAAGCGCATGCCGCTCGAGGAGCGCGTCGTGGAGGTCGACACCGTGGTGCGCGCCCGCCAGCGCATGCTGTTCAGCGAGCTCGTGGAGGACAACCCTTCCACCCAGAACAAGGTCGTGAGCATCCTTGCCCTGCTTGAGCTGGGAAAACGCGACATCGTGGGTCTGGAGCAAGAAGAGATATTCGGCGACATCACCATCACGTCGCATGAGAAGACACTCGACGCCGCGCCTCTGGGCGAGCTGTCGGCGTCGGGGGAGGAGTGAGCATGGGGTTTGAAGCCCTGAAGGCCCTGGAGACCGACGACATGCGCTCGGTGCTCGAGTCGCTGCTGCTTGTGGCCACCGAGCCCGTGGAGACCGCCGTCTTTGCCGAGATGCTCGGCTGCGGCCGCGACGAGGCCAAGGAGGCGCTCGAGGACCTCTCCGCCGAGTATGCCGAGCTGGGCCGCGGCTTCCAGCTGCGCTACGTGGCCGGCGGCTGGAGGCTCTACACGCACCCCAGCCACGACGAGGTGGTCCGCGCCTTCGTGAAGTCGTGGGACACCCGCAAGCTTTCCGCCGCCGCGCTCGAGACGCTTGCCGTCATCGCCTACACGCAGCCGGCCACGCGCGACGGTGTGCGCGCGGTGCGTGGCGTGAGCTCCGACAGCGCCATCGCCTCGCTCATCGACAAGGGCCTTGTGCGCGAGCTCACGCACCGCGAGGGAGCCGGCGCCTCCACGTTCGGCACCACGAAGGCCTTCCTTGAGCGCTTTGGCCTGCATGACCTGAACGACCTGCCACCCCTCGAGGACTTCGCGCCCGACGAGCAGACAAGGCGTCTCATCAGCGAGCGCCTTGGCGCCAAGATGTCCGCCCAGACGGCCGACGACGCCGAGGATGAGGGCGCAGACGCCGACCCCGAACCCGACCAGGACGCCCCCGACACGAACGGAGACGACGAGTAACATGCAAACGCCTGAGAATGAAGAGCGCATCGTCCCCATGCGCCTGCAAAAGTTCCTCGCCCGCGCCGGCGCCGCAAGCCGAAGGGGCTCCGAGGACCTCATGACCGCCGGACGCGTCTGCGTGAACGGCCAAGTCGCCACCGAGCTGGGCACCAAGGTCGACCCGCTCGTGGACGTGGTCACGGTCGACGGCCGCGTTGTGAGCCTGTCCGACGGCAACGTCTACCTTGTGCTCAACAAGCCCGAGGGGTGCCTGACCACCATGGACGACCCCTACGGCCGCCCGACGGTGGCCTCGCTTGTGCCCACCGACCGCTATCCGGGGCTTTTCCCCGTGGGCAGGCTCGACCAGGACACGACGGGCGTGCTGCTCTTCATGACCGACGGCGAGCTGGCCGCGCGCCTGCTGCACCCCAGCACGCACGTGGACAAGACCTACCATGCCCGTGTGGCAGGCAGGCTCTCGCCCTTCGATGTGAAGAGGCTTTGCGAGGGCGTGGAGCTCGACGACGGCATGACCGCCCCTGCCGAGGTGCGTACGCTTTCGGACTTTGAAGGCCGCGACGTGTGCGACCCCTCCATGCACGCCGGCGACGACCTGGTCGAGGTCGTGCTGCATGAGGGCCGCAAGCGCCAGGTGAAGCGCATGCTCTCCTATGTGGGGCACCCGGTCTTCCGCCTCAACCGCGTGAACTTCGGCCCCATCACCGCCGCAGGCCTTCCTGTGGGCAAGTGGAGGCTGCTCAACGCCGCCGAGGTCGAGGCCCTGCGCAAGGCCACTGAAACGGGCCGCTACACGGGCACGCGCCCGGGCGTCGACCCTCGCAGCCTCAAGAAGTCGTAGGTTCAACTAGAGCCTTTGGGTATTGATGTGCTAGACAAGGCGGAATGTTCGCCTAGACAATAAAGATTGGAGTTAGACATGAAGGTTGCAATCGACGGCCCTGCTGGAGCGGGCAAGTCGACGGTTGCCAAGGCTGTTGCGCAGGGCAGGGGGTTCGTCTACCTCGACACGGGCGCGATGTATCGCAGCGTCGCCCTGCTCGCCCTGGAGGGAGACGTCGACCTCGCCGACGAGGCCGCCCTGGCAGCCATCGCCGAGTCGATCGAGCTTGCCTTCGTCCCGGCCGCCGACGGCGGTCAGCGCGTGCTGGTCGCGGGGCGCGACGTGACGAGCGAGATTCGCACGCCGCGCGTCGATGCGGCCGTGAGCTCGGTGTCGAGCGTTCCCGCCGTGCGCACCTCCATGGTCGAGCTCCAGCGCAAGCTCGCCGGCAGCGCCGACGTGGTGGCCGAGGGCCGCGACATCGGCACCGTCGTCTTCCCCGATGCCGAGGTCAAGGTGTTCCTCACGGCCGACGCCCATGCCCGCGCGCATCGCCGCAGCGTGCAGAACACGCAGCGCTTCGGCGCCGACCCTGAGCAGGCTTGCGAGGAGGACATTTACCGCCGCATCGTCGAGCGCGACCGCGCCGACTCCACCCGCGCCACCGCGCCCCTCGTGGCCGCCGAGGACGCCGTGCACATCGATTCCTCGAGCCTGGGTGTTGCCGAGGTTGTGCGCCTTGTCGAGGACCTGATCGATGCCGCTCAGGCGCAGGAGGCATAAACCATGAGCGCAAACGATTCCGCAAACACCAAGCCCCAGCCCGAAAAGAAGCCCCAGCCCTCCACCACCGAGAAGTACTTCGACATGCCCATTGCCGAGTGGCCCCGCAGGGCGCGCTTTTTCAGCGCCTTCGCCTACCGCGTGGTGCTCGGCTTCGGCAAGCTGTACTGGCGCTGGTCGGTCTCGGGAAAGCTGCCGTTCTGCAAGAACGGAAGGCCCACCGGCGAGCTTGGCCGCGTCTTCATCTGCAACCATGCCTCTATGTTCGACCCGGCCTTCCTGGTGGCCTATGCCGGCGTGAGCGGCGAGCACATGCGCCCGCTGTACAAGAGCGAGCTTGACGAGAACAAGTTCGTCTCCTGGTTCTTCGCCCGCGTGGGCGCCATCCCGCTCAAGCGCGGCACTGCCGACACCAAGGCCATCAAGCGCGCCATCGCCGCCTTGAAGCGCGGCGAGAACGTGCTCATCTTCCCTGAGGGCACACGCATCTGGGACCCCGAGGCACGTCCCGAGGTCTTTGGCGGTTTCTCGCTCATCGCCCTGATGTCCGGCGCCGACGTGGTGCCCGTCGCCATCGACGGCACCGAGCGCATCAACCCCAACAAGCGTTACAAGCTGCCGCGCCCCTCGCGCGTGCGCGTGCTCTTCGGCGAGCCGATGCGCCTGGCAGACATGCCCGGCGAGGGCCGCAAGGAGAAGGCCGCCGCGCTTGAGACGCAGGGCATGGAGCGCGTCTACGCCATGCGCGGCGAGCTTCGCTCCCAGATTTCGAAGTAGTGGGCGCCACCGTAAGGGAAGGGGCCGACATGGCCGAGATTCAGACCGCACGTTTCGCCGGTGCCTGTTACGGCGTGGAGCGCGCCCTGCACATTGTTGAGGACTGCATCGCCCGGGGTGGTACGGTCTGCACGCTCGGGCCCCTCATCCACAACCCCATCGTCGTGAGCGACCTTGCGAGTCGCGGCGTCGACGCCATCGAAGACGTGCGCGAGGCGCCGGCCGCAGCCACGCTCGTCATTCGCAGCCACGGTGTGGTGCCCCAGGTCATCGAGGACGCCCAGGCCCTCGGCCTGCATGTGGTGGATGCCACCTGCCCGCACGTGAAGAAGGCCCACGATGCTGCCGCCTGCCTTGCGCAGGAGGGCTACCAGGTGCTTGTGCTCGGCGAGGCGGGCCACCCCGAGGTGGAGGGCATCCTGGCGCGTGCCGGCAAGGACGCGCTTGTGGTCTCCAGCGCCGAGGAGCTCGACAACGTCGCGATTAAGCGCCGCGTGGGCATCGTGGTGCAGACCACGCAGACTCAGACCTTCCTCGACGAGGTCGTCGCGGCCCTGTTGCCGCGCGTGCGCGAGCTGCGCGTGTTCAACACCGTGTGCTCGGCCACCCTGCAGCGTCAGTGCGCCGCCGCCGAGCTTGCCTCCCGCTCCGACGCCATGGTGGTCGTGGGCGGCAAGAACTCGGGCAACACGCGCAGGCTCTTCCTCGTGTGCCACGAGCGCTGCGACAACACCCACCACATCGAGACGCCCGACGAGCTCGACCCGGCATGGTTTGCCGGTGCCGGCAGCATCGGCGTGACCGCCGGCGCCTCCACCCCGGCCGACCAGGTGGCAGGCGTGGTTGAGCGCCTCGAGGAGATTTCGCATGGCTGACGCGAGCATCCCGTACGAGCAGACAAGCGAGCTGATCAAGGGCCAAGCGGCGCGTCCCGGTGGGCGCACCCGCTGGCGCGGTGCCACGGTGCTCGAGGTCGAGCCCGGCAGCCCCGCCGCCCTGGAAGGGCTCGAGCCCGGCATGGTCGTGTCGCACGTGAACGGCGTGGAGCTGCGCGACATGATCGACTGGGACTGGGAGGCCGACGGCCCCGAGGTCGACCTTGAGGGCATCGCCAACCCCGACACGCCCGACGAGTTCGAGTTCGAGTGCCACATCGAGCGCGACTGGGGCCAGGACTGGGGCATCTCCTTCGACGGAGCGGTGTTCGACGGCATGCGCCTGTGCCGCAACAACTGCCTTTTCTGCTTCATGAAGATGCTTCCCCGCGGCATGCGCCGCACGCTCTACATGCGCGACGACGACTACCGCCTGTCCTTTCTCCAGGGCAACTTCGTCACGCTCACGAACCTCACCGACGACGACGTCGAGCGCATCGTCTCGCACGCCCTGTCGCCGCTCAACGTGTCGCTGCATGCGGTGAGCCCCGACGTGCGCGCCCGCCTCATGGGCAAAAACGCCCAGCGCGGTCTCGACGCCCTCGAGCAGATCCTCCAAGGCGGAATTGAGGTCCATGCCCAGATCGTGCTGTGCCCCAACGAGAACGACGGCGAGGAGCTCGTGCGCACGCTCGACTTCGTGGAGGCCCGCCCGCTCATCACCTCGCTGGGCATCGTGCCTCTGGGCTTCACGCGCCACCAGGACACGTTCACCGAGTCGTTCAACGAGCCGGCCCGCGCCCAGGCGGTCATCGACGCCGTGCGGCCCTACCAGCTGCGCAACCGCAAGGCCACGGGTCGCACGCGCTACCAGCTCGCCGACGAGTTCTACCTCATGGCGCGCACCGATCCGCCCTGTGCCGAGGAGTACGACGGCTATCCCCAGTACTACGACGGCATCGGCATGGTGCGCTCGTTTCTCGACGAGGCCGCCGGCCTGCTCGCCGACGAGGAGGCGCTCGGTCCCATCCGCGCGGCTGCCCAGCGTCTCGAGGCGGCAGGGGAGCGGGTGCTGCTCGTCTCGGGCTGCGCGAGCGCGCACGTGGTGCGCGACTTCGTCTCTGCGCTGCCCGTCGGGGGCCGCTGCGAGGTCGTGGCGGTGGAGAACGACTACTTCGGGGGCAACGTCAACGTCACGGGACTTCTGTGCGCCTGCGACGTTTTGGCGCAGCTGCCCCAGGACCTGTCGCACACCGTCGTGTGGCTGCCCAACATCATGCTCAACGCCGACCGCCTCACACTTGACGGTGTTGCGGCCGACGACCTTATCCACGTGCTCGAGGACCGCGGTGCTCGGGGCTTTTTCGTGACCGCGGTGCCCCAAGGCGTCAAACGCGCGTTCGAAGCGCTCTGAGCGTGGTACCCTGAGCGCACGTATGTTTTTTCTCAAGGAGGTTCACCCATGACAAAGCCTGTCGTTGCAGTGGTGGGCAGGCCCAATGTGGGCAAGTCCACGTTCGTCAACCGTGTTTCCCAGCGTCCCGAGGCCATCGTGCACGAGACCGAGGGCGTCACCCGTGACAGGACGTTCCATGATTCTGACTGGAACGGCACCGAGTTCTCGCTGTGCGATACCGGCGGTATCGAGGTCGGCGATTCCGAGGATGCGTTCCAGAGCAAGATTCGCGACCAGGCGGTGCTCGCCATCAACGAGGCCGACGCCATCATCTTCCTCGTCGACGGCAAGACCGGCGTCACCGAGGAGGACGAGGCCGTCTCCCGCATCCTGAAGCGCACCGACAAGCCGGTCTTCCTGGCCGTCAACAAGTGCGACTCCGTCCTGCAGGACGCCAACGCCTACGAGTTCTACAGCCTGGGCCTGGGCGACCCGTACCCCATCAGCGCCCAGCACGGCAACGGTGTGGGCGACATCCTCGACGACGTCGTGGCTTCGCTGCCCGAGGCCACCGAGGAGGAGGTTCCCGAAGACCTCATCCGCGTCGCCATCGTCGGCCGCCCCAACGCCGGTAAGTCCTCGCTGCTCAACCGCCTCTGCGGCGAGCAGCGCTCCATCGTGAGCGACGTGGCCGGCACCACCCGTGACGCCGTCGACACGCTCGTCGAGCACGAGGGCGTCAAGTACCGCCTCATCGACACCGCCGGTATGCGCAAGCGTACCGTCATCAACGAGGACCTGGAGTTCTACTCCTACGTGCGTGCCGAGCGCGCCATCGAGCGCGCCGACGTGGCCCTCGTCGTCATCGACTCCACCATCGGCGTCACCGAGCAGGACCAGCGCGTCGCCGGCATGGCGCACAACAACGGCATCGCCGTCGTTGTCCTGCTCAACAAGTGGGACCTCGTCGACACCGCCGAGCGCCGCGAGGAGCTCGAGAACGACGTGGCCGAGCGCCTGCACTTCGTCTCCTACGCCCCCGTGGTGCGCATCTCCGCCCTCACAGGCCGCTCTTGCCTGCGCGTGTGGGACGCTGTGAACACCGCCGACGCCCACCGTCGCCAGGTCATCCCGACCCCGCAGCTCAACAAGCTCCTCACCGAGCTGCGCGAGTTCGGCCACACGGTGACGAAGGGCACGAAGCGCCTCAAGATGAACTACATCACGCAGACGGGCAACAAGCCGCCCATCTTCACCATCTTCGTGAACATGCCCGAGCTCGTTACCCCCAACTACGAGCACTTCCTCGAGAACCGCCTTCGCGACCGCTTCGACCTTACCGGTACGCCCATCAGGTTCAAGTTCAAGAAGAAGGCCATGTAGGCTCTTGCCTTTGGCGGCGCGAAACCGTTAGGAGATAACCTTCCACCATGCTTGTCTATGTGATGTGTGCCCTGGCGTGTGTCATCGCGTATGTTCTTGGCGGCATCCCTTCCGCCTACCTCATCGGTAAGGCTTTTGGCAACGTGGATATCCGCACCCAGGGTTCGGGCAACGTCGGTTCTACCAACGTGGCTCGCACCCTGGGTGCCAAGGCTGGCATTCTCACGCTGGTCAGCGACATCCTCAAGGCCGTGGTCGCCGTTTTGATCGGCAGGCTTCTCATCGGCGTGGTGGGCGCAGGCGCCATCGAGACGACCGCCCCGGGCGGCGTCTACGACTGGTGCGCGGCGCTTGTGTACCTGGCGGTCATTCTGGGCCACATGTTCACCCCGTTCCTGCATTTTCACGGCGGTAAGGGCATCGCCTCGGGCTTTGGCGGCGCGGTGGTGCTCATGCCGTGGGCTGGATTGAGCCTGTGGGGCCCCTTCCTGATTTTTGCGGTCAGCACGCGATATGTCTCGGTCGGCAGCATCGCCGGCGCCCTTTCGCTGCCTATTTTTGCCAATCTTTTCTATCAGCCTTCGATGGCTTTCACGGTCATCGTCTGCATCGTGTCGGCGCTTGTCATTTGGGGCCATCGCTCCAACATCAAGAAGCTCGCCCATGGGCAGGAGAGCAAGTTCTCCGTTAAAAAGTCGAAGTAGGTGATGTGGTGAAGCAGCGCGTCTGCGTGGTCGGCGCCGGCTCGTGGGGTACCGCGGTCGCCGGGCATATGGCCAAGCAGGGCAACGAGGTGCGCCTTTGGTCGCACAACCCCGAGGTTGCCCGTTCCATCAACGAGGAGCATACCAACCCCATCTATCTGCCCGCATGCAAGCTGGGCGAGAATGTGGTCTCGAGCACCGACCATGCGTGGTGCCTCGATGGGGCCGACGCGGTGCTGTTCGTTGTGCCTTCAAGCCACCTGCGCTCGGTTGCCCATGACTGCAGCCCCTACATCGCGCCCGACCTGCCCGTTTGCGTGCTTACCAAGGGCATCGAGTACGGCACCAACAAGCTCATGACCGAGGTTGTGGAAGACGAGCTCACGGGGCGCAATCGCATCGCATGCCTGTCGGGCCCCAACCACGCCGAGGAAGTCTGCCTTGACATGCCCGCCGGAGCCGTCGCCGCCTCCAGCGACCTGGCGTGTGCCGAGTACTTCAAAGACCTTTTTAACGCCGACCTCTTCCGCACCTACGTGTCCACCGACGAGGTGGGCGTCGAGGTGTGTGCTGCGGCCAAGAACGTCGTGGCCATTGCGTGCGGCGTGGTCAAGGGCCTCTCGTTTGGCGACAACACGCTCTCCGTCATCATGACGCGCGGCCTTGCCGAGATGAGCCGCATCGTGGCTGCTCGCGGCGGCGACCCCATGACCTGCATGGGCCTTGCTGGCATGGGTGACCTCGTTGCCACTTGCACGAGCGCCCACTCCCGCAACCAGACCTTCGGCGCGGCGCTTGCAAAAGGCGAAACGCTTGAGTCCTACGAGGCACGCACCCACATGGTCGTCGAGGGCGCGCGGGCCTGCCGTTCCATCCTGCATATGGCCCGTGAGCTGGGAGTCGAGGTGCCGCTCACCGAGGCGGTGCATTCGCTGCTCTACGAGGGCACGCCTCTGCCCGAGATTGCCGAGACCTTGTTCCGCCGCACTCCGCGCATGGAGTTCTACGGTCTCGATTAGCACAAACTGTTTCGACCAACGTCTGAAGCTCGAAGAGGGGAGCACGCCATGCCTGCAGCTACGTTGTCCAAAACCGATGTGATGATGTCCCCGTCGATTCTCTCGGCGGACTTCATGGCCTTGCGTGAGAGCGTCTCGCAGGTTTCCAACGGTGCCGACTTCATCCATGTCGACGTGATGGACGGCCACTTCGTGCCGAACCTCACCATCGGCCCCATGTTCGTCAAGGGCCTGGCCGGCTGCTTCAGCAACCCCCTCGACGTGCACCTCATGGTTGACAATCCCGAGTCGACCTGCGACTGGTACATCGACGCAGGCGCCTCGCTCGTGACTGCCCAGCTTGAGGCCCTCACGCATGCCAACCGCTTCGCTCGCCATGTCCGCGAGCGCGGCGCTCTTGCCGGCATTGCCATCAACCCCGCCACTCCCGTGTGCCTGCTGCGCGATGTCGTCGAGGAGCTCGATGTCGTGCTCGTCATGAGCGTGAACCCCGGCTTCGGCGGCCAATCTTACATCACCTCCACCGCCCGCCGCATTCGCGAGCTGCGCGACATGTGCGCAAACCTCGGCTGTAACCCTGTGGTTGAGGTTGACGGTGGTATCGGCGTCAAGACGGCCCCGCTTGTGTGCGAGGCTGGCGCGAACATGCTCGTGGCTGGCTCGGCCATCTTCGGCGTCGAGGACCCCCATGCTGCCATGGAGCAGATCAGGGCTGCCGGCGCTGCGAGCTTGGTGCTCTAAGCATGCGCGTGCGCCACTATTTCGACCATGCGGCGTCGAGCCCCATGTCCAGCCTGTGCCGTGAGGAGATGGCTCGCTACGACGCCCAAGAGTGGGCCGGCGCCAACCCAAACTCCCTGCATACAAGCGGTCGTGCCGCCTTTGCCGCCCTTGAGCGCGCGCGTGCCGACGTTGCGCGCGCCGTAGGCGCGAAGCGTCCCAGCGAGATTATTTTCACGAGTGGCGGCACCGAGGCCAACACACTCGCCATCCGTGGCATGGCCCTGGCTCAGCTCCAAACGCCGGGTTCCAAGCGTCACCGCGTGCTTGTAAGCGCCATAGAGCATGATTCTGTTCTTGACCCTGCATCTTCCCTTGAGCGTGATGGTTTCACGGTTGAGCGCATCCCCGTGCTTTCCAACGGTGTTGTCGATCTCGAGGCGCTTGAGCACGTGCTGGGCCCCGATGTGGCCCTCGTTTGTGTGATGGGCGCAAACAACGAGGTTGGAGCCGTGCAGCCTATCGCGCGTGTCGTAACGCTTGCGCATGCCCAGGGCGCGCTTGTGCATTGCGATGCAATCCAGACGTTCGGGCATGTCCCCTTCAATGCCTCGCAGCTGGGCATCGACACCGCCTCGTTTGCTGCGCACAAGGTCGCGGGCCCCGTCTCGTGCGGAGCGCTCTATGTGCGCTCGCGCACGCCCATCGTGGCGCAGCAGGTGGGAGGCGGCCAGGAGGGCGGCCTTCGCAGCGGCACGCAAGACGTGCGCTCCGCCATGGCCTTTGCGGCCGTCGCAAAGCAGGCTGCTGCCACCCTTCAAGACAACGACGTGCTTTTGCGCAGTCACGGCCGCCTGATTGTCGACACGCTACGCGCCGAAGGGCTCGACTTTTTCGAGACCTTGCGCCGTGAAGGCATCGACACGCCCGAGACGCTTCCCAACATCGTGCACCTGCTTGTGCCTGGCCATCAGACAGAGGGTCTCGTTCTGGGCTTGGACGACCTGGGGTACGAGGTTTCGGGCGGTTCTGCCTGCTCAAGCGGCTCACTCAATCCCAGTCACGTGCTGGCTGCCATGGGCGTGCCCCGCGACCTCGCCTTTTGTGCCCTGCGCATCTCCTTTGACGCACGCGTGAGCGCTGAGGAGTGCGAGGGTCTGGCGCACGCGCTGGCGCAGGTATGCCGCGAGGCCTCGACGCGCAAACGATAGGGGAGCACCATGGAGCTTGTTGACTGCCATACCCACACGTCGTATTCCGACGGCAAGGCAAGCGTGGAGGACGACGTCTCCCGAGCTTGCGAGCTCGGACTGACCACAATTTGCATCACCGACCATCTCACGCTGCCCCACGAGATTGACCCTGTGTGTGAGGTGAGCGTTCCTGAAGCCGACCTTCCCGCCTATGCTGCCGACATCGAGGCGGCACGTGCGCGTCACCCTGAGGTCGAGGTCGTCTTCGGGTTCGAGTGCGACTACTATCCGGGCTGCGCCGACAACATCATCCGCTGGACCCGCGGTGCCACGTTCAGGCTCGGCTCTGTGCACATGGTGGACATGCGCTGGATCGACGACCTCAGCGACCTCTCGTTTTGGGAGGAGCGCGGTGTCGACGCTGTCTGGGAGGGGTATTTCCGCCTTTGGGGACAGGCATGCAACAGCGGCCTGTTCGATTCCATGGCGCATCCCGATCTTGTGAGCCTCCTGGGGCGCTACCCCTCTGAGGACACAATGCAGCGCCTGTATGCCCAGGCTGCCCGCGATGCGGCTGCAGCTGGCGTGCGTGTGGAGATCAACACGGCGGGCTCCATCAAGCCCGTCGGCCGGTTCTACCCGCATCCCGAGCTTCTCTCCCTTTTCCATGAGGCCGGCGTTCCCATCACCGTGGGTTCCGACGCCCATGTGGTGACGCGCGTTGGCGAGAACATCGATCAGGCCTATGCGCTTGCGGTCGCGGCGGGCTATCGCAGTATCGACGTCCCGACGGCAGCCGGAGGCTGGCGCAGCGTCTCGATCGCGTAATGCCGCGGGTACCTGCGCGGTGTCTGTCTGTCCCGTCCGGCTCGACTCATTTCGAAAAGGTGATCTGCCATGAAGGTGCGCGAACTCGAGACGTCCCTCTTCTCATGCCTGCCGAAGATGTGGGCTGAGCCGTGGGACAAGGTCGGCCTTTCGGTGGGCGGCCCCGACGCCGAGGTCACCAAGATCGCCCTTGCCCTTGACGCCTCTGCGGATAACGTTCGCGCAGCTCATGCAGCTGGTGCCAACGTGCTGCTCACCCATCACCCGGTCTGTCTTTCCATGCCCGATGCTCTCACGCCGCCCTCTTCCGGTGCGGGTTTTGCAAGCTCATGTCTTTGGGAGGCCATGCGTCTGGGTGTTGCCGTTCTCTCGTTTCACACGAACCTCGACCGATGCGAGGCCGCCCGCGCTGCCATGCCTGGTCGTTTGGGCCTTGCTGCGCAGGGTGCGGGCCTGGAGTCAGACCGCCCGGAGAATCTTGGCCGTCTGGGAGCCTGCGTGCCGCTGCCTTCCGGCATGACGCTGCGCGAGCTTGCCCATTCGTGCAGGGACGCATTGGGCGACGTGGCGCAGGCCTATGGTCCGCTTGATTCCGCCCGTGCCAGTGCCGCTTTCTTTACCGGCAGTCTCGGCGACTGCGGCCACTATGCGCTTGAGGCCGGCTGCGACGTCGTGGTGTGCGGTGAGTGCGGCTACCACAAGGCGCTAGAGCTCCTCACCCACGGATGTGCAGTCATCGTGCTCGGCCACGACGTGTCGGAGCTGCCTCTTGTGGGTGTCCTCAACGACATTCTCGATTCACTCGACGTGCCTGAAGATGCGCGTGTGGTGCTTTGCGAGGATTCGCATTGGTCTAGCATCTGATGCGCGTCTGGGCGTGTATCATGTTCCGACTATTGAATGAAATGCCTTTGTAGCCATCCTTGTACACGAAATTGCAGAGAAAGAGGAATCAAGTATGCCGGTCACGACCGATCTTCTCGAGCTCCAGCAGGTTGACTTGCAGATTATGCGCGACCGTAAGGCAATCGACGAGATTCCCCAGGCAGAGCAAATCAAGGAGGTTCGCGGAAGGCTCAAGGAGCTTTCCAAGAAGACCACGAAGATCGTGGGCCTGCTCAAGGACGCCCGCATCGAGGTCGAGGACAACGACGGTCGCCGCCGCACGCTGAGCGCCCGCGTTGAGGAAGTCAAGCGCGACAGCGAGGCTTCCGATGACTTCCGTCTCACTCAGAGCTATAAGGCCGAGCTCGACCGTCTGGCCAAGCGCCTTGAGAAGGTCGATTTCAACCAGAAGAAGGCCAAGGCCGAGCTTGAGCGTCTCGAGGGCCTCTATCGTCAGGCTGCCTCCATCAAGACCCAGCTCGAGGCCAAGGAGGCCGAGCTCGTCGAGGCCTTCAAGAAGAGCGCCAACGACCTGCGTGAGGACCTTACCCGTCTTGTCGCCCGCCGCGAGACGCTGCAGCAGGCCATTCCCGCAGACCTTCTCGAGCGCTACCGTGTCTCCTGCGCCCAGCACAACCTCGTGGGTATTTGCAAGCTCGAGGACCACGTGTGCACCGGCTGCCGCGTTGAGCTTCAGCAGTCTCAGTACGAGCAGCTCATCAAGGGCGACAGCCTTGCCGTGTGCCCGGTGTGCGGTCGAATGATGGTCGTGCACGGCGCATAAGGCCTTCTGCCTTTAGAGTGCCTGCGTAGATTCATGCCGCGAGGTTGACCAAAAACGCACCGAGAACGTACAATCGTCTAGCATTTGTGACTTCTCTCGTTTTAGGCGAGTTTTGGATATAGAACGGTCAAAACTTCATCTAATTCCTCAGGGTGCTCACGATGCCGGACGTCTAACGTGCGGCGTGTCAGTGTTGGCATGTGCTCGTCTTTCGTCCGTTTTGCATAACAGCTAAACGAAGCCGGGAGGTAGCACATGGACGTTATGTACGTTGTCGTTGCAATCGCTGCAGCGGTCATTGGTGCGGCTCTCGCCCTGCTTTTCGCCGCTAAGAGCGCAAGCGGCAAGCTCACTCAGGCAAAGTCCGAGGCCGATCAGGTACTCGACGGCGCAAAAAAGCAGGCCGAGACCATCAAGAAGGAAGCGGAAATTTCCGCCAAGGAAGAGGTCTTCCGCATTAGGCAGACCGCCGATTCCGAGATTCTCGAGAAGAAGAAGGCATCCGAGGCCGAGGCGGCCCAGCGCGCTGGCGAGATTCGCGAGCGTGAGAACCGCCTGCTTCAGCGCGAGGAGTCCCTCGACCGTCGCTCTGATTCGCTTGACAAGAAGGAGCACCAGCTCTCCAGCGAGGCTGGCCAGATTGAGAAGCGTGCCCGCGACGTTGAGGAGCTCGAGCGCAAGCACACCTCCGAGCTCGAGCGCATCAGCGGCCTCACCACCGACGAGGCTCACAAGGAGCTGCTCGATCGCGTGCGTGACGATGTGACGCGCCAGAGCGCCACTATCATCCGCGAGAGCGAGCAGCGCACGCGCATCGAGTGCGAGAGCACCGCTCGCCGCATTCTTGCCACCGCCATCCAGCGTTGCGCCTCCGACCACGTCGGCGAAGTCACGCTCACCACGGTGCACATTCCTTCCGATGACCTCAAGGGCCGCATCATCGGCCGCGAGGGCCGCAACATCCGCACTTTCGAGCAGATGACCGGCGTGAACCTCATCATCGACGACACGCCCGAGACCGTGCAGCTCTCTAGCTTCGACCCGGTCCGTCGCGAGATCGCCCGCGTCACCCTCGAGAACCTCATTGCCGACGGTCGCATCCATCCGGCGCGTATCGAGGAGCTCTTCAACAAGGCCACCGATCAGGTGAACGCCAAGGTGCTCGAGGCTGGCGAGCAGGCCTGCTTCGACCTCGAGGTCAACGACATTCACCCCGAGCTCGTGAGGACTCTGGGTGCCCTGCGTTATCGCACCTCGTACGGTCAGAACGTCCTCAACCACTCTGTTGAGGTTGCCCGCATGTGCGAGATCATGGCCGACGAGCTTGGCCTCGATTCCTCGCCTTTCAAGCGCGCTGGTCTTCTGCACGACATCGGCAAGGCCATCGACCATCGCGTCGAGGGTCCCCACGCCGTCATCGGTGCCGACCTTGCCCGCAAGTACGGTGAGGCTCCCACTATCGTGCACGCCATCGAGGCGCACCATAACGACGTCGACCCTACGAGCGTGCTTGATGTGCTCGTTCAAGCCGCCGACGCTTGCTCTGCCGCCCGTCCCGGTGCCCGTCGCGAGTCCGCTGAGACCTACATCAAGCGTCTTGAGAAGCTTGAGGAGATCTCGAACTCGCATCCCGGCGTCGAGCGCACCTACGCCATGCAGGCCGGTCGCGAGATTCGCGTTATGGTCAAGCCCGAGGAGATTTCCGACGCTGCCGCCGTCGTTCTCGCGCACGACATTGCCACCGAGATTGAGAACCAGATGGAATACCCCGGCCAGGTAAAGGTCGTGGTCATTCGCGAAAGCAGGGCTTGCGACATTGCCAAGTAATGAAGCCAGCCGTTCCGACGGTCTGACCTCATTTATCGAAAACGTGCTAGGTGACGAATCCCTGCGCATCGAGGAACGTCTCGGCGCAGGGTTCGTTCGTTTAAAGGTATCTGAGGCTGAGCGTCGCCAGGCAAAACAAGACATCCAGTACGTTGAGGACGCCGTCTGCGAGATGGTGCGTAACTCCCGCGACGCCCATGCCCAGCATGTGTTTGTGGCGAGCACCCGTGACGGTGCCCGACGCAACCTGATCGTCATCGACGACGGTGACGGCGTGCCTTCCTCCATTGCCGAGAAGGTCTTTGACCCGCGCGTCACAAGCAAGCTCGAGTCCATGCACATGGACCGCTGGGGCGTGCACGGCAGGGGCATGGCGCTCTACTCAATCCGCCAAAATGCCCTCGAGAGCCGCATTGTCTGCTCTGAGAAGGGCAAAGGCTGCGTCATCAGCGTCGCCTTCGACACTGTGGCCGTTCCCGAGCGCGCCGACCAGTCCACGCTTCCCACGCTTGTCGAGCAGCCCGAGGCACCCGCCGCGCCAGATGCAACAGTCGACAAGACGCGCGGCCCTCACAACATCTTGCGCACCGTTGCCGACATTGCGCTCGACTGTCCCGCATCCCAGCGCTTTTTCGTGGGCAGCCCTGCGGAGGTTTTGGCCACGCTTGTTGCGCAGGGACGCAAATACCTCGCTTCTCACCCTGTAGTTGAGCGTGAGGGATGCGCTTTCTGGCTTCTCCCGGCATTTGCCACCACGCCCCTTGAGTTACAGCAGGCGGCCGAGACGCTGGGCATCACCGTTTCTCAGCGCAGCTGCTATCGCATTCTCAACTTCGAGGTCAATCCCCTGAGCGAGATTCGTCGCCTCCTTGTCGGCGATGCCACGCCGCAAAAGCCCGGCCAGGTCGACCTTCTTCAAGACCGTCGCAAGCTCAAAATCTCGCGTGAGGACACCGAGGAGTTCGCCTCCCTCATGGCACGCGATTTTGAGATGCTGGCCGAGCGTTACTATCTTGACCTGGCAGGAGACGTCAAAGTGCGCGTCGCGCAGGACAAGGTGGTCGTGACCTTTCCGATTTCCAAACAGCTCTAACTGGCCCATAGGCTACAATCGATCCGCTCGTTTTGAGCCTCATCTTTTACCGTACAGGAGCCCCCATGCCCTTCTCCTCTCACCCCGAAGAAGCAATGATCGCCAACTCCATGCAGCCCTTGAGCGGCAGCACCTACCTCGTCCGTGCCTTCGGCTGCCAGATGAACTTCCATGACGCCGAGCGGGTGCGCGGCATGCTGGAGACGGCTGGCTCGCTTGAGGTCTCCGAAATCGAAGAGGCCGACATCGTCGTCTTCCTTACCTGCTGCGTGCGCGAGGCTGCCGACACGAGGTTGTACGGCCAGGTACAGTCCATGCGCAACATTCCCCCGCGTGAGGGAAGCGAGCGTCGCATCGTGGCTGTGGGCGGCTGCATCGGCCAGCGCGACGGCGACAAGCTCTTCGACATCCTGGGCAACGTCGACATCGTCTTTGGCACCCACACCATCCACCGTCTACCTGACCTGCTTTCCGCTGCTCTTGCCGGTGAGGGCCATTGCATCGCCATCGCCGAGACCGACGAGGACGGTGTGTGCGCCAGCGACCTGCCTTCCAAGCGCGACGACGCCTTCCATGCCTGGGTGCCCATCACCTATGGCTGCAACAACTTCTGCACCTACTGCATCGTGCCCTACGTGCGCGGTCGTGAGCGCAGCCGCGTTTTCGAGGATGTCCTCGAAGAAGTGCACCGCCTGGTGGGGGAGGGTGTCAAGGAGATCACCCTGCTCGGTCAGAACGTGAACTCCTACGGCCGCGACCTGTACGGCGCCCCCCGCTTCGCCGAGCTTCTGCGCGAGGTGGGCAACAGCGGCATCGCTCGCCTGCGTTTTGCCACGAGCCATCCCAAGGACCTCTCCGACGAGACCATTGCCGCCATGGCCGAGGTCAAGTCTGTGATGCCCGCGCTGCACCTTCCCGCACAGTCCGGCTCCTCCCGCATCCTTAAGATGATGAACCGCACCTACGACCGCGAGGCGTACCTGCAGCTCGTCGACAAGGTCAAGGCCGCCGTTCCCGGGATCGCCCTTTCCACCGACCTTATCGTCGGCTTCCCCGGTGAGACCGAGGAGGACTTCCTACAGACCATGTCCCTCGTCGAGCAGGTGGGCTACTCCCAGACCTTCACGTTCATCTATTCCAAGCGCGCCGGCACGCCTGCCGCCGAGATGGTGGACGACACGCCGCGCGAGGTCATCCAGGACCGCTTCGACCGTCTTGTAAACGTCGTGCAGGACTGCGCCCACAAGGCCAACCAGGCCGAGCTCGACCAGGTCGTGCCTGTCCTGGTCGAAGGCGTCTCCAAGCGCGACGAATCGATGCTTTCTGGCCGCAGCCCCAAGAACCAGACTGTCCACGCTCCCATCCCCGCCGGTAAGACCATCGACGATTACATCGGCACGATTGTCGACGTGCATGTGGATGAGGCCCGTACCTGGTACCTGCGCGGCCAGCTCGTGGGCGAGACGCTCTAGGCTGAGAGCTTGCGTATCATGAGCGCCTATCGGGTCATATCGGTCGTCGGTCCCACGGCAAGCGGAAAGTCCTCGCTTGCCGATGCCCTGTGCCTGCGCCTGGGCGGCGAGGTGGTTTCCGCCGACTCCATGCAGGTCTATCGCGGGATGGACATTGGCACGGCCAAGACGCCCGTCGCTGAGCGTCGCGTGCCGTTGCACTGCATCGACCTTGTAGACATCGGTCAGCCCTATTCGGCGGCCGTCTTCGCACAGGACTCCCATGCCTGCATCGACGGGCTCCTTGAGCGCGAAGTGCTGCCTGTTGTTTGTGGCGGTACTGGCCTGTATGTGCGTGCCGCACTTGAGGACATGGGCTTTCCCGAGGGCGAGCAGGTGGAAAACCCTGTGCGCGAGCGCTATGAGGCGCTTGCTGCACAGATGGGAAACGACGCCTTCCACGAGTTGCTGCAGTCCAAGGACCCGTGCAGCGCCGCTCTCATCCACCCGAACAACGTGCGCCGCGTTGTGCGCGCTTTTGAGTTGCTTGAGCAGGGAAGCTCGTATGCCCAGGAGCATGCTACCCTCCATGAGCGCCTCGACCGGTATCCCACGCTTCATGTGGGCCTCACGATGCCTCGCGAGATGCTCTACGAGCGCATCAACCGTCGCGTGGACAAGATGATGGAGCTCGGCCTTGTCGATGAGGTACGCGGCCTTATGGACTCCGGCCTTGCTGACACCCTCACCTCGAATCAAGCCATCGGCTACAAGGAGATCATCGCGGCCCTTCGCGGCGAGACCTCCATGGATGAGGCCGTCGAGGACATCAAGCGATCTTCGCGCCGTTATGCCAAGCGCCAATACACGTGGTTTAACGCCGACAAACGCATCCACTGGTTCGATGCGAGCCAGATGGGGGAGGATGAACTCGTAGACCGCGTTGTCGGCCTTTTCAGCGAACCTGGTGTCCAGCAGGCTCTGTAAGGAGTGATTGCTATGCCATACAACGGACCGTTTGACACGGCGCGTGCGCAGGAGCGCTGCATTCTCGTGGGTATCGATACCTCTCAGTCTGCCTGGGACCTCGAGGCCTCGCTTGAGGAACTCTCGCGCCTGGCGGAGACGGCGGGGGCCCAGACGGTGGGGGAGCTGACCCAGAAGCTCGACCATCCGTATGCCAAGACCTATCTCGGCTCAGGCAAGGTGCTTGAGCTGCGCGACCTCGCACAGAGCTGCAATGCCGACGTCATCATCTTCGATGCCGAGCTGTCACCTTCTCAGCAGGCAAACATCGAGCGCATCCTGGGGATGAAGTACAAGGTCATCGACCGTACGGCGCTCATCCTCGACATCTTCGGCCTGCATGCCAAGACCCATGAGGGCAAGCTGCAGGTGCAGATGGCTCAGCTGCAGTACCTCTACCCGCGCCTGCGCGGCATGTGGGCCCACCTTGCCAAGGACAGAACGCGCGGCGGCATTGGCTCGCGCTTTGGCCAGGGCGAAAGCCAGCTTGAGGTCGACCGCCGTCTCATTCGCGACCGCATTTCCGTGCTGCGTCGCGAGCTTGCCAACATCGCTTCCAACCGCGACGTGCAGCGCAAGGAACGCACCTCTTCCGATGTCTTCCGCGTCGCTTTGGCGGGCTACACCAACGCCGGCAAGTCGACGCTGCTCAACCGCCTGACCGACGCCGGCGTGTACGTGCAAGACCAGCTCTTCGCCACGCTTGACCCCACGACGAGGGTCTTTGTGCTGCCGGGCGGCAAGACGACTACCATTACCGACACAGTCGGCTTTGTACGCAAGCTGCCGCACACCCTCGTGGAGTCGTTTAAGTCGACGCTTGCCGAGGTTGCCGACGCCCATCTCATCCTGCATGTGGTGGATGGCAACGACCCGCACCTTGTCGAGCAGCTCGCCGCCGTTGAAGAGGTTCTCAAGCAGATCAAGGCCGACGGCATTGACCGTCTGCTGGTCTTCAACAAGTGTGACCTGCTCGAGCCTGAGCGTGCCGCTGAGCTCCGTGAAAGCTATCCTGAGGCCATCTTTGTCTCAGCGGTTACGGGCGAAGGCATTGAGGACCTCGTTGCCAACCTTGCCAAGCAAGCCGCCTTGCGCGACGAGCACCTGAAGGTCCTCATTCCGTATGGCCAGGGCTCGCTGCTGTCTGACTGCCACAAGTACGGCCATATTTTGCACGAGGAGTATGTGCCTGAAGGCACCCTGCTCGAGGCCGTGCTGCCCGCAAGCGTCGCCAACCGGGCCCGCGTCTTTGCGGTGGACGAGGCTGTGGAGTAACCCCGTACCGTGGGTCGGGTATGACTTGCATAAGGCCTGCGGTGGACGAGACTGCGGTTAATAGACCGTACCATGTGGTTTGAAACAAACTGCATAAGGGTCGAAACCATTGAAACCCGTCTCAGCTCATGTGTTACACACGTGGGTTGTGGCGGGTCTATTTTGGACGCCAAATGCGGGAAATGTCACTTTGTGAGCCTACATGGTGCGAATGAGGGCTACTACGCGACCGAGAATACGCGGGTTTCGCGCGTAGATGGGCTGCATCGTGGGGTTTTCGGGCTGCAGGCGCACGGTGTCGCGCTCGCGATAGAAGGTTTTGACGGTGGCCTCGTCTTCGAGCTGCGCCACGACAATCTCGCCGCTAACGGCATCAGGTTGCTGCTTGACCACGACGTAGTCGCCGTTGAATATGCCGGCGCCAATCATCGAGTCGCCTTTGACCTTGAGGATAAACGACGCTTCGTCGCCCACAAGGCAGCGGGGGAGCGTCATGTACTCCTCCACGTTGCCCACGGCAAGAATCGGCTCCCCTGCGGCTACGCGCCCAAGCAGGGGCAGTCTTACCATGTTGGTGTCGCTTGCGGGCGTTTCTTTGACGTCGTCGAATGCTTCGGCGTCCTGAGTGTGCACGACCTCCAGCGCCCGGGACTTCGACAGGTTGCGCTTGATATAGCCTCTGTCTTCCAAAACCTGCAGGTGTACATGCACGGTAGACGGGCTTCGCAGACCCACGGCATCGGCAATCTCTCGCACGCTTGGTGGATAGCCCTTGGATGCCACTTCTGAGCATATGAAATCGTAGATCTGCTGCTGACGTTTGCTAAGCCGCTGAATCTGCACTGCGCGTTCCTCCAAATCGAACATGTGTTTGATTTGCACCATAACACGAACATCCATTCGATTTCAAGGCTTTCAATTTCTGTCCCCACGGTCTGGATAATGCCCCACATCGACCGCGAGGAAAGGGGTTTGCCATGACGAGGGAAGAGTCGTACAGGTGCGTCCAAAGGCGCGATTCCATGATTTGCATTGCGTTTTTCTGCATCATTGTGCTCGGTGTTGTCCTGGCGATGCCGTTTGTCGCCCAAGGTCAGACGTCGCATGCCGAGCGGACCAGTCTGTTCGTGTGCGTGCAGTCTGGTGACACGCTGTGGTCTATTGGGGCCGAGCACTGTGGACAAGGACTCTCTGTGGCCGAGAGCGTGCATTGGATCGTCGACCGCAACGACCTGTCGTCGAGCCTTATTGTGCCGGGGCAAATTATCGAAGTTCCGGCCTTCTGAGGTGATGCGAAGCCGTGCGATGGGCTATGCTTAGCGTGTGCGAAAAGCGAGGGGAGACACACGGATGCGTTGCCCAAAATGCGGCTTTGAAGACTCGAAGGTTATCGACTCACGTTCGTATGAGTCGGGTTTTGCCATACGCCGCCGCCGCGAGTGCCTGAACCCCGCATGTGGTGAGCGCTTCACAACCTACGAGCGCCGTGAGGAAACTCCCATCCAGGTAGCCAAGCGCGACGGCACGCTTGAGCCGTTTGATCGCACCAAGCTGCGTGCCAGCCTTACCAAGGCAACCATCAAGCGCTCGATTTCCAACGAGGTTCTCGACAACCTTGTGAGCGATATTGTGAGCGAGCTGCGCAACAACATGACCACGGTGGTCGCATCCAACGATTTGGGCGACATGGTGCTCAAGCGCCTTCTCAAGCTCGACACGGTTGCCTACGTGCGCTTTGCCTCCGTATACAAGGACTTCCAAGACATCGAGAGCTTCTATAACGAGCTCACTCAAATTCAAAATCTCAAGGACTCGTAAGCTTTT